>CAVVRV010000023.1:0-51589 GCA_963750625.1 uncultured Gammaproteobacteria bacterium | reverse complement strand
GATTACGACCAGGCTACTTTGAACTATCTTTCCATGCCTTTACTTGGGGGCGTAATACCGTTAACGGCAGGATTTCTGCCTTCAGCACCTTGGACAACACGGCGCCCGGGAGCGCTGGTGCGGCTGGGCGGCTTCATGCGCCTCTCCGGATTGCAGGATAATCAATTGAGCGGCCGGGACGCGGGGCTGATCTCACTGGCCTCTAGTCGGATCAATAGCATTCAGTTCCTTAGGTCCTATCTGACCGGCGTCACCCTCGAGCGCGGCAACGTGTGGCAGGATCGAAAAGATGCGTCCTACGACAACGCCATCCGCCCGCGGGCGGCTGCTCCTGGGAGTCGATTCCCGATCGGACCCTTCTACTTCGCTTACGGTCGTGCGGACACGGGTGATGGCAGCTTTTACCTCTATCTGGGACCGCGCTTCACTTTCTGACAGCGACGAATGAGAATTCCCGGCTGAACAGCAGCGCCGCGGCCACTTCATGCAGCGCCGACGCCACGTCGCCGAATCGGCCGGTTATCCAAGCCGCCAGGTTGGACCATGGTCCAATATTACCATCGCGGTCCGGGCGCTACCTGACGTTTTCACCAGGGATTCATCACCGCGAACTGGGAGACCACGGCAGCGGTAACCAATGGACCATGCCGCAGGGGCTTGGGCATCGGCCATATACTTAAGGTCGGCAAGCAGCCGCTCAACGCCCATACGGTGGCCTTCTACAACGTCGAGCGTCACGAGTTCGCGCCCCGAACTGGCAGTTACGGCTGCAACTCATCTTCCCGAAGTAATACGCGCACCCCGCGCCTATTTACCCCGTCCGTTGACGGTAACACGCATCCACCGATACACTAGCTTCACACGGCGAAAGCCGGTCTTGGCGAGCGGCACCGATCGACAACGCTATCCGGCTTGCCACACGGTTTACCACCGGTCTGGGGTTTGCAGACCATCACTCAATCTATATAGAGGATCACACTTATGGACAAACACAAACAAGCTTTTCTCGACCACGCTGGCGTTGTCGTCGCTGCTGGTTGCCTCCCTAGCAGCGACTTCCGCCCAGGCGGCGATGTCGCCGGGATATGTCTACGACGCCAACGGCAAGGTCGCGCGCGACAGCAATGGCAAATGCATGTTCGACCTCCGCCTGGAGCAAAGCGAACGCCACCAAGGAATGCCACCCCGAATTGTTCCCCGAGCCGAAGCCGAGCCGAAGGCGGCCGAGCCGGCGCCCGCGCCGGTGGTAGTGGCACCGCCACCGCCCCCGCCGCCGACCCCGAAGGTCATGGTGTTCGAGGCCGCGGCGCTGTTTGCCGTCAACAAGGCAAACCTGACGCCGACGGGACGGAGAAGATCAAGGAATACCGCGAACAGGCGAGGGCGGAGTTGGACTCAGCCAAGACGATTAAAATTACCGGCCACACCGATAGACTCCGGCGCCGCGGAATACAACCAGAAGCTGTCGGTCAAGCGCGCCGAAGCCGTACGTGCTTACCGTGCATCAGCCTACGGCGCTCGACGCCAGCAAGATGGAAGTCAGCCGGCATGGGCGAGGCCAAGCCGATCGCCGACAACAAGACCGCCGCGGGCCGCGCCAAGAATCGCCGCGTCGAAGTGGAAGTCACCGGCACCGCGAAGTAGGGGAACTTGTCCGCACGGTTCCGGCCGTGGCCTGAGCCTTCCCGTGTTCCCTATGCACGCGGCGACCTCCCGGTCTGCCGCGTGCCGTGGGGGAGGCGGCTTGCCCGCTTAACGACACGAGCTTCACTCCCGCGGGGAGGGGCGCGCAAATGAAATCCCGCACGTCCGTTGTCCAGCAACGGCTGAACCTGGAGTCGCAGGACTTCTCGCTCGTACTGGGCGGGCCGCTGTTCCAGCTTCTGCGGCGCACGCATCTGTCCGACGATGCGCTGATGCTGGTGCGCCAACGCATCATCGTCATCTCGCTGTTTGCCTGGCTACCGCTCTTGGTCCTATCGGCGCTGGAAGGACAGGTGCTGGGCGGAAGTGTAACCGTACCATTTCTGAGGACGTGGAAGTTCACGTCCGCTTCCTGGTAGCGACTGCCCCTGCTGATCGCTGCCGAGCTTGTGGTGCATCAGCGCATGCGTTCCGTGGTGAAGGTCTTCCTGGAACGCCGTTTGATTCCCGAAAGCGCCATGACGCGGTTCGATGCCGCCATCGCGTCAGCATTTCGGCTGCGCAACTCGGTGCTCGGCCGAGGTGCTGCTGATCGCCTTCGTGTATGTCGTCGGTGTCTGATCGTCTGGCGCCAGTACATGGCGCTCGACGCGGCCACGTGGTACGCGACGCCGTCCGTTAGCGGGTCGAAGCTCTCGCTCGCCGGAAGGTGGTATGGCTACGTGAGCCTGCCGTTCTTCCAGTTCCTGCTGTGCCGCTGGTATTTCCGACTGTTTATCTGGATGCGCTTCCTCTGGCAGGTGTCACGCATCGAGTTGAACCTGATTCCCACGCATCCGGATCGCGTCGGCGGCCTCGGGTTTCTCTGCCAACACGTTTATGCTTTTGCCCCGCTCGCGGTCGCACACGGCGCCATTCTTGCCGGACCGCTCGCCAACCGGATTCTCTACCTCGGCGCCGCGCTGACTGAGTACAAGATCGAGATCGCCGTCGTGGTCGTCTTTTGTTGTGCGTGGTACTTGGCCCGCTCCTGGTGTTTGCGCCTCAGCTTGCCGCACGCGAAGCGGACGGGCCTTCGCGAATACGGCACGCTCGCCGACGTTACGTGCGCGAGTTCGATGCCAATGGCTGCGCGGCGGAGCGCCTGCCGATGAGCCGCTGGTGGGCAGCGGCGACATCCAGTCCCTCGCCGATCTGGGCAATAGTTTCGAGGTCGTGCGGACCATGCGAGTCGCGCCGGTTACGAGACGCCGTCCTTCACCTGGTGGTCGCCACGCTGGCGCCGATTGTGCCGCTGCTGCTGACCATGATGCCGCTGGAAGAGCTGCTGAAAACATTGCTCGGCGTGTTGTTCTAGAGAACCTCCATGAGCGATTGCCGCCACCGGCGCGACTCGCCCGCTCAACGCCGGGAAGTCGCGGGTATCCATCAGTCATGAGCGGGCGTTTTGAGCAATGCGGCGCAGGGATTTTTCTCTTTCGCGCCTACATCACCGAACAACACGATCAATGTGGCTGGGTTTGAAAGGCCGATTGCCCATTTGCCCAATCGATACATCCCTGATTCTCGCCCAGGCGATCTTGGAATGCGCCAAGGTCCCATTGAGTCCTATCGGCGTACCCAGATGAAACAAGAGTCGGGATCCTTCAGTTCAAGTCAACAGGCCATCAACCTGCTCATTCTGCCAATTGACGATGGCCTCCCCGACAACTAACCCGCTTGGTGCCGCCAGCAGCGTCTCGCTGCGCGTAACGTCGTCTGCCAGATAAAGCGCCCCACCGCACGATTCAGATCGGTCACTGGATACTCCGTCCAGGTGGTGGGAATAACGAGTCCACCAGGCCCCCGCCCAGATTTCCAGTGCCCACTTCGGGATGGAGCCCTTGTCGGCAACGATTTGAAGTTGACCATTGGCGGAACCGATCACACTGGCGCAAGGTCCTGCCTTGCCGCATTCACGTTCATATTCAGATCCAGGGTACCGGCAACTTCATTGGTAACCTTCAGTTTCCTGAGAATTTCACCGAAATTCAATTTTGTTAGCCTCAAGCTCGAACCTTGCTCTGGTCGGATGACTTGAGCTGTCGACCTCGAACCGGGATAGAGCGCTTGAGTTTGTCTATGACAGAACGATATTCGGCGATACCACTGGCAATTCGCCATTTCCTGCGGTAACACGGGCATTCGCCAGGGCAATGGGCGTTTCTTTGTAATTAATGCTCAAGTCCTTGATGGCGACGACAACAGCATGCGTGCTCTGCTTGCTGAAGTCGAACGCCAATCTTGGAACGATGCGATCACCGCGCGTGGCGCTTTTCGAGTCTTTCTGATCTGGCTTCACCGGTTTTCCGGCATATCGCGCAGATTAATGCTGCTGCGAGACGAATTAATCGTGAGCTTGGGCGATTTCCCCGCCTGGTAAAACAGATCGCCGTTTACACAATTCCATCCGTCCTGGCGACGACATTCGCTCAGTCTCAAGTCCCCGCGAGACACCGCGAGCTGCCCACGCAGGTCTGCAGACTCCTCGCGCGTCGAGCGGGACATGGACCGTCTGACCGATAACGGGCAGCCGGCCTTTCACGTTCAGATCGCCAACGATGGCAGATCGGCAAGCGGCTTATTGACCGTACCCTGAAACGAACCCGACAGGCCCGACCCCGGAGATATGCAGAGTAAGCGGGTAAGGTTCGGACGGCATCCGAGCAATTCCTCGAGCCGGCCTGCTTGAGCGTCCAGTTTAAGCGGCAATTCGTTAAGCAAACCCTGGGCGACTAGCGTGACCGGCTCCCGGTCATGAGTGTCGAAGCGAATGTCGTTCAGCACAAACACGTATTCGCCCGCCCGGGACTTTGGCTGCCAGCCGGCCCGACCCTTCCTGGCTGTAATCTGCCAGGCGCCACCCTGCACGGATTGCAAGAAAGAATCGCCCTTGCCCTGAATGCCCAGATTCAAATCGTTCATGTCAAATACAAGACTGTCCGGGACCTTGCCCGCTGGCATCACATCGTGAATGTTGAAACGATCAGTGTGCGCCTTGAGCGACAGGTCAAACCCATTATCGAATCTCAGCGAGAATTCACCGCCTATGGTCTGTGAACCCAGTTGACCCCGAACGCCGGGAAAAGCCAGCGTTCGATCGCTGAATGTGACCGGACTCGTCGCGCTCAACGCAGCGGATTTCGGCCATTTCCGGCCGACCAAGGCACCGATCGTTTCCAAATCGCTCGGCTTTCATCGATATCTGGCCGGCGAGCGAAAACTGCCTTCAGAGGTTTCATCATCCGGCCGGCAAAATGGGCGCTCGCCGCCTTTGTTTGAATATTCATATCCAGCGGGACATCCTGGCCTTGCCAAAGCGCATACAGCGCATTTTTCAAGGACGCGCGCAAACTGCACGGGCATACGGTTGGCCGTTCCCTGGGCCAACACTTCAAACCCGCCATTTCGCCTGGATTTAGCGCGCAAGCTGTCAACTCGTGCCACATAGAATTTCTGGTCAGGCACTTTCATTGGAGATCGATATTCGATACCCGAGCCCGTCATGTCGATGGCGGTCGTTTTCAGTAGCTCGCCAAATGATTTTCCGGAACCCTGGGCGTTGAATTTGAATTCCTGAATCTTCCACGAACGCTTTATCTGCTGCTGCGGCTGTTCATACAAGCGTGACAGGTCAACTCCATAAAACTCGCCCGCCAGTGTCACCGCATACGTGTCGGCATCTCTGTTCATGCTCAGATGCGCCTGATAGCGATCGACCGAAGGCACATGGCTTCGCCCGGAATACAGCGGCTCACGCGGCTTCTGTTTATCCGAAGCTATTCTCAGATCAAGACCGTGCAGCGTAAGCGGATCCTCGACATAACCCTCGAAGTCGATCTTTCCGATATCAGTATCCAGCGAAGCTTCGAATGGCCAGCGCTTCGCGGGATCGAAAAGAGCGGCCAAAGTACCGCCATGCAATTCGATGCTCAATGGAAAATCACGGATTCCCCCCTTTATCCGCAACGCCACCGGTTCGTTTCGAACCAATGAGCCCTGCAACTCATCGATGCCGATCTCAACGGGGTGTCGATCAGAGGGGTAGTACAAGATCAAAACGTTTTTGGCGTGCAATGCGACAATGTCAGGCATCGCACCGGACGACGATTTCCGTTTTGTACCGGATCTAAAATCCCAGGTTGCGCTTTTATCCGGTCCACGCTGAAGGTGAACGGTAGCGCCAGTCAATTCGACATCGCGAATCACGAATCCGCCGCGCAACAAAGCCAAAAGGCTGATCTCCGACCTCAAGCCGGTTTACAACCAGGAAATCGGGATGTGTCGCCCAATCCGGATTGGCGATGCGTGCGTTTTCAATGGAAACCCGGGGGAACACTGATCCGCTGAGATGCATGGGACCGTCGATGCGAACATCGCGCGCCAGGACTTGGCTTGCAAGATTCTCAATACGTGCGCGTTGACCCTCCAGGTCAAACGTGGCAATGAATACCCATAAGCCAATTACAATCAACAACAATACTGCCAGTACAATCCCCGCTGTCTTCAAGACGTACTTGCGGATTGTCGTTATTCGCGCCATCGACTAGTCATCCACGATCGGCAAAGCAGAGTATTTTTCTAATTCGATAGGGCTCATGATTTAACCGTCCGAACGTTACTCGCGCAACTTTAAACTTCATGCATCTGGCAATGATCGCACAAACCGCACAGGAACTGTCCTTTTATCCGGCGCAACTCGGTGACGCCGACATCCGGCAGGTGCCGGATACTGTCCGCATCTTCATGCTGCGATGGTGCGGGTTTCGAGCGCGCTTGAGTTCCAAGACCGGCAGGACCATGCGAGCCGTCAGCCGCAGTGCCCGGTGTGCCAAATGATAATCAAGGTTTGCCAAGAGCAGAACAGCAGAGAGGTACAACGCCAAGTCCAGAATCCCGGAGGGGTGCTACTTGCCACGCATGGCCGTGGCCTACGGTGGAACTGCGGACCGTTACTTGGGCTTGTTGCTCGCGGGTGGAAAGCGGCTGAGAATCTCGTTGACCGTGGCGTTGATGATTTCGGTCCGCTTTTCGGGCGTCTGATCCTCTCCCAGGGTTCGCTCGCCGGAGCCGCGCCAGACGAGGCGCTTTTGCCGGGCGTCGATGACATCGATGATCAGCGTTCCGACCTTATATTGATAGGTCGAGGTCTCGACTGGGATACCATACCCGACCCCAACCCCACCGTGCGCGCCGTAGCGCCCATAGCCCACTGACGCCCGGGTTTCTTGTACTTGTGTGCGGCGCTCGACGGTCACGGTGTGTGTTACCAGGAAGTCGGCCTGGGCCTCGCCCACTTTTGCATAACCGCGGGCGGCGAGGTGCGCGTCGATGGCGGACTGAATGCGTTCGTGGGTGAGGCTGTTGCGGGACTTTTCCTGCCGCTCTTCTTCCGTCATGGGCGCCCAGGCGTACGACCGCAGAGTCTGAAAGTCTGTTTTTTGGTCGTAATCGACCCGGACCTGGGCACCGGTGGCGCAGCCCTGGATGAGGAGTGCGGTCAGTGCCGCCGCGATCCAGTGTATTTGTCGGGACATGATCATGTGCTCACGGTTTTGCACGGAGCGTGCAACTTACTCCAAATCCCAACGAGCCGCAAACGCCGGCGCTGTTGTTGGAATGCCCGCGTGCGAAACCGCGCGCGCAACTGACGCTTCGATACTCCGAGACCGCCGTGCTTGGCTGCGCTCAATGCACGACGTATAGAGGCGCAATGCACTCATTGGGCCTGAGGTTTCCACTTCCACACACCCTTTTCATCCGGACAGAAACGCTGCACACCTTTGCCAGTTCTCCCGCGGGCGCTATTGCGGACCTCGATATCCCGGCAGCCACCGCTGCCCGTGGCGGCCGGCAAGAGACGGAGATCGCCGTTCGCGCCGGTTTTCGGGTTCGTCCAGGTGCGGGTGTCCTGGTCCTTGCCGACCTTGAGCAGGTCATCCACTGTCTCATGAAAAATCTTGCGGTCCTCATCGGTGAAATGCGCGAAATACGGTGTTTCTTGGAGAAACCCGACATTACTCGCGTGCGTCAGGGATATGAGCGCACACCATGTCAATATGGCCCATACTGCAATGTTCGGTTTCATCGTCTTGCCTCCTTCGTTATTTGCAGTTGCCGTACATTTGATGATGCGTTCGACACAAGTCAGGCGCGCGAAGTCGCGCGTGAACAATGGGTTAATGTCGCCGGCGGTGTGGGCCCACGCTGCGCCCTGGTGCTGAGTTTGCCATGTCACGAAGTGGGCTGCGACAACCACTGCCCATCGGTGCCGCAGGAATACCAGTTCCAAAGCGCACATCCTTATTGATAGTACATCAGAGATTGCCATGACATTCAATGCGTCGGCTCGGTAAGTTTTTTCAACAATGATTTAAAGATATGATGAGCATCAACCGGTGGTCAAAAGACTCGATGCCGATTTTCAATGCATATTGGAATGCCACACGACCATGCAACGCGGCGCCGGCGATACCCCGGACACAAACAGGAACGGCTGACAGCATTAAGGAGGAAATAGATGAATCGAGCTGCTGCCTATCTGTTGTTGCTCGTGTTCGCCGCAACGGCGGGGTGTACCGCATTCCAGCCGCACATGATTCCTACCCCGGTGGTATTTCGGGATGCACGGCTCGACATGACCGCGCGCCTGCCGTCCGAATTGCGTTCCACGGAAGTGCCAGTGTTCTACGCCACCACCCGTGCCCCGGTCGATCCCGGCAAACCCGGACATTATCGGAATGCCGCCGGCGAAGGGGTGATGCTGGGCGTGGCTTCGGTGCGGCTCGGTCCGCCCGGTTGGAAGTGGGACGATCTGGTCGCTTCGGACTTTGCCGACACCTACGAACACGCCCGGCCCGGCGACGTCGAGCGCATTCAGGAACTGGGTCGCTGGAGCGGTGCGGAAGGCGCGAGCGAGGCCGAGCGTGCCTTCGTCGCCCGAATCAACGAGCAACTGGCGAAAACACGCAACCCGGAAGTGGTGCTCTATGTGCACGGCTATCGCGTGCGCTTCGACGAAGTGACGGTGATGATGGGGTCGTGGTCGCACTACCTCGGCCATGGCGCGCTCGTCACCTTCCAGTGGCCGACCGGCCAGAACTTCTGGAATTACCTCACCGACTGTCCGCGCGCCGAGCAGTACGTGCCGGACATCGAGCGCCTGATCGCCTTGCTGTCCGAGACCCGCGCCGAGTCCGTCAACATCATTGCCTACAGTTGCGGCTCGCCGCTGCTGGGCCAGGCGCTCGCCCGGCTGCGCGCGCGCCACCCGCAGGAAGACCGCGCCCAACTCGCCCAGCGCTATCGCATCGGCAACGTGATCTTTGTCGCCTCGGACGTGGACCTCAAGACCTTTGCGCGCGAGTATATGCCGCCGGTCATGGACCTCGCGCGCCAGACGATCGTGTATATGTCGCGCAACGACGCCGCGCTCGGATTCTCCAGTCTCATCGCCGGCGCGTCGCGGCTCGGGAAGCCGGACATCGCCGATCTCACGGTCGCAGGATATCCAGCGTCTCGCGGCCGACCCGCGGTTTCAGGCCGTCGATGTCTCGGACGTGCGTGGTGCGCACGAGATGGGCGGCATGCGCGGGCATGGCTATTGGTACGCCAACGACTGGATTTCCACCGACGTCGCACTCTCCCTGCGTCACCCGATCGACCCCGCGGAGCGTTGTCTGATCCCCGGGCCGAATCGCGTCGTTTGGAAGTTCCCCGAGAACTACGTCGATTGTCTGGCGCAACGTCTCGGCGCGGCCTTTCCCGAGCTGCGGCGCAGCGCACCGAAGGGACCGTAATCATCGGCGGCGATATGGATGCTATACGGCCCGGCCACGGCAGCACGCCAAACATTGGACCAAGGTCCAATAGTCCGGTGGCCCCGTTCCCGGCACACTAACGCCCACGGCAAAACCCGGATCCCGGCGTCAGGCACCGATCGACGACACTATCCGGCTTGCCACACGGTTTACCACCGGTCTGGGGGTTGCAGACCATCACTCAATCTATATAAGAGAGGATAAGCGCTATGGACAAACACAAACAAGCTTTCTCGACCACGCTGGCGTTGTCGTCGCTGCTGGTCGCCACCCTCACGGCGTTTTCCGCCCAGGCGGCGGGGATGTCGCCGGGATATGTCTACGACGCGAACGGCAAAGCCGCGCGCGACAGCAATGGCAAATGCGTTCTGACCTCCGCCTGGAGCTAAAGACAACGCCACCAAGGAATGCCATCCGGAATTGTTCCCCGAGCCGAAGCCCGAGCCGAAGGCGGCCGAGCCGGCGCCCGCGCCCGTGGTGGTGGCACCGCCGCCGCCCCCGCCGCCGACCCCGAAAATCATGGTGTTCGAAGCCGCGGCGCTGTTTGGCGTCAACAAGTCAGAGATTAGCCCGACGGGCAAGGAGAAAATCAAGGAATACCGCGAACGGGCCAGAGCGGAGCTGAGCTCGGCCAAGACGATTAAAATTACCGGCCACACCGACAGCAGCGGCAAAGCCGAATACAACCAGAAGCTGTCGGTCAAGCGCGCCGAAGCGGTACGTGATTACCTGATCAGTCTCGGCGCCGACGCCAGCAAGATGGAAGTCGCCGGCATGGGCGCAACCAAGCCGATCGCCGACAACAAGACCGCCGCGGGTCGCGCCAACAATCGCCGCGTCGAGGTGGAAGTGACTCGGCACCGCGAAGTAGGGGAAGCTTGGCCGCGGCGTTGCCGGCCGTGGCCTGAGCCTTCCCGTGTTCCCTGGGCGAGCGACCTCCCGGTCTCGCCCGCGCGCTCGGGGAGGTCTGTTTGAGCCGTTCGTGGTGAACCTGTCGAACCACGTAGCGGAGGGTAGTCCTGTACGGTCGGTCTTGCCGCTAAGAACGCAGCGCGATATCCTTGATTAATCATCTACAGCCATGACGTCCGACCAACCCAGGGACTGGCCAGGCCGGGCAAAATCCGTGTGCGCCAACGAACGTTGGTACAGGCAAGTATGCAGGAGACTTCGTTTCTGCAATCTCGTCAGCGGGCTTTGCGTGTTTAACGACATAATGGAAGGTAATGCTGGACTATGCGAGACAAACTTTTCGACAAGTCGGACCGTGCGGTAACCGACTTCGATTTCGGGGAAAAGACGGCCGAGGTGTTCGACGACATGCTCGACCGCAGCATCCCGCTCTACAGCGAGCTGCAGCGCATGATCGGGGAGCTGGCCAATGAGTTCGCCGTGAGCGGAACGAATGTGTATGACCTGGGTTGCTCGACGGGGATCACGCTGCAGAGCCTGATGGGAGCGATCAAGAAGGACGTGACCTTTGTCGGTGTGGATTATTCGGCTCCCATGCTCGAACGGGCGGAGCGGCGTTTCGAGTCGCTCGGTGACACGAGACCGCACCGGACCGTCTGCGCGGACCTCAACGGTGATTGTGATATCAAGAACGCCTCGGTGATTGTCCTGAACCTCACGCTCCAGTTCGTCCGGCCGCTCTTCCGGGATCTCGTGCTACGCAGGATTCACGCGGGGCTGAACGAGAATGGCTGCCTTATCCTGGTCGAGAAGGTGCTCGGCAACGACTCAATGTTCAACCGGATGTTTATCAATTATTACTACGAGATGAAAAAGCGCAATGGTTATTCCGAGACGGAGATCGCCAAGAAGCGCGAGGCACTGGAGAACGTCCTGATTCCCTACCGGGTGGACGAGAATCTTGCGCTGCTTCGCAGCAACGGATTTTCCCACCTCGACATGTTCTACAAATGGTACAACTTTGCCGGATTTCTGGCAGTAAAATAGACCCATGCTCACCAAGTTTGGAAACTTTTTCTTTCACTATCGTGGTGCTTTAGTGATGCTGGTGCTCGTCGCCACGGTGTTCTTTGTCGAACCTGTGTATCCAAACGACAGCCGAACCTTCGATATCGCGCTCGATGTGGCGGGCTTTGTGATCGCGTTGCTGGGACAGGCGCTGCGCATACTGACGATAGGCTACGACTACATCCGCCGCGGCGGGAAGAACAAGACTGTGTACGCGGACCGGCTTGTACAAGGTGGAGTTTTCTCCCACTCCCGCAATCCGATGTATGTCGGCAACATCCTGATCATGCTGGGATTGACGCTCATCTTGAGCGTACCCGAGGTATACATGGTTTACATACCGCTCTTCTTGTTCATGTACGCCGCCATCATCGCGTCGGAAGAGAACTACCTGCGGCGCAAATTCGGTGCGGAGTACGAAGATTATTGCCGTCGCGTGAACCGGCTGTGGCCGAACTGGAAAGGGTTCCGGGAATCGGTAGCCGACATGTCTTTCAGCTGGAAGCGTGTCGTGAGTAAGGAGCATGGCACCACTTATGGATGGCTGATGGCTGCGGTGGGATTTCGCATGTATACGGTTCACCGCATCGAAGGGCCGGCCGCCGCGACCGAAGTGCGCTTCCTGGCTGGAGTAATGGTCGTGCTCACGCTCGCCTATATCCTCGCGCGGGTGCTGAAGAAGACGGGGCGGCTTGAAGAGACACCGACCACGGCGTAAACGGCCCGTGCGCCCGGACAGCCGGTTCCCTCGCCGCGGTTGTATCGGTTGTTGGAATAAAACAGTTGTGAAAAACGCTGCCATCTGGTAGCTTGTGTTTCCGTTCTGCAGCAGTACCCAACTCCTGCTAAACGGGATGAAATGACCAAATTCGTTTTTGTGACTGGCGGTGTGGTGTCCTCTCTGGGCAAAGGAATCGCCTCCGCCTCGCTGGGCACCCTCCTCGAAGCGCGCGGCCTCAAGGTCACTCTTCTCAAGCTCGACCCCTATATCAACGTCGATCCGGGCACCATGAGCCCGTATCAGCACGGCGAAGTGTACGTCACGCAGGACGGCGCCGAGACCGATCTCGATCTCGGGCACTACGAGCGTTTCGTGCGCACCACGATGACGAAGCGCAACAACTTCACCACCGGAAAGATATACGAGAACGTCATCCGCAAGGAACGACGCGGCGATTACCTGGGTGCGACCGTGCAGGTCATCCCCCATATCACGGACGAGATCAAACGCTGCATCCAGCTGGGCGCGAGCGATGCCGACGTGGCCCTGGTCGAGATCGGCGGCACGGTCGGCGACATCGAATCGCAACCGTTCCTCGAGGCGATCCGCCAGATGGGCGTGGAGCAGGGACAGAGCAATGTCGTGTATCTGCACCTGACGCTGGTGCCGTACATCGCGGCGGCGGGCGAACTCAAGACCAAGCCCACCCAGCACTCGGTCAAGGAACTGCTGTCGCTCGGCATCCAGCCGGACATCCTGCTGTGCCGCGCGGAACGCCCGTTGCCCGAGGACGAGCGCCGCAAGATCGCTCTGTTCACCAACGTCCCCACGCGCGCCGTCATTTCCGCTATCGACGTGGACAATATCTACAAGATTCCGCGGCTGCTGCACGAGCAGGGTCTGGACGAGATCGTGGTGGAGAAGCTGCATCTCAATGCGCGCAAGGCCAATCTCGCCGAATGGGACAAGGTGGTGCACGCCATGGAGCATCCCACCGACACGATCACGGTCGCCATGGTCGGCAAATACGTGCATCTCACGGAATCCTACAAGTCGCTGTCCGAGGCGCTCAAGCACGCCGGCCTGCACACGCTCACGCGCGTCAATATCCGGTACGTGGATTCCGAGCAGATCGAAACTCAAGGCACGGGCCAGCTCGAGGACGTCGACGCGATCCTGGTGCCGGGCGGTTTCGGCGAGCGCGGGATCGAAGGCAAGATCAAGGCCGCGCACTATGCGCGCACCCAAGGTGTTCCCTATCTCGGCATTTGCCTCGGCATGCAGGTCGCCGTGATCGAGTATGCGCGTAACGTCGCGGGTCTCAAGGGCGCCCATAGCACCGAATTCAATCCCAAAACACCGCACCCGGTGATCGCCATGATCACCGAATGGACCACCTCGGAAGGCGGCAAGGAAAAACGCAACGCCGGCGGCGATCTCGGCGGCACCATGCGTCTGGGTGGTCAGGAATGCAAGCTGATGCCAGGGACGCATGTGCGCGGCCTGTACGGCAAAGATTCCATCGTCGAGCGTCATCGCCACCGCTACGAATTCAACAACCAGTATCGTGAGAGTCTGCCGGAGAAGGGCCTGGTGGTTGCCGGCACATCCGTGGACGGCACGCTGGTCGAAATTATCGAACTGGCGGATCACCCCTGGTTCGTCGGCGTTCAGTTCCATCCGGAATTTACCTCCACGCCGCGTGACGGACATCCGCTGTTCACCGGTTACGTGCAGGCCGCGCGGGCGCGCCATGCCCAGGCGGTTGCGCGCCCGCAGGCGGCCACCACATGAAACTTTGCGGTTTCGAGGCCGGGCTCGACCGGCCGTTTTTCCTCATTGCCGGGCCGTGCGTGATTGAATCCGAAGCGCTGGCCCTGGACACGGCCGGCCAGCTCAAGGAAATCACCCGGAGCCTCGGCATTCCGTTTATCTACAAATCGTCCTACGACAAGGCCAATCGCAGTTCGTCGAAGTCGTATCGCGGTCTCGGCATGGAGCAGGGGCTGGCGATTCTGGCCAAGGTACGGAAACAGATCGGCGTGCCGGTGCTGACCGACGTGCATGAGGCCGAGGACATCGACGCCGTTGCCGCGGCCGTGGACGTGCTGCAAACGCCGGCTTTCCTCTGCCGGCAGACGGATTTCATCCGCGCCGTGGTCGCGGCCGGCAAGCCGGTGAACATCAAGAAGGGCCAGTTCCTCTCGCCGCACGACATGAAGAACGTCGTGGACAAGGCGGTCGAAGCCGGCGGCAAGGATCGCATCATGGTGTGCGAACGCGGCGTGTCTTTCGGTTACAATAACCTGGTGTCGGACATGCGCTCGCTCGCGATCATGCGCGAGACCGGATGCCCGGTGGTATTCGATGCCACGCATTCGGTGCAACTGCCCGGCGGGCAGGGCACCAAGAGCGGCGGTCAGCGTGAGTTCGTGCCGGTGCTGGCGCGCGCCGCGGTCGCGACCGGCGTCGCGGGCCTGTTCATGGAAACCCATCCGGACCCGGACAAGGCGCTCTCCGACGGACCGAACGCCTGGCCGCTCGGACGCATGAGGGATCTGTTGCAGACCCTCAAGGAGCTGGATAGTTGTGTAAAGAAGCAAGGTTTTGCCGAAATGGCTTTGCCGTTGAAATAAATTTCACCGCAGAGATCGTGAAATACGCGGAGAAAACTGAAATCGCACGGGATTAAAGAAATTCTCTTACATCCCGTGAAATCCTGTTAATCCTGTCTATTCACCCTTTTTCTAGCAAATAAAATCATGACGACGATCGTTGATGTGCATGCACGCGAAATTCTGGATTCGCGCGGGAATCCCACTGTTGAAGCGGATGTCACTTTGAAATCTGGCGTTGTCGCTCGTGCCGCCGTGCCCTCCGGCGCCTCCACCGGCAGCCGCGAGGCCATCGAGCTGCGCGACGGCGACGCCCGGCGTTATGGCGGCAAGGGCGTGAAAAACGCCTGTGCCAACGTCAATGGCGAAATACGCCAGGCGCTGCTCGGCAAGGAGGCGAACGATCAGACGGCTATCGATCGCACCATGATCGATCTCGACGGCACGGAAAACAAATCCCGTCTCGGCGCCAATGCGATGCTAGCAGCGTCGCTCGCGTGTGTGCGTGCGGCGGCGACCGAAGCCAGGCAGCCGCTCTACCGTTATCTCAACGGCCTGGCGGGAGGCGTGCCGATGCAGTTGCCGGTGCCGATGATGAACATCATCAATGGCGGTGCGCATGCCGACAACAACATCGATTTCCAGGAATTCATGATCCTGCCGGTGGGCGCCGCGACATTTGCCGAAGCGCTGCGCTGCGGCGCCGAGGTGTTTCACGCCCTGAAGAAAGTCCTGCACGGCATGAAGCTCAACACCACCGTGGGCGACGAGGGCGGGTTTGCCCCGGATCTCCAATCCAACGAAGCGGCCTTGCAGGTCATCCTGCAAAGCATCGAGAAGGCCGGCTATAAGCCGGGCGTCGACGTGTGTCTCGGCATCGACGCGGCCAGTTCCGAATTCTTCAAAAACGGTAAATACGAACTGGAATCCGAACACGCCAGCCTTACCGCCGAACAGCTTCGCCGACATGCTCGCCAACTGGGTCAGCCAAGTATCCGATCATCACTCTCGAAGATGGTTGTGGCGAGAGCGACTGGGCCGGTTGGGAGATGATGACGAAAAAGCTCGGCAAAAAGATTCAGATCGTGGGCGACGATATTTTCGTCACCAACACAAAAATTTTCGAGCAGGGCATCAAGCGGGGCGTCGCGAATTCGATTCTCATCAAGGTCAATCAGATCGGTACCCTGACCGAGACCCTGGCGGCCATCGCCATGGCGCGTCAGGCCGGTTACACGTCCGTCATCTCGCACCGCTCGGGCGAGACCGAGGACACGTTCATCGCCGATCTGGCGGTCGCCACCGGCTGCGGGCAGATCAAAACCGGCTCGCTGTCGCGCTCCGACCGCGTGGCCAAGTACAACCGGCTGCTGGGCATCGAGGAAGAACTGGGTTCCGCGGCTGTCTATCCCGGACGCCGTGCTTTTCCCATGTTGGGCCGGTAGTAGCGTGCGCATCGATGTCCCGCACGCGCGCTACCGGTCGCGCGGTGATGAACTAGAATGAAGTTCGTGAAGATCGCCACCTATGTCCTGTTAGCGATTCTGGTGCTGCTGCAATACCCGCTGTGGTTCGGCAGCGGCGGCGTATTCGCCGTGTGGCGTCTCAACCGCGAGATCGCCGCACAGGAACAGGAAAACGCCCAGCTGAAGGATCGCAATCAGGCGCTCGAGGCCGACGTGAACGATCTCAAGCAGGGGCTGGCGGCGATCGAAGAACGCGCCCGGACGGAACTCGGGATGGTGAAGAAGGGTGAAGTTTTCTTTCAGGTGATCGAACAGCCGCGCGACAAAGCACCGCCGGCGGATAAAAAATCGAAACCTTAAATCACGGATACAGCAGAAACGGCCGGGTCGCCTTTCTGGCCAGTCTTTCGCCCAGGGTCTTGAGACTGGGCCGCCCGCTGACCTGAAACACCCGCCGGCTCAGCACCAGCAGGTCGATGGAAGGCTTGCTGGCGAGTTGCAGCACCACCTCCGCCGGATCGCCCGCTTCCACGGAAAACATCGCCGCCGGCATGCCATTGACGGTGGCTTCGAATTGCTTCCGCGCCGCCTCGGCCTGCTGCTCCTGCTCTTCCCTGATGTAGTCGAGAAATCCCTGACGCGCGCCCTTGGAAGACTGCCAGTCGTTGCCGATGAAGTCCGGCCATTGGCTGTCGATCACAAAAACGCCCGTCAGATCGGCATGACTCTGACGGGCGATATTGGCAGCCTGGTTCAGGGCCTCTTGCGAGGCCGCTGAACCGTCGACGGCCACGACAATATGCGTCACCATTAGCTGTCGGTTCGGCTATTTTGTCGCGGGTGCCGCCGGCGCCGCCGGGCAGGTGCCGGTGCGGCAGGTGTCGCCGGAGCCGTGACTGCCGGAGCAGCGGCTGGCGCTGGCGCAGGCGGAGCCGGTGACTTGCCCGTGGTCACCATCAAGATGTAGGCGATAACGATCGTCGGCGACGACAATCGCGCCGATATCCTCGGCGCGGTCATCCTTGAACAGCGTCATCTTGCCTTTTTCGCCTGCGGCGCCAAGGGTTTCACTTCCTGTTTTTGAGCCATGATTCATTTCCTCCGTTAGCGCGTCAGATAGCGACCAGATAGTCCTTGATCATCAGAACCACGATCAGCGCCAGGACATATTTGGTCGACGCCCACGATGAGACCGACCTTGAGCGGTGCGCCACCGGCCTGTGCGAGTTCCTTGAAGTCGATGTAACCGCCGAGACCGACCAGGCCGAAGCCGAAGATCCAGGTCATCCACAGTCGCAGCATCTTGATGGTCTCGGAAGCCGGCAGGCCGCATTGCAGGAACGCCTTCTCCGCTTCCGAAATACCCGTCGGACATTTTATGCCTACCGAGCCGAAGGCGCCGAGGCTGGTGAGCAACACCATCGCCAGAAGCCGATGACGAACACCGGGAATTTCTCCACCAGCAGTGTGCCCAGACCTTTCTTGCGCTGCGCCTTGCTTCGCTGGCTTCCTTGCCGGTCCAGTACCACACGGTCACGATGAACACGGCAAACGGGATGGAGATCACGCGCATGATGTTCCAGATTTCCGCGACCGAAACCGCCGAGCCCGGTTCCACCTTGGGGTTGAACGCCAGCGCCGCCGCCAGCACCTGACCCGAGTTCAGAATGCCGGTGCCGATCCAGGCGCCGTATTGCAGGTCGGTAAGACCCAGCGCATGGCCGATAAACGGACTGATAAACATGGTCAGGATGCCGAAGCCCAGAATGGTGGCGATGGCGTAGGCGACATGCGAGGCCTTGCCTTCCACGGCCGGTGAGGTGGCCACCGCCGCGCTGACGCCGCAAATGCTGAGCGCATTCGCCAGTACACCGGTCATGGAACGATCAATCCCGAACACCTTGCCGAGCCACAACACCATCACGATGGTCAGGAGCACGAAGCCGCCGATCAGGAAAATGGCGAAGGCGCCGAGTTGCACGATGGCCTGCACGGTGTAGAGAGAGCCGAGCAGGATGATGCCGGTCTTGATCATGAGACGGGACAGCTTGAAACCATCGCTGAAAATCGCCGGCATTGTCCCGCCAAAGATAACGTTGCGATAAAGCAGACCGGCCAGAATGCCGAGCAGGATGTAGTTCAGGTGGAAGGCATCTTGATCAGCCATCCCTTCTGATCGAACAACACCTGCGCACCCATCCACGGTTCGATCCCCTTGAAGCCGCCGATGTCCATCCGGGGTAACCGCGGATTACCACCAGGGTGATGACGATCAATGCCAGGCCGGGAATGGCGCTCGGCAATTTTCGAAAAAAACCTGTATCACTCATAGTTGTTCCTCCATAGAACGCTCTTTGTGTTGATACTCCGGTTTACTTCTGATGTCAGTCGGGTAAGAAATGCGAGGGTTGGGTGTCATGCCATCCGTTCTGTCTCCTTGGATCACTTGGTTTCTGCTTATAGTTATAGACTATTAATGAGCCGAAGCAGTTTATTAGTAATTCGCTTATATTGTGACTTGTGCAAAAACATTCAAACACAAGCATTCCGCGCAAACAAGCGCGGCGCACAAGACGAACTGCATGACGGAAGGCGGAAAGTTTTTATTCCGCTTCAGCCGCTGACAGGAAGGGAATAGGGCAGGGAGTTGGAGCGTGAGCCGCGGACCGGTTTCGCTCCCGAAATGGAGTTCGCCCGCATCGGCGCTGCTGATCTGGATCACGGCCAGCAGGTCGTAACCGCCGTCCGGCGACGGTTGTGCCTCCACGACCGTGCCGGCAGACTGGCCGGGAAAGTCCGGCGCATAAATGGCGTCGCCCGGACGCGGCGCAACTTCGCCGGCGAAATGTGCGCGGTACATGCGTTGTTTGAGTTTGCCGAGGTACTGCATGCGCGCCACGATTTCCTGTCCCGGGTAGCAGCCTTTCTTGAAATTAACGCCGCCGACGACTTCGAGGTTGGCCATCTGCGGCACGAATTCCTCGTTGGTTCCGGGATGAACACTGGGGATTCCCGCCATGATATCCAGCCATGCCCACACCGCCGGTCCAGCCGGTGTCGCTTTGGACTTGAGACGTTCCCATAGTTTTTCCACCGCGGCGATCGGTGCGATGATTTCATAGCGTGGAATGCGGCCCAGGCAGACTCAAAATAGTTACATCTTCGCGGGTTTCGCAGCCGTTATCCCCGCTGGGAGCAAAGCCCGCCGCCTCCGTAATGAATCTTTTTGGCATCCGGGCCTGATAATCCGATGCCAACCAGTTCTGCATCCACGCTTTCCAGCGTCACTTTGGCGCGCAGCACGAACATACGCAGGCGCTTGAGCGTGTTCTCGAGCAATGCCGCGGGTAATTGCAGCAGGGTGTCGTTACCGCGCCGGAACAGCCGGAAGATGACCATCATCCGCCCCTTGGGACTGCACCAGGAAGCGAGCTGGCTGTGTGTCGCGTCGAGCTGGCGTATGTCGTTGCTCAGCTGGCCATTGAGAAAGTTCAGCGTGTCGTCACCGCGCGCGCGGATCAGCGAGAAATCCGAGAGGTCGACGAGGACGTGGCCATGCGCGGCGGCGCGGCGTTCCTCGGCCGGATGACCGAAGTGCTGCACGCGATCGCCCTCCAGGACGGCGCCCTGATTCCGGATAAAGGATTTCCACGTTTCGTTCACGGTTACCTGCCTGCCAGTGCTGACCGGGATGCGCATGATAGCGGAAACTCGCCTGGCTGGGCGAGGCCGGGGCCAGATACAGAGTCTGAACGCCTCGCCAGGGATGGCATTCACGGCGTCCCGGTTGGCACGAAACGTATGGACGCCGCCACTGGCCGGTTTACACTATGGTTATCTTGAAATTCACTCTCTTGGCGCGAGGGTGTAGAGTGTGAATAATTAAAGGATGGACGACTTTGACAGTCATGGAAAAAAACAAAAAACGTCCGGTATATCTCAATCTTTTCAAAATCCGCCTGCCCGTGGGCGGAATCCTGTCCATCCTGCATCGCGCCACCGGCGCATTCCTGGTTCTGCTGCTGCCGATCGCACTATATATATTGCAGCGTTCGCTGCAGGACCCGGCGGCCTATGCCGAGATCGCCACCCAGGCAGCCACCCTCGTTGGCCGACTTGTTGTACTGGTGATCGTGTGGGTATTCGCCCAGCACTTCTTTTCCGGCGTTCGGCATCTGCTGCTGGATATCGGCATTGGTGACAGCAAGCCCGCCGCGCGCCGCAACGCCTGGCTCGCCTTTGCCGCTTCGCTGACGGTCGTGGCGCTGACCGGAGTGTGCCTGTGAGCCGCGTACGCTCCGCGGGGAGTGCGCACGCCGGTGTCGCGGAATGGCTGCTGCAGCGCGTGACCTCGCTGTACATGGGTGGTTTCGTCATTTACGCCATCGTGCATCTCAGCCTGTCACCGGTCCGTGATTACACCGCGTGGAAAACCTGGTTCGCCACGGGTTATGTACGCATCGCCTGGGCCTTGTTCCTGGCCAGCATTCTGATCCACGCCTGGGTCGGCATGCGCAGCATCTACCTCGATTATCTGCATCCGCTTGTGGCTGCGCTTCAGCGTCACGCTGCTGACGGCACTGGGCCTGCTCGCGCTGGCGCTGTGGGCGGCGCAGATCCTGATTACTGCGCCTCATGAAAAACATCCCACGCCGTCGTTTCGATTGTCTGGTCATCGGCGCCGGCGGCGGCGGGCTGCGCGCGGCGCTGCAACTGGCGCAGGGCGAGGCGCATGTCGCGGTCGTGTCCAAGGTATTTCCCACGCGCTCGCACACCGTGGCGGCGCAGGGCGGCATCAACGCCGCGCTCGGCAACGTGCAGCCGGACAACTGGCACTGGCACATGTACGACACCGTCAAGGGCAGCGACTACCTCGGCGATCAGGACGCGATCGAATACATGTGCCGCGCCGCGGCGCATCTGGTGATCGAGCTCGAACATTACGGCGTGCCGTTCTCGCGCCTGGAAAACGGCCGCATCTATCAGCGCGCCTTCGGCGGCCAGAGCCTGAACTTCGGCGGCGAGCAGGCGATGCGCACCTGTCCCGCCGCCGACCGCACCGGTCATGCCATGCTGCATGCGCTGTATCAGCAGAACCTGAAAGCGCGCACGCATTTCTTCGACGAGTTCTTCGCCATCGATCTGTCTGATGGACCAGGACGGCTACGCGCTCGGCGCGCTGGTGATCGAAATCGAGACCGGCGAGCCGCTGATCATCGAGGCCAAGACCACGCTGATCGCCACCGGCGGTGCGGCGCGCCTGTACCGCACCACGACCAATGCCATGATCAACACCGGCGACGGCATGGCCATGGCGCTGCGCGCCGGCATTCCGTTGCAGGACATGGAGTTCGTCCAGTTCCATCCCACCGGCATCGCCGGCATCGGCATGCTCATCACCGAGGCGGCGCGCGGCGAGGGCGGATACCTGATTAACTGCCGAGGGCGAACGCTTCATGGAGCGCTACGCGCCCACGGCCAAGGATCTCGCCAGCCGCGACGTGGTCAGCCGCGCGATCTACGAGGAAGTGCACGCCGGACGCGGTTGCGGTCCGAACAAAGATCACGTCCTGCTCAAGCTCGATCATCTCGGCGCGGAGGTCATCAACAAGCGCCTGCCGGGCATCCGCGAATCCGCCATCCGTTTCGTGCATGTCGATCCGGTGGAAAAACCCATCCCGGTCTATCCCACGGCGCACTACACCATGGGCGGCATTCCCACCAACCGCTTCGGCCAGGTGGTGGTGCCGGTGCAAACCGGGCCGGAAGAGCCGGTGCCGGGCCTGTATGCCGTGGGCGAATGCGCCTGCGTGTCGGTGCACGGCGCCAACCGCCTCGGCGGCAATTCGCTGCTCGACATCATCGTGTTCGGCCGCGCCGCCGGCAATCACATCCTCGAATACCTCAAGGAAAACCGCTGTCACCGTCCGCTGGCCGGAAGAGGCCGTCGAGCGCGCCGTGGCGCGCCTGACGCGCTGGGACAGGCAGGGCGATGGCGAATCGGTCGATAAGCTGTGCGACGAACTGCGCCTCGCCATGGAAGATCACTGCGGCGTGTTCCGCGAGCAGGAATGCTGGACGCAGGGAATCAAGAAGGTCACGGAACTGCAAGAGCGCCTGCAGACTCGCCACGCTGCGCGATCACAGCAAGGTCTTCAACACCGCGCGCATCGAAGCGCTGGAACTGGAAAACCTGATGGACATCGCGCTCGCCACGGTCCATTCCGCCGCCGCGCGCCACGAATCCCGCGGCGCGCATTCACGGCTCGATTATCCGAAGCGCGACGACCGCAACTGGCTCAAGCACACGCTCTACAGCCGCGATGGCAACAAGCTCGATTACAAACCGGTGCGGATGAAGCCGCTGACGGTTGAACCGTTTCCGCCGAAGGAACGAGTTTATTAGCAACTTTGCGGCTCTATAAATTACTTGTGGAAAAAACATCATTAATACTATCTTCGATAGTACATCGTGTTGGCGTCGACAAGTTGATATGCTGGACGCTATCAACTTATCGAAGGCAAGGGGCTGGAGGTGTGTGACGGCATATGAGCAAAAATCTAAATACCATAGGGATTGATTTGACATGTAAGCGCGAGATCGGCCCTGCCATCAAAAACTTTAGCCAGCCTCAGTGGCAGGAGTTAGATATATGGGAACATCATGAGTTGATTAAACATGTCCTGAAGTTCTTGGAACTAGGCGATCAGAACGCAAGTTCTCCGTCAATCTACGACGACCCGAAAGAATTCAACCTGTATCTAAAGAACTCGGCAAAATTCGGATGGGATACATTGCACTTAGCTACCGTTGATATTGATAACGATGGCAAGACGGAGCATGTAATGAGATACGAAGCAGGTCATTGCCTAGGAACGAAGCGCTTCGGTACACCGCTTTGATTCTCAGCTTGGATAAAAAGTCCATCGATGTGGCCAAGACCAAACTACTGCTACAAAACAGCTTTCGATCTGGTAGTAACTTGGTGGGTAGATGGAGTTATAACCTTTACGATGTATATTTCTACAAGGAATCAGTTTTCTTTGATAAGTGGGACTATGACGAGAGAACGATCTTGTACGTGTTTCAAACAAAGGGTGGTATGACGCGCGAATTGTGTAAATTCAAATACTTAAACTGAAAATTTAAACTGAATGAAAATAATGAAAAATAAAGGGATCAGTAGCCTTTAACTAGTATTAGTTCAGAGTGGTTTGTAAGTAAGCAAAATATTTATCCCCGCCCCTTGAAGATGCGCTCCAGGTGTTCCAGATCATTCACCACCTTCCAGTCTGAAGCCCCAGCGTCGCGGGCGCGCTTCTCCCACCATTCCAGACGCCCCATGTAGCGACGCGGGTCGACGTTGTCGGTGGTGAGCTTGGTGACGTTCAGCGCGATGATGCGAATGCCCTGCAGGTTGATGGGAAAATCCCGCACCGTTTTGTAGTCCAGTTCTTCCTGCATGTCGGAGAAAATCAGAATGGTCTTCTGCCCGGCGCCGGTTTCGTTCAGGAATTCCGAGGCCTGGATGATGCCGCCGGTGATGTCGGTGTAGGCGCTGCCTTTCTTGAGATCGGCCTTGAAGACGCCGATCTTTTCGGCGAATTCGCGCTTCTGGTTGTTGACCTGCATGGGGTCCTTGCCCAGAGTCATTTTCGCAATAATGTCCTTCTCGGAGAAACTGCGGCTCTTGACCCGCGCCACGGCCAGCGAATCGCCGGCTTTGAGCGTGCCGAGCATATAACTCACGACGCGCTGCGCCTTGTCGAGTTCCTGCGAGTAAGTGCCCGAAGTGTCCACCAGCATATAGACCGCTTGCGCGTGGCTGCGTGAGTCAGCGCAAGAGGTGGCGAACAGGCTTAGCGCCAGAATCGGAACAATCCAAAGGTGCCGGCTCACAGTACATGCTCCCCATGCTTGGAAAAGGCGGCCATGCTGCCCGAGCTGCCCGGTGGCAGGCGCGGCCTGGCGTGGACTGCGATTCAGCACAACGCGTTCAATGATCAGCGGCAGGAAAATGATCGCATCATAAAGATGCTCCGTGCCCTTGCCGATCTGATGCACCATGCTGGAAATGAAACGCATCGCGAAACCCAAGCCGCGGATGCCCAGCACCAGCAGTGCGCCGAAGACCGTGCGCCCGGAGTGGATCAGGTATTCCAAAGGAATGGCCACGAAGGCCAGCGCGAAGGGCAGGGTGAAGCCGAGGATCATCTGGGCCGCCTTGGGAATATCGAGCGCCCAGGAGTTGGCCATTGCTTTCGTAACGGCTCCGCCACCGGCCAGCTCCTGTTTCAGAGCGATGTCGGCCGAAATAATCATGTCGCGCATGACCGCGAGCGCGACTTCAACGCCGGCGAGGATCAGCAAAATACTGAAGGAGATCCACACCAGCCAGCGGCGCATGCGGTTGTTGATGTTGTTCAGCGGGAACAGGTGGGTGTATCCCAGCGACTCCATCAGGAACAGGCCCATCAGCGTTTCGAACAAGATGATCACCATCGCCGCCAGATACGATGCCTGGATATCGCCGACGATGTATTCGGAACCGCCGACCATGGCCGACATCGGGCGCTCGATCAGCCAGAAGTTCACGAACGCGCCACCGGCGGCGATCATGATCGCCAGCAGCGAAATCACGAACAGGATCGTGGACGAGGAGGTCAGGGAATGCTCGGCCATCTCGCTCTTGGCGTGGATCTGTTTGTACTTCTCCACCTGCTCGTCGATCTTGGCGGCGCTCTGTTGCATGCCGCCGAGGTCCTTGTCGACCTTTTTCAGAGTGCGGTCGACCGAGCGCCAGAACGGCATGAAGTTCTTGAGAATATTATGGCGTTGCTTGGATGACTCACGGTACTCGTTGATGACTCTCTCGTAGATTTCGTCGATCGAGTTGCTGATGTCTTCCAGTATCCTTTCCACCAGACCGTCACCGGAGGGTTTGATCTTGGCGATCGCGGCCACGGCCTTGGTCCATTCCGGCGGAGGCGGGGGCACCTCGCCGCATTTCTGGAATTCCTCCTCGATACGCGTGATCTCGTCCATGAGCTTGCGCTGCAGTGCCGGATAGCCATGAAGATCGCGCTCGACCAGATTGGTGACACGGTCGAATTCCTTGTTGATGCTGTGCGAAACTTCTTCACGTCCGCGCGACAGCAGCACTTGCTTGTTGCGCTCGCGCAGCACCTCGGCGGTTTTGAACAGCCAGCGCGACATGAGGCGCAGCGGGTTGCTGACCGCACGGAATACGGCACGCAGCAGACTGTGCATCGCCTGGCGCGCGCCGTAGAGTATCGGGACGGCGATGAAAAACAGGACCAGCAATGACAACAGCAGCTGGTCCGGCCAGATGATCAGAGCGTGCAGGATTTCCATTGGTCTCTCTCCCTAACGTGAAACACGGAAACGCCCACGCTGGAGCTGTTTCCGTGTTTGATGAGTTAATTATTAGCGAGCTTCCGGGGATGAGCCGCCTTGGTCCGACCAAAGGCGCGAAACATGGGGATTACTGGTCGCTAATTAAGCCAATTTCAGCGGAGGAAATATCGGGTTTTCCAATGTTTCGCAGGATAGGACAACAGGCTAAACTCAGCGCATGCGATTTTCGATCTATCGCTTCAACCCTGAAACCGATAAAAAGCCGCGTATGCAGGCCTGTGAGCTGCCTGACGACAGCGGGGCGGTGATGTTGCTGGATGCCCTGGTGCTGCTCAAACAGCAGGACGACAGCCTCGGGTTTCGGCGCTCGTGCCGGGAAGGAGTGTGCGGGTCGGACGGGATGAACATCAACGGCCGCAACGGACTGGCCTGCATCACCCCGCTGAAGGATTTGAAGCAGCCGATCGAGCTGCGGCCGTTGCCGGGGGTGCCGGTGATCCGCGACCTGATCGTCGACCTGACCCAGTTTTACACCGCATACCGGGCCGTGAAGCCCTGGGTGATCAATCACGATCCGGAACCGGAGATAGAGCGGCTTCAGACGCCTGAAGATCGCGAGAAGCTGGACGGCCTGTACGAGTGCGTACTTTGTGCTTGTTGTACAACGGCTTGCCCGTCATTCTGGTGGAATCCCGATAAGTTCCTGGGGCCGGCCGCGTTGCTGCAATCATGGCGATTTCTGGCCGACAGCCGCGATCAGGCCACCGGCGAGCGCCTCGACGATCTGGAGGATCCCTATAAGCTGTTCCGCTGCCACACCATCATGAACTGCACCGAGGCCTGCCCCAAGGGCCTGAATCCGGCCAAGGCCATTGGCCATATCAAGATGACGCTGGCGAAGCGGGTTTTGTGATGGAAGCGGTAAAGATCGCCCTCACCCTAGCCCTCTCCCGCAGGGAGAGGGAATAGAGCAACAATCTCCTTATTTTTATGGTCGACCGCCGGATGGAGCGTCTCCGTTGGCGTTGCCGCCGGGGGCTTCTGGAACTGGACGTGGTTCTCAAGAATTTTCTCGATCAGGGTTACGCGTCGCTCACGCCGGCCGAACAGGACGCCTTTGATAAATTACTGGCGGTTCCCGACAACATCCTCTGGGCGTATGTTCAGGGCAGTGAAAATCCACCCGAAAAAGAGTTAATGCAACTTGTATCCAAGATCAGAAAGTAATCTGATTTTAAACATAAAAGTTTCTCGTTTTCTGGCGGGAATACTGCTGTTCGTACATCTCGGCGGGATGCTGCTTTTGTTGGCAGTGCCCGTCGCCTGGCCAGTCCGGCTGATGCTCTGGACGCTGATAGGGGTGAGTCTTTACCGGTCATTGCGCATTTATGCGTGGCGCCAGGGATCGACAGCCATTGAGACGCTCGAGATGGACGGCGAAGGGGTGGTGTCGGTGCGCTTCGCGGGAAAGGACGCTTGGCACGTTTGCCAGATTGCCAGCCGGTTTGTTCATCCGTGGCTGACGCTATTATCCCTGAATATAGAGGGCCGGCGCTGGCCGGTCAGTCTCGCCATTGCCGCCGATGCCGTGGAACCGGAAGCGTTCAGGCGTTGGCGCGTCGCCCTGAAGCTTCATAAGGTTCCGGCGTAAGCACGGTGTCCTGGGGAGTTCCGGACAGCGCCTTCGGATAGTCACGCGTGTAATGCAGACCGCGCGATTCCTTGCGCGCGAGTGCGGAGCGGATGATCAATTCGGATACCAGTAATAAGTTACGTAATTCAATAAGATCGTTCGTAACCTTAAAGTTACTGTAGAACTCCCTGACTTCCTCTTTCAACATATCCACCCGGTGCTGGGCGCGTTGCAGGCGCTTGGTGGTGCGCACGATGCCGACGTAGCTCCACATGCCACGGCGCAGCTCGTCCCAGTTGTGCGATACCACCACCTGTTCGTCGGGGTCGGTCACGCGGCTTTCATCCCAGGGTGGCAGGTCGACTGGCGGTTGGCCGGCCGCCGGCAGATGTTTGAGTATGTCCTCGGCCGCGGTTTTGGCGAACACCAGGCATTCGAGCAGGGAGTTGCTGGCCAGGCGATTGGCTCCGTGCAGGCCGGTGTAGGCGCATTCGCCGACGGCGTAGAGCCGGTCGAGATCGGCGCGGGCGGACAGGTCGGTCATGACACCGCCGCCGGTATAGTGCGCCGCCGGCACCACCGGGATCGGTTCGCGCGTGATGTCGTAGCCGTATTCCTTGCAGCGCTCGTAGATCGTCGGGAAGTGGCTTTTGATGAAATCCGCCGGCTTGTGGCTGATGTCGAGGTGGACGTAATCGAGGCCGCCGCGCTTCATTTCGTAGTCGATGGCGCGCGCAACGATGTCTCGCGACGCCAGCTCGCCGCGCGGGTCGTGATCCTGCATGAACGGCTTGCCGTTCGGCAGCGTCAGGCGTCCGCCTTCGCCGCGCACCGCCTCGGAAATCAGGAACGATTTGGCGCGCGGGTGATACAGGCAGGTCGGATGGAACTGGATGAACTCCATGTTGGCCACGCGGCAGCCGGCGCGCCAGGCCATGGCGATGCCGTCGCCGGTCGAGGTGTCCGGATTGCTGGTATATAGGTAGGCCTTGCAGGCGCCGCCGGTGGCCAGCGCCACAAAATGGGCACTGTAGGTAACGACATGTCCGGATTCCCGGTTCAGCGCGTAGACGCCAAGACAACGGTCGGGCCCGGCACGGCCGAGCTTCTGGCTGGTAATGAGATCGATGGCGATATGGCTTTCGTGCAGCGTGATGTTCGGATGCCGGCGGACGAGCGATTCGAGCGTCGTCTCGACGGCGCGGCCGGTGGCGTCCTCGGCGTGTATTACCCGCCGGTGACTGTGGCCGCCTTCGCGCGTCAGGTGATATTCCATCGCACCATTTGCTTGCTTCTCCTGGCTGAACGGCACGCCACGGTCAATCAGCCAGCGAATCGCCTCCGGTCCCTGACGCACGACAAACTCAACGGTGTCGCGGCGACACAAGCCGGCCCCGGCATTAAGCGTGTCTTGAATGTGCGAGTCGAAGGTATCTTCCTGACCGTTCAGAACCGCGGCCACACCGCCCTGGGCATAGAGACTGGCGCTCTCCGTGAGCGCCGCCTTGGCAAGGATCGTAACCCGCGCCTTGTCCGCCACCCGCAGAGCAAGGCTGAGACCGGCAGCGCCGCCGCCGATGATCAGGACGTCGGAGGACTGGGGGGTCGTCATGCGCGTAGGATAAGGGGAGGGCACATTTGTGGTGTTTACGATATCCTATCACACGTGTCGGAGCTGTCTTATCGTGCCGTCGTCTTTCAGGGACAGAAGATTGAACAACAAATACCCTCTTTTCCGGGCTTTTCCAGCGAACTTTAACCCCTTGCCGCGGTCTCTTGGTAACGGAATACAGCAGTACCGGACCCATGAGGATAGGTCCTCATGAGCGAGCGGAGTATCGATCAAAAGCTGGTTGTCCGGGTGCAGAAAGGCGACAAAACCGCCTTCGATCTCCTGGTCAGGAAGTACCAGCACAAGGTCGCCAAACTGGTTTCGCGTTACGTGCGCGACCGGCGGGAAGTGGAAGACGTGACGCAGGAGGCCCTGATCAAGGCCTATCGCGCCATCGGAGGTTTTCGCGGTGAAAGTGCGTTCTATACTTGGCTGTACCGGATTGCCGTGAACACGGCGAAGAATTATCTCGAGTCGCAGGGCCGCCGGCCGCCCGGGTCGGACGTGGAGATCGAAGGCGCGGAACTCATCGAAAGCGGCGAGGGACTGCGCGACCAGGCGACGCCGGAGCGTCAGATGCTGACCAACGAGATCGCCACGACGGTGCACCGGGTGCTGGAACATCTTCCGCCCGATCTGCGCACGGCCATCACGCTGCGCGAGATCGAGGGCATGAGTTACGAGGAAATCGCCGAAGTCATGGATTGTCCGATCGGTACCGTGCGCTCGCGCATTTTCCGCGCGCGCGAGGCCATCGACCAGGAACTGCGGCCATTGATGGAAAGGTAGCGCCATATGAACGATGAACACATGAAAGAGAAACTGTCGGCGCTGGTCGACAACGAGCTTGATGAACTGGAAGAGCGCCGCGTATTCACGGCGCTCGAGGGTGATGTCGCGCTCCGTCGCACGTGGGAGCGCTATCATCTCGTGCGCGCGGCGCTGCACCAGGATGTGGATGTCGTCGTCGCTCAGGACGCGGCTGAGCAGGTTACGAGACGCATCCAAGCCGAACCGTCCACCGCTGTTTCATTCCAGCGTCATCGTGTCACCCGTTTCCTTGGCACGCTGGCGATCGCGGCCTCGGTTGCGGCGATTGCCATTACCGGCGTGCAGTGGGTGCATCAGCCGGCCCCGGCGCCGTTACCGGCGTTGGCTGTTAACACGCCGGCGCCGCAAAACTTTATCCGCTCCGGCACCACGCACTGGGACATGAAGGAACCGGAGGCCGAAAGCGCGCTTAACGCCTACCTGGTAGAACATGACGAATTTGCCTCGACCTCCGGGCTTGGCGGCATGATGCCTTATGTCCGGGTCGTCAGCTACGATAACGATAAATGATTTCACGCCTCCCGGATCGTTCCGCTTTTATTTTTCTCGGTTTATTCGTTTGCTCCACGGCCATGGCGGCGGATGCCGCGCACGAGTGGTTGATGAAAATCAACCACGCGGCACGCGCACTCGACTACGAAGGAATTTTCGTTTACCAGCATGACAAACAACTCGAGACGATGCAGATATTCCACAAAGTGGAAAATAATTCCTCGCGCGAACGCCTGATGTCGCTGAACGGCGCGCCACGTGAAATCGTTCGCGACGCAAATGAGGTCCGCTGTTACTGGCCGGACAAAAACTCGGTCATGGTCGAATATCGCAAGGCGGAAGGAAAGGCTTTTCCCTCGATTCTTCCGGAACGTTTGCAGGATCTGGACGAATATTACACGCTGAAACTGGGTAACACCGAGCGCATCACCGGCCGCGTGGCGCAACTCGTGATCATCAAGCCCATCGATCAGTATCGCTATGGATATCGTTTGTGGGCGGATGTCGATAGCGGCCTGTTGCTCAAGGCCGATCTGCTCGACAACCAGGACACTGTCCTCGAGCAGTTCATGTTCACGCAGGTCAACATCGGCACGAAGATTCCGGCCTCGGCGCTCGCGCCCGGCATGACCGGTAAGAGCATGGTCTGGTACCGGGAAGACGGCGACACCCGGAATGTCTCCGATAAACCCGGCTGGTCCGCTTCACAACTGCCCAAGGGTTTCCGGCTCTCCGCACACATGACGCGACGGCTGCCGATGCGCAAGCAACCCGTTGAACATCTGGTTTACACCGACGGTTTGGCCGCGGTGTCCGTGTTCATTGAAAAACAGGAAAAGGGCGTCAAACCTTTCATGCAGGGACCGAGCCGCATGGGCGCGGTGCACGCGATGAGCGCCCAATCGGGCGATTACCAGATTACCACGGTGGGCGAAGTACCGGCCGCCACCGTTGCCTTCATCGGCGGATCGGTTTCGCCGGTAAAGTGAACTTCGCGACTGTGACATACCGGCACGGATACTGTCTTTTCTTCCTGCTGTTTCTTTCGCTGACGGTGCAAGCGGCGCCGCGTGAGTTGCCGGATTTCAGCCGGCTTGTCGTCCGGCACGGCATGGCCGTCGTCAACCTCAGTGTCACGCGGGATCCCGGCCGTGCCGGTTTTTCGCCATCGGCCGCCACGGATGATAAATCCTCCCGCCCTTTCACGCCGCGCTCCTTTGATGAAAATCCCGATCAAGCGGAGGAGAGTTCGCTGGGATCGGGTTTCATCATTTCACCCGATGGATATATTCTGACCTGCGCGCACGTGATCGAGAATGCACGGGAGATCCAGGTGCGACTGGCCGACCGGCGCGAACTCAGCGCGCGTCTGGTGGGAGCGGACCGCCGCAGTGACGTGGCCCTGCTCAAAATCGATGCGTCGGCACTGCCCACGGTGGTCATCGGCGACGCGAATAAACTTCAGGTCGGCGAGTGGGTATTGGCCATCGGCTCGCCTTTCGGTTTCGACAGTTCCGCGACCGCAGGCATTGTCTCCGCCAAAGGACGGACGCTGCCGAACGAAAATTATGTTTCGTTCATCCAGACGGATGTGCCCATTAACCCCGGCAACTCCGGAGGACCTCTGTTCAATCTCAAAGGCGAAGTGGTTGGTGTGAATTCGCAAATCTACAGCGGCACCGGCGGTTTCATGGGGGTATCGTTCGCTATTCCGATCGATGCCGCCATCACGATCGGCGCGCAGCTTAAAAGCGAAGGCCGGGTACGGCGCGGTTGGATCGGGGTGAGTCTGCAGGAGGTATCGCGTGCGCTGGCCAGTGCCTATGGCCTGAACCAGCCGCGTGGCGCCTTGATTGCCGATATTCTGCCTGGCAGTCCGGCGGCAAAATCCGATCTACGCACGGGCGATATCGTCCTGGAGTACGAAGGCCGAGCGATTGACCGGTCCACGGACCTGCCGCCCCAGGTGGGTCTAACGATGCCCGGTACTCACGCGCATCTTGGTGTGTTCCGCCGCGATGGCGGCCCGCGAAAGTTGATCGTCACCGTCGGTGAGCTTAAGGAAGAAGTCGTCGCCAAGCCGGCGCCCAAGCGCGATGACGTCGAAAAGCATTCGCGATACGGACTCGCTTTGAGCGAAATGTCGGCCTCGCTGAAGAAAAATCTTGAAATCGATAATGGCGTCAGCGTTATCGGTGTCGAGGATGGTCAGGCGCGCAACGCCGGTTTGCGTCCCGGGGATGTCATACTGGAAGTGGACGGCAAACGCGTCAGCGATATTGCCACCTTCCATCGACTTCTCGAACACGCTTCCCCGGATCGACCCGTGGTGCTGCGAGTAAGACGCGGCATGACGACGCTGTTTTTGGCGATTATTGCCGTGGAACCCACCTGAACATGCCCATGGGGTTGTTACTCTCATGTCGGCACTGTCATTAATATTTATGCCAACCCTGAAATAAGGTATGCTTCGCCGCGCGGGGCGTTTGGAAACAGACCACGGCCCTGAAGCCCATTTGACAGAAACCAGGAAACCAGGCGCCTCGGGCGCCTTTTTCGTATCCATGACACAGGCGGTTTCCGCCGGCGCCATTTCGACGGGAGCATCGCAATATTTGCGAATGACAAGACGAGCGCAGCAGGGCTACTGCTCTTATGTCAGGACGAGCGCAGCAGGGCTACATATGTGAATGACAAGACGAGCGAAGCAGGGCTACTTTATGAGCAGCTGGAACCAGGAACTGATCCGGAATTTCTCGATCATCGCGCATATCGACCACGGCAAATCCACGCTCGCGGACCGCTTCATCCAGGTCTGTGGGGGGCTGGAGGCGCGCGAGATGCAGGAACAGGTGCTGGACTCGATGGATCTCGAGCGCGAGCGCGGCATCACCATCAAGGCTCAAAGTGTCGCGCTCGACTACCGGGCGCGCGACGGTCAGACATACCGCCTGAACATGATCGACACGCCGGGGCACGTGGACTTCTCCTATGAAGTATCGCGCTCGCTGACCGCCTGCGAAGGCGCGTTGCTGGTGGTGGATGCATCGCAGGGCGTGCAAGCGCAGACCGTGGCCAACTGTTACACCGCCTCCGAACTTAATCTGGAAATTCTGCCGGTCCTGAACAAGATCGATCTTCCCTCCGCCGACCCGCAGCGGGCAATCCAGGAGATCGAAGACATCATCGGCATTCATGCCCAGGAAGCCGTCCGCGCAAGCGCGAAGACCGGCGAAGGCGTGCCGGAAATACTGGAGGCGATCGTCCGGCATATCCCGACGCCGAAGGGCGACGCCAACGCACCGCTCAAGGCACTGATCATCGATTCCTGGTTTGACAATTACCTCGGGACGGTTTCGCTGGTGCGTGTCATGGATGGACGCCTGAAGCCCCGTGAAAAGATACGACTCATGGCCACCGGACGCGATTACGTGACCGAACAGATCGGCATTTTCACGCCCAAGCGCAAACCCGTTACCGGAACTGGGGCCGGGCGAGGTGGGCTATGTCATGGCCGGCATCAAGGACGTGCGCAGCGCACGCGTCGGCGACACAATCACACATGTCGACCGTCCCGCCGGCAAACCGCTCCCCGGTTTCAAGGAAATCAAGCCGCGCGTGTTCGCCGGTTTGTATCCAGTTGAATCCTCCGAGTATGAAGCGTTCCGCGACGCACTCGCGAAGCTGCAACTCAACGATGCCTCGCTGCATTACGAACCGGAAACCTCACAGGCCCTCGGTTTCGGTTTCCGCTGCGGTTTCCTCGGCATGCTGCACATGGAGATCATTCAGGAGCGGCTTGAGCGCGAATACGGACTGAATCTCATCACGACCGCGCCGACCGTGGTATACGAAGTGGTGACGGCGAATGAAGTGCTGCTTGTCGAGAATCCGGCGAAAATGCCGGACCCGTCCCGAATCGTCGATTTACGCGAGCCCATCATCCGCGCCACAATCCTCGTGCCGCAGGAATATGTCGGCAACGTCATCGGACTGTGCGTGGAGAAGCGCGGTATTCAGAAGGACATGACCTATCACGGCCGTCAGGCCATGCTGATCTACGAATTGCCGCTTAACGAAGTCGTGCTCGATTTTTTCGATCGGCTGAAGTCGGTGAGCCGCGGATATGCCTCGCTCGACTACGATTTTCTGGAGTTTCGCGTCTCCGACCTGTGTAAACTTGACGTGTTGATCAATGGCGATAAAGTGGACGCGCTGTCGGTGATCGTGCATCGTGAACGTAGCCTGCACCGCGGACGGGAACTGGCGAAAAAACTGCGCGAGCTGATCCCGCGGCAAATGTTCGACGTTGCCATTCAGGCGGCCATCGGTTCCAAGATCATCGCGCGCGAAACGGTCAAGGCCTTGCGCAAGAATGTCACGGCCAAATGCTATGGCGGCGACGCCACGCGCAAGCGCAAACTGCTGGAAAAACAGAAAGAGGGCAAGAAACGCATGAAACAATTGGGCACCGTGGAAATTCCGCAGGAGGCGTTTCTCGCCGTACTGCGCGTGGACGAGAAATAACGTCATGGACTTCGCATTAATCATGTTGCTGATTCTGGTCGGTACCGGCGCAATCTGGGGGCTCGATCGATTGCTGCTGTCGGAGAACCGGGAGCGCAAGGCCAAGGAGCTTTCCCAGGCGGGGAAGGACAAGGAAGCGGCCCGGGTGCGGCAGGAGCCGGCTTATGTCGAGTATGCGCGCGCCTTTTTCCCGGTTATTCTGATCGTGTTCCTGATCCGCTCGTTTCTGGTAGAGCCGTTCCGTATCCCTTCCGGCTCGATGCTTCCCAGCCTTTATATCGGCGATTTCATCCTGGTGAACAAGTTTACCTATGGCGTGCGGCTACCCGTGATAAACAATAAGATCATGGATTTCAGCCATCCAAAGCGGGGTGAAGTGATGGTGTTTCGTTTTCCCGGCAATCCTTCCATCAACTACATCAAGCGCGTGGTTGGCATTCCCGGCGACCATATCCTATATAAAGATAAGAAGCTGTATATCAATGGTGCGCCCATGGACCAGTCCGATGGCCGTCCTTACTTTTTTGCGTCGGGCAGCGATGCCCAGGGAGAAGCCTTGAGGATCAAGGAGAATCTCGATGGAGTGACGCATGACATCCTGACGACCAACCGTTCGGACATGCCGCTGCCCGAGATTGTGGTGCCGGAAGGCCAGTATTTCGTCATGGGCGACAACCGCGATCACAGCAACGATAGTCGTTACTGGGGCTTCGTGCCGGATCAGAATCTGGTAGGCAAGGCGTTCCTGATCTGGTTCAGTTGGGACATGACCGACCAGGGCAGGATGTTCTGGCAGCGTATTGTCTGGGATCGTATTGGCCATTCGATCAATTGACACTGATATTCAACCGGTATTGTTAAGGAGACTGTGATGCAAAATCCCAAACGCCAGGCAGGCATGACCATGTGGGGCATGTTGTTTGTGCTAGGCACGCTGGCTTTTATCCTTTTTTTGTTCTTCAAGCTGCTTCCACCCTACCTGAACGACTTCAAGATAAAAGGCGCGCTCGAAAGCCTGAGCCGTCAACCTGATGCTGGTAGCATGACACTACCTGAGGTGAAGGAAGCCATTCGTAAGCGCCTCGAAATCGACAGCGCAGATGATCTCTTCGATCTAAATAAAATATTGACTGTCGAGCCGCGTGGAAAGATGAAGAAAATCCGGATTAATTACGAGTCAGTCGTACCGATGGCGTTCAATGTTTCCGCGTTGATAAACTTCGATCATGCTATCGAGGTCCGTGGCCCTGAATAAGACGCTCGTCGAGTTTGGCCGTCGGCTGACCTACACCTTCCAACGGCCCGAACTGCTCGAGCAGGCTTTAACACATCGCAGCAAAGGCGCAACCAATTATGAGCGCCTCGAATTCCTGGGCGACAGCATCCTTGGGTTCACCATTTCTTCCGAGCTCTACAACCGCTATCCGGGCCTCTATGAAGGAGAGCTGACGCGGTTGCGCGCCAGTCTGGTCAACAAAAACACATTGGCGGCACTGGCGCGCGATATCGGGATTGGAAATTATCTGCGCTTGGGAGAAGGAGAGCTCAAAAGCGGGGGTTATGACCGCGACTCAATCCTGGCGGATTCACTCGAGGCGGTGTTCGGCGCCATCTGCAAGGACAGTTCGGTGGACGAAGTGATGCGAGTCATCCTGCATCTCTACCGCGAGCGGCTGGAGGGCCTCGATCCGCATTCGGTCCCCAAGGATCCCAAAACCCAATTACAGGAACATTTGCAAAAGCAGGCCCTGCCCACGCCTACCTACGTCGTGCGTGAGATTACCGGCGAAGCGCACAACCAGAACTTCGTGGTGGAGTGCCAGGTAACCGGGCTCGATACTCCTGTGCGAGGCCAAGGCAGCAGCCGGCGCCACGCCGAGCAGGAAGCCGCCGCAAGGGCGCTCGACCTGCTTTCCCGTCTCTGATGCTCGAGCCCATTATGCGCTGCGGACTCGTGACCCTTGCCGGGCGCCCCAACGTCGGAAAATCCACGCTCTTGAACCGTCTGGTCGGCCAGAAGATCAGTATTACCTCGGCGCGCGCCCAGACCACCCGCCACCGCCTGCTGGGTATCAAGACCACCGAGCATGCCCAGGCAATCTATGTGGATACGCCCGGTCTGCACAAGGATAATAAAGGCATGATGAACCGACACCTGAACCGCGTGGCCGGGGCAAGCCTGCAAGGCGTGGATTGCATCGTCCTGCTGATCGCGGCGAGCGGATGGACTAAAGAGGACGAGTACCCGTTGCAGATGCTGGCCAAACAGGATATTCCGGTGATTCTCGCGATCAACAAGCTGGACCAACTCAAGGATCGTGGCCGTCTGCTGCCGCTGATGGAACAATCGGGTCGCAAGATGGTGTTTGCCGATATCGTTCCGGTTTCCGCGCGCACGGGTACCAATGTGGACGATCTGGAAAAAACCATTCTCAAATATCTGCCGGAACAGCCGCCGTTGTACCCGGCGGATCAGGTCACGGACCGCGGCGATCGCTTTCTCGCGGCGGAGCTTGTCCGCGAACAGATATTTCGCAGCTTCCAGCAGGAAGTGCCCTATGCCACGGCGGTCAGCATCGAAAAGTTCAAGCGCGTCAAAGGCGCGCTGCACGTTGAGGCAACGATCTGGGTGGAGAAGGAGGGGCAGAAACCTATCCTGATTGGAAAAGACGGCCAGCGCCTCAAGGCCGTCGGGAGCCGCGCGCGTCTGGCGATGCAAAAACTTTTCGCCACGAAGGTCCATCTTAATCTGTGGGTGAAAGTCCGCGAGGGCTGGTCCGATAATGAGAGACTGCTGCGCAGTCTGGGTTACACTGACGAGAACTGAACGATGCGCATTCATCAGCAGCCCGCCTATGTACTGCATCACCGCGACTACAGCGAGACGAGCTTGCTGCTTGAAGTATTCACGGCGCATCACGGGCGCATCGGGTTGATCGCCAAGGGTGCGCGGCGCGCGAGCAGTCGCCTGCGCGGTATCCTCAAGCCCTTCCAGCGCCTGCTGATCGGCTGGAGCGGAAAGGGCGAGCTCGCGGTACTCACCGGCGCCGAGCAGGATGGCCCCGATACCGCGCTCATCGCTCAGGCATTGTATTGTGGTTTCTACATGAACGAGGTGTTATTGCGCTTGCTGCACCGCCATGATCCTCATGATGCGTTATTCGAGGCATACCAGGATGCATTGCAACGCCTGCACCGGGACGCTACCAATGAGGCAGTATTGCGTATTTTCGAAAAACATCTGCTGCGCGAGCTGGGATACGGTCTGGTGCTGGATCGCGATGTTGCCGACAACGCTCCCATTGAGGCACAAGCCATCTATGATTACACCGTCGATCGCGGCCCCCGGCGCCTGATACACCCCGAGCTGAACCGCCCGACGGAAGGGATTCGGATACGCGGAGCAAGTCTGCTGGCCCTGATGCAGGAATCGCTAGGCGACCCGGTCGCCTTGCGCGATGCCAAGGCGCTGATGCGCGCGGCGTTGGCGCGGCACCTGGGTGACCAGCCGCTGCACAGCCGCAAGCTGTTCCGCCGTGTTGTCGCGACACCTGCCGTGGAAACTATCGTGGAGACGAGCATTGATAAAGCTGGGTGTTAACATCGACCACGTGGCCACCCTGCGCCAGGCGCGCGGCACGCGCTATCCCGATCCCATCCAGGCGGCCCGCGAGGCCGAGCAGGCCGGTGCCGATTCCATCACGCTGCATCTGCGCGAAGACCGCCGGCACATCCAGGACCGGGACGTCGAGATACTGCGTCAACTTCTTCAAACCCGCATGAATCTCGAAATGGCGGTGACGGACGATATCGTGGCGTTTGCCTGCCGCATTCGCCCGCAAGACTGCTGCTTTGTCCCCGAGCGGCGTCAGGAGCTGACCACCGAAGGTGGCCTGGATGTGGTCGGTGGATTCAAAAAAATCACCGCCAGCTGTGTTCGGCTGGCGGATGCCGGTGTGCGGGTATCCCTGTTCGTCGATGCCGACCCGGATCAGCTCGAGGCGGCGGCCAAAACCGGTGCACCGGCAATTGAAATTCATACAGGTCGGTATGCGGATGCCGAAACCGATGAGGCCCGGCGGCAGGAACTGGTGCGCATCGAGCAAGCGGTGCAGCAGGGGTTGGCACTCAAACTGCTGGTGAACGCCGGCCACGGCCTCAACTATCACAACGTCCAGGCGATCGCCGCCATACCCGGAATCTCGGATCTCAACATTGGACATGCCATCATCGCGCGCGCTCTGTTTACCGGCATGCAAGAAGCCGTGCGCGAGATGAAGCGACTGATGAATGAGGTGGCGACATGAGCAGCGAGCCGGACCCCGCGAAGCGGGGATGCGAGCGTCCGCGAATGTCGCCGGTCGCCGACGGTATAGCGTAGTGGTTTTGTTCTGCCTCACGGAGGCGACGGGCGTGAGCCGCGGCCGACGGCATGGTGTGGAGGTTTTCTCGGGACTTACGGAGGCGTCGCCATGATCTACGGTATCGGCACAGACATCGTGCGCGTTGGGCGCATACGGGATGATCTCGTTCGCTTCGGAGATCGATTTGCCGAACGAATCCTGACGGCAAATGAGTTACTCGAATTTCATCAGAACGCCAACAAGGGGAACTTTCTGGCGCGCCGTTTCGCCGCCAAGGAAGCCGCGGTAAAGGCCATGGGCACCGGGTTCAGCAACGGCGTGATAATGCACGACATCGAAGTGACCCATGACGAGCAGGGTAAGCCCATGCTGGTGTTCCACGGGCGTGCACGCGAGTTTATGCAGGAAAGAAGCGTTGTGGTGGCCCACATCAGTCTCGCGGATGAACAGGATCATGCCGTGGCGTTCGTCACGCTCGAAACCGCATAAGATATCATTCTGCGGAACGTTACCGGCTAGACATTTAGTCGCAGCGGCCCGCCTAGGCGCCACGCGGAAGTAGTGAAAGACGAGCCAGTGATGGGTCTGAAAGCGATTCGCGCCGGGTATTCGATTTCCTTACCACGTGTTCCATGACAAAATAGCTGCGGCACCCACATGGCAGCATGAGAGAGACGGTATGGGAGACGAGATCATTCAGCTTGGCTTTAAAGCGATCGAGGTCTGGCCAAAAGGACAGGAAGCGGAAATCTGCGGCGATCCTACCATCCGCATGACCACCTTTACCGACACGCAGGAATATCATCCGCGCTTTGTCGCCAAAATCCTTGAGTTCGAGGAGAACCACCGGCTGCGTAAACGTTATTTTCGTGGCACGGGAGGAACGAAGATACTCAACCTGGGGCAGTGGGTCAGCCCGGAGGTCGAATTGATCAACGCGCGCGCCATGTCACTGTTCAAACGCGTGCTGGAGTGCGATCAGGCGGTGGTGGATCTCAGCTGGGCCAATGTCTATCGCTCAGGCGATTACTGCATGCCGAGCAGCCAGCTGCGTTCGACGGCAAGCGTGGTGTATTGTCTCGATCCCGGTGATGAGGATCCGGAAGATGCGCACAGTGGCCGTTTCTGTTTTGTGGATCCGCGCCTTCACAACTGTTGTCAGGAACAGGATGGCTGCATGACCGCGCCTTTTCTGCCTGGCATGACGGCCGGCACCATGATCATTTTTCCGAGCCAGCTGGTGCACGCCGTCAATCCCTACACCGGGAAACGCCCGCGTATCACGCTATCGTGGAACATCAACAAGGACGCACTCCCGGGTTCACCGCTGCCGGTGAACCCGGAACAGGGCGCCTAAGTCATCAAGAATTCAAGCCGTTGCCCGTTTCGGAACGCTTACATGCGCGCGCTCCGTAATAATATTGGCGTGCGTGGCAGGTGATCTGTGCTTGTTACGTTGGATATATTTGATGGAACCGGTAGAAAAAGCGAGGGTCTCGTCATTCGGCGCGGAGTTGGTTTCCCGGATAGCCCTGCCGAATGCAATGGCGGCGAAAAATCCAGTTACGGTCCACACCAGCAATATAATTAGAAATGTCTCGGTGCCCATTCCAAACCTCCGTGTAGGTGAGTGCTTTTTACAGAATTCCCTAGATCATCTTCGATATCAACCGTTTTTGAGCCTTTTCCATATCAACGGCACCAAAATGCTGACAGACGGTTAGGATGATTGAAGAATGGAATGCGGTACTGTCGACGGATGGGAAATGAAAGTGGGGTTATGTATCCTGCTTGACGGTGATTCTGCGACGTGCGCACTGTCGGTTGCGGTAGGTGCAAGTGACGATGAGATGTTTCGAAACTATTCGATGGCGCCTCCGGAAGACGCAGAGGTTTCCTGATCCGAGAAAGTATCATTCACGCGGATCGCCTTACCTAATCCTATAGCGGCCAATAGTCCGACAACCGCCCATACCAAAATAATGACAACAAACAAACTGCCGCTCATACCTTAACCTCCATGTTAGGGTGAGTAACTTTCAATAGAATTCCCTAAATCACCCAAAATTGCAACTGCTCAGGAACTTTTCTGGTGCTTCCGTCGTAACCACAGAAAACGGAAAATTAGCACCAATTTGCTACGGCACCTTGACCTAGATCAAAAGAAAACCGCTACCGTGGAGCGTTAACATTGAGAACTGGCGGTTAAATAGCGGTTGAGTTGCACAATCAACATTTCAAGCAGCCACGACCTGTGCCACGATTACCACACTGTTGTCGAGCAACAACAGAATCAAATCATTATTTATGGAATTTCACAGCACGGACGCGAACGCTGCGGTAAAAATGTTTAACCGGACGGTAGCGCGGATGGTACACGCCATGCGCATTGTAGTTAAGGATCAATGTGCAGCCAATCCGTGACGGACTTGTCATTGATGCTGAATATGATGATGGCATCCGCTCAGATTTCACGCGCCTTGCGCGACAGGCGTTCGTTGATTTCTTCCGGAGTCCCGCCGTAGATGTCCTCCAGAATGGCGAAAGTTTTGAACGGGCGCGTGGGATGATCAAGCAGGATTTCAACATTGGCCGTCGGCGGGAAGCTGTCGGTCTTGTTCAGTATTTCCGCCTGCGGTCCGGCACAACCCGCAAGAATTGATAACAACACGAAAATCGATGCGGCCCGGAACGTCATTCGGGAAAATTTACGGGACGCGGGATTAAAAAATACTGAATGTACAGTTATGCTCAATTCGCTTGTTCCGCCGCCTTGTCAAAAGCAGATTGGGCGCCAGGATAGTCACCGCGCTTCAAGCGTGCCTGTCCGATGATGCGCCAGTTTTCGGCGCGCAAGGTTTTATTGTCGCCCGCCCAGCCGTTCGACCTCGCCGCCAGACCCTCCGCCTGCTGATACTGTCCCTGTTGCAGACGCAGCTTGGCCAGCTCGTGCCACAAGGCCGGGTTGCGCGGCTCGATCCGCAGCGCGCGCTCGAACGATGCCGCGGCCGCGTCGAGCTTCCCGTTGGCGGCGTCCGCCCGGCCTGCATCCGCCAGCGCGATCACGGCGTTGTTGTCCGATACCGGCAGCGATTCCGCCTCGCGCGTCGGCAATCCGGCGCAACCGGCTATCGAAGCCGCAATCACGAATAATAATCCAGCGAAAGAATGTCTCGTCATTCAAACAACCTTTTGAACCAGTTTTTGATGGACTGTCCCTGCAAAGCGGCGGCACAGGGCGCGGTTTCCACCGGGGCCGAACCGTTTATGAATGGCAGTGACACCGCGCCCTGACAGTTATCGTCGGCGCGACGGCCGGTGGTGGAATCGACCCAGACCATCTCGACGTTATCCGGCCGCGGCGGTTCCAGCGGCTCGGGATCGAGTTTTGCCATCATATCACCCCAGACAGTCATGGCGCCGCTGGCGCCGGTCATGTTGATCGGCTGATTATCGTCACGCCCGATCCATACCACGGCCAGACGATCGCCGGTATATCCCGCGAACCAGCTGTCGCGCAGATCGTTGGTGGTGCCGGTCTTTCCGGCGACATGGATATCCGGCGACAGAAACTTGTTCAAATCGTTGGCGGTGCCTTCGCGCACCACGCCCTGAAGCGCGCTGGTGATGAGATAGGCCGGTCCCGGCTCGATCACCTGCTCGATCGAAAGGGGATAACGCTGCAACGGCTGGCCTTCCGCGGTCAGGACTTCGCGAATCGCGCGCAGCGGCACGCGGAAGCCGCCGCTGGCGATGGATTGATACATCTGCGTGACTTCCAGCGGGCTCAGGCCATCGGCTCCCAGCAGGCTCGAGGCGTAGGTATTCAAATCGCGTTCAACGCCGAGGCGGCGCACGTTGTCCATGACCGTGCGCACGCCCAGCGACAAACCGAGGCGAACCGACGAGACATTATAGGAGTTGGCCAGCGCGAGGCGCAGCGGCACCTGGCCGTGGAATGCCTTGTCGTAGTTGTGCGGCTCCCAGTCGGCGGCGCCACGTTCACGCCACACGAGCGGGCTGTCGTCCAGCAGCGTCGCCAGCGTGTAGGCATCCGGGCGCTCGAGCGCGGTGAGATAAATCACCGGCTTGATGAGCGAACCGACCGGACGCTCGGTATCGAGCGCGCGGTTGAATCCCTCGTAGCGCGTGTTGCGTCCGCCGACCAGGACCTGGATCTCGCCATTTTGCGCGTTGCTGACCACAATCGCGCCTTCGAGCGCCTTCGGCGGGATGCGGCGGGCCTTTTCCAGCTGCGTCAGGCGGGTGGTGAGGGCGCGCTCGGCGGCGAATTGAGCCAACGGATCGAGCGAGCTGAATATCTGCAAGCCCTCCGAACGCAAATCCTCCTCGCGGTAGTCGCGCCGCAACTGGCGGTGCACCAGTTCCACGAACGCCGGATAAAGCGAGGTTCCGCCCGGCGCCTGTTCAACCACGCCCAGGCCCGTGGCCCTGGCGGTGGCGTATTGCTGCTGGGTAATGGCCTGCTGTTGCAGCATTTCCTGAAGCACCAGGTTGCGCCGTGACAGGGCGCGGGCCGGATGCCGGCGCGGGTCATAATAAGATGGCCCCTTGACCAGTCCGACCAGCAGCGCCGCCTGCGGCAGATCGAGCTGCGACAGCGGGCGGTTGAAATAAAAATGGCTGGCAAGCCCGAACCCATGGATCGCGCGGTTACCGTCCTGCCCGAGATAAATCTCGTTCGCGTAGGCCTCGAGTATTTCCTCCTTGGAATAGTGCAGCTCCAGCAACTGCGCCATGATCATTTCCGTGAACTTGCGGCGCAGGGTGCGCTCGGGTGTCAGGAAAAAATTCTTCACCAGTTGCTGCGTGAGCGTGCTGCCGCCCTGCACGCCGGCGCCTCGTAATGTTGTCACCAGGGCGCGCGCCACGCCGCGGGGATCAACGCCATGATGGGTATAGAATTGCCGGTCTTCGACCGCGATCAGGCCCTTGATCAGCAGCGGCGGCACCTCGTTCAATTTCACCAGCACGCGATCCTCGTTGTGCGCCGGATAGATGCCGCCGATCAGCAGGGGATCGAGCCGCGCAAGCGTGACCGGTTTTTCCGTCTTGAGGTCAGTGAGGCTTCGTAAATGACTGCCATCGAAATCAGCACGCAGTTGCAGAGCAGCCTGTGCACCATCCCAGAATACAAACGGTCGCGTGGCGATGGTAAATTCGTTGCGCTGCTGCCGGAAACTGCCCGGATCGAGTTGGCCGCCTGCATCGCGATAGCCCAACATGGCCAGTTCGGTGCCCAATTGTTCCGGGCGCAGTTTAAGTCCCGGATAAAGCTCGAGGGGCCGCGCGTAGACCCGCGCCGGCAGTGCCCAGCGCTTGCCCTCGAATTGGACGCGTACCGTGATGTCGAGATAAAGCACAAAACCCGACAGCATCAGCAACAGCGACAACAAGGCAAGCCGTAGGCGCTTGCGCGTGACAAAATGGCGAAGTTTTTCGAACAACGGACTTTCCATCGGATACCTGCGGGAAACGTATCTGGCGAGTGAACTCGGCGAAAAATGAGACCGGATTATACCGGAGAATTCGATGTTCCGGCCGGCACCGTGTTCGGGTCGACGATGGCTTTCATTACCATCATAACTGTGCGGAAAAACAGGTGTAATACAGACTAAATATCAGACCTGGGAAACATGCGTGCGACCAGTGGCTGACGCGGTATTTTGATTTCAATCAAAGTAAGACGGCTGTGTTTTGTGGTTTCCTGAGTGCCTGGGAGAGGCGTCCGATAACGTGGCACCGAAACGTTTTTGTGGAAATCACCGGAAGTGGCATAACATTGCCTGACCCGCGACACCGGGCCCCTAACCCAAGGGAGAAAGCAAACCATGTGTTTAGCGATACCGGCAAAGGTTGTACAAAAGCTGGAAAACGATCAGGCGCTGGTGGAAGTCGGCGGAGTCCACAACCAGATTTCACTCATGCTGGTTGAGGACGTGACCGTCGGCGATTACGTGATTGTCCACGTTGGTTTTGCCATCGCCCGGCTGAATGCCGACGAGGCGGCAAAGTCGCTCGCCCTGTTTGACGAGATCGCCCGCCAACTCGAAGAAAACCCACATGAAGTACATCAGTGAATTTCGCGACAAACGGGTTGCCACGGCGCTAGCCGCCGCGCTGACCGCCGAAGCCAATCCCGCGCGGGATTACAGCCTGATGGAATTCTGCGGCGGCCACACGCACGCGATTTTCCGTTACGGCATACAGGACTTGCTTCCCCCCAACGTGCATCTGGTGCACGGGCCCGGCTGCCCGGTGTGTGTCCTGCCTATCGGACGTCTCGACATGGCGATTGAACTCGCCGATAACCCGGATGTGATTCTGTGCAGTTATGGCGACATGCTGCGCGTCCCGGGCTCACGCAAGCGCAGTTTACTTAAATCCCGCGCGCAAGGACGGGACGTGCGCATGGTGTATTCCTGTGCCGAGACCATTCGTATCGCACAGGACAATCCCGACAAGGAAGTCGTTTTCTTCGCCATCGGATTTGAAACCACCACGCCGCCGACGGCGGTGGCGATTCAACAGGCGGACAGGCTGGGACTAAAGAACTTCAGCGTGTTCTGCAATCACGTGCTCACGCCCTCGGCGATCCAGAACATTCTGGATTCTCCGGATGTACGCAAGCTTGGCACCGTGCGCGTGGACGGTTTCATCGGCCCGTCGCACGTAAGCACGATTATCGGCAGCCGTCCCTACGATTTTTTCGCCGAGGAATACCAGCGTCCGGTGGTGATTGCCGGTTTCGAACCGCTCGACGTGCTGCAATCCATTGGGATGCTGGTGCGCCAGCTGAACGAAGGACGGGCAGAAGTGGAAAATCAGTTTTCCCGCGGCGTTACCCCTCATGGCAATCTCAAGGCGCAGGCCATGGTCGCGGAGGTCTTCGAATTGCGGCGCGCATTTGAATGGCGCGGACTGGGCGTTGTCCCGTACAGCGGCTTGCGGATTAAAAAACGCTATGCGTTATTCGATGCCGAAGCCCGATTTTCCCTGGCGCAAAAAACGGCGCACGAGAACAAGGCATGCGAATGCGGGGCCATTCTGCGCGGTGTGAAGAAACCCACCGATTGCAGGATTTTCGGAACGGTTTGCACGCCACAAAATCCGATTGGTTCGTGCATGGTGTCGTCGGAAGGCGCCTGTGCGGCTTATTACAAATACCGGCGCCACGGCACAACCGTTGACGATATACCGATGGTGGAGAAAACTTCTGAACCGGACGTTGCCGTGGGGGAATGAGACATGCGCATCCTGTTTCTCACCCACAGCTTCAATAGTCTCACACAGCGGCTCTATGCCGAATTAACGCAACGGGGCCATGATGTTTCGATCGAATTCGACATCAATGATGCCGTTACGATCGAGGCCGTGCGGCTTTTCCATCCTGATTTGATCGTCGCGCCGTACTTGCGGCGCGCCATACCGGAGGCGATCTGGCGGCAACACCTTGTGTCTCGTGGTGCATCCGGGCATCAAGGGTGACCGCGGTCCGTCGGCGCTTGACTGGGCGATTCTGAACGGTGAGCAGGAGTGGGGCGTGACCGTGTTGCAGGCCGATGCCGAGATGGATGCCGGCCCGGTGTGGGCGTCGGTGAATTTTCCGATGCGCGTGGCGCGCAAAAGCAGTCTGTATCGCAACGAGGTGACCGAAGCCGCGGTCACGGCGGTTTTACAGGCGATCGACCGGTTTGAAACCGGGAAATTCATTCCAGAACAACTGAATGAAAGTCGTTCCGATGCGCGCGGTAAATGGCAGCCGCTGATCAAGCAGTCCGATCGACGCATTGATTGGCTGGCCGATGATACCCAAACCGTCTTGCGAAAAATTCACTCCGCCGATGGTTTTCCCGGCATCGAAGACGCGCTGCTCGGCGTGGCCTGCCGGCTCTACGATGCCTGCGAGGAGGATACCCTGCGCGGCGCACCGGGCGAGATCATTGCGCGACGACACGGCGCTGTCTGCCGCGCCACCCGCGATGGTGCGGTATGGATAGGCCACGTAAAAAAAATCGTGCCCGGCGAGAAGACGTTCAAATTGCCGGCAACCCTGGTTCTGCATGACAGGCTTGGCGTGATTCCGGAAGTGACGCTGGCGCTCGACGTCCCGCCAGCACGCCTTACGTACAAGGATATCTGGTATGAGGAAAAGGCAGACGTGGGGTACCTGCATTTCGATTTTTACAATGGCGCCATGAGCACCGAACAATGCCAGCGCCTGCGCGAGGCGTATCTTCATTGCCTGCCAGAGGCCAACACGGGTAATTGTGCTGATGGGCGGACCGGACTTCTGGTCAAACGGGATTCATCTCAACTGCATTGAGGCCGCCGACAGTCCGGCGGACGAGTCCTGGCGCAATATCAATGCCATGGACGATCTGGCGCAAGCCATTATCAAGACGGACTCGCATCTCACCATTGCCGCTTTGCAGGGCAACACCGCCGCGGGCGGCGTGTTCCTCGCGCTGGCCGCCGATCGCCTGTATGCGCGTGACGGCGTGGTGCTGAATCCGCACTACAAGAACATGGGCAATCTCTACGGCTCCGAGTACTGGAGCTACCTGTTGCCCAAACGGATGGGCGAGAAGGGGCGCGAGATCATGGAGCATCGTCTTCCGCTCGGCGCCACCGCGGCCAAACGTATCGGCCTCATTGACGACTGTTTCGGCGGGAGCGTGAATGAATTCGTAATGATGATCAGGTCAGTCGCCGAAGCCTTGGCCGCGGACCCGAATTTTGAGACTCAGCTCGAAGCCAAGCGCAGACAGCGCGCCAAGGACGAGTCAGTCAAGCCGCTGGAGGCATACCGCACTGAAGAGTTGGAGCGCATGAAGCTCAATTTTTACGGTTTCGATCCCAGCTATCACGTGGCGCGTTATAACTTTGTGTTCAGGGTTCCGCATTCGTGGACGCCCTTGCATCTGGCCCGGCATCGGCAACGGATCAAAAATACCAAGCCTACCGACGCTGATGCGTCAAGCCGGTCGATCAGCGCAGCACGAAGGCCAGCGCTATCGGCAGGCTGACCAATCCCGCCAGGTTACCGAGCATCACGATCGAGGCGACTTTCCCTGGCTCCTGCCGGTATTGCTCAGCCACCAGATAATTCAACACCGCCGGTGGCAGCGCACTGAACACCAGCAGCAGACTCGACTGCAATGGCGTCAAGCTCAGAAAGGGTTGCACGATCAGCAGCATCAACACGCCGGTCACCGGACAAATGACGGCGCCGAGCAGCCCGATCCGCCACTCCCGGAAATCAATGCTGGTCAGACGCGTGCCAAGCGAAAACAGCAACAGCGGGATGGAAGCCTGACCGAGCAGGTTGACGGTTTCCCGCAGCGGTGTCGGCACTCCCCAGCGGAAAAGACTGAAGGCCATCCCGACCAGCGTGGCAGCGACGATGGGTTGCACCAACACCTTGTGCAGTGGCGCGCGATGATCCATGAGATAGGTGCCCAGGGTAAAATGCAGGCCGTTCTCGACCAGAAACAACACCACGGCCGCCGGCAGTGCCTGTTCGCCGAAGGCAAATACCGCGAGTGGCAGACCGATGTTCCCGGAGTTGGTGAACATCATCGGCGGCACGAATGTTTTGAACGACAATCCGGATGCCTTGGCCACCGGCAAGGCCAGCAGGCCCGAGCCCAGCACGATGGCGGCGGCGCCCAGGGCGAGCCACCCGTACTCGGCCAGCTGAAAATCCTTGCCGGACAGGACATGAAATATCAGCGCCGGCAGGAGGATTGTCATGTTGATCTGGTTCGCCGACGTCATGTCCGGTTGCCGCCAGCGGCTGTATAGATAGCCGACGGCGACGATCGCAAAGATCGGAAAGACGATGCTGAAAAGGCGAACGATGAGCATGGCCTGAGCGCTTGTAGGGAAAGGCAGATTATGCGGAATCGATGCGGCTTCTCACAAGGTCGGCATTCTGCAATCGATTAATGATTGCATGAAAATGTCTTCCCTGTATCTTATTTCCTTAGCCAAGCAACAAGGAGGAGAGCAATGCCGGATAACAGCATGGTGGTTGAAAAGGCAGGATTAACACTGGCTGCCGCCAAGAAAATCGTCGCTGCCGCGGAGGCCGAAGCGCTGAAACATGCCTGGCCGGTGGTTATTGCGGTTGTCGATGATGGTGGCAACCTGATCTGTCTGCAGCGTCTCGATAACGCCCAGTTCGGCAGCGTGGAGATCGCCATCCGTAAAGCCAGGGCGGCGGTGGCATTCAAGCGGCCTACCAAGGCATGGGAGGAACTCTTGGCGAGTGGACAGCATAGAGTTCTGGGTTTGCCGGGCGTATTGTCATCGGAAGGCGGCGTGCCGCTGACATGGAAAGGCCAGATCGTTGGCGCTGTCGGCGTCAGTGGAGTGAAATCATCCGAGGATGGCCAGATCGCCCGAGCCGGCGCCTCCGTTCTCGAGTGATGCATTGATTTTTCAGGTATACCCGTTAGCGGCGGTGCTTGTTCTGCTTATGCTGCGCATACAGAAAGCGCCAGTAATGGGCCAAAGCTTTCATATCGGAAATCCACAGGGAGAGCCGCCCAATGGTCCGGTGCGGATTAATGGGTTCAGATAGCAACTCCGGCCAGGCCTTCAGAATGGCGCGCTGAAACAGAAGGTAGTCAGGGGCCTTCCGGAAACGCTCGTCCACGCCGAGCAGGGTCGCGAGAACCTGGCGGCAATTGTAGGGCGTAAAAATCTCGCGCCAGGCAATATCGAATTCAAGTTGGGTCATGGCCAGCCAGTTGCCATAGTCCTGCTCCCACTCTAACAGGTCGAGCAGCTTGACATGGTGCTGTTGGCTGACTTCCGCCAGCCATTCCCGAAAATGTTCGACAAGAAACGGATGCGTTGATCCATATTCAAGCCACGCCAGGAGTTCGGGCGTGAATCGTACATGGTCGGCATGCGGAAGTTTCCGGCGAAATGCGCAGCGCCCCACCTCGGCGCCGCTGCCCGTGAGCACGGCCTTTGTGCGGCCGAAGTGCCTGAGGATCGCTTCCGCATCGTGTCCGTAGTGGTCGTGCGCCAGATAAACGTTTCGTTTGAACTGCAAGCTGAACTCGGGCGTCATGGTCGACGTGGCATGGATCACGACGTGCGGTAGTCCCACCTGCTTGAGGAGCCGCGCCGGAATCTCAATATCCGGGAAATGATCGGGCATTCTTCCCTGTCGCAAAGTCATAATGCAGATGCGATCCGCCACTTCTCTCGCGGTCGCAAGCATCAGTCGGCTGTCAAAGCCGGCGGTCAACGAAAGCGCCAGGTCAAAACGCGTCGCCGCCGCACGGATCTGGCCGGACATCAGTGTGCCGATGCGGTCGATGGCTGTTTCGGGAGTCAGGGCCTCCAGGGGCGCTGACGGCCAGAAGCGATGGCTCCTCCCCGTGCTGAGGTTCAGCCAGTGATTCGGCAGCAGGTGCTTGAGGCCCTTGAACGTTGAAGCCGCGGCAGGAAACCGGGACTCGAATGTCCGGCGGAAGGTCTGCGTATCCAAATAATCCAGCGCTTGTTCATCTGGCGTGAGGGACAGCATCTCGCTGGCAATTCCCGCCTGCGACATAACCCATATGGCGCCCGTAACAACCGGATCGGTGTAAAAGGCTTGACGCAGTCCAAGGGCATCGTGGAAGAGAAATGACTCCTCCGCGCTCGTGGCGACCAACAGCCAGCGCCCGCCGAAACGATCGGTAGCCGCGATCAAGCCGTTACGGCTCGTGAAGTGATGAAGCAGCGCGCGCACGATGTCATCATTGCTCGCTTCCGGGGCGAGCGGATCCAGGACATGCCCGATCAGCGTCAGCTCACGGTCACCATCCGTCGCCTGGGTACAGGCGAGGTCGGGATGGGCGGTGAGTTTCAGTCCCCTCCCGACCGTGATTCGCTGCCAGTCGGCCAGTTGTTCGGCGAACGCGGGGCCCAGGATGAACTGGTTGACATACCGGCCTCTCCCTGGTGGCAGGAGTCGGGCATCCCCCAGGTTTTCCTGGGGGCGAACAAGGTGCGCATTAAGATTGATACCAGGCATGGCCGCTAGATGATTAGGCATTGAGTCATAGCTGTTGTGCGTCACCGCTCGGTGTTGGAGTGACGCTGTTATTATCGAAATTTAACTACAAGTAATTGATTTTCTTGCCAACCAGCACAAATTTCACACAAGCCGTTATTTTACGGGATTTAGGTGATAGCCGACAGCTGCCGACTGCAGTCAGTTGCCAACACCCGGAGGCAGGAGTAGGGTAATAGCCGAGGACAAACCGGTTGAGAGGCTGTAGCAGCCGGCATATCAACGGATGAATAAGCAATAACTTAAACAGGAGAAAGATACCATGCGAAACATCATTAACGGCGGTGGCGGACAACCTGCCCCTGCTATCGGTGGCGGCGGCACACCCGGTGCGCTCATCGGTGGCGGCGGTCAAACCGGCGGCTA
>CAVVRV010000022.1:0-41918 GCA_963750625.1 uncultured Gammaproteobacteria bacterium | reverse complement strand
AGAAGGACGGATTTTTTAGGTATTATTTATCATTTTTACGTCTTTTTAAGGTCTCTGGTGATAGATGATACTTTACTAAGCCTCATTCCCTGCCATTCCCAGAAACTCCACCAGAAGTAACCGGAATTAATCTGGTGACCTCTGGCAAATTACAAAATTGAGCTCTTTTCCCAGGTTTTTAGGGATTTTTGTCAATCTGTTTAAATTTAAACGATTATTGGAGATGGTTACTCTAACCACTTAAATAATAAGTCATCTTATGAGAATGATTCATTATATACCATCTGATCAAGGATTGTTGGAGTCGATTTTTTTCGGTTCTCCCCAAATTAACTTTTGTGTATCAAAAAAATCAAATCACATTATCAAATATAATAATTAAGGAAGCAAAATAAGATAACGAACAAATTCAGTTATCAACTCTGCGCAGGAGTGCTCGGATTATCTTTTTCCTTAAATATTAAGAATTAGGGTTCTTTTTGAAATCTTAAAATAGAAATTCCAGTATAGCTTTCTCATTTAAAGTATTCAGCGGTAGCAATCTAAACAACTACTGCAAACTGTAAATAAAAAATAATAACCCTTGCAATCTTATTGTTAATTTATTAACAGCAAGATTTTAAGGAATTTATAACATAAACTGTGCTATTAAATAGAAAATAATACTATACATTTACAAATATATGATATTAACAGTACAGATAATATGTATTTACAATCTCTTTAATTGTGTTTTAGCATTTTTACTACACATTACTTTTCTGAAAACAATTGCAGTGTTTAGACAAATCATATGTTTTGTAACTATTTATTAATTAAGATGTTTAATAAATGTCTAAGGAAGGATAAAATGCAGGGTTGCAGTCTCTTTATTATTTGGGTGGCTGTCATCACATGGCATCCCAAGCAAAGTGATACTAATGACATGAGTCAATAAAATATGTCCACTTTATTTATCTGAGCTTTATTACTGTAGAGTCAAATAATTCGTCACTAATCATTGAAAGGAGAAAAATTATGTCACAGAAAATTTTGCAAGTCAATCTGAAGTTCAGCATTCCAAGAGCTGATCTGGAAGCAGCATGGCTCCCAGTCGCCCAACCGATTGCCGACGTGCCCGGTCTGCGCTGGAAGATCTGGTTGATGAACGAGACAGAACACACAGCGGGCGGTATCTATCTATTTGAAAGCGAAGCCGCTTTGCAGGCGTATATGGCTAGCCCGATCGTGGCGGCAATGATGGCCAGTCCTGTGCTCAGCAATATCGACGCTAAAGTGTTCGATATGCTGGAAAGCCACACCTCGATCACCCGTGGTCCGGTGAAGTAGGCGATGATTCGAGCTGTCTAAGTGATGACCGGCGTGGTAGGCAACTACCCCACCGCCACCACTGCCGAACCGAAAAGCATACATTTATGATATTGCATTTCAAAATTTATAATATGACTTTTAAAAACTCACTAAAATGAAAAGGAAAAGTTTTTTATGCATCGTGTTAATGTTTGCATTGGTTTTCATGCTGACAAGTTTTAATGTATCCGCTCAGGATATCGCTAAAACAAATCCTAAGTACACCAAGGTTCTTACTGATACTCTTGGAGTGCGCATAATAAAAGTTACGCTTGCTCCCGGTGAAGAATTGGCAATGCATTCCCATCCAGTCTATATGGTATATGCTATTCAAAGCGGACAACTTACCAGCACCGATAAAAGCGGAATGAAAGGTGTTGATGACCTTAAAGCCGGAGATTGTGCTCAGGGACCTCCTATAAAGGGACATATTGTCAAGAATACCGGAACAACAACTTGCGTATTCCTGGATATTGAAATCAAAGACAGGGAAAAATAAACAATTTCTGAAATTTCCCCTTTTTTCTTTTTTAACTTAATTATACGAATACAATCGCACAATAATTGTATGTATAAGCCAGTCGCCTTGAACACATTCCGCCGGGAAGATTTACATTTTTATATTTATCTATAGATCTTGAGATTAACTCCGGTCTTAAGTGGTCAATTTGTACCGGCGAGAGATGTTCCGGGTCACCGGCTTTTGCAGTAGGGCTGGAACTGTTACATTCCGACGCAATAAAGCTGAACTAGCCTGACATGTCGACCACATTTGGACAGTCAGATTAAATTGACCACTTCCTTCAGGAGTTAAATCCATGTTGTTTATACATGTATATTAAGTGTCCTCAGACCTTTTTTGAAGTGGTCAAAGAAGGACGGATTTTTTTGACTGAAAAAATGAGTTGGAAATATTCCTACCCCAACAAGAACATCATCTGATAAACTTAGATGAGGTAATTAATAGTTAAGGGAAAACGAATATTATAAGATAAATTATTCGATAGGATATATGATAAGTTTATTTAATTGACTTAATGATAGGTCCAAAGTCCCATCTACCTTTCCAGATTAATGCAACTGCAATAAATCCAATAAGTAGGTAGGCTATGATTTTCTTATTTTCTGAATTGATTTCGGTTGATATAAGGACTGTCAAAATAACCAGGGCAATCAAAGCCAGTACATAAGAAATAGCATGTAGGATTTTCATAACTTTTATATATTTCCTAAAGGTAAATATATTTAACCAATTAGAATTTCATAATACACGATGAGATGGCAGTTAATAAACTAAAACAGTGGGAGTTGTTGAAAAAGAAATTCATAGCATAATTAATTAACGCTACATATGATACAAGCAGATGCGGTAATTAAAAGTTAAGGAGAAACAAATATTATTAGAAGAATAATTCGATTGAAGAAATAACAAGATTTGAACCTAATACGAATTTGTTAAAGTACTTAGGTACTTTTATTTAAGAAAAATAAAACAGGCTGCAGTAATCAAAACAATACAAATAAATGCAATGTAGGAGTATGGACTTGCCCAATTGTAAGACCATCCTAATCTTGGATTAATCTTACGAACTAATATTCTTGGGTCTTTAGGGTTGAAATAGAAAATTCCTTTCCAGTTATTGGGATTTTTGCTCATTGTTTCAAAAATCGCTTTCTCAAGTTTGGTTTTCATTTTCTAAATTGATTTTTACATACGAATATATGACAATTTAATAAACTAATAATCTGTATATCAAAGATTATTGTAAAACAAAATGTCGTTTTAAAAAACTAAAACAGGGGGAGTTGCCGACGTAAAAGAATCCAACTCATAATTTATTACTACTACATCTGACGACCTTGATGAGGTTATAAGGCAGTTATCAAAATCCAGAGTTAAATCCTTGTTGTTTCCAATGTATGTTTTGTCTTTTCAGACCTTCTTTTGAAGTGGTCAAAGAAGGACGGATTCTGCAAGCGATACATTCCTGATAATTAAATTATTCCTTATCGTTCAAAACATAACCTTCAATAATTTGATTTGGATTATAATTTCTTAATAATGATTGGAATCTGGAGGCATTAATTTTAAAGGTTTTGTCTGTCAGCATTTCTTCCGTTTTGATTTTAATTTTTTCAGATGCAGGTTTTTCTGTTCTTAAGTCAATCCCAACTTTATAATATCTGATACGGGCATTTATATCATTTTTACCCTCGGTTATTCCTGCTGTCAATATCGGTACCCCTTTGCTCAGGCTGAGCATTACACCTCCATATCCCCCATTAGTGATATAAAGATCAGTATAATCCAGTATGAAGTCGAAATCAATGAAGTCTTCAATTATTATATTGGAGCGGCTGTATTTATTTCTGAGTTCATCAGTATTGATGGTCCCAGTTGCAACTAAGAGAAGGTAATTTTTATCTTTTAATGCCTCAAGAGCGGGAATAATGAGTTTATTTTGATCTTTATTATCAATAGTACCCTGAGAGATTAGAATTACTTTCTCATATTGCTTTAGCTTTTCGGTGTATTTAAAACTCTGATCTGAAATCTTTTTGTAGGGAAGAAGGGCACCAGTAAATCTTACTTTTGGATTTAAATCACTTCTGTGATATTCAAATTCAGGGATCCCGCTCTGAAAAAATAAGGTGGAGTAATCAGCTGAAATATCCCAGAACGAACCGTCATAACGTGGCAAAGAATGTGATTTACGCATATTGTTAAAGAGCTTCATGCCATCCGTGAATATCATTTTATCCATAAAAATCCTCATTAACTGATGAATTTTCTTCCCAATTATCGTTTTGGCAGGTAACCATTGGTGGCGGCGGACAGCCCAGCATCGGCGGAGGCGGCCAACCCGATTAACGTTGTAAGCCTAAAATAATCACGACTCTCAAACTAAAAGCTTCCACTGGTTTCTGGTGGGAGCTTTTTCTTGGACGGAGGTTTCGGTTGAGTTTTCGTTTCTGAGGATTTTAGTTCGCCGACTGCCTCCAATGCGCCGGGGGTTGGATTCGGTTTCGCTCTGCATACTCCCGCCAAGTCTTGTGCCGCCAGCCCGGAACCGCAGGGCAATGACGCGGGCGGGTTGACAACATGGACGGGTTGCTTGCTCTCTATGCCATGTGCGTTTTCCTTGGCGGGTCCGGTTGCTAAGCGAGCGATACCGACGGCAATAAGCACCAGCAACACAACCCCGAGAAAGACGAGAATTTTTTTCATCGCAGCTAACCAGCTGGCCGTCTTGGTAATTTTTTTAAGCGAAATGGGAAGGGGTGCATCAGCGGAACTGCTACAACCCTTTGAAGATATTGGCTCCCCGGGACGGACTCGAACCGCCGACCCAGTGATTAACAGTCACTTGCTCTACCGACTGAGCTACCGGGGAAAAGATGAAGCCCTACTCGCTTCGCTCGTTCGTCTTGCCGTAAGACGTCGAAGGGCGCGTATGTTATGGTGGAAGTTGTGTAGGGTCAAGGCAAGCCCTAGGTACAGTTGAGTGGATTGCCGCTGGCGTTGAGGGTCGAGACCCGCGGGCGCCCCGTTCCAAGCAGAATTACCGCCTTGGCCTTGGCAGCGCCACGGCTGTCGCAAAATGTGAAAGTTCCGTTTTGCTTCGTCGTGCCGTCGGCCTCGTAGGTGACCCACTGACCCGTTCCGGGGCCCCATGCGCCAAGGGTCAAAGACTTGATTGCCGGCGATTCCTGAACACGCAGTATGGACTCACCCGGCTCGAACCTGCCGTTGCCGTTCGGATCCGAAAACATTATCCAGCCGTCATGCCAATTTCGAGATCCCTGGCATTCAGTGCTTGTCGCGCTGGCGCAGAGAGTGATTGCCGATCGGCGCTTGATGGCTTCGCTGCGAGCAAGGCTTAGCTCTGCCATCAACTGATTGACCCCAGCCGTCAGGCGCGCATCCTGCACCAGGCTGCTCATGCCCACGGCGCTAACTCCCAGTACACTCGCCACCGCCGAAGTGATGATCAGATCGTAGAGTGAATAACCGCTCTGCCTCTGGCGAAGCCAGGAGCTTGGTAACAATGATAATGATCCGGGCAAATAACGATTCACCCCATCCATCCTCTTTTTTTGTTGTCGCCGCTATCCCGCGACGTTTTTATCTTGGGTATTAGCAGCCTGGTATTATTTAAGAATTATTATGCCAATCCATAACCAGGCTGCAAGACCTGCAAAGTAAGCTTTATATCTAAAGTCCTGAGCATTAATTCGTACCGAGTAATTTATCAATCCGATCAAGCGCTTTTTCAAGCGTATCCATGGAAGTGGCATAGGAGAGGCGCAGGTGACCTTCAGCGCCGAAAGCGGAACCGGGAACCAGCGCCACCTCGCCTTTAATGAGAAGATACTCGGCCATTTCGACATCGTTGCCGACGCCGGCGGTCGCGGCAATCGCCTTGCTGAAATCGGGAAATGCATAAAACGTTCCCTGCGAGGGCAGACAACGCACGCCACGAATTTTGTTCAGACGGCTCACCACGCGATCGTGTCGTTCCTTGAACGCGCGCACCATTGGCGTGATACAGGCCTGATCGCCATTCAGCGCCGCCTCCGCCGCGACCTGCGCGATCGACGTCGGATTGGAGGTGCTCTGCGACTGGATTTTCTTCATCGCCGCGATCAGCGACTTTGGGCCCGGCGGCATAACCGATGCGCCAGCCGGTCATGGCGTAGACCTTCGAAACGCCGTTCAGCACGATCGTGCGATCCTTGAGGTCGGGGCAGACGTTGAGGATGTTGCAGAACGGTTCATCCGACCACAGGATATGTTCGTACATGTCGTCGGTGGCGATCAGCACGTGCGGATGCTTGCGCAGCACTTCGCCGAGCGCCGCCAGTTCGGCGCGCGTATAGACCGCGCCGGTCGGGTTCGATGGGCTGTTGATGACGAGCAGGCGCGTCTTGCGAGTGATGGTGGCGATCGAGTTGTTCGGGCGTGATCTTGAAGCCCTGATCGATGCCGGCCGAAATGATCACCGGACTGCCGTCCGCGAGCAGCACCATGTCCGGGTAGGATACCCAGTATGGCGCCGGGATGATAACCTCGTCACCGTTGTCGAGCAGCGCCTGCGCCAGGTTGAAGAAACTCTGCTTGCCGCCGACGGAGACCAGGATTTCCTCCGGCGTGTAATCGAGTCCGTTGTCGCGTTTGAATTTGGCGATTACCGCCTGCTTGAGCGCCGGGCGTGCCGTCCACCGCGGTATATTTCGTGAAGCCGTCGCGAATGGCGCGGATCGCCGCCTCCTTGACGTGCTCCGGAGTGTCGAAATCGGGCTCGCCCGCGCCGAGCCTGATGACATCCTTGCCCTGGGCCTTGAGTTCCTTGGCCCGGGCATCGACGGCGAGCGTGGGGGAGGGTTTGATGCGGTTGACGCGGCCTGACAGGCGGATGGTGGACAACGGTTCCTCGTGAAATCGGTATTCGGAAAAGACGCGGTAATATACCTGCAAGTCAGCGGAAAAACGATAGCCATGAGCCAGAAGCTCGACCTTCTCAGCCCTTTTCAGCCCGCGGGTGACCAGCCGCAGGCCATCGCCGCGCTCGTGGCGGGGCTGGGCCACGGCGAGGCCTGTCAGACCCTGCTGGGCGTGACCGGCTCCGGCAAGACCTTCACGATCGCGAATGTCGTGCAGCAGCTGCAGCGGCCGACGCTGGTGCTGGCGCCGAACAAGACGCTGGCCGCGCAGCTCTACTCCGAATTCCGCGATTTCTTTCCGCGCAACGCCGTGGAATATTTCGTGTCGTACTACGACTACTACCAGCCCGAGGCCTACGTCCCTTCCTCGGATACCTATATCGAGAAGGACGCCTCGATCAACGAGCAGATCGAGCAGATGCGCCTGTCGGCCACCAAGGCGCTGCTCGAGCGCGAAGACTGCATCATCGTGGCCACGGTCTCGGCCATCTACGGCCTGGGCGATCGTGGATGCCTACCACAGCATGATTCTGCATCTGCGCCAGGGTGCCAGCATGGACCAGCGCGCCATCCTGCAGCGGCTGACCGAGATGCAATACACGCGCAACGATCTGGAACTGCACCGCGGCACGTTCCGCGTGCGCGGCGACGTCATCGATATCTTCCCGGCTGAATCGGAACAGCTCGCCGTGCGCGTCGAGCTGTTCGGCGAGGACGTGGAAAATATTTCCGAATTCGATCCGCTGACGGGCGAAGTCGCCGGGCGCCGGGTGCGGATGACCATCTTTCCCTCGTCGCATTACGTCACGCCGCGCGAGACCATCGTGAAGGCCATCGACGAGATCAAGCAGGAGCTGCGCGAACGCCTGGAGCAGTTGCGTTCCGTGGACAAGCTGGTCGAAGCGCAGCGTCTGGAACAGCGCACGCTTTACGACCTCGAGATGATGCGCGAGGTGGGTTATTGCGCCGGCATCGAAAACTACTCACGCTATCTTTCCGGACGCAAGACCGGCGAGCCGCCGCCGACCCTCATCGATTATCTGCCGAAAAATGCGCTGCTGGTCATCGACGAAAGCCACGTGACCATTCCGCAGCTCGGGGGCATGTACAAGGGCGACCGCTCACGCAAGGAGACGCTGGTCGAATACGGCTTTCGTCTGCCCTCGGCGCTCGACAACCGGCCGCTGCGCTTCGATGAATTCGAGCGTTTGATGCCGCAGACCATCTTTGTTTCCGCCACACCGGGGCCGTACGAGCGCGAGCGCTGCCACGGCGTCGTCGTGGACCAGATCGTGCGGCCGACCGGCCTGGTCGATCCGGAAGTGGAGGTGCGTCCGGCGACGGCGCAGGTCGACGATCTGTTGTCCGAGATCCGCCTTCGCGTCGCGGACGGCGAACGCGTGCTGGTGACCACGCTGACCAAACGCATGGCCGAAGACCTGACCGAATACCTGCACGAGCATGACGTAAAGGTGCGCTACCTGCATTCGGACATCGAGACCATCGAGCGCTCGGAGATCATCCGCGATCTGCGCGCCGGCACCTTCGACGTGCTGGTCGGCATCAATCTGCTGCGCGAAGGACTGGATATTCCCGAGGTGTCGCTGGTCGCCATCCTCGACGCCGACAAGGAGGGTTTCCTGCGTTCGGCACGCTCCCTGATCCAGACCATCGGCCGGGCGGCGCGCCATATTCACGGCAAGGCCATTCTTTATGCCGACCGGATGACGGACTCGATGCAGGCGGCCATCGGCGAGACCGAGCGCCGGCGGCTGAAACAGGTCGCCTACAACAAAACTCACGGCATCACGCCCAAGGGCATCATCAAGGCGGTCAAGGAAATCATCGACGGCGTGCCGCCCACGCACCCGCTGTTCGGCACGAAAAACTACGGCACGAAATCCGCCCATGCGGGACGCGAGTTCCTGCACGCCGCCGAGGAGGAGGCCGAATACGCGGCCATGGCGCCGGATGCGCTGGCCAAGCTGCTCAACAAGCTGGAAAAGCAGATGTACGCCCATGCGCGCAATCTCGAGTTCGAGCAGGCGGCGGCGCTGCGCGACAAGCTTCACACCATCCGCTCGCGCCAGTTCGGCGTGGTCGAGGGCAGGGGCCGAAAGCGTGGTTGAGGAGGGTGGCCCGGGCCTGTCCTCAATGATGATTTGTCGGGCGCAGCGGGTATTTCCGCCCGTCAATGCAGGCATAAAACTTGTGACGCCGCGCCGAATTGTGCTATTTTTCCGCGCCTGTTTGCAGGCGCGTAGCTCAGTGGTAGAGCACCACCTTGACATGGTGGTGGTCGGTGGTTCGATCCCACTCGCGCCTACCAGATTCAATCCCCGGCAACGCCGGAGGACAAGACTACCGTACTGCTGAAACCCGTTTATGCGGCCGTTCGTAGAGGTCGCCACTGACGAAAGGGTCGCGCATCATGCCAGTCATCACGCTGCCGGACGGCAGCCGCCGGGAATATCCCCAGCCGGTAACGGTCGCCGACATTGCCGCGAGCATCGGGCCGGGCTTGGCGCGCGCCGCGCTTGCCGGTCGCGTCAACGGCAAGCTCGTCGACACCTCGTTCCGCGTCGAACAAGACGCCGAAGTCGCCATCATCACCGACAAAAGCCCGGAGGGGATCGAGATCATCCGCCACTCGACGGCGCATCTGCTGGCGCAGGCCGTCAAGGAGCTGTTCCCGGAAGCCCAGGTCACGATCGGTCCGGTGATCGAGAACGGCTTTTATTACGATTTCGCCTTCAAGCGTGGCTTCACGGCAGAGGATCTGGCCAAAATCGAGCAGCGCATGCACGAGATCGCCAAGCGCGATTACCCCGTCAGCCGCACCGTCATGCCGCGTGACGAAGCCATCGGGTTTTTCCGGGACATGGGCGAGGAGTACAAGGCGAAGATCATCGAGGACATTCCCGCCGGCGAGCAGATCTCGCTGTATCGCCAGGGCGAATTCATCGACCTGTGCCGCGGCCCGCACGTGCCCTCGACCGGCAAGCTCAAGGCCTTCAAGCTCATGAAGGTGGCCGGCGCCTACTGGCGCGGCGACTCGCGCAACGAAATGCTGGCACGCATCTACGGCACGGCGTGGACGAGCAAGGAGGCGCTGGATGCCTATCTGCACCAGATCGAGGAGGCCGAGAAACGCGACCATCGCAAGATCGGCCGCAGCCTCAACCTGTTTCACATGCAGGAAGAGGCGCCGGGCATGGTGTTCTGGCACGAGCGCGGCTGGCGGCTCTATCAGCTGATCGTTCAGTACATGAGCGAGCTGTGGCGCGAGCACGGCTACCGCGAGATCCGCACGCCGCAGCTCGTGGACCGTTCATTGTGGGAGAAATCCGGCCACTGGGAGAAGTTCCACAGCGACATGTTCATCACCGAATCGGAAAAGCGGCTCTATGCCGTCAAGCCGATGAATTGCCCCTGCCATATTCAGATCTACAACCAGGGTCTGAAGAGCTACCGCGACCTGCCGCTGCGGCTGGCCGAATTCGGCTCCTGCCACCGCAACGAGCAATCGGGTGCGCTGCACGGGCTGATGCGCCTGCGCAATTTCGTGCAGGACGACGCGCATATTTTCTGCACCGAGGATCAGATTCAGGCCGAGGTGTCGGCCTTTATCGACCTGCTGCACCAGGTCTATGCCGACTTCGGCTTCAAGGACATCATCTACAAGCTCTCCACCCGCCCGGCGAAGCGGATCGGCTCCGATGAGAGCTGGGACAAGGCCGAACACGCCCTGGAGCAGGCGCTGAACACCAAGGGCCTGCACTGGGACCTGCAGCCGGGCGAAGGGGCGTTTTACGGCCCCAAGATCGAGTTCTCGCTCAAGGACAGTCTGGGTCGCGTCTGGCAGTGCGGCACCATCCAGGTGGACTTCTCCATGCCCGGCCGGCTGGGAGCGACCTATATCGCCGAGGATGGCAGCAAACAGGTGCCGGTCATGCTGCACCGGGCCATTCTGGGCTCATTGGAGCGGTTTATCGGCATCCTGATCGAGGAACATGCCGGAGCGCTGCCGACCTGGCTGGCCCCGGTCCAGGCCGTCGTCCTGACGATTACCGACGAACAGACAGGATACTGCCCGGGAAGTCGAGAAAACCCTGCGCCGACACGGTTTGCGGGTCGAATCCGACTTGAGAAACGAGAAAATAGGCTTTAAAATTCGCGAACATACCTTGCAGCGCATTCCCTATATGCTGGTTATCGGCGAGAAGGAAGCGCTGGAAGGTACCGTGGCCGTGCGCACGCGTAAGGGTGAGGATCTCGGCGGGATGACGTCGGAGGCGTTCCACGTCATGCTCACCCGGGAAACCGCGAGCCGCGGCATTACTATTTTGGAGGATCAGAAACATCGCGACGGATAAAGAGGTTCGTGTCAACGAGCGCATCAACGCCCCGAAAGTCAGGTTGATCGGCAGTGATGGCCAGCAGGTTGGCATAGTTCCCATAAGCGATGCGCTGCGCCGGGCGGAGGAAGCTGGCCTCGATCTCGTAGAGATTTCACCCAATGCCGCGCCGCCGGTTTGCCGGGTCATGGACTTCGGCAAATACCAGTACGAGGAAAGCAAGCGCAAACACGCGGCGAAGCGCAAGCAAAAGCAGATTCAGATCAAGGAAGTCAAATTCCGTCCCGGCACGGATGTCGGGGATTATCAGACCAAGCTGCGCAACCTGGTCCGCTTCCTGGAAGAGGGCAACAAGGCCAAGATCACGCTGCGCTTCCGCGGACGCGAACTGGCGCATCAGGAACTCGGCATTGAAATGCTGAAGCGACTGGAGAGCGATCTCAAGGATTACGGCGTGGTGGAACAACATCCGCGCATGGAAGGCAAGCAGATGGTGATGGTGTTCAATCCCAAGCCGGGCGCCGGCAAGGTCGTCAAGAGCGAGAAGCCGGCGCCGAAGACGGAGCCCAAGACGGAACCGAAGGCTGAACCCAAAATCAAGACGGCGACCTAGCCGTCGGAAAAGTTTTTTACAACCTGCGACCGAACGGGCCACGCATGTGCCCGCAGGCGCTTACTCAAGGAGTACAAACATGCCCAAGTTGAAAACCAACCGCGCCGCCGCCAAGCGCTTCAAGAAGACGGCGAAAGGCGGCTTCAAGCGCTCGCATTCGCATCTGCGGCACATCCTGACCAAAAAGAGCTCCAAGCGCAAACGTCAGCTGCGTGGCACGACCACGGTGTTCATGCACCGATGTCGCCGGCCTGCGCCGCATGCTGCCGTACAGCTGAGGAGAATAGAACATGCCAAGAGTAAAACGTGGAGTCACGGCCCGCGCCCGCCACAAGAAGGTGCTGGCGCAGGCCAAGGGTTATTACAACGCACGCCGCAAGGTCTATCGCGTCGCCAAGCAGGCGGTCACCAAGGCCGGCCAGTACGCCTATCGCGACCGGCGCGTCCGCAAGCGCGAATTCCGCGCCCTGTGGATCGCGCGTATCAATGCCGCGGCGCGCGAATGCGGTCTCTCCTACAGCCGATTTATGAACGGACTGAAAAAGGCCACCATCGATATCGACCGCAAGGTGCTGTCCGATATCGCGGTGCACGATAAAAAGTCCTTTTCCGTTCTGGCTGACAAGGCCAAGGCAGCTCTGGCCGCTTGAGATCGTGATGACGGCGCGAGCCGTCACATGAAGCGATTGTCACCGAAAGGGAAAGGTCAACCGACCTTTCCCTTTTTTATTTGCACGTGAGTCAAACTGAACCGTGACTGACACGACGAACACTGTCGAGCAACATCTGAAGACGTTGATGGCGGAGGCCGACGCGGCGGTCGCCGCGCGCGGGCGATGCCGCGGCTGTCGAAGACCTTCGCGTCAAATATCTGGGCAAGAAGGGCCTGCTGACCGAGCAGCTGAAAAGCCTCGGCGGACTGCCGCCGGACGAGCGGCCGCGCGTCGGCGCGCTCGTCAACCGGGCCAAGGAAGCGCTGCAGGAGAAACTCGGCGCGCGCAAACAGCAGCTTGAATCCGCCGCCCGTGACCAGCAACTGGCGCGTGAAATACTGGATGTGACGCTCCCGGGACGCGGCGTTCGCCTAGGCGGCCCGCATCCGATTACGCGCACGCTGGAACGGCTCGAGACCTTGTTCGTGCGCATGGGATTCGATGTCGCCGACGGCCCCGAAATCGAGGACGATTACCACAACTTCGGAGCGCTCAACATTCCGCCAAGCCACCCATCGCGGGCGATGCACGACACGTTTTATTTCGACGCGCACCGGCTGCTGCGCACGCATACCTCGCCCGTGCAGGTGCGCTACATGGAAAACCACCAGCCGCCGCTGCGCATTATCGCGCCCGGGCGCGTCTATCGCTGCGATTCGGACGTGACCCATACTCCCATGTTTCACCAGATCGAGGGGCTCATGGTGGACGAGGCGGTGAGCTTTGCCGATCTCAAGGGCGTGCTCAGCGATTTTCTGGTTCAGTTCTTCGAGAAACCGCTCAAGGTACGGTTTCGCCCGTCGTACTTTCCGTTCACGGAACCGTCCGCGGAAGTGGATATCAGCTGCGTCATCTGCGGCGCCAAGGGTTGCCGCGTCTGCAAGAACACCGGCTGGCTCGAAGTGCTGGGTTGCGGCATGGTGCACCCCGAGGTGTTCCGCCAAGTGGGCATCGACAGCGAACGCTGGAGCGGCTTTGCCTTTGGACTCGGCGTGGAGCGTCTTGCGATGCTGCGCTATGGCGTGAACGATCTGCGGCTGTTCTACGAAAACGATTTACGCTTCTTGCAACAGTTCAGATAAGAGAATTGAACCGCCAAGGCGCCAGGTACGCCAGGATTTAAAATTTAATTGTGTTTTCCTGGCGCTCTTGGCGTCCTGGCGGTTAAAAATAATTTATGAAAATCAGCGAAAAATGGCTGCGTGAGTGGGTATCGCCGAAGCTCGATACGCGCGCGCTGGCGGACCGCCTGACCATGGCCGGACTGGAAGTCGGTGCGATTGAGCCGGTGGCGCCGGTTCTGGATCGCGTCGTGGTCGGAGAGATCGTTTCCGTCGCGCCGCATCCGTCCGCCGACAAGCTTCGACTTTGCCGGGTGAACGTCGGCAAAGGCAAAAAACTCGATATCGTGTGCGGTGCGGCCAACGCGGCGCCAGGCATGAAGGCGCCCGTCGCACTGGAAGGCGCCACGCTGCCGGGCGGGATGAAAATCAAACAAGCGGAAGTCCGTGGCGTTATGTCCGCCGGCATGCTCTGTTCCGCCAGTGAACTGGGACTGGCGGAATCCGCCGATGGCCTGCTGTCCCTGGACAAGGACGCCAGACCGGGCACGTCGATCGCCGATTATCTGGGTCTTGACGATGTCACGCTGGAGATCGATCTCACTCCCAACCGCGGCGATTGCCTGAGCATCGCCGGCATCGCCAGAGAGCTCGCGGCGTTGACGGGCGCGAAAATAAAATCGCCGGTCATCAAACCGGTCAGCGCCAAACTTCGCCGTAAAATTTCCGTCAAACTCGATGCGTCACAGGACTGTCCGCGCTACGTCGGCCGCATCATCGGCGATATCAATCCATCGGCGGTCACGCCCGTATGGATGAAGGAAAAATTGCGCCGCGGCGGCATCCGCAGCATTCATCCCGTCGTCGATGTCACCAATTATGTCATGCTCGAACTGGGGCAACCCATGCATGCCTTCGATCTCGAGAAACTGCATGGCGCTATTCATGTGCGCCACGCCGCGAAAAACGAATCGCTGGTCCTGCTCGACGGCAATACGATCAAAATCGAGCCAGGCAGTCTGCTGATCGCCGACGACCGGCAACCATTGGCGCTGGCCGGCATCATGGGCGGCCTTCACTCCGCCGTATCCAATACCACCCGGCATTTGTTTCTCGAAAGCGCCTGGTTTCGGCCGGAAACGATTTCAGTTCGCGCCCGTTCGCAGGGGCTGCAAACCGATTCGTCCCAGCGCTTCGAACGCGGCGTCGATCCGGACTTGCAACGGCGCGCCATGGAACGCGCGACCTCGCTCCTGCTTGGCATCGTTGGCGGCAAGCCAGGACCGGTCATTGAACAGACGGCAGGGCGGCACCTGCCACGCGCCGTTTCAATTGCCTTGCGCGTTGATCGCGTTGAACGCTTGCTGGGCATGAATGTACCGGCCAGAATTATCGAGAGCATCCTGAAACGTCTTGGCATGAAGCTGAAAAAGTCGCGGTCGAACTGGATCGTCACGCCACCCTCCTATCGTTTCGATATCGAGCGTGAAGCGGATCTGATCGAAGAGATCGCCCGCATCCATGGTTACGACAAACTCCCGACCCGGCATCCGCGTATTCAGATGTCCGCGCGGCCGGTAGCGGAATCTGGGGTCTCCGAACCGCGCCTGCGTGCCGCGCTGATAGATCGTGACTACCAGGAAGTCATCACCTACAGCTTCGTTGATCCCAAGATTCAAAACCTGATCGACCCCGGGATCCCGCCGCTGGCGCTGGCCAACCCCATCAGCGCGGACATGGCGGTCATGCGCACTTCGCTATGGCCCGGCTTGCTCCAGACCATCCTGTATAACCAGAACCGCCAGCAGACGCGGGTGCGTCTGTTTGAGATCGGACGCAGCTTTCTGCCGCGGGACCAGGACGTTGTTCAGGAGCGTATGCTGGGCGGTGCCGTTTATGGCGATACGCTGGCCGAGCAATGGGGCGCACCCCGGCGTGCGGTCGATCTTTATGACGCCAAAGCCGATATTGAAGCCTTGCTTGCCCTGGCGGGCATGGGCAGGGAGGTGCTTTTCCGGCCCGGCACGAACCCGGCCCTGCACCCCGGCCAGACTGCGGAAATTCAGCACCACGGACAACGGATTGGCCTGCTGGGTTTGCTGCACCCGTGCGATTCAGGCCACTCTGGGACTATCTCAGCCGGTGGTGCTGTTTGAACTTCGGCTATCCGCTCTGGTGGGCGAAAGAATCCCTATTTTCAAGGAATTTTCTCGATTTCCTTCGATCCGGCGGGATATTGCTATCATGGTGAATGAGACCATACCAGCCCAAGCGGTGCTGGATTGTGTGCAAAAAACCGCGGGAAGATTACTCGTGAACCTTGAGCTATTTGATGAGTATCGCGGGAAAGGCATTGATTCCGGAAGAAAAAGTTTGGCCCTGGGCTTGACCTTGCAGCACTCTTCGCGCACTCTTAATGAAACGGATGTGGAGCAGGTGATGGCAGAGGTTATAACGACTCTGGGAACCGAGCTGGGAGCGCTACCACGTCAATAAGTCCTTGGGAACAAAGAAGAAGGGTATAGGCATATGGCTTTGACCAAAGCAGATCTTGCGGAAAACCTGTTCAACGAGCTGGGTCTGAACAAGCGGGAGGCAAAGGAATTTGTCGAGTTTTTCTTCGAAAAGATTCGCACCGCCTTGGCCGAAGGGGAGCAGGTAAAGCTCTCCGGTTTCGGCAATTTTTCCCTGCGCCAGAAAAACCCCCGTCCGGGACGTAACCCCAAAACCGGCGAGGAGATTCCCATCACCGCCCGGCGGGTCGTCACCTTCCGCGCCAGCCACAAGCTCAAGGAACGAGTCGAGCAGAATGCTCAGGCCAATCGCGAAAAGTTTAAAGCGCAGGCTGAACTAAATGCTTGACCCCGGCGAAAATCACGAACTTCCCACGATACCCGGAAAACGCTACTTCACCATCGGTGAAGTGAGCGAGTTGTGCGCGGTCAAGCCGCACGTGCTGCGGTATTGGGAGCAGGAGTTTCCCCAGCTCAAGCCGGTCAAGCGCCGCGGCAACCGGCGCTACTATCAGCGTCACGACGTGATTCTCATCCGTCAGATTCGCAGCCTGCTGTACGTCGAAGGATTCACCATCAGCGGTGCACGCAACAAGCTCGATCTGGACAACCCTGAACCCTTGGATGCCAATCGTCAGCAGGCCGTCAAGACGCTCATCAGCGAGCTCGAAGGCGTCCTGGACATGCTTAAAAAGCTCTAAATTAGCCTTGCCTCACGTTTATTCTCCGGTATGATGGCGGCCGCATATCTGCGGTACATCATGCGGGACCCTTCCACGCAAACATACAAACGGGGCGTAGCGCAGCCTGGTAGCGCACCACCTTGGGGTGGTGGTGGTCGGAGGTTCAAATCCTCTCGCCCCGACCAACATCCTGTGTTTGCTCCAGTCGACGTACGATTCCTCAAGAGCTCCGTCGTCATCCATGCTCCGGGCGTTCGACGACGTTAGCTTCGCGCTCGCATATCCTCTCGCCCCGACCAACTGGTTTCTCGTGCGCTCCTGCCATGCGAACTGGTTATTGCGTCGCCTTCGCGAACGACGCATAACTTGTTCGTGCGCCGACGCGCACCGAGTCTCGCCGGCATTCCCGCGACAGCGGGAATCAGGCTTTGACATGGTATCGCGCGCTTCCTGCGCGCGATTCTCAAAAGCTATGTGCGGGTGGCTCCGACCCCTGCACCCTGGGTTCACTTTCTTTGCTCGTGCCAAGCAAGCACCGAAGAAAAGCACGACCCCGGAGTGGCGCGAGCACCTCCGTCCGCTTCTCGCCGGCATCGGCGCGCGCCCAACGTCGCCGGGGCGGACAACCGCGCCTCGGGCTCGCACGTGCGCGCGAGCAACAACCCGATTCCGGCTGCGATGCGTCGGGCGCGCCATTACGTTGATGTGCCGAAGAGACTCCCCGTGAGTATAGAATCACCGATGCGAATACTCCTCAGCAACGACGACGGTTACCTCGCTCCCGGGCTCGCCTGTCTCGCCCGCGCGCTAGCGCCACAGGCGCACATCGACGTGGTGGCGCCGGAGCGCGATCGCAGCGGCGCCAGCAACTCGCTCACGCTGACCCAGCCGCTGCGTGTCCATAAAGGCGAAAACGGCTTTTACTACGTGGACGGCACGCCGACCGATTGCGTGCATCTGGCCATCACCGGTCTGCTCGAGAAGGAACCCGATATCGTCATCGCCGGCATCAACCGCGGCGCCAATCTCGGCGATGACGTGATTTATTCCGGCACCGTGGCGGCGGCGATGGAAGGACGCTTCCTGGGTCTGCCGGCCATTGCCGTATCGCTGGTGGGTAAAACCGGAACGAATTTTCAAACAGCGGCAGAGGTTGTGCTGCGTCTGCTGGATAAACTCAAGCGCGATCCCTTGCCCGCGGATACCATATTGAATGTCAATGTGCCGGATGTACCGTTCGAGCAACTCGCCGGTTACGAGGCCACGCGTCTCGGACACCGCCACAAGGCCGAGCCCGTGATCCGCGCCGCCGATCCCCATGGCAATCCGGTTTACTGGGTCGGTGCTCCCGGACCGGAGGCGGACGCGGGACAGGGAACGGATTTTTACGCCGTACGACACCATGCCGTATCCATCACCCCTTTGCATGTCGATCTGACCCGTTATACTGCGCTGGAGCAGGTCTCTGCCTGGCTCAAGAAAATATAGGAAACTTCTGTGCTGAACGATTTCCGGTGAGCATGAACGTCCACGGCATCGGCATGACCTCGCAGCGAACCCGTGACCGGCTTATCCAGCGGTTGCGCGAAGAGGGGATCAGCGACGAACGGGTTCTCGAGGCGATGCGCAATGTGCCGCGTCATCTCTTCGTGGATGAAGCGCTCGCCACCCGCGCTTACGAAGACACGGCCCTGCCTATCGGCCAGGGGCAGACTATCTCACAGCCCTATATCGTGGCGCTCATGACCCAGACTCTGTTGGCCGGCGGGCGCCTGAAAAAGGTCCTCGAGGTCGGCACCGGATCCGGCTATCAGACGGCAGTGCTCGCCCAGCTGGTGGACGAAATCTATTCCGTGGAACGGATCGAGCCGCTGATGAAACTGGCGCGCAAGCGGCTGCGCGAACTCGGCTGTCGCAACGTCCACATCAAGCTCTCCGATGGCAGCTGGGGATGGAAGGAGCACGCCCCCTACGACGGCATTATCGTCACCGCTGCGCCCGCGGAAGTTCCGCCGGCCCTGCTCGAGCAGCTCGCGCCCGGTGGCCGGCTTATCATCCCTGTCGGCGGGCCGGCCATGCAGGAATTGTTGCTGGTTCAAAACACGGACAAAGGGCTTTCCCAGGAACGCCTCGAACTCGTCAATTTCGTTCCGCTCGTGAGAGATTCCACCTGAGAACAGCGCATGCGCCGTTCAACATCCATCGAATGGCCCCCTTAAGATGGGGAATGGCTTTCATGCTGGTGCTGCTTTCTTCCTGCGCCTTTCCCCTGGCGCCCGTCAGCGAGCAGAGTACCGCGCTGCGACACCCGGAAGCCGGATACCGCGAGGTGCAGGTGGGCGATACGCTTTACAGCATTGCCTGGGAATCCGGGCGCGATTACCGCGACCTGGCAAGATGGAACCGCATCGCCCCTCCGTATGTAATCAAGCCTGGACAGAAACTGCGCCTGTTCCCGCCGGCGGGCGCGGATCAGGCGATCCGTCCGGAGTTGAAACCATTGCCACCGACGTCGAATCAGCGCGCGACGGCCGAAAAAGCACCGGAAAAGAAAAAAGCCGCGGTGGAAAAACCGCAAACGCCTGCCAAGCAACATGTACCCGCCGGCGCGGCCAAACAGCTCGACTGGATATGGCCGGCGGAAGGAGCGTTGCTGGAGCGATATTCCGCCAACGGTCCGAACAAAGGTATTGACATCGCCGGCCGTAAAGGCCAACCGATCCTCGCGGCGGCGGCGGGACAAGTCGTGTATCAGGGCGGTGGACTTCGCGGTTACGGACAGCTTATCATCATCAAACACAACGCCGATTTTCTGAGCGCATATGCCCACTGCGACAGGATTTACGTCAAGGAAGGGAATGTGATAAAACGGGGCCAGAAAATCGCCGACATGGGCAGCACTGGCGCCGACAGGGCCAAGCTGCATTTCGAAGTTCGATACCGCGGTGCTCCGGTGGACCCGCAGGACTATCTTCCCAGAAAGTAATTATGCCACCACGCAAACCGTCCCGCGCCCCCGTCAAAAAGGGCAAAACCAAAGCCAAAGTCAAATCGCCTGACGCGATCAAGGTATCGCCCGAAGCCGAAGAGATTGAGGACGAGACCGTCGAATCGGCCGAGGAAGCCGAAGAAGAGGCTTCCGAGGAAACGACCCCCAAGGCGACTACCGAGGACGAAGAGCCCGAAGCCGGCGGACGCAGGGCGGGCGACGTGTATTACTCGCACGCGGATGCCACTCGCATCTATCTCAAGGAGATCGGTTTTTCGCCGCTCCTGTCCGCCGAGGAGGAGGTCTTTTTCGCGCGCAAGGCGCAGAAAGGCGACGGCAAGGCGCGCAAGCGCATGATCGAAAGCAACCTGCGCCTCGTGGTCAAAATCGCCCGCCGTTACATGAACCGCGGCCTTTCGCTGCTCGATCTCATCGAAGAAGGCAATCTCGGCCTGATCCGCGCGGTGGAAAAGTTCGACCCCGAGCGCGGCTTCCGTTTCTCCACCTATGCGACGTGGTGGATACGGCAAACCATCGAGCGCGGCATCATGAACCAGACGCGCACCATCCGCCTGCCGGTGCATGTCCTCAAGGAGATCAATATCTATCAACGCGCGGCGCGTTATCTCGCGCAGAAACTGGATCACGAGCCGTCGCCGGAAGAGGTCGCCAATCTGCTCGACAAGCCGGTCGAAGACGTCAAAGGCATGCTGGGTCTCAATGAGCGTGTCGCCTCGGTCGACGCCCCGCTGGATGACGATCCCGACCGCTCGCTGCTGGATGCCATCGCCGACGAGCGCACGCCCGATCCGGAGAAGGTTTTGCAGCGTGACGACCTGCAACAGCTGATTCAGCAGTGGCTGGATGAACTCAACGACAAGCAGCGTGAGGTGGTCGAGCGCCGTTTCGGGCTGAACCACCGCGAGATCTCCACGCTGGAGGAGGTCGGCGCCGACATCGGCGTGACGCGCGAACGGGTACGCCAGATCCAGGTCGAGGCCTTGAAGCGCCTGCGTGTCATCCTGGAAAAAGCCGGTTACTCAGTCGATTCCCTGTTCTAGTTCCTCGATCATGAGCAGGGCGGCGGCCACCCGCCGGCCGTCGCTCATCAGGAAGTTGTAGGTGCGGCACGCGGCGCCGGTGTCCATCACTTCGATCCCGATTCCCGCCTCCACCAGTGACCGGGTAAGACTCGGCGCGGGAAACTGCAGCCGCGCACCCGTGCCCAGAATCACCACCTCGGGTCGCAGGGGGACAATCATTTCAAAGTGCCCCGCCAACAAGTCGGCAAAGCTGGCCGGCGGCCACTCCGTGACGACCTGACGAGGCGTGACGATCAGGCTGGTGGTATAGACTTCCTCGTTGATGGTGATGCGGCCGGGCGCATAGGCACGGATCAGGTTCTGCCCAATACCGGATTCAAGATGAATTTTCATGGCTGCTGGCGGTTCACATGTTCCATCGCTGTAGCGAAAGCCCTATAATGCATGGTTATTCAATGTCTTGGCGCCAAGACTTTACTATACCAGCCCGGCTAAAAGCATGTCACAAAACGACGATTTTCCGCGCATAAAACGGCTGCCGCCCTACGTCTTCAACATCGTCAACGAGCTCAAGGCGCAGGCGCGCCGCCGTGGCGATGACATCATCGACTTCGGCATGGGTAACCCCGACGGCGCCACGCCCAAGCATATCGTCGACAAACTGATCGAGGCCGCCCAGCGTGAAGACACGCACCGCTATTCGGTCTCGCGCGGCATCCCGCGCCTGCGTCGCGCGATATGCCAATGGTACAAACGCCGCTACGACGTGGATCTCGACATGGACAGCGAGGCGATCGTCACCATCGGTTCGAAAGAAGGCCTGTCGCATCTGGCGCTGGCGACCGTCGACAAGGGCGATTCGGTATTGGTTCCCAATCCCAGTTATCCGATTCATGCCTACGGTTTCGTCATTGCCGGCGCCGATATTCGCCATGTGCCGCTCGTGCCGGGCGGGGATTTTTTTGCGGAACTCGAGAAGGCCATCAAGACGGCCTGGCCCAAACCCAAGATGCTGGTGCTGAATTTCCCGGCCAACCCGACGACGCAGTGCGTCGACCTCGGTTTCTTCGAGAAGGTGATCGCGGTGGCCAGGGAACACGGCATCTGGGTGGTGCACGACCTGGCGTATGCCGATATTGTCTTTGACGGTTACAAGGCGCCGTCCATTTTGCAGGTGCCCGGAGCCAAGGACATCGCGGTGGAGTTTTTCACGCTTTCGAAAAGTTACAACATGCCCGGCTGGCGCATCGGATTCATGTGCGGGAACACCAAGCTCGTGGCGGCATTGTCGCGCATCAAGTCGTACTTCGATTACGGCATGTTCACGCCGATCCAGGTGGCGGCCATCCTCGCGCTCGAGGGGCCGCAGGACTGCGTGGAGGAGATCCGGCTGACCTACGAGAAACGGCGCGACGTGCTGTGCAACAGTTTGTTCGCCGCCGGCTGGCTGGTCGAAAAGCCGAAGGCCACGATGTTCGTCTGGGCGCATATCCCCGAGCCATACCGCGCGATGGGTTCGCTCGAATTTTCAAAGAAATTGCTCACCGATGCCAAGGTGGCGGTTTCGCCCGGCATCGGTTTTGGCGAGTTCGGCGATGAGCATGTGCGTTTCTCGCTTATCGAGAATGAACACCGTACGCGTCAGGCGGTCCGGTCTATCCGCGAGATGTTTCGCAAAGATCAGGTGCTGGCTAATGTGCGCCAGGTCAGTAACTAATCTCTAACAGAATGACTATGATCTTTAACCGATGAAGACACCAATGAACAGCGAGTTGATAGGAAAAAGCTGCGTTCTTTGCGGTTTACGATCATCTGTGTTTATCCGTAGAGTTTCTGAATCCATTCAAATCATGAAACCGGTCAAAATCGGCATTCTCGGCCTCGGCACCGTCGGCTGCGGCACGATCAGCGTGCTGGCGCGCAACGGACAGGAAATCGCACGCCGCGCCGGGCGCGAAATCAGCATCATCCAGGCCTCGGCGCGCGACCTGAAGAAAAAGCGGCCGTGCGCTACCGACGGCATCAAGCTGGTACAAGACCCGCATGAGGTGGTGCGCAATCCCGAGATCGAGGTGGTGGTCGAACTGATCGGCGGTTACGAACCGGCGCGTACGCTGGTGCTCGAGGCCATCGCCAACGGCAAACACGTGGTCACCGCCAACAAGGCCCTGATCGCCGTGCATGGCAACGAAATTTTCGCCCAAGCGCAGAAAAAGGGCGTCATGGTGGCGTTCGAAGCCGCGGTGGCCGGCGGTATTCCCATCATCAAGTCGGTGCGCGAAGGACTCGCGGGCAATCGCATCGAATGGCTGGCCGGCATCATCAACGGCACCAGCAATTTCATTCTCACGGAGATGCGCGACAAGGGCGCGGACTTCGCCGACGCGTTGAAGGAAGCGCAGCGATTGGGTTACGCCGAGGCCGATCCGACCTTTGACGTGGAAGGCATCGATACCGCACACAAACTCACGATTCTGGCGGCCATCGCCTTCGGCATTCCGCTCAAATTCAAGCAGGCCTATACCGAGGGCATCACCAAGATCACCCGCATGGACGTGCAATACGCCGAAAATCTCGGCTACCGCCTCAAGCTGCTCGGCATCGCGCGACGCACGAACGGCGGTGTCGAACTGCGCGTGCACCCGACGCTGATTCCCGAGCGCCGGCTCATCGCCAACGTGGACGGGGCGATGAACGCGGTGCTGGTCAAGGGCGATGCCGTGGGGCCGACGCTGTTTTACGGAGCCGGCGCCGGCGCCGAACCGACGGCTTCGGCCGTGGTTGCCGATCTCGTGGACGTCGTGCGCACGCTGACGGTGGATCCGAACAACCGCGTGCCGCATCTGGCGTTTCAGCCGGATGCGCTCGTGGATCTGCCGATCCTTCCGATCGAGGACGTCGAGACCTCGTATTACCTGCGTCTGCACGCGCTCGACAAACCCGGCGTGCTGGCCGAAGTCACGCGCATCCTGGCCGATCTCAACATCAGTATCGAGTCGATCCTGCAGAAGGAACCGCGCCCGAACGAGAAGACCGTGCCGGTCATCATCCTGACGCAGCGGGTGCGGGAGAAGAACATGAACGAAGCCATTGCCCGCATCGAGAAGCTTTCCTCCATCGAAGGGCAGCGTGGCGCGTATCCGCCTCGAGCACCTGCTGAACGCAGGACTGGATTGATTAAACCACTTTCGCCTAACCTGCGAATCCTGTAAATCGATTGCACATGAATCTCGGCAGCCGCTATACCGGCCTCATCGACAAATACCGCGACCGTCTGCCGGTCTCGGACGATACCCGCATCATCAGTCTTGGCGAAGGCGCCACGCCGCTGATACGCCTCAACAACATCCCGCGTGAGCTGGGCAGACAGATCGACATCTACGTGAAGTACGAAGGCCTGAATCCGACCGGCTCGTTCAAGGATCGCGGCATGACCATGGCCGTGACCAAGGCGGTGGAAGAGGGCAGTCGCGCGATCATCTGCGCTTCCACTGGCAATACCTCGGCCGCGGCCGCGGCCTATGCCGCGCGCGCCGGCATTACCTGCTTCGTGGTCATCCCCGACGGGAAAATCGCGCTGGGCAAACTGGCGCAGGCGATGATCCACGGGGCGGTCGTCATCCAGATTGAGGGAAACTTTGACGCCGGCATGGCGCTGGTGAAGAATGTCGCCAACGAAGCGCCGGTGACGATCGTCAACTCGATCAACCCGTACCGCCTGCAGGGACAGAAGACCGCGGCGTTCGAGATCATCGAAGAGCTGGGCAGCGCGCCGGATTACCACTGCTTGCCGGTCGGCAACGCCGGCAACATCACGGCGCATTGGATGGGCTACTGCGAATACGCCGATCACGGCATCTGCAACAACCGTCCGGTCATGGTGGGCTACCAGGCCGCGGGCGCCGCGCCATTCATTCTCGGCAAGATGGTGGACAACCCTGAGACGGTCGCCACCGCCATCCGCATCGGCCATCCGCAATCCTGGGACAAGGCCTGGCAGGTGCAGAAGGAGTCGCAAGGGCTGGTTTGAAAAATTCAGCGACGAAGAAATCCTGGCGGCGCAAAAACTCCTGGCCCAGAAGGAAGGCATCTTTTGCGAACCGGCCTCGGCCATTTCGCTCGCCGGCGCCCTGCACGACATCAAACGCGGCAAAATCCCCGAAGGCAGCCGCGTGGTCTGTACCCTGACCGGCCACGGTCTCAAGGATCCCGACACGGCCATCAAACAGAGCAGCGGACCGATGCTCAAGGTCAAGGCCGAGTTGGGCGCCGTCAAACAGGCCATTCTGAACAACCTGGCTCGCTGAACTGCCGTTCTCTGTAATATCCTGCCGTTACCGGACCTGATCCCCTCTTAATCAGTAGGGATCAGCTTTATTTGCTGTTCCCGTCTCCCGGGAAGACCCTGCTCGCTCGTGAAAATGGCTAGTTATCGCTGTTTTTCGGCTATCCCCCCTGTTCCTGCGTGTCTGCCGCCCCTGCTGCAATCCCGGGACTGGCACGGCTATTGCTATAACTATATGGAGAGGGTGTTTGCAGGTTCCCCGGCCAATCCCGGGGTAACGGCAGGTACATGGCCACCTGAGGCCACGAAAAGGATAGGTCGTGACAGGAAATAGTATGGATCCGGTTCACATCGAACATACCGCCGATACGACGCATGTGTTGCTGGAGGCGGTGCTCGGTATTGTCGATGCCCAGACGCTTTATGAAAAGCTGAGCGCGGTGCTTGCCTGCGCCACGCCAGTGGTGCTGGACGGCAGCCGGGTCGAACGTCTGGATGCCGCCGCCATGCAGGTGCTGGCGTGTTTTTGCCGCGCGGCCCGCGAACGCGGTCTGGCGATCAGTTGGCAAAGCCCGTCTTCCGGTTTGCAGCAGGCCGCACAATGGCTCGGCCTTGAATCCATTCTTGAGATGAAATCATGAACGGACCGCTTTCTTTCAGCCCGTCTGTCCTGGCGCACTCGGCCTCCTGGCCGCGCTGGTGGCTGTGGGCTGTCGTGGGCATGACGGTTTCCCTGTCGTGGTCGGTGCCGTTCATACCCTGGTGGGCGGGGTTGGGCAGCGGTTTATGCGCCGTTCTCACGCTGACCATCCTGGCGTTTTACGCCCGCAAGCAGTACGAGGAAAAGCCGCTGGAAGGAGAGGAAGTGCTCGGCGGGCACGACGCAAAACAGGTGCTCGATCAAGTCGATGCGTTGATGTCGCCATCCAAGGATATTGAACAGATTCCCCAAGTCGATGAAGTGTTGCAGAACATGGCGGCGGATAATCAGCGTCGCCGTCTCGAGGACCTGATGCGTCGCTGGGTAGACGTGGCACAGCGTTACAGCGAAGCCGCGCTCGTGTTGCGCAAGGATATCTACTCGGTGATCAAGCAGACCGAGCAGGCCGCCAATACCATCGCCAGCAGTTTCGAGGCGGTGATCAACAAGGCCACCATTCAGGCGCGGCAGGCGATGGAACTGCTCGAAGGCACGCAAGGCGCCACGAGCGACGGCATCCCCCAGTCGCTGAAAGATTTCATTCAGGTATCGGATGAACGGCTCAACAAAATGGCCGACGAGGTCGTTCGCGTGGCGGATCTGTCGGTCAACATGGTGCGCGAACTTGACGGTGTCCAGAACCGTACCCAGGCCATCGACGGATTCCTTCTCGACGTGGAGAAACTGGCCGACCAGACCAGCCTGCTGGCGCTGAACGCCGACATCGAAGCGGCGCGCGTCGGCGAACACGGGCGCGGTTTCTCGGTCGTGGCGTCCGAAGTCCGGCGCCTCAGCAAGCGCTCGCATGAATTCAGCGATCGCATACGCGTGCATCTCAAGGAAGTCAGAACCGGTCTGAGCAAGACCTACGGCAACATGCGCATGCTGTCCGCGGCTGACATGGAGCACGCACTTCAGATCAAGGAGGACGTGGTTTCGCTCACGCGGTCGCTGGAAGACAAGAACCGCGAAGTGGCCGAAACCGTCAGTTGCATCAACGAGATCAGCAAGGAAATCGCGCAAGACGTGCGCAACGTCGTCGTCTCCCTGCAGTTCCACGATATTACCAGCCAGAAACTGAGCGGCATGCTGGAACCGATGGACGACCTGCGCCGCTCGCTGTATCACCTGATGCAGGAAACAATCAATCTCGACAAGAGCCTGCTCAAGAACCTGCCGAATAACGAGCGCTGGCTGTCACGCATGCGTGACGACCATGCGCCGGAACCGGTAACAAAGCCGATGAAAAACCCTGTACAGGAACCGCGCACAATCCACCAGGCCACGGATAACGGGCCGGCGGTGGAGTTGTTCTGAAGGAGGCCACTATGGCAACCATACTTACCGTCGACGATACCGCTTCTATGCGCCAGATGATCAGTTTCACGCTGCATAGCGTGGGGCATGAAGTCATCCAGGCCTCGGATGGCCAGGAAGCGCTCAAAGTCCTCGAGGGAAAAAAGGTCGATCTGGTGATCGCGGACATCAATATGCCCAACATGGACGGGATTACTCTCTTGAAATCCCTGCGTGCATTGGCGGAGTACAAGTTCACACCCGTTCTCATGCTCACCACCGAATCGCAGGATGCCAAGCGCCAGCAGGGAAAAGTCGCCGGCGCCACCGGATGGATCGTCAAACCCTTCAATCCGGAACAATTGTTAACCGTGGTGAAAAAGGTGCTGGGATAAGACCATGGCCATCGACATGCGCCAATTTCACCAGACGTTCTTCGAGGAGAGTTTCGAAGGACTGTCGGTCATGGAAGCCGAATTACTGCGTCTGGAAAAAACGGCGTCTGCAAGCGGTCAGGACACCGTGAACGCCGATCCTGAAATTCTCAATACCATTTTTCGCTCCGCCCATTCCATCAAAGGCGGAAGCAGTACCTTCGGATTCGGCGATGTCGCGGCTTTTGCGCATGTGCTCGAATCGCGGCTCGATGCCCTGCGCGATGGCCGCTCTCTGCCGGACCGGCGCGTGGTGGGCCTGTTGCTGTTGGCCGTGGACTGTCTGCGCAGCCTGATCATCGCGGCCAAGACAGGAAAGGGGGCTGACCAGAATGCCATCGAGGCGGTGCGCGTGCAGCTCGAAAGGCTGGGAAACGAGAGCACTGTTTTGCCAGCAACGGGGAAATCCTCGACACAACCCGAGGCGCTAACGACAACGCTTTGGCACATTCTGTTTCGGCCGAATCCGCGAATGTTTCACACGGGCAACGATCCGTTGCGCATTCTGCGCGAGCTTGCCGGATTGGGAAAACTGAAAACAACCGCTGATGTTTCACGCCTGCCATCCTGGGAACAACTGAATCCTGAAGAGTGTTATCTCTCCTGGAATGTCGAACTTGCCGGACCCGCCACGCGCGAGGCGATCGCTGAAGTATTCAGTTGGGTGCTGGACGAATGCCATCTGGAAATCACACCCAACACGATGCCGGCACCGACGCTGTCGCAACGCAGCGTCGCTGAGGCGGTTGCCTCCATAGACACTCATACCGACACTCTTCGTGTCAGCGTGCCCAAAGTCGACGCGCTCATTAACACCGTGGGCGAACTGGTGATCACGCAAACCATGTTGAGTCAGCTGACGACTAACTTCTCATTTGACAATCTCTCCAAGCTTTTTGCCGGTCTCGAGCAGCTGGAACGCAACACCCGCGAACTGCAGGAAAGCGTCATGCGTATACGGATGCTGCCATTGAGTTTCGCCTTCAACCGTTTGCCGCGTCTTGTACATGACATGAGCCAGAAGCTCGATAAAAAGGTGGAACTCATCATCAGCGGTGAGCAGACGGAGATCGACAAAACCGTGATTGATCATCTGATCGATCCGCTGCTGCACCTGGTGCGCAACAGCCTGGACCACGGCATCGAACCGCCGGCGGAGCGTGTTGCCGCCGGCAAGTCTGAAACCGGAACCATCGAAATTAAGGCCTACCAAAAAGGCGGCAACGTCATCATCGAAATTCGCGATGACGGTCGTGGCTTGCGGCATGACCGGCTTTTTTCCAGGGCCGTCAAAAATGGCTTGATTGCTGCTGACGCTAAACTCTCGGTGCAGGAAATTGAAGAAATGATTTTCCTCCCGGGCTTTACGACAGCCGAGACGGTAAACGACATCTCCGGCCGCGGGGTCGGCATGGATGTTGTGCGCAACAATATCCATCGTTTGGGCGGAAGCGTGGAAATTACGTCGCAGAGCGGACGCGGCGCCTGCTTTACCGTGCGCCTGCCACTGACGCTGGCGATCTTGGACGGTCTGAGCGTGCAAGTCGGCGCACACACCTACATATTGCCGCTGGTAAGCATCATAGAATCGGTGCGCATCCGTCCCGAGCAGGTCAGTCGTCCGGTCGGCGGCGGTGAATTGTTCAGTATGCGCAATGAATATCTGCCGCTAATCCGGCTCTATCAGCTTTTCGGCATCGAGTCGCGTTCCACCGATTTTACCCAGGGGCTGCTTGTTATCGTCGAGGCCGACGGCAAGAAGGCGGGGCTATATGTGGATGATCTGCTGGGCCAACAGCAGATCGTGATTAAAAGTCTCTCCGCCCACTACCGCAAGGTCGAAGGCATTTCCGCGGCGACGATACTGGGCGACGGCAGCGTGGCCATGATCCTGGATGTGGCAGGCCTGATCGGCATGGCGCACGCGGGCTCAGTCCAACGCAAATCCGCTAACAAGGAGAGCGCTCCTGTGACGAAGTATTTCGAAATGCGCGGGCCGTCTCCCGATGCTTCTCAGGGAATCAGGGGCTGATGCGATGTTAACAATTCATTTAATGAACGATAACGGTGATTTCTCCAAGTGCGGGAGGACTTTTTCAAGACAGTCTTCCGGTACTGAAATAAACGCCGCCGGCGGGACGCATGGGCAACGGGTTTTATTCTTCTTCATTGCGAAATAGTCAGGGGCACCACAATGCGCTTATATCACAAACTGTTTATTGGACCGGCATCGGCCATCCTGTTTTTCCTGTTGTTCGGTTCCGTGACTATCTTTGCCATGTGGATGGAAAAGTCTGCCCTGGTGGATATTTACGAAAACCGGCTTAGCCATTTCTCGGTGAGCACTCAGGCGGCACAAAAACTTGCCATGGTGCATTCGAGCGTATACCGCATGCTGAGCGTGATTTCGACCTACGACAAAAAACTCATCCAGGAGATGTCTCAGGAACAACAGGACAGCATCGAAGGGATCATCACAGAACTGAATGAAGCATACCCGGCTAACAACAGTCTTTCCCGCCAGTCGAAAGACCTGCTTGATCCCGTAATCAGTAGCCTGAGCAAGTATAAAACCGACGTGGCGGAAGCCATCAATGTCGCCAGCACGGACAGCAAGCGCGGCATGGCGCAGATGCATAAAATGGCCGATTACACCTATGACACACTCATCGTGAATCTCACCAACCTGGTGGCGCATGAATCGAGCCAGGCCAAAGCCAGTTACAACGATGCCATTGCGACGTTCAACCAGTCCTTGTACATCGCCGTAATTGTCCTTCTGGCCGCCTGCGTGGTCACCATGCTGATCAGCGCATACATGGGGCGACTGATTTTACGTCCCTTGATGCAGGCGGTGCGAATCGCCAAACAGGTTGCCAGCGGCGATCTGACCAGTCGTGTCGAGGTCTATTCCAAAGACGAAACCGGCCAGCTGTCGCAATCACTGAAAGAGATGAATGCCAGTCTCGCTGGCATCGTCTCGAACGTGCGCGCCGGCGCCAACTCAATCGCCATTGCCGCCAAGGAAATTACCATCGGAAATGACGAGCTTTCTCAACGTACCTCGGAGCAGGCCTCCAGCCTTGAGGAAACCGCCGCGAGTCTCGAGGAACTGACCTCGACGGTTAAACAGAATGCCGAACATTCCATGCAGGCCAACCAACTGGCCAGCAACGCCTGTGACATTGCCGTCAAAGGCGGCCGGGCTGTCGCACAGGTTGTCGTCACGATGGGCGCTATTACCGAGAGCTCCAAGAAAATTGTCGATATCATCAGCGTGATCGAAGGTATCGCCTACCAGACCAACCTGCTGGCGCTTAACGCCGCGGTTGAGGCCGCGCGCGCCGGAGAACAGGGCCGTGGATTCGCCGTTGTCGCCAGCGAGGTACGCAACCTTGCCCGACGCTCAGCGGATGCAGCCAAGGAAATAAAGTCCCTGATCGACGACTCGGTGAGCAAAGTCGATAACGGATCCGAGTTGGTGCATGAAGCGGGTCGGACGATGAGCGAGATTGTGGGCAGTATCAAGAAGGTCAGCAATATCAGTTGCCGAAATCGCGGCTGCCTCCAACGAACAAAGCGCCGGCATCGAGCAAGTCAACCAGGCGATCGTACAGATGGACGGCGTGACGCAACAGAATGCCGCCATGGTTGAGGAGGCCTCAGCCGCCGCGGCGGCTCTGGAAGAGCAGGCGAGAAAGCTGAATGAAGCAGTGAATATATTCACGCTGGCGGAATCGAGAAGCGGGGCGAGTGGAACCGCGGCTGATTCTGCTCAATCAAGGACAGAGATACATACGGGCAATGTGCGTCCACTGATTGCCGCTGCACATACAGCATCACCTTCAGGAACGGCTCAACGTAAGTCGATAGCGGGAGCCTAGCCTGAAGTGTTGCTGGCAAGAATTAAGTACGCCACCGATTGCGTTGGAATTGAACGATTAAGTCAAGGAGTAATGTTATGAAGACCGCGCACGCAACGATCGAGAAAATCAAGCCCTCGATAACCGAGGAACAGTTCCTCACATTCAAATTATGTGGGCAGGAATATGGCATCAGCGCCCTCAAGGTTCAGGAAATCAAGGGCTGGGAAAAGGTGACTCCGATTCCCAATAGCCCCGCTTACATTCGCGGCGTGCTTAATCTTCGCGGTCTGATTGTCCCGGTCATTGATCTGCGAATGCGCTTCAATATCGAGGAAATCGCCTACACGGCCGTCACCGCCATCGTGGTCGTGAACATCAGCGAAAGATTGGCTGGTCTCGTCGTCGACTCCGTCAGCGATGTAATCGAAGTCAGCGAAGAGCAACGCTGTATCGCGCCCGATTTTGAAGGCCAAAAGGATCGAGAGTTCATCAGTGGACTGGCTCAGATCGACGGCAAGTTGCTCATTCTGTTGGATGTCGACCGGCTGATCAATCCGGAGTTATTGGACAAGAAAGACACAGAAGAGGCGGATGTTTCCACATCGTAAACATGCGAGTTATCGCAAAAGAAGGTGAGTCATGGAAATGTACTATGCAAAAGGTGTGAACCTGCGTGTCAAGATGATCGCCGCCGCGATCCTGATGACGTTACTGGTGCTCGGTGGCGGGATACTCGGACTACGCAGCCTTTCCCAAGTCATGAGCCCCCTTGAAGAAATGCAGGTCCTCGTCAAGGACAACACAGTGCTCGCCAGCAGCATTGCGCCGCAGTACGAGAAGGCGCAGGCGGTATATCAAAAATACCGACTGGTCACGATCAGCGTCGTCTTAGTCGCGCTGCTCGTAGGAGTCGGGATAGCGATTTATTTCATACGCACGGTCTCGGAACCGCTTAATCGGCTTGTCGGCGCCATGCAGCGTGTTGCCAATGGCGATCTTACCGTCTCCCTGTTCACCGACAGAAGGGACGAGGTCGGTCAGGCCATCGGCGCGCTGAATGTGCTGGTGGACGAGTTCCACGAAAGCATGCTGCAAGTCTCGCGTGCCGCCGAATCGGTGGCAAGCGGCTCCCAGGAACTTAGCTCGGCGGCGGAACAACTTTCCTCCTCCGCGCAGGAACAGGCGAGCTCGCTCGAAGAGACCGCCGCCTCGATGGAAGAAATGACCAGCACGGTGAAACAGAACGCCGATAACGCCCTCCGGGCCGACAAGGTCGCGCTCGATGCGCGCGAAGCGGCGAATGAGGGCGTGGTGATGGCATCCTCGGTGAGACGTTCCATGGAGGCGATCAACACCAGTGGCACCAAGATTGCGGACATTATCAGCGTTATTGACGAGATCGCCTTTCAGACCAATCTTCTGGCGCTCAACGCGGCGGTCGAGGCGGCGCGTGCCGGCGAGCAGGGACGCGGCTTCGCCGTGGTCGCCTCCGAGGTGCGCAACCTCGCCCAGCGTAGCGCTTCGGCGGCCAAGGAAATCAAAACATTAATCCAGGACAGTGTGGAAAAAGTCCAGGACGGTACGCAACTTGTTAACTCTTCCAGCAAGACGCTGGAAAGTATTGTAGAAAGCGTGAAGAACACGGCCGAGATCATCGCTGAAATCAGCGCCTCGAGCCAGGAACAGGCCTCCGGCATCGAACAGGTCAACCGGGCCATCATGCAGATGGACGGCGTTACCCAGTCCAATGCCGCCCAAGTCGAGGAACTTTCCGGCACGAGTCAATCGCTGGCGGCGCAGGCGGAACAGATGATGGGCATGGTCTCGCATTTCACACTGAAAGCCGAAGCGGTAAAGACACTTCGTCTCCAGCGCGGGTGTGGGTGAAAAAATGAAGACGGCCGCTTCAGACAGCAAGCCAACAGGCTCATCCGTGACTATCGGAATCGGCCTCGTCGGGAAAGTCAGCCAAAGCCCGGAATGTGCAGTACCTCAAACCAAGGGTTGTCGCGCAGAAGGCCAGTTCGGGTGGAGGCGACTGGACGGAGTTCTAGACTGACTCCGTCTTCAATAAATCTGGGACGTGGCGATAAAACCGCCATGTCCCGAACAAAACCAGCAGTGGCGAAGAATAACCATGGTAATCAGCCACACCGCCTCAAAAAATAGCAGATCCTTGCTGGACGACAGCCGGCTGACTATCACGGACAAGGAATTCCGGCATCTGCGCGAGTTTATCCACGTGCACAGCGGAATTGCACTTTCCGATCACAAGCGCGCGCTCGTGTGCTCGCGCCTCGCCAGGAGACTGCGTCACCATAACCTGCAGCACTATTCCGAGTACTACAGGCTTCTGACCGAGAACGATCCTGACGGGCTTGAACTGGTGGCGATGATCAACTCCATCACCACCAACAAAACCGATTTTTTCCGTGAACCGCATCACTTCCGCTTTCTGGCCGAAGAAATATTTCCGGCGTACCGGAATAATCCGAAACGCGAACGTCCGATCCGCCTGTGGAGCGCTGCCGCGTCGACCGGAGAAGAAGCTTATTCGCTCGCCATGACCGCCCTGGAAGCAATGCCATCCTTCAACGAGCGGGATATCTGCATTCTTGCCACCGACATCGATACCGACGTCCTGTCACGCGCCGAGAACGGTGTTTATACCCACGAACAAGGCAAACACATTCCCGAGGCGTTATTGCGCCGCTATTTTCTAAAAGGGCAGGGCAGCCATGAGGGCGAGATTCTGGCCAAACCTGTGCTGAAATCGCTGGTCCGTTTTCGCCGTCTCAATCTGCAGGACGATCCCTGGCCCATGCAGGCACCGTTCGACGTGATTCTGTGCCGCAATGTGCTCATCTACTTCGACAAGCCGACGCAACTGAAACTTTTCCGGCGCATGGCGGGCATGCTCAAAAATGGCGGCTATCTGATGCTGGGTCATTCGGAAGCCATCTATGGCCTGGTCGATTATTTCAAACCGGTGGGTCATAGCATCTACCAGTGTCGCGGGAAGGTCACTTCATGAAACCGGAGCAACCCCATCGCATCAACGGTAACAGTCTCCCGAAGGATCTTGACGCAGATCTCGCTCGAATCACCATCAATATCGGCGGCCTGCACGCGAGTTGCAAGCCGCTGTTACTGGACACAGTGCTGGGTTCCTGCATCTCCGCCTGTTTGTACGACCCGGTATCGGGCATCGGTGGCATGAACCATTTCATGTTGCCGGAGGGCGCCGATCCGGAGCAATCCGACGAGCGCGCGCTACGGCGTCAACGCCATGGAACTGCTGATCAGTCAATTGATGAAGCTCGGCGGCGAGCGCCGCCGCTTTCAGGCCAAGGTTTTCGGCGGCGGCCACGTGCTCAAGATTCGCGAGAGTCTCGACGGCGTTCCGCAGCGCAATATCGATTTTGTAAGGCGGTTTCTGGAAACTGAACAGATTCCTGTTATTAAGGAAGACGTGGGCGGCTATCAGCCGCGGCGCGTGCTGTTCCACACGCACACGGGCAAGGTATTCCTCAAATACCTCGGCAATAACGAGGCAGAGCGCACCGCCGAGGAAGAAATGGTCTACCTGATCAGCCTGAAGAAACAGAAGCTCGATGGCGATGTCACGCTCTTCTGACACGCAGCATAATCACGGATACCAGACTGGCGACGCCATGAATGGAACAAGGAAAATAAAGGCCCTCATCATCGATGACTCCGCGGTCATGCGTCAGATGCTGACAACCATCCTGCACGAGGACCCGGCTATCCATGTCGTGGGAACGGCCGCCAACCCTCTCATTGCACGCGAAAAGATCAAGGCGCTCAAGCCGGATGTGCTGACTCTCGACGTGGAGATGCCCGGCATGGATGGCATTACGTTCCTCGAAAAACTGATGCGCTTGCATCCACTGCCCGTGGTCATGGTGTCCTCGCACACGGAAAAGGGCGCCGCCGCCACGCTGCGCGCGCTCGATCTGGGTGCCGTGGATTTCGTCGCCAAACCGCAAGGGGGCGTGCGTGAAGGCATGACCCATGAACTCATGGATGAAATCCGCGAGAAAGTCAGGACCGCCGCCAGCGCGCACGTGCGCGCCGCGGCGCCTACGGCGCGTTCTGTCGGGTCCCTGATTCGACAACCCCTGGTAACCTTGCCAATTTCCCGCGAAGGCATAATCGTTATCGGCGCCTCGGCCGGCGGAACACAGGCAATCGCCGAGATCATGGAGAGACTGCCACGATCCACGCCCGGCATCGCCATCGTGCAGCACATGCCGCCGAAATTCACGGCATCGTTTGCCGAACGGCTCAACAATCAGTGCGCACTGGAAGTCCGCGAAGCCAAAAGCGGCGATCGTTTGAAGCAGGGTGTGGCGCTGGTCGCCCCGGGCGGTTATCACCTGGAGATCATGCGGGCAGGCGGTGGCTATGCCGTCAGGGTTTTCGAGGACGAACCCGTCAACCGGCACCGGCCGTCTGTCGATGTGCTTTTTAATTCCGCGGCGCGCATTGCCGGCGCCGATGCCCTGGGCATTATTCTCACGGGCATGGGTGGTGACGGTGCGCGCGGCTTGCAAGCGATGAAAATGGCCGGTGCGCATACCATCGCCCAGGATGAAAAAAGTTGCGTGGTTTTCGGGATGCCGGAACAGGCGATTCGCCAGGGCGGTGTTTGCGAAATAGCGTCACTCGATAGAATCGCTGAACGCATCCTGGAATGGGCGAACGCCGAAGATAAGTTTGCAAGTAACTATAGCGGCGATAAATCACCGTAGCATCGCGACAAGTCAATCTGGTAAACAGCGGTCTGGATGCCGCTAATTTGTGCTAATACGCGTAAGTTCGTACATCGCTTCCCGCTGTAATACAGAAATTCCACAGAGGTTTTATCCGCGTCGCCTTGCGTGGATACAGGGAATTGCGATGCTGTAACCGCATCCGTTGGTGCACGCCGGTCATCGAATTAAAGCGGATAAAGCAGGTAGTCAGTACCATCCGAACGCTATGTGGTATCCCGAACGGTTACAACAAACGGGGTAATCAACGGCCGATCACCCCGAGTCCTTCATTACCCACTCAAGATTCAGAACATGTAGTTGAGCTGGGCGCTGAGAAGATCGATGTTGTTCTTGTAGGTGCCCTGGAGGTTCTGGGCCACGGACGCCTCCGTGGTGTTGTTGATGTGGCTGTCTTTGAGGAACAGATGGGCGTATCCCACGTCGAATGACAGCTGATTGCTGGCCGCGTAAGTCATCCCAAGCGCAACCCAGGTCCGGTTGTTGTCAGGGAGGCGTACCGTGCGATGCTCGTCATCCGGCACCGGGGTCTGGTCGTAGGCCACGCCACCGCGCAGCTTCATGCGGTCGTCCAGTTTGTACGACAGGCCCGCCGAATAGCGCAACGTGTTTCTCCAGTTCTCGGTGGTCACCGAATCGGGCTGTGCCGTGTTGCCGTACTTCACGCGCAGCTCCTTGAACTTGTTCCACTGGGTCCAGGTGATGTCGCCCATGAGTTCGAGCTGCGTGCTGAGCGCGTGCGCCGCGCTCACCGAGAGGGTCGCCGGAAGATCGATGTCGGCGTTGTCGGAGGTGTTGGTGAATAAGCGTGGAACCGGCGCCTGTCAGGAAGGCGTTGAACGCCGCCGAACGGGTGAAAGTGGCGTCACCCTCGATGCTCTGCTTGACCGACGAGCGATAGGCGACGCCGATGCGTGTGCCGTCCATGGGCTTGTACAGCAGGCCGAGGTTGAAGCCGTAGCCCCAGTCGTCGCCCTTGATCTTGGCATAACTGTCGGTCGCGTTATTGCCGGGCGTCAGGCCGGCGGGCGCGCAGCTTACCGCTGGATTGCCGCCGAGCCGAAGCACCTGCGCATAGCAGATCGCGCCGGAATCTATCGCCGAGGTCAGCTCGGCGCTGATGTGCTGCGCGCTGATGCCGCCGCCGAGCGACAGCCGATCGTTGAGTTTGAAGGCGAGCACGGGATTGATGTTGATCGTTTCCACGGAGGATTTGATACCGTGATAGCGGCCGATCCAGTCATTGCTGTAGTCGGTGGAAAGACCGAACGGTACGCTGATGCCGAGGCCGAACTTGGTCTGAGGGTTGATGTCGCTCACGAAGTAGAGATTGGGAACGATTGCATTCACGCCGCCATCTTCGGCCGCGCCGGGGGTGGTGTAGGGGATGTTGCCCAGGGTCGTCTCCCTGGCGCTGGCGTCGGTAAGCTTGGCGCTGGGCATAACGCTATGGGCGGCGACCGAGAACTGCGTGCCTTTCAACTCGGTTATGGACGCGGGGTTGAAAAACTGGACGCTGGCGTCGTCGACGGCGGCCGCCCCGCCGGCGAAGGCGTTGCCCATACCGCTGACGCTCTGCTCGATCAGCGCAAAACCCGCCGCCGCCGCGGTGCCCGAGAATCCGCCCAATACCAGGGTGACGGCGAGCGGTAGTATCTTGTACGGGAACATATTGTGATTCTGATTCATTTATACGTCCTCCGGATGATTGATCTTAACCTTTACTTCTTATAGCAAATCCGCAATGGTTCTGCCCGTGGGTGCTGCGGGCCGCAGCGGGAAGGCAGGTGGCTACGCCGGCCGCGGAGATACACCACGCATCCGAGCGCCCGGCATTCACCGTGTTCTAGCCGTGCGCGGTCATTTAGGGCAGACTGAAGCGGGTGGAACGGGAGAAACGCCATGCTAGATTCCTTGAAAAAACCGAAAATGCCTGCCCCCGGTCAGGCGTGCCCGGACGCGCGGATACGGTGCTTGGCCATATGTGAAGTTCTTGGCGCGAATTTCACTCGTCGAAGGTCCGGTTATTTTAAGGTATATACCTCGTGTGGGCTGTTGGCGACATGCTGATCCTGGTCTTCCACGCAGCTGGACCAATGGAAACATGAGTTGCATCAAGTCGTGTCTGTCTGACTTTATGGTAGACTCCAAGCAATTAACGCGTCAGGAAAAACCGCGGAACACGGACGTATTGATGCAGGAGCATCATGACTAAGCTTCGGGTAGTTCTTATCAAACCGAGCAAATACGCGATAGACGGTTCGGTGGAGCGTTTTAAAAAGGGATACATGCCCAATGCCACCTTGTGGCATATCGCCAGCTTGACACCCGAGCGAATCGGCGACGTCCCTGTCACCGTCCACACCGTGGACGAGTACGTATGGCAGGACCTCGACTATCTTCGCTTACTGCACCATGATCCGGACGTCACCACGCTGATTGCATTGGTTGGCGTTCAATCCCACCAGTTTCATCGGGCGCTGGATCTAACTGCCTACGCTCGCCATCATGGCGTGCGTCATTGCATCATCGGCGGACCGCACCCCATGACCTGCGACACCTCTTCGCTCCAGGGTCGCGGCGTGAGCTTCGCGCTGGCCGAGGCGGAACTGATCTGGCATCAGATCCTGGACGATGCCCTGGCGGAGAATTGCAGCCCGTCTATGGTGCTGACCAACGCTGGGCGGAACAACTGCCGGGCAGTAGTGATCAATCCGCCGAGCCCGACTGATTTGGCGCGATATGGAGCACCCATGCTGGGTCTCTATCCTGTGCGGGGCTGTCCGTATCAGTGCAATTATCTGTTCCGTCATCAAGATATCGGGCCGGCAGGTGCGCAGTCCGGATATTGAGAGCACGCTGGAGAGCCTGCGGCGGGCAAAACGCGGTGGCGTCAAAATGATCATGTTCGTGTCGGACAACTTCAACAAGTTCCCCAGAGTTCGGGAACTGCTGCAGGCCATGATCGATGAGCGATCTGGATCTCCGGTTCTTTTGCCAATGCGATACTCAGATCGCGAAGGATCCGGAACTCGTAGAATTGCTCGGCCGCGCCCGTTGCTTTGAGATGTTCGTGGGTGTCGAGTCCTTTAACCGCAAAACGCTCAAGGCGGCAGGAAAACACCACAATCATCCGGAACAATACGCCGAGATTATTCGCCTGTGCAACGAGGCTGGGATCCGGCCTCATTTCTCAAACATCATCGGGTTTCCCGAGGATGACGAGGACGAGATTCGGCATCATCTCGATGTATTGAAGACGCTTGCGCCCAAGGGTGGCTTCTTTTTACATCCTGACTCCTATTCCAGGCACCGAGCAATATGACGACTTCCGCAAGGCCGGGTCTGATCACGGAACGGAACCTGGATCGCTTCGACGCCACCTACTCGACATGGTCGCATCCGAATCTGTCGCGCGAACGACTCGAAGACCTGCTTTATCACTGCTATGTCAGACTATTATGGCTTCCTGCTCAAGACCGGCGGATTGTCGGACGAGGAACTGCGTATTGCCGTTTACTACCGGTACACCGCGGCGCAGCGAATGCATCCCATGTCCGGCGGGGTTGACCGATTGCGGGTAGACAGTGCAGCGGACTACGCTGCCCTGCGACGGACGGTCTACGACATCGATCTTGCGCCGTTGCCGGACAGTCTCTGGCTGTCTGCCCAAGACGAGGCCCTCAACCGTCGGGCTGACTGGCGTGTCCAAGCGCCACATGGAACATGCGACATCAATATAGCCGCCACAGCATCCATGAGCGCGCCAATACATTACTGCTATTCCCAAACCAACCGAGTAGCAATTCCATGAATGCCAATGTACAACAGCGTGTGCTTAAAGTTATTGCCGAAGTTCTGAATCGAAAGGAGAGGAAATTCGGCTGGATGCCTCCCTGCGTGATGATCTTCAGGCCTCGACTCGCTAGAGCAAATGACGCTTTTCATCGCGCTGGAGGATGAGTTTCAGCGCACCATGCCGCCTGAAGAGGTGACGGAACTTGTCACCGTCAAAGACATCGTCGATTTCATACGACAGGAAGCTGCAAGAACCTGCTCCGGCATGAACCGGCGGGTGGTAATCACGGGGGCCGGTGTCGTCAGCTCCATCGGCATCGGTGTGGACGAGTTCTGGCGCCATTGCCTTCAGGGCAAGTCGGCGGTTGCACCCATCCCGGCGAACTGGCGAACGCTACGCCGAACTGCACTCCCGGATCTGGTCGCCTCTGCCCGATATCGATCCCGAGTCCCTGGGTATTGCACGAACCGAACGGCTGCAGCTCGATCCGGTAGCCGTGCTTGCCCTCGGCGCCGCGCGCGAGGCGATCGAGCGCGCCGGATTCACTCTTGACCCAGCTGCAGGCAAGTTCACGCGCATTCATCGTGTCCGGCGCAGACAGTGCACGAACCGGCGTCTATTTCGGCACCGGCCTCGGCGGGGCAATCACGTTTTCTCCAGAACCATACCTACCATCTGTTGCAGCAAGCCGCGAGCTGCTCTTATAGCCTACGCCGAGAAACATGGGACCTCGGGTGATCGCGAGACGCTGGAGAATATCCTCGCAGCTGATGGCCCATGGGCCGCGCTTCAACCCCTTCGAAGTGTCCATGGTGATGCCGAACGCCCCGTCGGCGGCGGTGGGAATCAAGTTTACGCTCACGGGCCCGAACGTAACCTATTGCGTCGCGTGCGCCTCGGGCACCGTCGCCGTCGGCAACGCCTATCGCGCGGTGCGAGACGGCCGTGTCGACGTTGCCGTCAGCGGCGGTTGCGAATACTTTGGCGACGAACACGGTCATATCTTTCGCAGTTTTGACGTCTCGGGCACGCTGGTGCGGGATTGCGCGGACCCGGAAACAGCGAACCGGCCTTTCGACGAGAAACGCTCGGGCTTTCTGTTCAGCCAGGGCGGAGCGGCGGTGCTCGTTCTCGAAGAACTCGAGCACGCCCAACGCCGGGGCGCGACGATCATGGCGGAGCTGATCGGTTTCGCCGAGACCTTCGACGCCCACTCCATGATGAGCCTTGCCCCGGGTGGCGAGCAGATCGAACGCATGATGCGCGCCGCGCTGGCCGACGCCGGTCGTTGCCGCGCACGATGTTGATTACATTAACGCCCACGGCACGGGAACGAAGAACAACGACGAGACCGAGACGGAGGTTATCGACCGCGTGTTCGGTAAATCCGTGCGGGTCAATTCGACCAAATCGCTGCTGGGTCACACGATCGGCGCCAGCGGCGCCATTGAAGCCCTGGTCACGGCCCTGTCCCTGCGCGACCGACGACGCATATTTGCAAGAATCTCGACACGCCATTGCGCGACCTCAACTTCGTGCGCCACGTCGAGCATTTCGACCTGCGCGTCGGGTTATCGCAGTCCTTCGCCTTCGGCGGACATAACGCGGCCGTGGTGATGCGTCGATTCGATTAAAGCGTTGTGTGGTCTATAGCGTTAAGGAATACTGGCCATTAAACGCGCCAGCGTTACTAAAGTCGAACCTCCGGAACGGGGACATTCCCCGCGTCGCGCAAGGTAAAATCGATATAACTTGTTTTTCTGTTTCCGGCCTAGGATACTAGTTTCTTGGGTGGCACGCTTGGGGTCAGCTAGATAAGTGAACAGGGCTTGCAGCTGAAAGGGGACGGTGAAATGGACAGCAAGCAACAAGCGCATGCGTACTTCACGCATGAACATTATCACGAACTAGACATACGATATGAGCCGGAACACCGGGCCATATGGTGTTACCTGCGACCCACCTCCCGTCCCT
>CAVVRV010000021.1:0-41927 GCA_963750625.1 uncultured Gammaproteobacteria bacterium | reverse complement strand
AGACGGCGGCGCGGTTGGAACTGGCGCCCGTCGAGGCCCAGTTTCAGCAAGGCTGGCAACGCGTCTACGGATCTTCCGGGACCATCCGCGCCGTCGGCGCTGTCGCGCAAGCGTGCGGCTGGACGAAGGACGACGATATTACCCCCGAGGTCATCGGGCGGTTACGCGAAACGCTGATCAGCGCCGGCCATGTCGACGCTCTCGATCTGCCGGGGCTCAGTGCCGACCGGGCGCCGGTGCTGCCCGGCGGTGTCGCGATTCTGCGTGCCGCTTTCGAGGCGCTCGGTATCGAACGCATGCACATCGCCAGCGCCGCCCTGCGTGAGGGCTTGCTCTATGACTTGCTGGGACGTCTGCATCATGAAGATGCGCGTGAACAAACCCTGCGTGCTCTCACCGCCCGTTTTCACGTGGACAAGCCGCAGGCCGAGCGCGTCGAGCGCACGGCACGCGCCTGTTTCGAGCAGGTGGCGAAACACTGGAAACTCGTTCCGGAGGACGTCGAGGTATTGTCCCTGGCGGCGCGTCTGCACGAAATCGGTCTCGCCGTCGCGCATAGCGGGTATCACAAGCACGGCGCCTATCTCGCGCGCTATTCCGATTTGCCGGGGTTTTCGAGCACCGAGCAGCATTTGCTGGCGTTGCTGATTCGCGTACACCGGCGCAAGTTTCCCGCGGAGGAGTTCGCAACATTACCGAAGGGTCAGGCGAAAAAAGCCCGCCGGCTGGGGATACTGTTGCGTCTCGCGGTGCTGCTGCACCGGCGGCGTAGCGACGCTTTGCTGCCAGCGTTCCGACTTACCGCCAAGAAACGCACGATCGATGTCCGGTTTCCGCGCGGGTGGCTCACCAAGAACCCGCTCACACGCGCCGACCTCGCGCTCGAAGCCGGTTATCTCAAGACGGCGCGGACGCGGCTGCGTTTCGAGTGACCCGGTTTCAGGGGTTTTCGGCCAGCTCGCGCAGCAGGTTGACCTGGGCGGAAGCCGATTCCTGGCCGCCGGGCAAGAGGCGCCGGTAACTGCCGTCGCTTAGCAACTCCCACACCTGAGTTTTGGCTTAACATGCAGCAGTCGTATGACCTGCGCCGAACACGCCGGGCTTTCGGTAAACGCATCGAGCGACAGGTTCGCCAGCGCGCGGCTGAATCCATCACTTGTCCAATTGATCAAACAGGGAAAACTCTAAGCCTTCAATCACACTAATAATCCGGACACCCATCCCGTGAATTTTAATTCTCAAGAAATTTCCGCCAACTCCTCGAGCAGGGTGTCCTGAGCCGATACCGGTTCCTGATCCTGCGGCGCGAGGCGCCGGTAACTGCCGTCGCTTAGCAACTCCCACGCCTGGGTATTGTCCGCCAGATAGACCGCCAGCGCTTCCTTATATACCCGCTCACGCAGCGATTTGTTCTCGATCGGGAAAGCGGTTTCGACGCGGCGGAAAAAGTTGCGGTCCATCCAGTCGGCACTTGCCATCCACATCTCCTGATTCCCGTCGTTCTGGAACCAATAGACACGGGTGTGCTCGAGAAATCGGCCGATAACGGAGCGCACGCGGATGTTCTCCGAGACGCCCGGTACGCCCGGTCGCAAGCAACAGATGCCGCGCACAATGAGGTCGATACTGACTCCCGCCTGCGAGGCCGCGTAGAGAGCCTGTATGATCTGTGACCCCACCAGGGCGTTCATTTTGGCGATGATGCGCGCCGGTTTGCCGGCACGCGCGTGCCCGGCCTCCCGTTCGATTTTTTCCAGCAGCGATTTATGCAGGGTGAAAGGCGACTGCACCAGTTTCTGCAGCTTGCTGGCGCGGCCGATGCTGGTGAGCTGCAAGAACAGTTTGTGCACGTCGTCGCCAATCGCCTCGTCGCAGGTGAGCAGGCCGAAATCGGTGTAAAGGCGGGCGGTGCGGTCATGGTAGTTGCCCGTGCCGAGGTGCACGTAGTGGCGCAGGCGCGTGCGCTCGCGCCGCACCACCAGGGTCATCTTGGCGTGCGTTTTGAAGCCGACCACGCCGTATACCACATGGGCGCCGGCTTCCTGCAGCAGCGTCGCCAGGCTGATGTTGGCTTCTTCATCGAAACGGGCGCGCAGCTCGATCACGACCGTCACTTCCTTGCCGGCGCGCGCCGCCTCGATCAGGGCGTCCACCATGGCCGAGTTCGGTCCGGTGCGGTACAGCGTTTGCTTGATGGCCAGGACACCGGGATCGGCGGCGGCCTGGCGCACGAAATCAATCACCGGAACGAACGACTCGAAAGGATGATGCAGCAGGACGTCTCCCTGGCGGATGACCTCGAACAGGTTTTTGTTGCGCACGAGTTTTTTCGGGAACCCGGGAGTGAAGGCGGGGTACTTCAGGTCCGGCCGGTCCACCAGATCGTAGATGGCGAGCAGGCGGCTGAAATTCACCGGACCGTTGACTTGGTAGAGGGTTTCTTCGGTCAGCTCGAACTTGTTCATCAGGTAGCCGGCCATGTCCGGCGGACAATTGTCGGCGACCTCCAGACGCACGGTGTCGCCGTAGCGGCGCGACGGCAATTCGCCTTCGACCGCGCGCAGCAGGTCATCCACTTCTTCGTCGTCCACGAACAGTTCGCTGTTGCGGGTGACACGGAACTGATAACAACCGGTGACTTCCATGCCCGGAAACAGATCGTTGACATGGGTGTGGATGATCGAAGACAGGAACACGAAGTCATGGGGCCCGGTGGAACATTCCTTGGGCAGTGGAATCAGGCGCGGAAGCGCGCGTGGCGCCTGCACCACGGCGACACCGCCGCGGCGGCCGAATGCATCGACCCCGCGGAGCGAAACGATGAAGTTGAGGCTTTTGTTCAGAATCCGCGGGAAGGGATGCGACGGATCGAGACCGAGCGGGCTCAATACCGGCAGTAGCTCGTGTTCGAAGTAGTGTCTGACCCAGGCTTCCTGTTCCGCGTTCCACTCGGTGCGCCGCACGAAGCGGATGTTTTGCCGCGCCAGCTCGGGAATGAGCAGCTCATTGAGCGTATGGTACTGATCTTCCACCAGCCGGTGGGTGGCGGCATTGATTTGCTTCAACACCTCCTGCGGCAGCAGGTTGTCTGGGCCGGCCTGCACCGATCCCGAAACGACTTGTTCGTGCAGACGCGCCACCCGGATTTCGAAAAACTCATCGAGGTTGGTGCTGGAAATGCACAGGAACTTGAGCCGCTCCAGCAGCGGTGTGGTCGCATCCTTGGCCTGCTCCAATACCCGCCGGTTGAACTCGAGCAGACTGAGCTCCCGGTTGAGATATAGTTCCGGCGACCGCAGATCTTCCGACGGTTTGAGTTCGGCAATATTCATGGGTTGGCCAAAAGGCAACACGAAGTATTACAGACAAATTACGTCAGTATTATGACACTTATGTGACGGCGTTGCAGGGATACCCCCGGATCGCGCGGACCGCAACCGGTTTGGCGCCGTTTCAGGCGGATTTATCGGCCTTACCCTGCGCTTCGATGTCGCGCCGCACCTCATCCATGTCGAGCGCTTTGGCCTTCTCGATAACCTGATCGAGGGCGGAGGCAGGCAGTGCGCCGGGCTGCGCGAAGATGATGATCTTCTCGCGGAAGATCATCAGGGTGGGAATCGAGCGAATCTGGAAGTAACCGGCCAGCGCCTGTTGTTCCTCGGTATTGACCTTGGCGAACACGACATCCGGGTATTTTTCCGATGCGGCTTCATAGGCCGGCGCGAAATGAGCGACACGGACCGCACCACGGCGCCCAGAAGTCCACGATGACCAGGTTATTTTCACTGACGATCTGATGCAGATTTTCCTGTGTTACATCAACGGTTGCCACTTTACCTCCCGCGGGCATCGGGGGATGCCCATTGAAAATTAAGGTTGAATAACTATTATACCGCCACAAAACGTATTCGATGTTGATGTGGGATTAAATAGGCGATGGATCAATAAAAGTTCCGCGAAGACTGAGCGTTTACAGCGCAGATCGGTGAGCGGACCTTGGACGCACGGAGCATGTGCGCGTGACGATATCTACGGGAAATTCATAAGGCGCGACTGACGGCAACCGGTGTACCGCGTAGATTACCTTCCCCAGAATTTCCCGTTCCACCTGATCCAGGCTGGTGTGACGCACGTCCTTGCCCTTGACCAGATAAATGATGTATTCGCAGATGTTGCTTGAATGATCGCCGATGCGCTCGAGCGCCCGCGCCGCCCAGATGACGTTGAGCATGCGCGAGATCGTGCGCGGGTCTTCCATCATGTAGGTGATGAGCTGGCGCATGGTGCCGTCGTATTTCTGGTCAACCTTCTGGTCCTCGCGTGCCACGCGCAACGCTGCTTCGATATCGAGGCGGGCAAAGGCGTCGAGCGCGTCGTGCAGCATGTGGCGCACGTAACCGCCCAGCGCCTGGATCTCGGCGTAATTGTTCTTGGGGCGTTCCTCGCCCGCCAGCCGCACGGCCATGCGCGCGATCTTCTCGGCTTCGTCGCCGATGCGCTCGAGATCGGTGATGGTCTTGATGACAGCCACCACCAGCCGCAGGTCGCTCGCGGTCGGCTGCCGGCGGGCGATAATCTGGCTGCATTCCTCGTCAATGGTCACTTCCAACTTGTTGACCTGGGTGTCGTTCATGATCACGGCTTCGCCTTGCGCGGTGTCGCCCTTGATGAGAGCATCCATGGCATGCTCGATCTGTTGCTCGACGAGGCCGCCCATCTGCAGGACGCGCGAACGGATGTCCTCAAGCTCGGTATTGAACTGGCGGGAAATGTGCGTGTGCATCTGTTCCATGGCGTGATTCCTCGCGAGCGGCGCGGCTTAGCCGTAGCGCCCGGTGATGTAGTCTTCCGTCTGTTTCTTGGACGGATTGGTGAAGATGGTGTTGGTGTCGCCGAACTCCACCAGCTCACCCAGGTACATGAAGGCCGTGAAATCGGAAACGCGCGCGGCCTGCTGCATGTTGTGCGTGACGATGACGATAGTATAGTTCTTTTTGAGTTCGTAGATCAGTTCCTCGATCTTCAGGGTCGAGATCGGGTCGAGCGCCGAGGCCGGCTCATCGAGCAGCATTACCTCCGGTTTCACGGCGACGGCGCGGGCGATGCACAGGCGCTGCTGCTGGCCGCCGGACAGGCTCATGCCGCTTTGGCGCAGCTTGTCCTTGACCTCGTCCCACAGGGCCGCCTGCTGCAGCGCCCATTCCACCCGGTCGTCCATTTCCGAGCGCGACGAGCTTTTCGTACAGGCGCACGCCGAAGGCGATGTTCTCGTAAATCGACATGGGGAACGGCGTCGGTTTCTGGAACACCATGCCGACCCGCGCGCGCAGGCGGAAGAGGTCCGTGCGCGGCGACAGCACGTTCTCGCCGTCGAGCAGGATCTCGCCGGTGGCGCGCTGACCGGGATAGAGTTCGTACATGCGGTTGAAGGAGCGCAGCAGCGTGGACTTGCCGCAGCCGGAGGGGCCGATGAAGGCCGTGACCATGTTCGTGGCGACGTCCAGGCTGACGTCCTTCAGCGCCGTGAACTTGCCGTAAAAGAAGCTCAGGTTGCGCACCTGAATCTTGCTTTCGGCGTTCAGAACGGAAGACGTATCGTCCATCATTCAGTGCTCCATCCTGGCCTTGCGCGAGAGAGTGCGCGCGACGATGCTCAAGGCCAGCACGCTCAAGGTGATGAGCAACGCGCCGGCCCAGGCCAGCGCGTGCCATTCCTTATACGGGCTCATGGCGAACTGGAAAATCACGACCGGCAGGTTGGCCATGGGCTGCATCAGATCGGTGCTCCAGAACTGGTTATTGAGGGCGGTGAACAGCAGCGGCGCGGTTTCGCCGGCAATCCGCGCGATGGCCAGCAGCACGCCCGTGAGAATGCCGGACAGGGCGGCGCGATAGGCCACGAGCGAGATCATTTTCCAGCGCGGCGCGCCCGAGCGCCAGCGCCGCCTCGCGCAGGGTGTTCGGCACCAGGCGCAGCATTTCTTCGGTGGTGCGGATCACCACCGGCAGCATGATGATGGCGAGCGCCAGCGCGCCGGCCAGCGCCGAGAAGTGACCGAGACTGACCACCACCATTTCATAGACGAACAGCCCGATGATGATCGAGGGCGCGGACAGCAGGATGTCGTTGATGAAGCGGATGACGCTGGCGACGAACGTGCGGCCGCCGTATTCCGCCAGATAGGTGCCCGCGAGTATGCCGATCGGTGTGCCGATCGCGGTGGCCAGGCCGACCATGATGAGACTGCCGACGATCGCGTTGGCGAGTCCGCCGGCGCTCCCTGGCGCCGGCGTATTTTGCTGGAACATGTTCAAGTCGAATGCCGAAAATCCGTAGCTGAACGTGGTCCACAGGATCCAGAACAGCCAGATCAGTCCAAACGCGGTAGCCAGCACCGAACCTGAAAGGCTCAAGATATTGACGGTACGTCGCCGGAAATAACGCCAGTCCATAGCGGTCGAGTTTCTCATGTCTTGACGCCCTCGCGCGATTCCAGGCTCAGAAGCATGAACTTGGCCAAGGAAAGCACAATGAACGTGATCAGAAACAGCACCAGTCCCAGCGCGATCAGAGATGAAGTGTGCATGTCGCCCACGGCCTCGGTGAATTCGTTTGCCAGCGTCGAGGCGATGGAATTGCCCGGTTCGAACAGCGAAGCGCTCAGCCGGTGGGTATTGCCGATGACGAAGGTCACGGCCATGGTTTCGCCGAGCGCGCGACCGAGACCCAGGAAGATGCCGCCCACCGCGCCCACGCGGGTGTAGGGCAGCACCACGTTCCACACCACTTCCCAGTGCGTGCCGCCCACGGCATAGGCCGATTCCTTGAGGAACTTGGGCGTGGTCGCGAACACATCGCGCATGATGGCGGTGATGAAGGGGATGATCATGATGCCGAGGATGATGCCGGCCGGCAGCATGCCGATGCCGAGCGGTGCGCCCTGGAACAGGGCGCCGATAATAGGCCATGCCGCCGAAGTGCTCCTGCAGCCAGGGTTGCACATGCTGCGACATGACCGGGGCGAACACGAACAGGCCCCACATGCCGTAGATAATGCTCGGAATGGCGGCCAGCAGTTCGATCGCCGTGCCGATGGGGCGTCGCAGCCAGTAGGGCGCGACTTCCGTGAGAAACAGCGCGATGCCGAAGCTGATCGGCACGGCGATCAACAAGGCAATCAAGGAACTCACCAGCGTGCCGTAAATCGGCACCAGCGCACCGAAACGCTCGGTGACCGGATTCCATTCGTCGGTGACGAGAAATTTCGGGCCGAAAGCCGCCAGCGCCTGCCAGCCACCGATAAACAGCGAAACAATGATGCCGACCAGAACCACCAGCACCAACCAGGCCGAGCCCGTGGTCATGACCTGGAAAATCCGATCCATCATGCGCTGCCGCCCGCTGGCGGTGTCGGTGATGTGTGATCGGCCGCTGTTCATGGCATGTCGGGATTAATGAAGAGAAAGCGGGGTCCCGAAGGACCCCGTCACATACAGCCTATATTAAGTGAGGCAAATTCTACTTCTGGATCATGCTGTCGGTCCAGACAGCCTTGCCGCTCGCGTCCTTGATCTCCTTTTTCCACGTTTCTTCGACCAGTTTCACGACGCTGTCCGGCATCGGGACGTAGTCGAGTTCCTCGGCCATCTTGTCGCCGTGGTGATAGGCCCAGTCGAAGAACTTGAGGACTTCCTTGCCGGTCTCGGGTTTTTCCTGTTTCTGGTAAACCAGGATGAAGGTGGCGCCGGTGATCGGCCAGCTCTTTTCGCCGGACTGGTCCGTGAGCATCAGGTTGAAGCCCGGCGTGCCTTTCCAGTCGGCGCCCGCGGCCGCGGCCTGGAACGTCTCGCTGTCGGGCTTGACGAACTTGCCGGCCTTGTTCTGCATCTGGGTATAGGTCATCTTGTTCTGCAGCGCGTAGGCGTACTCGACGTAACCGATGGAGTTCTTGAGACGCTGCACGTACGAGGCCACGCCCTCATTGCCCTTGCCGCTCACGCCGGTCGGCCAGGACACCGAGGTGTTGTTGCCGATCTTTTCCTTGAACTCGGGGCTGACCTTGGACAGATAGTGGGTGAAGATGAAGGTCGTGCCCGAACCGTCGGCGCGCGACACCACGGTGATTTTGTCGTTCGGCAGCTTCACGCCCGGGTTGAGCTTCTTGAGTCGCCGCGTCATCCCAGTTCGTGATCTTGCCGAGATAGATGTCGGCCGAGCACGGCGCCGGTGAGCTTCAGTTCGCCCGCCTTCACGCCGTCCAGGTTCACGACCGGCACCACGCCGCCCATGACCATGGGGAACTGCATCAGGCCGATCTCGCCGAGTTTTTCCACCGTGAGCGGCGCGTCGGAGGCGCCGAAGTCCACGGTCTTGGCCGTGATCTGCTTGATGCCGCCGCCCGAGCCGATGGACTGGTAGTTCATGCTCGATGCCGGTCTTGGCCTTGTAGGCCTCGGCCCATTTGGCGTAAATCGGATAGGGGAAGGTCGCGCCCGCGCCGTTGATGGTTTCGGCGGCCTGAGCAAGACCGGCGATCATGCCGAGCGCCACCGCGCCGGCTACCGCCGTGTTTTTCAGTCGTCTGGATAAGATATGCATGATGTATATGTCTCCGAATATTGAAATAATCGTGAAGTGCTGAATGCGGAACGCATCATGCCAAGGCATTGTGACAGTTGTATGACAGCTCGCTTGTCGCGAACCACGCAAAATCGAGGGGTTCGCTCGTTCCGAGAGCCGACGTACCCCTGAATGTGTCAGCCGCTGGATGACACAGCGGGGACAGGGCAGCACTCGGCGTAGGTCGGGACCCCCGATTTGCGCTCGTACCAGACGCGGGTGCGGTTGACGATTTTCACCACCGACAGCATGACCGGCACCTCGATGAGCATGCCCACGACGGTGGCGAGCACCACGTTGCCGGCAACGTGGTGCCGATCGAAGTGTTGGCGACGAGTTATCTCTGTCGAGTTCCTTGACGACAAGGCACAGGAAATCGTCGCCCGGGTGTCCACCCGCCACGATGAGATGCGCGGTCAGCGCGGTTTCGGTCGCGCTCACCCCCAGATATTCAGGTCATGCCCCTGCCGCACGCGGAAGACGCGACCCCGACGGACGCGGCCATGCGCAAGAAAATGACGACATGAAAATTGCCGATCAAGTTCTAATTGCCGGAACCCGCCAGATCTTTGGCGCTGATCGTCCCGCCGCGCCGGGATTCAAACCAGGCGCCGAGACGGAAACCGCCCCACGCGAGACCGGCCAGTATCAGCAGGAACAGCCAGGTCGGCCAACCGGTCAGCCCGGCGAGGGTCTGGCTCGCCGGCCCCTTGCCCGTCTGATATAACGGCTGCAGCGAGTCGTAGGACACGGCGAACACCGAGCAGCCTATCAGCATGCCGAGCATGAAGAACAGCGCGTCGAAGCGGCCGGAGAACAGGCCGACCACGGAAGTGCCGGGGCAGTATCCGCCGATGGCCATCCCCGCACCCAGCAGCGCGCCGCCCAGCGCCATGGCCCAGAAGAACATGGTGGGGACTTTCAGGGCGTCGAAGCGCAGCCAGCCGGCCACGTCGAACAGCCACAACCCGACCGCCGCCACGACGATGGCGGCGAACATGACCCTGAACACGGTCCAGTCGCGCAGCGCGAACTGGGCGGTCAGCTTGCGCGGGCTGTTGAGTCCCGCGGACTCGATGAAAAAGCCGAACAGGACGCCGGCCACCAGAACAATCAAGTTGCCTGAATTTTCGAGCGGAAAGTTCATTGCCAAATCCTCCGTGTCAGGGTCGCCACCAGCAAGCCGGCGGCGAAAAAAGCCATCAGAAAGACGAAGGCCGCTACCGCCAGCACCGCGCCGCCGGACAGGCCCAGGCCGCTGGTGCAGCCACCCGCGAGCGACGCGCCGAAGCCGCTGAGCATGCCGCCGGCCACGGCGATTCCCAGTCGCAGGCCCACGCCCGTGCGCGGTCCGCGTTCGATCTTGAAGCGAAAGCGCCGCGCGATGAGACTGCCCAGCAAGGCGCCAATGGCCACGCCGGCGATTTCCCAGCTGATCCATGAGTTCAGCGGATGAGCCGCGCCCACGATAGTCGCCGAGAAAGGAATTCATCTCGGTCCAATCGGGCGCCGCCGAGGCACTCAGCGATGTCAGCAGACGGTTGAAGAAATCGCTCGCGCCGAGGCCGTGCCCGGTGAATAGAAACATTCCCATCAATGTCAGACCCAGCCCCACCCCGGCGGCCAATGGCGGCCAAAAGTCCTGCGGTTTACGTTCAGTCATTGCGAAACTCCTTTTGATTGCAGTTCACATGTAAGTCTGATTTGTACGCCGGTCAGACCGCCGGCGGATGAATGCCCGTGGCCGGGCAGCATTCGTCGTAACTCAGGATGCCGGGCCTGGTTTCGTACCAGGCGCGCGAGTGGTTGACGAGTTTGCCACCATGAGCATCACCGGCACCTCGATCAGCACGCCGACAACGATGCACAGAAATTCCCAGACCGTGAGATAGCGTTCGAAGAAACCCATTTCGGCGCCGGCAAATTTCCTGGCCGTGGTTTCGCTATGTAAGCATTATATTAAATACTAATATTTCTTTATTTTGACGTGCGTCAATACGCGAAAAATACTGCTTAAGAGCCATGCCAAAGCGATTATTGCCATGCTCTCGCAGTCAAAAACAAGCAGATTATCGCTAAATTTTCAGGTTTCTCCTCCGGATAATTCTTTATTTTTATCAATACTGACATGGCGACCTTGAGCTTCAGAGTCGTAGCGGAGGCTGATCAGCCATATCTGTGCTGCGCAAGTCACGACCCCCGGCGGATGAATGCCCGTGGCTCGGGCAGCACTCATCGTAACTCAGGATGCCGGCTTGGTTTCGTACCAGCCGCGCGAGCGGTTGACGAAATTCGCGACCGCGAGCATCACCGGCACCTCGATCAGCACGCCCACGACGGTGGCTAGCGCTGCGCCCGATTCGAAGCCGAACAGACGCGATCGCCGTGGCCACCGCCAGTTCGAAGAAGTTGCTCGCGCCGATCAGCGCCGACGGACCGGCGACGCAGTGTGGCGAGCGCAGCGCGCGGTTGAGGAAGTACGCCAGCCCCGAGTTGAAGAACACCTGGATCAGGATCGGCACCGCCAGCAGCAGGATCACGAGCGGCTGGCGCACGAATCTGCCCGCCCTGGAAGCCGAACAGCAATACGAGCGTGGCGAGCAGGGCGAGTGAGCGAAACCGGGTGCAGCACCTTGATGGTCTGCGCGAGCCGCGCCAAACCATGTTTCGCGGCGCAGGATCGCGCGGCGCACGAGGTATGCCGCTGCCAGCGGCGCGACGATATAGAGCGCGACCGACAGCAGCAAGGTGTCCCACGGTACGGTGATGGAAGACAGGCCCAGCAGCAGCCCGACGATCGGCGCGAAGGCGACGACCATGAGGTTGACAGCCAGATCTGTCCTGCGCAAGGTCACACCCCCGGCGGATGAATGCCCGTGGTCGGGCAGCACTCATCGTAACTCAGAATGCCCGGCTTGGCTTCGTACCAGCCGCGCGAGCGGTTGACGATATTGGCCACCGGCAGCATCACCGGCACCTCGATCAGCACGCCCACGACGGTGGCGAGCGCCGCGCCCGACTCGAAGCCGAACAGCGCGATCGCCGTGGCCACCGCGAGCTCGAAGAAGTTGCTGGCGCCGATCAGCGCCGACGGACCGGCGACGCAGTGCGGCGAGCGCCAGCGCGCGGTTGAGGAAATACGCCAGCCCGGAGTTGAAGAACACCTGAATCAGGATCGGCACCGCCAGCAGCAGCGATCACGAGCGGCTGGCGCACGATCTGCTCGCCCTGGAAGCCGAACAGCAATACGAGTGTGGCGAGCAGGGCGGTGAGCGAAACCGGGTGCAGCACCTTGATGGTCTGCGCGAGCCGCGCCAAACCAGTTTCGTGGCGCAGGATCGCGCGGCGCACAGAGCTACGCGGCTGCCAGCGGCGCGACGATGTAGAGCGCGACCGACAGCAGCAGCGTGTCCCACGGCACGGTGATGGAGGACAGGCCCAGCAGCAGGCCCGACGATCGGCGCGAAGGCGAACACCATGATCGATGTCGTTGAGCGCCACCTGGGTCAGCGTGAAGTTCGGCTCGCCGCGCGTCAGATGGCTCCACACGAACACCATGGCGGTGCAGGGCGCGGCGGCCAGCAGAATCAGCCCGGCGATGTAGGAATTGATTTGCTCCGCCGGCAGCCACGGGCGGAACAGCCAGCCGATGAACAGCCAGCCGAGCAGCGCCATGGAGAACGGTTTTACGCCCCAGTTCACGAACAGCGTCACCCCGATGCCCTTCCAGTGCGCCGTCACGCGATGCAGCACCGCGAAGTCCACCTTGAGCAGCATCGGGAAGATCATGAGCCAGATCAGCGCCGCGACCGGCAGGTTGATGCGGGCGATCTCGAGGCCACCGATGGCCTGAAACGCCGGCGGGAACAGACGCCCGAGACCGATGCCGGCGACGATGCACAGGAACACCCACAGCGTGAGGTAGCGCTCGAAGAATCCCATCCCGGCGCCCGCGGATCGCTTTGCGGTGGTTTCGCATTGTGCGCTCATGATCCTTCTCCCTGGCCGAGCGAGATTTTTTCGCCACGGCGCGCCATCGTTTTCAATCCGCCGATCAAACCCTCGACGCGGCTTTTGACCTCATCGCGCGTGGCGCGGAACTTGGCCATGATCTCTTCTTCCGTGCCGGTGGCCTTGGCCGGATCTTCCAGCGGCCAGTGTTTTTTCTGAACCCCGGGCGGCAACACCGGGCAGTGCTCGTCGGCATGACCGCAGACGGTCACCACGAGATCGGCCTGCGCCAGCATCTCCGGCGTCACGCGCGTGGATTCCTGGCGCGAGATATCCACGCCGGCTTCGCGCATGACGGCGATCGCGCGCGGATTCTTGCCGTGCGCCTCGATGCCGGCGGATGTCGCCTCCAGCCATTCGCCGCCCAGATGATTGGCCCAGCCTTCGGCCATTTGCGAACGGCAGGAGTTGCCGGTGCAGAGAAACAGAACTTTTACTTTGCGTTGGTACATGTTGTCCTCACGGGGTGTCGTTGCTTTGCTTTACAGGTCGAAGTCTTTGTCGTAGGGTTTGTCGCCTTCGACCACCGGCAGCGTCAGATTGTTGCCCCAGTCGTCCCAGCCGCCGTTGTAGACGCGCACGTCGCTGTAGCCGAGGCTTTCAGTTGCAGCCAGGCGAGCGTGGAACGGAAGCCGTCGTGGCAGTAGGCATACACCGTCTTATCCTTGGGGATGTCGCGGTACAGTCGCGGCCAGTTCGTCGCGCGACTTCCAGATCTGGCTCTGGCCGTCCACGCCGTCGAGGCTCACGATATTGATCGCCCCGGGGATGTGCCCACCCTGGACGGAGTGCTGCACCACCTTGCCGGTGTACATGTCGTGCGGGCGCGCGTCGAGCAGCACGATGCCGGGGTCGCGGCGTGCGACCACGTCGCTGTAGACGTCGGTCCACTCGACCAGGATCTTTCGGTTGGCCGGCTTCAGGGTCACATTGCCGCGCGGGCGTCTTGCACCGGTTCCTTCGACAACTCATTGAACGCCGTCCAGCCGATGGTTCCGCCGTTCAGAATCTTCACCCGCCGCATGTCGAAGCCGTAGAGATCGAGCAGAAAATACAGGCGCGAAGCGAGGGCCGTCATCGAGTCGTCGTAGATTACGAGGAGTCGAGTCATTGTTGACGCCCCAGGCGCGCAGCGTCGCCTGGAATGCATCGCGTGCGGGAAAGCGCATGGTCGGATGGCCGAAGTTGTCGCCCAGATCCTTGAAGCGCTGCACCTGCACCGCGCCCGGAATGTGGCCGATCGTGAAGTAACGGTGCGGGTGGTAACGCACCTCCAGCACCACGAGCTTCGGATCGTGGATATGCTGCTCCAGCCACTCGGCGTTCACCAGAAAATCCGCAGACGCTCGAGCGGCGGTCGACGCCAGCAGAACCAGCAGCGCGACGAACATTAATACTCTTGTGCCGTACGCGGCTTTCATGCGCCCTCCGGGCAGTTTGTCGCGGCCCGCTTCCAGTCCGCGAGGCTGGGCAGGTTCTCCGGCACCACCACGACCGGCGCGAAGCCGCCGCCCGGGGTGCGGAAGTTCGTGGTCTGGCCCTGGTACAGACGCGCGGCGAGCGCCTGGATCGCGCCGTCGTAGACATAGGCGCGTATGTCGAGCTTGAGGTCCTGCGTGTCGCCGTTGACGTGCAGCGCGCGCTCGCTCGGCGGCACGATTTCCTGGGCCACGTAGTCGGCGCCGAGAATCTCCGACCACACGCGCCGGGTGAGCTTGTCGCCGCGGTAGGCGGCCTTGCTGCCGTAGCCCGCCGTCGGTTTGAAGAAATAGCGACGGCGCTCGGACCACAGCGCCTCGGCGTGCGCGGCATCCACGGCCACGGTCCGGGGCACGCCGCGCATGCAGCGTTTCGATCGTCGTCGCGGGTAGATCGAGCGCGCGCAGGAAGTCCGGGTCGGAAAGACGCAATCAGATTGCGCTTGTCGGCGTACAGCGCATGCGCGCGCGGGTGCGGCGTCAGCACGACCGCGCCGGCTTCGTGGGCCGCGCGCAAGGCGGCGTGCTCGCGGCGCCGTGAGGTAGAAATCGGTCAGGCGGTTGTAGACGAGGTCGATGCGTTGTCCATCGTGCCACAGCGCACCGTCGCGCCAGACGAGTTCGCGCGCATCCGCGATCACGGCTTCGAGATGGTGACGCTCGAACAGCGCGCGGAACAACAGGAACTCCGGATACAGATATTGCTCCGTCGGCGCGTCATCCACGATGGCGATGCGCGTGAGCGTTTGCGCGCCGCGGCCGCGGCGCCACTCGGTGCGGAACATTTCGACAATGCCGTTCTCGATCTGCCCGGTGTGCCCCGGATGATGTCAGGAACGGTTCGGCCTCGGTGCAGCAGGCGCGCTGGGCCCGCGCCAGCGCGGCGTTGAGCAGTGCCCCGCCGGCGTTGGTGTTGATCTCGATCAGCCGCGGTCCGTCGGGGTCGAGATGGAAGTCGTAACCCAGGAACACGCCGCGCGGGCCGGGATCGAGGCGCGCGATTTCCGGAGCGCGTGCCAGCGCGTGCTCGCTGGTACCCGGCAGGCGCACGACGGATTCGATGGCGTGGATGATTGCAGTCATGGCGCGCGCCTGCGGCGGCCGACACGAACACCGGCGTGGCCGAGAACGCGTGCGGGCGTTCGGTCCAGGGCGGTTGCGCGAGCGCCGCTGCGTCCGGCGCGAGCCCCAGCGCCTGCGCCAGGCGCGGGGTATCGAGCGTGCGGCACAGGCAGTCACGATTGAGTTGCGCGGCCAGATCGGGTGTGGCGCTGACGTTCATCACCGGTGCCGAAGTTGTTTCCGGCGAATTGTTCATGAGTCTCTCCCGGTGGCGCGCCGGATGCTGCCGCTGATCGCCGTGCCGGCGGCGAGCGTGTTGTACACGGTGCCGTACTTCATTACGTTCTGGTGCAGCAGCTCCAGGCGCCTGTCGCTTTCATCGGTATCCACCGTGAGCGTGTACTCGATGCTGGCCATTTTGGGCGGCGAGTCCTGGCGCACGCCGCGCAACGCGACCTCGACGCCGCGCAGCTGGAAGTGCAGCATCGGCGCCACCCGCTCGATGCCCTTGATCATGCATCCGGCGAGCGCCGCCAGCAGCAGCTCGGCCGGGTTGAAGGCATCCATGCGCCCGTCGACGTCGGTATCGAGCAACAGCTCCGCCTCCTTGCAGGAGGCGAGGCTCCCGTGTGCGTCCAATCGTTCCGCGCTGACACCGTATTCGAGCATAGTGTACCTCGTGTTTCGCTCAGGTTTTCCCCGTGCCCTAGCGGGCATGGACCCCATCGCGTATCTTCGCCGCCACGGCCGGCGGCTCGTCGGCCGCAAGAATCTGCTGCACGACGCCTCTCAGCCTGGTGATGAGATAGGCGCCGGACGGCAGCGAGGGAAGATCGCGCTCGCCGGCCATGATCAGCGGAAGCTTGTAGTCATCGGGATGGCTGGTGCCGTGCTGCCGGTCATGCCCGGCGTGGTCACTCGTCACGATGATGAAATACGCGCCGCGTTTGCTGACGGCCTCGAACAGCGGAGCCAGCGCCATGTCGATATAAGAAAGCTCGTCGAGATATTCCGGCGAGAGCCAGCCGTATTCCGTGCCGGCGTCTTCGAGCCCGCTCACGTGCAGGAACGCAAAGCGTCTGCCATCCTTCCCGAAGAAGGCGCTGGCCTGGTCGATGCCGTCGTCCCTGGCCAGCGCATGCTCGTCGACCGCCTTGCTGACCAGATAGCCGAGTTTCGGCTTGGCGTAATAGAAGGCCGTGTGGAATCCGTACCGCTTGGCGTCATCAAACAACGTCGTCCTCGCCACCGGCGGCATTCCCGGCTTCCAGTCATTGTCCGTTTTGCCGTTTTCCTCCGGCGCGAGTCCCGTCATCATCGCCGTGTGCGCGATCAGGGTCTTCGGCGGGTCGACGCTCTTCCCCTCCAGGGTGTAATGCCCCGACCGCATCAGGGCGTAAAGCGTCGGCGAGGTCTTTTCGCTCAGCGCGTCGGGATGCAGGGCATCGATCGATACGATGAGCACGGTCTCGACATCGCGGGCATACCCCGGCACGGCGAACAGCAGGCCGAGACACAGGATACCGATCGTATTCTTTATCATGACTGCTTCCTCAACTTACCATTGCAAACCGTGTCGTCTTCGACGCGAACCCGGGACGATGCCGGGTGTGCTGGCCTGGGTTTACAGCCAGCTTTCCACCTTTTTCTTGTCCGGCACGCCGCCGGCGTGCACCACCTTGCCGTCGATCACCACGCCGGGCGTGGACATCACCCCATAGGCCATGATGTCGGCGATGTTCTCGACCTTCTCGAGATCGATCGCGACGTCCCTGGCGCGCGCGGTGTCCTCGATGAGCTTCACGGTGGCCTTGCAGTTGGCGCAGCCCGTGCCGAGCACTTTCACGTTCTTCATACGACACCTCCTAAGGAATTGAAAAGCACGCCGACGACGACGAAGGCCGTGGCCAGATAGCCGGCGAAGACCCCGAGAAACGGCCACTTCACGACCTTGCGCAGGATCAGCATCTCGGGCAGCGACAGCGCGGTGACTGCCATCATGAAAGCCAGCACTGTGCCGAGCGGCACACCCTTATCGAGCAACACCTCGGCGATCGGGATGATGCCGACCGCGTCGGAATAGAGCGGCACCCCGACCAGCACGGCGCCGACGACCGACAGAATGCCGCCGTCGCCGGCGATGCGCGCCACGAAATCCTGCGGCACGTAGCCGTGGATCAGCGCGCCGACGCGCGACGCCGATCAGCACGAACTTCCAGATGCGTCCGACGATCTCGCTTCACCTGCGCGAGGCATAGGCATGCCGGCCCTTGAGCGAGATGTCAGGTGCCGTCGCGCTGCGCCTCGCCCATGTGGATCTTCCACACGTACTCCTCGACCCAGCGTTCGAGCTTGAAACGCTCCAGCACGAAGCCGCCGACGAAGGCCACGGTGAGGCCGGTGGCCACGTAGATCGCCGTCATCTTCACGCCGATCACCGAGGCCAGCACGACCACTGCGACTTCGTTGATCATGGGGCTCGCGATCAGGAACGACAGCGTCACGCCGAGCGGGATGCCGGCCTCGAGAAAGCCGATGAACAGCGGAATCGAGGAGCAGGAACAGAACGGCGTCACCGCGCCCAGGCCCACGGCCATGAAGCGCGCCGAGACGTTCGAGCGCCGGCGGATGAACTCGCGCACCTTTTCCGGCGCAAGCAGCGCGCGCAGCAGGCCCATGACGTAGATCACCAGCGTGAGCAATACCAGAATCTTCGAGTCACGTCCATGACGAAGAATTGCAGCGCTGACGCCGAGGGCGTGCCCTCCAATCCGGCGAGGTCGTAGACGATCCAGTTGGCGAGGGCTTCGAACATGATTTGTCCGGATGAAATCGTTTTTGCGCCGATTGGCGCCGGCCGTCAGGCGCAGCAGCGAATCGGCGGCCGGGTCGGCGCGCCGCGCAGGCGCTTGCGGTCCTGTGCGAACGGTTTGGCCGTGGCGTTTGCCTGACTCGCGGTATTCAGAATTTCGCGCGCCCAGGCCGGTAACTCGGGATTGAGGCGATAGTGGATCCACAGCCCCTCGCGCCGGTCGCTGACGATCCCGGTCTCGCGCAGCGTCGCCAGATGGCGCGAGATTTTGGGCTGCGACTCATCCAGCGCGTGGGTGAGTTCGCACACGCACAATTCGCCCTCGGCCGCGAGCAGCAACAGGCAGCGCAAGCGTGTCGGATCGGCCAGGGCGGGGAAGAATTCATCGGCGGTAATCATGTCATTAAATATACGTCTAGACATATATACTGTCAAGCGAATATATTAACGGCCTCGATTTTGACCCTGGTAGACAAGGAGTTGATATGCGTTACCCGATCCGCGTCCTGTTCCTCTGCACCGGCAATTCCGCCCGTTCGCAGATGGCCGAAGGACTCTTGCGTTCCTTCGGCGGCGGAGACTTCGAGATATACAGCGCCGGCACCGACCCGAAGGGACTCAACCCGCTGGCCATCGAAGTGATGCGGGAGATTGGCATCGACATCTCCGGCCATGAGAGCAAGTCACTCGAACGTTTCCTCGGTCAGCACTTCGACTACATCATCACGGTTTGCGATCGCGCGCGCGACAGTTGCCCGACCTTCCCGGGCGACAACCAGCGCATCCACTGGGGATTCGAGGATCCGGCGGCCGTGACCGGAAGCCGGGCCGAGCAGCTGGCGGTGTTCCGGCGCGTGCGCAACGAGATTTCCGAACGCCTGCGCGTGTGGGTGACGGTGCAGCGCAAGCGGCTGAAGGAGATCGGCCACCCGGCCTGAGGCGGCGTGGCCGTCAGGCGGGTTCGCCGCCGCGCTCCGGCGAGAAACTGCGCCGTCGCGATGCGCAGCGCCACGAGCGTGACAATCACTCCCAGGCCGAGCAGCACCTTCTCCGGCGCGTACTCCTTGAACCACAGGCCCATCAGTTCGCCGATCAGCACCACCAGGGCGGTGTCCAGAATGAACGTGACGCGCACGCGTCCGAGTTTCAGATAAGCCTGCAGCGTGCGGATGACTTCCAGAAGCGCCAGCATGATGAGGGTGTCGATGATGGTGCGCTCCGCCACGCCGGCCCAGCCGCTGGACAACGACTGCCGCAGATCGAGCACGACGTTGACAATGCCGGCGCCCATCCACAGGCACAGCGCCACGATCAGCAGGCTGGTGAGCACGCGCACCAGCGCCGGCGAGAATGTGTCGGCAATGCGGGCCCACAAGTCGTTGCCCGGAACGGTGGATGACGGACTCGTTTCAATAGCCGCTCTGCTCTTGGCGGAGATATCTTCCGTCGCTTCTCCGGTCTCGGGACTGGATTGAGGGATTTTATCCTCGGGGTGGGTTAGGCGCGGAATATCAGCCGCGGCCCTGGCATCGCGCGCGTCCTCCGGTGCGGCTCCAGTATTCGCCGCATGCCGGTCTTCGGCGCCCGCGGCGGGTTCGGTATTGAAAAGGTTAACGAGCTGAGCGGACAGTGACATGGGGATATCTTCCTATATGTATTGGCAGGGAGAATCTATCGGGCGCGCGTTAAGCGCGGATGACGGCGGAATGAAGTTACGTTGACGGCCGGCCAAAAAGAAAAGGCCGCATTCGCGGCCTTTTCCGTCAGGAGTTCCGGCGAGGAGAGAGAGCCGGCTATGCGTTCTGCGCGCGCTCCCGGCGCGCTCGTTGCTATCTACTCCTTAAACTACCACTGCCAGCCGCTCTTTTTGCCATGAAGCTTGAAGCCGGTGATCTTGAGCACGTCATCGGTCCGATAGCCATCGACCAGCGGCATGTTGGCGTCGTCGCTGTGCTGGATCGAGACATAGGCGGTCGTGCCGGAAGCATCGAAGAGGAAGCCGGTCGGTTCGGCCGAGCTGTCCTTCACCGACAGGATCTTCACGCAGCCGTCGGTCTTGATGTCGCGGTCCATGCCGTCCGGCAGGCAGGCGAAGATGTCGCCGTTGTCATGATCCTCGATCACGTAGACGTTCCCGGTTTTCGGCTGGAACTCGAGGTTGTCGAAGGAGTTGAAGTCGGTATCACCCTCGACGAAGCGATTCACCGCCACCGAACGCTGTGTGTTGTTTGCGGTGAGCGGGGCGCTGTCCACGCCGCACATGACCTCGGCGTAGTTCTTGCCGTCCTCGTTACCGGTATTGGTCCAGCAGAAGCGCACCGCCTCCGGGTTGGTCTCGTCCTGGTACATTGGATCCTGGTGCAGGTCCTCGGGACGATAGTAGCCGGTGGCGCCGGCGGCATTGGCATTGGTGCGCGCCGTGGCGGCGTTCACCGGCACCCAGGCGGCGTTGCCGATCTCGCAGCCCTGGCCGTATTGCTGGGTGTTGTTCACGCACGACACCTGCATGGCGTACACCGACCCGGCCGCGAGCGGCGATTCGGACAGATTGGCGATCGGCCCCGCGACAAGCCGGGGCATGGCAGGGACGAACTTGAAGATCGCGCCGCCGTCGGCGTTCGCCGGCGTGCCAGGACGCAGTTCGTCGCCCGCGATCACGACACCGCTCGGCAGCACCGCCGATGCCTTCCCAGGCGATGATCGGCAGCGCCGTGCGCTTGGTGATGTTGGCCGGGTCGGTCACGGTGCCGGAGGCGCGGTCGATCACGGTCTGTTCGCTGGCGCCGAGCGGGTTGAATATCTCGTAGGCCCCGCCGTCGGTGCGTTCCTCGGTGGCGAGGACCGTGCCCCAGGCGGTGGTGCGGATGCCGTCGCAGGACGACATGCCGCGCAGGATGGTCTCGACCGCGCCGGTATTCAGATTGATGCGCTGCACCGACGGGTTGAGCTTGTCGCCGGCGTCATACACGTTCGGCGTGCCGCCGATCGATCAGGAACTGGCGTCCACCTTCGATACAGGTAATGAGATGCGTCGGATTTTGCGCCGGATAGAACGCCATCTGTCGGTGGCGTTGGCGGCCTCGCGCGTCAGGAACTCTACCTTCAGGCCGTGGGCGATCAGCACCTGATCTTTGGCCGTCTGGATTGACGTGCGATACGGCCCCACCGTGGGCGCGGCAGAGTTTTCGAGCGGTTTTTCCACGCCGAACAGTTTCTCGGACTGTGCCTTGAGAAGTTGCTCGATCTTGAGGCCGAAATCGGCTTCATCGGCGTGGGCGGCGAGCGGGGCGAATGCCGTGGCCATGGCCACGGCGAACACGCATGGTTTTAACAGGGGTACGCGCTTCATTGGGTATAGCTCCTTGATGGGTTGAGAGATTCGAGGCAGGAGCCTAGCGACGCGTGATGACACGCGTGTGATACAAGCACGACGGATTGGTGACAACATCCAGCCGCCGCCCGTGGTGGGATGATCGATGTGCCGCGTCCGTCATGAAGTTCTTGGGGGGTAATCAATTTGTCATGTTGCTGGTATGAAATGCCGCACGTTCAATAACCACGGCATGTGTATCCAGTCATGCGACCCAGAATCCTGATTGTCGAAGACGAAGCCGCCATCCGTCAGATGGTGTGCATGGCGCTGTCCCAGGAAAATTATGAGTGCCTGGAAGCGGCCGACACCACCCAGGCCCAGGCGAAAATACTGGAGACGATCCCCGATCTGCTCCTGCTCGACTGGATGCTGCCGGGCCTCAGCGGCGTCGAGTATGCGCGTCGTCTGCGGGCCGAAAAACTCACGCAGGATATCCCGATCATCATGCTCACCGCCCGCACCGAGGAGGAAGACAAGGTGCGGGGATTGCAAAGCGGCGTGGACGATTACATCACCAAGCCGTTTTCCATGCGCGAACTGATGGCCCGGATCAAGGCGCTGTTGCGGCGCGCGGCGCCGCACAGCGACGACAAGACGATCGAAATCGCCGGTTTGCAGCTTGACCCCGTCACCCACCGGATTCTGGTGCACGGCGAAAGCATCAAGCTCGGCCCCACGGAATTTCGCCTGCTGCACTTTTTCATGTCGCATCCCGAGAACGTGCACAGCCGCGAGCGGCTGCTGAACAGCGTCTGGGGAGGAGGCGTTTACGTCGAGGAACGCACGGTGGACGTGCACATCCGCCGTTTGCGCAAGGCGCTGGCGGGCAGCGGGCATGACGCCTCATTCAGACCGTGCGCGCGGCGGGTTATCGATTCTCCACCCAGAAATGAATCACTCATGCGTGCTTGTCCGCATGGATCCAGTCGGGGCAAGCATCGCGCGCATTCCGGCTTTGTCTGCCCGCTCACAAGGGAACTTGCAGGGAACCGGCGGACGTCCGATGAGCTTCTCTGGTTCATTGTGCCAGGCTCGATATATTTGTCGTACAGGTATTGCTGCAGCGGCTCCTGACAAATCCAGGCGACCGGTCTGCCAGCTGGGGCAGTCCTTTAAGCTTGGTGTGGAGATGATAGCCGGGCATCATGTGCGAGACGGCCAGAATCTCGATGTCCTTGGGATCGACCCTCTTTTGCGGATCGTCGAGGTCGCCGTTGACAATGGACGTCGAGGGTCCGCGAGTCCAGATCGAAGTGGTACGCAAGCTCGGGACCGCATTCCAGAAAAATGGGAATCAGATCGCGTCCGTACGCATTTTGATCGTGCAACGGCGCAAGCTTGGCAAACGCCAGTCGCAATGCAAATCGAATGACATCGGATTCCCTCACGCGCAATCGCCTGGCGATCGTCCTGATTCTTTCAAGATCGGACTGACAAAGCTGCATGGAGACAAGTTGTTTCTTGCTTTCGGTCATGTAGGTAGCCTCGCATGTGTCGATTTGGTTGACTGGAGTCAGGGCAATATCCTAAGCATCGTGTATGACGAGGCGATGACGGTGCGAGACATCAATCCTCTTCGGATACAACGCCCACGCAAGCGTTCGAGGATCTGAATAACGATAGTCACGCTGTCAAAAAATATTCTCGTATCATTCACCTGGGCGACACGCAGGATCGCTATGCTGCGTCCAGTAGGTTGGAAGACGAGCTTTTCTCAAAGGCAATGGCAGTATCGGAAAGGACCGGGACAGCGGAGCGTGGCTGTCCCGGTCGCCGGCCCACGGGGATTTCCGATGATTCGCTCGCCGGTGCCTGTTGTCCCTGCAACCTGCGGGGACTCTATTTTTCATATATTTTAGGTGGAACGGATAGGCGACGACTCACAGTGACGGGCGGTTAAATTTTTGTTAACCGCGTTCCACGCGCTGCGCCGGAAACACGCAGCGGAACGTGCTCCCCTGGCCGACCTCGCTTTCGATTTCGAGCCTGGCCTCGTGGCGCAGGAGCACGTGCTTGACGATGGACAGACCCAGGCCGGTGCCGCCCGAGGCGCGCGAGCGCGCCGTGTCCACGCGGTAAAACCGTTCGGTCAGGTGCGGAATGTGTTCGGGGGCGATGCCTTCGCCGGTGTCGGTGACGGCGAATTCCGCGCCGTCACCCGCGGCGCGCCACGTCAGCCGTATCTTGCCGCCGGCGGGGGTGTAGCGCACGGCGTTGTTGATCAGGTTGGAAAACGCGCTGTGCAGTTCCTCGCGGCTGCCGAGCAGCTTGAGCGAGGGATCGGCCTCCAGCGCGATGTCGTGGCGGTTCTCGCCGCTCAACAGCGTCGCCTGTTCCACGAGACTCTTCAGGAGCGCGGCGACGTCCACCGGCTCGACCTGTGTGCGCGGCGGCGCGGTTTCCAGTTTCGAAAGCATGAGCAGATCGTCCACCAGGCGCTGCATGCGCTGGGACTGCTCGTGCATGGTGGAAAGATGCTTCTTGAGGTCTTCCATCCTGATCTGGTCCATCTGCTGGAGCGTCTCGACGTAACCGCCGAGGACCGTGAGCGGCGTGCGCAGCTCGTGCGAAACGTTGGCCACGAAATGACGGCGCATTTGTTCCAGCCGCATCAGCCGGGTGACATCGCGTCCCATGACCAGTTTCTGGCTGCTGCCGAAAGGGGTGATCTGGATCGAGACGTGGATTTCGCGATTGTCCGGCGAGGTGATCTCCAGCGGTTCGGCGTATTCGCCGCGTTCCAGATACTGGGCGAAACCGGGAACGCGCAGCAGGTTGAGCAGGCGCACGCCGGCGTCGTGCGGATAGTGGATGCCGAGCAGGGCCGCGGCCGAACGATTGGCCCATTCGATGTCGCCCGCTTGCGACAAAACCACCACGGCATCGGGCATCGCCGAGGCAGCATTCTGGAACCGCGCCAACATGCCGCTCAGCTGGTCCTGCCGGCGCGAGGCCTGTTTGACGAGCTTGTGGATTTCGTCGAAGACCTCGCCCCATAAGCCGCCGGCGTCCGGCATGTCGCCGGCGCGGCGGTCGAGCAGCCAGCGGTGCAGGTTCCGCAGGTGGCGCAGGGTCCAGGCGATGTAAAAACCGAACCCGCAGGCGGCGATCAGGAACGGCCGGCCGGTGAGCGCGCCGAAGAAGAGACTCAGCACGGCAATGCCGACGAGAATCCAGATTTCGCGCCACAGACCGGGATGCATGTTTCAGTCCTGCGTCGAGAAACGGTAGCCGGCGCCGCGCACCGTCTGGATCAACCGGTCGTGCCCGGTGGCGGTCAGGATCTTGCGCAGGCGGCGGATGTGCACGTCCACGGTGCGTTCTTCCACGTACACGTTGTTGCCCCAGACGCTGTCGAGCAGGCGCTCGCGCGAGTGCACGCGCTCGGGATGGGTCATGAAGAACTGCAGCAGGCGGAATTCCGTGGGTCCCAGTTCCAGGTGATTGTCCACGCGCGCTGACGCGATGCGTGACGGGATCGAGCATCAGGCCGCCGATTTCCACCTGGGATTGGGCGGCGTGCGGGGCGGTGCGTCGCAACAGCGCCTTGATGCGTGACAGCAGCTCGCGCGTGGAAAACGGCTTGGTGATGTAATCGTCGGCGCCGCTGTCGAGCCCGGCGACTTTGTCGTGTTCTTCCGTGCGCGCCGTGAGCATGATGACGGGGATGTCGCGCGTCAGTTTCTCGCGCCGCAGGCGCCGGGAGTATTCGACGCCGCTCAGTCCCGGCAGCATCCAGTCGAGCAGGATCAGATCAGGCATGTCGGCGAGGATTTTTGCCTGTGCCTCGGTGGTGTCGGCTGCCTCGATGCAGTCGTAGCTCGACTGAGAGAGGGCCAGGCATACCATCTGCCGGATGGCGGATTCGTCTTCGACAATGAGGATTTTGGCCCGCATGATTTAAGTGTCCGGGCGCAATGACCCTTGGTTTGGGACGCCATTTCATATCATAAATGTGTCATAAATATGACAATTATGTCAGAAATCCGGAGTGCTACGAGGATCATACCGGTTACGGAGCCGAGGGATGGCAAATTGGACCGCCCTGAGTCAGAACTGGTCCGAGCTGGCGATGAGGGCGAGCCCCGGGGACGGGGCGGGTACAATTGGTTACCATAACCGGTTCATGATATTAGCCCTGGGTATTGGCCGGGCGATTATACTGACGGCCTTTTTTCCAGCAGACAGGACCACATGCGTAAAAACACAGTCAGACCGACCGACATCAAACTGCACCAGAAATCGCGCATCCTCGAGGTGGCGTTCGACGACGGCAGCCATTTCAACTTGCCCTGCGAATACCTGCGGGCGTATTCGCCGTCGGCCGAGGTGCGCGGCCACGCGCCGGGACAGGAAGTGCTGCAGGTGGGCAAGGAGAACGTCAACATCACCCACATCGAGCCGGTCGGCAGCTACGCGGTGTGCCTGTTTTTCGACGACGGTCACAGCACCGGGATTTATTCCTGGGACTGGCTGCATCATCTGGGAACCGACCAGGACAGTCTCTGGAAACAGTATCTGGAACGGCTGGCCAAGGCGGGCGTGGTCCGCAAGCCCAAACCGGTGGAATAAACGTCATGGCCATCAGCCCGGCAAGCAGGAACGCACCACGCACTTCGGTTTCCGCGAAGTGCCGGAGTCGGCCAAGGACCATCTCGTCGCCGGGGTGTTTCATTCGGTCGCGAACAAATACGACCTGATGAACGACCTCATGTCGCTCGGCATCCATCGACTGTGGAAGCAGTTCGCGGTCGAGGCGAGCGGCGTGCGCGGCGGATTCCGCGTGCTCGACGTGGCCGGCGGCACCGGCGACCTGGCGGCGAAATTCGCCGCGCGCGCCGGCCGGCGCGGGCAGGTGGTGCTCGCCGACATCAACGAATCCATGCTCGGGGTCGGGCGCGCGCGCCTGGCGGACCGCGGCATCGTGGGCAACGTCGCGTTCGTGCAGGCCAACGCCGAGAACCTGCCGTTTCCCGAGAATTATTTCGATCGCGTCAGCATTGCCTTCGGGTTGCGCAACGTGACACACATCGATCGCGCGCTGTCCTCCATGTTTCGGGTGTTGAAGCCGGGCGGGATGCTGCTGGTGCTCGAGTTTTCCCGTCCGGTGGTGCCGGGGCTGAACAACCTCTACGACGCCTATTCCTTCAATGTCCTCCCGTGGCTCGGACGCGTGATCGCGCAGGATGAAGGCAGTTACCGCTACCTCGCGGAATCCATCCGCAAGCATCCCGACCAGGAAACGCTGAAGACGATGATGGAACGCGCGGGATTCGGACGGGTGCAGTATTTCAACTTGAGCGGCGGCATCGTCGCTTTGCATAAAGGCTATAAATTTTGAAACCCGCCACGGCGCCAGCAATGCCAGGGATGCAAAAATTAAAATTGGATTTTCTCCGCGGCCTTTGCGTCCTGGCGTTCATGTTTAAATGTTCAAATGACATCACCTCTCGCAACGCTGACTGAAGAGACCGTCAATCGCATCCTGCGTCTCGACCCCGATACGCTGGCGCGACTGGGCGAACTTGAGGGCAAGGTGATCCGGCTGCGGCTGGGCGGCGCCGATCCCGTCGAGATTTTCGTGCTGCCATCCGGCACCGGCGTCAGTTTGCGTGGGCAGCACGACGGCGCGCCGGACGTGACGCTCGCGGGCGACATTCCGGTATTTGCGAAACTGGCGCTGCGGCGCGTAGCACCCGATGTCGTGGCCGACGGCGAGGTCCAGATCAGCGGCGATATCGATCTCGGGCAACGCTTCCAGCGCCTCCTGGAAAAAATCAATATCGACTGGGAAGAACCGGCGGCGCGCGTGCTGGGCGATGTCGCGGCGCATCAGTTGGGCAACGCGCTGCGCCATCTGGGCGGCTGGACCCGGCGCTCACTGGATGTGCTGGGCGAGGATGCCGCGGAATACCTGCAGGAAGAAAGCCGCCTGCTGCCCTCGCGTTCACGCGCCGAGGCGTTTCGACTGGCCGTGGAAGCATTGCGATTGGAGGCTGAGCGCCTGGAATTGCGCCTTGAGCGCTTGCGTGAGGGCATGAAATGATCCGTCCGCGCCAGTTCGCCCGCCTGCTGCGCATCACGCAGGTCTTCGTCCGGCATGATCTGGACGAATTCGTCACCGCGATCCATCTTTTCCGTCCCTATCGTCTGTTGCTGCGGCTTGCGCCGTGGCGGCTGTTCGCGCGCCGCGGTTTGCCGCGCGGCGTGCGCCTGCGCGAGGCGCTGGAGGAACTGGGACCGGTCTTCGTGAAGTTCGGCCAGATGCTGTCCACCCGTCCCGACCTGCTGCCGGAAGATATCGCCGAGGAACTGGCGCGACTTCAGGACAGCGTGCCGCCGTTTTCCGGCGATGAGTCGGTGCGTCTGATCGAGCAGGCGCTGGGCGGCAAACTTGACAGTTTCTTCAGCGAGTTCAGCCGCGAGCCCATCGCCTCGGCCTCGGTGGCGCAGGTGCATATCGCGCGGCTGCACGACGGCACCGAAGTAGCGGTCAAGGTGCTGCGCCCCGGCATCGAGTCGGTCATCGAGCGCGACCTCGAACTGCTGTACATGCTCGCGCGCCTGGCGGTGCGCTACGTGCCGGATACGCGCCGGTTTCGACCCGTCGAAGTGGTGGATGAATATAACAAGACCATCCATGACGAACTCGACCTGCGGGTGGAGTCGGCGAATGCGAGCCGCCTGCGCGCTAACTTTCAAGACTCCAACCTGCTTTACGTTCCGAAAGTCTACTGGGACCTCACCCGCCGCACGGTCATGGTGCTTGAGCGCATCCACGGCATACCTGTCGGTAACGTCGAGGGCCTCAAGGCCGCCGGCGTCGACATGCGGAGGCTGGCGCACAACGGCGTGGAGATTTTTTTCACGCAGGCGTTCCGTGACGGGTTTTTCCACGCCGACATGCATCCGGGCAATATCTTTGTCTCGCCCGAGGGCCAGTACCGCGCGGTGGATTTCGGAATCATGGGCACGCTTGGCGAGAAGGACAAACGCTACCTCGCGGAAAATTTCCTCGCGTTTTTCAACCGCGATTACCATGCCGTGGCCGATGCCCACTTGCGCGCCGGCTGGGTCCCGGCGGGCACGCGCATCGAGGAGTTCGAGGCGGCAATCCGCACCGTGTGCGAGCCGGTGTTCGCGCGCCCCATCAAGGACATTTCCTTCGGCCGGTTCCTGCTGCACCTGTTTCAGACCGCGCGGCGTTTCAACATGGAAGTCCAGCCGCAACTGGTGCTGCTGCAGAAAACGCTGTTCAATATCGAGGGTCTGGGCCGGCGGCTTTACCCCGACCTCGACTTGTGGGACACCGCCAAGCCCTATCTCGAACGCTGGATGAGCGAGCACATGGGGCCACGCGCCTTCATACGAACGCTGCGCAACGAATTTCCCAAGTGGTGGGCCATGCTGCCGGAAATCCCGGCGCTGGTGCACGAGGGCCTGCGGCGCGCGGGCCGGGAAGAATCGGCCCGGGAATCCACGGCACGCGAGATCGAGCAGCTGCGCCGCCAGCTGCGCCGCCAGCATCGACGGTTATATTTCGCTGCCGCCGGCAGCGGTTTGCTGATCGCCGGCGCGGTGATGCTGGGCATGGACGTGACGCTTTACGGCGAGGCGTTATGGGGGCGTGTTTTGGGGTGGGCGCTCGCGGCGATGGGCGGTTTTATGCTGCTGCGAGGCTGGCCGGAGCAGATTCCGTGACAGACGGCATGTTGGGCCGGCGGGCCATTATGCTAGAATACATCTGTAGATTTATGGATGTAACCGGATCGGAATGGCTATGAAACTTGTCAGAAAAACCCTTCTCGCGAGCGCGGTGCTGCTGGCCAGCACGGGTTCGGCCTTGTCCGCTCCATCGGGAAAGCTCTCCTGGTTCGATGATGCCCCTTTCGCGGGCGTAGGCGCCTTGGGAGTTCCCGAAGTACAACTGCGCAATCCATCCGAATACAGCTCGTTTGGGCTCAACCTTTATCAGTCCCAGCGTGCCGTAACGGAGGATGGCAATTCGGCGGATAGCGGAGAGGCTGTATTCGGTGCCAGCTCGGTCAATTTTTATGGTGAAGTCGAGACCGCCAGCAACCGGGCTCGCTACTCCTCATTTGAGGAGTCATCCGTCAACCGTGTCAATGCCTTCGGGGTGAGATGGCAGCATCATATGGATACCGTGAACAGTTTTGCGATATCCGCCGAGTACGGTGAGGGCACGGCCGTCAATCCGACACCGCTGGATACGCTGGATACCCGCGCGGCATTCTCATGGACCAGCCGCCTGCCGAGCAGCGTGAAACCGAGCATCACCGGTAGTTTTTTTCTCGGCGATGAAGTGGCGCGCGAAGAAATCTACCGGCATCTCGGGCGCCGCTACTATGGTTTCACCGTCGGCGGAAGCCTGACGCTGTTCCAGTCGCACACGCCTTACATGTCGTTCAAGATGCAGAAGAGTCTGTATGATACGGCCGACGAGCCAACATTTGTCTCCCCGCGCAGCGGCGACCGTTCCTTGCTGTCGGCGGGCTGGAAATGGCAGGTCCAGCGCGATTTCAGTCTCCAAGCCGAAGCGAGTTTCGGTTTGGGAAGCTCCACCACGAGCCTGGATCCTTACAGCCTCGAACGCAGCCGGATTCTCTTCGGCACGCGCTTCGGTTTTTAAGTAATCCAGCACGCCAGCATCGTTCCCGCAGCGTTAACTCTGTCCTTGAGGTTATCTTCAGTCCGCTGACCCGGTCTGTCCGTGATGGCGCTGGTCGCTGCCATCGCGTTGAGCGGGATCGATCGTACGGCGCGAGAAAACAATCATGGCGACCGCCTCCCGTTCCTCGACGCCCTGCGCCAGGAACCGGTACGGTCGCCATTCTGCCCCTGCCTTTATTTACCTTGAGCCTTGAAGAAGCTGATGCCCTTGAGCAGGTTCAACGCTTCCTGCAACTGGTAGTCCTCGACCGCGGGCTTGCCGGTCTCGTCCTTCTTCTTGTCGTCTTTCTTGTCTTCCTTTTTCGGTTCTTCTTTCGGCTTGGCGATTTCATCGCCATTTTCCAGGTGGCGCGCAAGATCCGCTTCCCGCAGCCGGTCGCCGGCTTCGCTCTTGGTGATCCTGGCCTCTTCCGTCACGATGTCAGGCACGATGCCGGAGGCCTGGATCGAGCGTCCGCTTGGCGTGTAGTAGCGCGCCGTGGTGATCTTGAGCGCCGCGCCGTTGCTGACCGGGATGATGGTCTGCACCGAACCTTTGCCGAAACTCTTCGTGCCCATGATGACGGCGCGTTTGTGATCCTGGAGCGCGCCGGCGACGATTTCCGAGGCCGAGGCCGAGCCGCCGTTGATCAGCACCACCATCGGCGCGCCGTTCAACAGGTCGCCCGGTGTGGCGGAGAGCTTCATCTTGGAATCCGCCACGCGGCCTTCGGTGTAGACGATGAGCCCTTTGTCGAGAAAGGCGTCGCTGACACCCACCGCCGAATTGAGTACGCCGCCGGGATTATTACGCAGATCGAGAATCATTCCCCGGAGCGTGCCTTTGTTTTCCGTCTCCAGTTTCTTGATTGCTTCCGCCAGACCCTTGTCGGTCCCGGCCTGGAACTGGGTGATGCGCACATAACCAAAGCCCGATCTCCAGCATCCGGCTCTTCACGCTCTGGATCTTGATGACCGCGCGCGTGAGCGTGATCTTGAGCGGCTTGGTCGCGCCTTCGCGCACGATGGTAAGCGTGATGTCGCTGCCGGGTTTGCCGCGCATGACGCGCACGGCCTCGGTCAGTGTCATGCCTTTTACGGCCTTGTCGTCGAGCCGGATGATGAGATCGCCGGGCTTCACGCCGGCGCGCGCGGCGGGCGTGTCCTCGATCGGCGAGACGACCTTGACGAAGCCGTTTTCCATCGTGACTTCGATGCCGAGGCCGCCGAACTGGCCCTCGGTTTCCACGCGCATGTCCTTGAAGCTGTCCGCATCCAGATAGGCGGAATGCGGATCGAGTCCGGCGAGCATGCCCTGCACGGCGTCTTCGAGGAGTTTCTTGTCTTCAACCGGTTCAACGTAATCGGTCTTGATGCGGCTGAACACCTCGGTGAAGCTGCGCAGTTCGTTGAGCGGCAGCGGCGCCAGGGCCTCCTTGGGTTCGTCGCGTTCGGCCAGCACACCCATATCGAGAATGATCGCCGCGCCGACGAACATCCCGAGAAACAGGACCAGAATATAACGTGTTGCAAGTTTCATTAATGATGCTCCGTTTGATGGACTGCTCCGCCGTGTCGGCGGGTGAAAATAAAATCGAGTCGTTATCGTGCTTTACACCAGATCAGCGGATCGCGCGGATCTCCGTTCTGACGAATTTCAAAATACAGTCCCGGCTGCGCTACGTCGCCGGTGTTGCCCAGACTGGCGATGGTCTCGCCTGCCTCGACCCAGTCGCCGACCCCCCTGTGCAGGCTTTGGTTGTGGCCGTACAACGTCATATAGCCATCTCCGTGGTCCAGAATCAAGAGTAGACCAAATCCCCGCAACCAGTCGGCAAACACCACGCGCCCGCGGAACACGGCTATCACGTTCTGCCCCTCGTGCCCGGCGATAAAAAGACCACGCCATTTGAGATTGCCCACGTTTTTCTGCGCGCCGTAACGGGCGATTATCCGGCCATGGGCGGGCAGCGGCAGACGCCCCCGTAATCTGGCAAAATGCTTCTCGTTGCCGGGCGGCAGGGGCGTCGTCTCCGGCACCACCGTTTTCAGCTCCTCGATCAGCTGCTCCAGGCGTTTTTCGTCCGCATGCAGTCGTTCGATTTCCTGCGAGTGGCCACGTACCTCGTGGCTGAGGCTGGCGAGCAATTCACCGCGGCGCGCGCGGGAGATCTCCAGCGCTGTTTTCTGTTCCCGCTGGGTGGCGCGCAGCGTCTCCAGCTCCTGGCTTTGTTCCCGGATCTGCCGCTCGAGTACTTCGAGCCGCGACAGGTTTGCCTGGATGTCGGTAATGCGTTCGGCGCGCGCGCGGTTGATGTATTGATAATAAGTCAGAACCCGGGCCACGCCCGCGGGGTTTTCCTGATTGAGCAGCATTTTGGGATATTCCTGGCGGCCCATGACATAGGCCGCGCGGATCTGATGCCCCAGTTGCTGCCGCTGCGTCTCGAGACCGCCGCGTTCCCGTGCCGCCTGTGCCCGGAGGTCTTGCAGCTTTCTTTCGTTACGGCGCTGGCGCGCTTCAGTCTGTCTTGTGCTTTGCAGCAGGCCGCCGATGCGTCGTTCCAGGTCGCGTACTTCATCGCGCACGGCGTCGCGCTGACCGCGGGTTTCGTTGAGTTTTTCCTGCAGTGCGCCAATACGGGTGCGCAGTTTCTGTAATCGTGCTTCTTCCTGTGCGGAGTCGGTGGCATGGACCGGGTGGAGGACGGCGAATAACAGGCAGCAAAGCAATGCTGCGCCCCTCCAGCGTACCCACGCTGTATGGCGACGGAACGGTGCCGGCGCCGCAACAGAGAGAGGGAAAGGCGGGTGTGGTGTGTCCGTCAGGCGCGACTCTCGGCAATCGCCGGCTGTTCGGTTTGCAATGTCACCAGCGGCCGGCCGGTCATTTCCGTCGGCTGCGGCAGACCCAGGAGATATAGCATGGTCGGCGCGATATCTTCCAGCGCCCCGTTCGGCGCAAGGGCGGCGGGTCGTCCAATATAAAGGAATGGCACGGGGTTGGTGGTGTGCGCGGTGTGCGGTTGGCCGGTTTCGAAATCGAACATCTGTTCGGCGTTACCGTGATCGGCGGTAATGAGCATCTCGCTGCCGGTATCCATGATTGCCTTGTAGATGTGCCCCAGGCATTGGTCCACCGCCTCGATGGCCTTGACCGTGGCATCGAAATCGCCGGTATGACCGACCATGTCAGAGTTGGCAAAGTTGCAGATGATGACATCGTAAAATCCGCCGCGGATCGCCTTGACCACTTCCTCGGTGAGGCGCGGCGCGCTCATTTCTGGCTTCAGGTTGTAGGTCGGCACATCCGTCGGTGACGGGATCAGGATCCGGTCCTCGAACTTGAACGGGGTTTCCACGCCCCCGTTGAAGAAAAATGTCACGTGCGCGTATTTTTCCGTTTCGGCGATGCGCAGCTGATGCAATCCGAGGCTCGCCAGGTAAGCGCCCAACACATTGCGCAAACGCTCCGGCGGAAACGCGACCGGAACGTGGAATTCGGAGTTGTATTCCGTGAGACTCACGAAGGCGCCGAGCTTGGGAATTACCGCGCGCTCGAAGGCGTCGAAGTTGTTGTCGATGAAGGGGCGCGTGATCTGGCGTGCGCGATCGGAACGGAAATTCATGAAGATGACCACATCACCGTCGGCGATATGGGCCGGTTCCGCGCCGGGCGGCGAAATGACGGTGGCCTTGACGAATTCATCGGTCTCACCCCGGGCGTAAGCCATGTCGAGTGCTTGCGAGGCGGAAGCGGCGGTAAATTCGGCCTTGGCCTGCGTCATCAGATCGTAGGCGGCCTGAATGCGCGGCCAGCGGTGGTCGCGGTCCATCGCATAGTGGCGGCCGATGATCGAGGCGAAGCGGCCCTGTTTCACCGCGGTGAATTTTTCTTCCATGGTTTTGATGGAAGCCGCGGCGCTCTGCGGCGGCGTGTCACGCCCGTCGAGGAAGGCGTGCAGGAAGAGCCTGGTCGCGCCGCGTTTGGCCGCGAGATCGACGATGGCATGAATATGTTCCTCATGGCTATGTACGCCACCGGGCGAAAGCAGCCCCATGATGTGCACGGCCTTCCCGGTCTTGACCGCCAGGTCGATGGCGTCGGTGAGCGTTTTATTGGTGAAGAAGGTGCCGGTGCTGATCGCGCGGTTGATGCGCGTGTATTCCTGGTACACCACGCGGCCGGCGCCGAGGTTGAGGTGGCCGACTTCCGAGTTACCCATCTGGCTGGAAGGCAGGCCGACAGCCGCCTCCGAGGCATGAATCAGGGTGTGCGGATGCTGCTTCCAGAGCGTGTCCCACGTGGGTTTGCGGGCAGCGGCAATGGCGTTGTATTGGGTGTCTTCACGGTAGCCCCATCCGTCCAAAACGATCAGAACCAATGGTTTAGGGGTAAATGACATGCTCGATGACTCAAATAGCGGTTTTTTCAGTCTCTTTTAAATATCACCGATATTGTATAATGTTTTCGTTCACGACACAGCAGATTCCGCGGGTCCGGAGCGTGGGAGCGTGGGCTGAAAGCAATACACGAGGCCTGAACACATGAGTGCCGCCACCGCAAAAGTTGAAGACGTACTGATCACCAACGAAGAGGATATTCATCTCGCTTCCCGCTCCATGAAGGCCATGGCGCACCCGCTGCGACTGAAAATCCTTTGTATCCTTGGGGGCAATACCGAGGTCAGCGTCCAGGACATCGTCGAACAGGTCGGGACTTCGCAAAGCAATATCTCGCAGCATCTTTCCATTCTGCGCGACAAGGGCATCCTGGCGGCGCGCAAGGACGCGAACAAGGTCTACTACCGGATCAGCGATCCGAAAATACTGCAACTGATCGGCTCGTTGCGCCAGGCCTTTTGCAGCGCGGTGCGCCGCTGAGCATAACCAAATTATCATAGTAAACCGTGTTCGACCGGCGAATGCCGGTAGAACCGGGAAATCACAACTGGATTTCAGATATATTCCTTCCATCTCTTTTTAATTGATTAGCAATTTTATTCACTAACCATGACCATGCAGTTTGTCATTCATAACTGGTATTTGTTCGTCGCGCTGGGCGTCATCCTGTTTTTGCTGGTGATGGGCCCCCTCAGCCAGCATCTGCACGGCATCAAAAATGCCAATGCCGCCCAGACGGTGCAACTGCTCAATCGCGAGGACGGCGTGGTCGTGGATGTTTGCGAACCCAAGGAGTTTCAGGCCGGCCACATTCCGAATGCGGTCAATCTTCCCTTGTCGGCGCTGTCAAACCGCCTGCGTGAGCTCGACAAATTCAAGAGCAAACCGGTGATCGTGACCTGCCGCGCCGGTAATCGTTCCATGAAGGGTGCGGTGATCCTGCGCAAGCACGGTTTTGCCACGGTATACAACCTTTCCGGCGGGCTGCTTGCCTGGGAGAAGGACAACCTGCCGGTGGAGAAATAGTGGTGGCGCAAGTGCTGCTGTACGGCACGCGCATCTGTCCCTATTGCCGGATGGCGGAACGGTTGTTGGAAAAGAAAGGTGTTCAGGCCGAAAAGGTAATGGTGGATCAAAACCCCGCGCGCCGCGAGGAGATGATTCGACTCACGGGCCGTACCAGCGTGCCGCAGATTTTCATCGGCGCGACGCATGTCGGGGGATACACGGAGCTGGCGGGACTCGAGCGAGCGGGGCAGCTGGACGCCTTGCTGAAATCATGAGCCGCTTACGATAATACAGCCATATAACATTCACGAGGGCAGAGACGGTGGAGCAGAATCAGCAAGAGAATATCGTTTTCAGTATCGAGAAGATTTACATCAAGGATATTTCCTACGAAGCACCCAGCGTACCGTCGGCGTTTATTCAGTCACAGAATGCCGCCGCGGAAATCGGTATTCAACTCGGCGTCGAGCACGGCGCGCTCAACCCGGAGCAGGGGATATACGAGGTGGCGCTGACCGTGACGGCAACCGCCAAACGCGAGGGCAAGAACCTCTTTCTTGCTGAAGTGAAGCAGGCGGGGATTTTTCGCATCAGCGGCGTCGAGGGCGATACATTGCAACGGGCGCTTGAGATCAGTTGTTCGAACGTACTGTTACCGTTCGTGCGCGAGACGATCAATGATCTCGTCGGCAAGGGCGGGTTCCCGCAGCTGCTGATTAATCCGATCAACTTCGAGACGCTGTACGAGCAGAAGCAGGCGGCTCAGGCAAACCCGCCCAGTATCAATTGAAGTCTGTTTATCACGCCTGCAGGGAAGAGACAGCGCGATGAAGCAGAAGTTGGTTCAGCACGGCGCACATTCTTCATTCGTCGAATCCTCGACCTGACTGGATTCGGGCAGCGTCCAGGAACAAGATGACTTCCGAAAAAAAATATCCCGTTACCGTACTCGGGGCCGGATCCTGGGGCACGGCGCTGGCGTTGTTGCTCGCGCGCAATGGGCATACCGTGCTGCTCTGGGGTCATGAGGCGGCCCAGCTGGAGCGTCTGGAACGCGAACGCCAGAATCGCGCCTACCTTCCGGATATTGCCTTTCCCGCGAATATCCAGGTACATGCATCGATCCCCGAGGCCGTGAAGTCGGTATCACGATTCCTGATCGCCGTTCCCAGTCACGCGTTCCGCGCCACGCTCACCGCGCTAGGTCCGCTAATGCCCAACGACGCTATCCTGGCCTGGGCAACCAAAGGCCTTGAACCCGGTAGCGGCAAGCTGCTGAGTCAGGTGGCGATCGAAGTGTTAGGCGGACGGCATGCATTGGCCGTGATTTCCGGGCCGACATTTGCGCGTGAAGTGGCGCTCAACATGCCCACGGCACTGACGGTGGCATCGGAACACGAGAAAGCGGCGGAAGAAGTGGCTTCGTGGCTGCGCAACGAGCGCGTACGCGTGTACACCAGCCGCGATGTGGCGGGCGTGCAGCTGGGCGGGGCGATCAAGAACGTCATGGCCATCGCTGCCGGCATCAGCGACGGGCTCGGTTTCGGTGCGAACGCCCGTGCCGCGCTCATTACGCGCGGGCTGGCCGAGCTCACGCGTCTCGGTATCGCCATGGGCGGACAAAAGGAAACCTTCATGGGCCTGGCCGGTGCCGGCGATCTGATCCTGACCTGCACCGATAACTCTTCACGCAACCGCCGCGTCGGTCTGGCGTTGGGGCAGGGGCGCAAACTTCCCGAAATTCTGGCTGATCTCGGTCAGGAAGCGGAAGGGGTGGCCACTTCGCGCGAGCTTTATCAGCTCGCGAAAAAAATCAACGTGGAACTGCCCATCACCGAGCAAGTGTATCGTGTGTTGTACGAAAATCTCCCGCCCCAGGCCGCCGTGGAAGCCTTGCTTAAACGCGGACCCCGGCAGGAATAAATGTCGCCCTACTTCGTTCGTCTGGATGTAAGAGTAGTCGCCCTACTGCGTTCGTCTGGACAAATCAGTAGCCCTACTCGCTTCGCTCGTTCGTCCTGACATAATTAAGAATTATTCCCCGGCGCTGAATCCCTGCTGCCGCCAGGCTTCATAGACCGCCACCGCCACCACGTTGGACAGATTCAGGCTGCGATTGCCGGGCAGGAGCGGCAGCCGCAGACGGTGTTCCTCCGGGAGAGTGTCGAGCAGATTCTGCGGCAGTCCACGCGTTTCGGGCCCGAAGAGCAGGGCGTCGTTCTCCTTGTATTCCATCTCCGTGTAAAACCGCCGTGCGCGTGTGGAAAAGGCGAGCAGCCGCCTTGGCCTCGCGGCTTCGATAAATGCCTCATAGCTTGCATAAGTCCGGACATCCGCCCACTCGCGATAATCCAGGCCGGCGCGCCGCAGCGCTTTATCTTCCAGTTTGAACCCGAGAGGCTCGATAAGATGGAGACGCGCTCCGGTATTGGCACACAGGCGCATGATGTTCCCGGTGTTGGGTGGAATCTCCGGTTGATATAGCACGACATGAAACATGGTTTGGCTTTCTGTATGCGTGTGTAATCTGGTGTTTCGCCCGAGATTGTATATAAGTAGGTAGGAAGCTCGCACGTCCCGCTACCAGCCACTCAAGGAGGAGTATGGCAGTGATAAAAAGAAAAACGCTCAACCTGCCCGCCGTGCACGTCAGTTCCCTGTTGTTCATCTGTGCCCTGTTTCCCGCCCTCCTGTTCAAGGGCCCGCAAATAGAATTTTTTGCCGTTACCCAGATTCTGTTGGTAATGTGGCTGGGCTGGGTCGTCCTGAAATCCTATGGTTCGGGCCTTTCCATCCCCAAAACAGCTTTGGCGCTTTGTCTGTCGCTGTTCTGGTTGTGGCTGGCCATTTCGCTGACTTGGAGTCTCGCGCCCAGTATCAGCGTGATCAACTTCTGGTGGGTTGGCAGTCTGGTGCTGGTTTTCTGGCTTTATACCCTGACACCCGACCGCGACGCGCTCTGGTCGCATGCGGCCGCCATCATACTGGTTTTGGGACTTGTGCTGGCACTGATGGGAATTTATCAGGTACTAGTACTCGAACAGCAGGCACGATCCGTTTTTGAGACCCGCAATACCCACGCCGCCTTTCTGAATCTCGTGGCCCTGCCGGCGTCGGCGTATTTTCTGCTGCTGATGGCGGACAAGGGCGCTCCCCGTCATTTCCCCGGCTTGCTGGGAGTAGTCTTGTATATCCTGTTTCTCGCCATTTTCATGACCGCGAGCCGCGGCGCCACCCTGAGTCTTTTATTGAGCATGGGTGTATTGGTGGCGACTCAGCATGCGCCACCTGCCGAAGCGTGGAGTTGTCGTGCTGTTGCTGTTGATGGCGGCAGCCTATGTATCCACCAAGATTTCACACGGAGAACTGGGCGAGCGCCTTCCGGAGCTGATGCACGATTCCCGTCCGCTGGGTCATATGGCAATCTTCCTGGAATCTGCTGAAGGCTTCGCCGTGGCACGGCATTGGCTTGGGACTTTATTATCTGGCTTTCCCACCGTACCGCAATCCCGTGGACAATTCCGGTGGATTCTTCGCGCATAACGATTATCTGCAGATCTGGATCGAGACCGGCCTCCCGGGGCTGCTCCTTCTGCTTGCGGTGCTGTTTGCGGCGTTATGGCTTCTGGTGCGCGCCTTGTCCGTGAAGACCATGAGCAAGAGCGCCCGGATCGAACTGACCGGCCTTTTTTGTGGATTGCTGGCGGTGGCTGGCCAGAGTGTTGTCGATTTCAATCTCTACATTCTGTCCATCATGATGATATCGGGTTTGGTGATGGGCCGTTTCCACCAGTTGGCAAACCGCGAACTGAAACCAGCTTCGATGCGGATTCGTTTTTCTCATCTTATTGGCAAAAAGGCCTTTCCCGTGATCGTGGTCCTGCTGCTGCTTCTTCCCGCGATGTATTTTGTGTCACTGGGACTGTCCAATTCCTATTTTGACAAGGCACTCGCGCAGTCGCGGGAAGGGAAACTGCAGGAAGCCGACAAGGGCCTCGCCACGGCGGAGCGCCTGACCCCGGCGGATGACCGCATGCTTATCGCGCACGCGGATTTGTACCGGCATGCGATCACGTTGTTACCGCCGGATGCCGAAGCCAGCAAAAAGCTGCTGTACGAAGACGCACTCAAGTTTCTGGACCAGGCACAGCGCGTCAATTCCCTGCGCGGACTGACCCTCGTTATTCGTGGACGTCTCTACCAGCAGAATCCCGCCCTCGCGGGCGATAATGCGGTACGAACTTGCCACCGATTCCTTTCGTCGCGCTCTGGCGCTCAACCCCAAACTGTTCCAGGGCCGCATGGATTACGCCGCCATCGTGCTGCAGCGCGGTAAAAAGGATGAAGCCTTGCAGATTTTGGACGAGGGCTTGAAATACGAATATCACAACATGCCGGATCTGATCCCGTTTTACTCCCTCGCGGCCAAGCTCAGACGGGAGCTTGGAAGAGAGGAAGATGCCAAGACGCTCGAAGATAAGGTCCGGTATCTGGAAAAACAGGCCGCCGCGAGTTATTACCTGCGTGGATACTAGCCCGCATTGATTTATCTTCACCGGCCGGCTCGTCGTAAAGCCTGGCTCGGTATTTGCTTGTATTTCCGAGGTATCAGGCTCTTCCGCGCAAGCAGGAAGGGGCGGTTCGGCTGCGGTTGAAAAAGCCTGAGGCGTCGGTTTTTTCGACTATATTGGGGTAAGTCCAGTCTTTTCAGCATATTAGGCCGTCCGCTTCATGCCCGGGATGAGGAGCGGCCCGACGGGGAGTCACCATGGCAACGATAACCGAAATGAAACCGAAAAAGATTCGCATCGGCGACCTGCTGATTGCGAATAAAGTCATTTCGCAGGAGCAGCTCAATACCGCCTTGGCGGATCAGAAAAAGAGCGGCCGCAAGCTTGGACGTGTGCTTGTGGAGAACGGCTTCCTCTCCGAGGATCAGTTGCTGACCTTTCTCTCGCAGCAGCTCAACATTCCTTATATCGATCTGCGGCGCTATCACTACAAACCTGAAGTTGTCCGTCTGATTCCGGAGACGCATGCGCGGCGCTTCCGCGCCATCGCGCTGGAGGACAGCCGCGAAAACCTGCTCGTGGGCATGGCCGATCCGACCGATATTTTTGCCTACGATGAATTGTCGCGCGTGCTGCGCCGCCCGCTGCGCTTCGCGGTGGTCAAGGAATCCGAGCTGCTCAAGACCATCGACCGCGTTTACCGCCGCACGGAAGAGATCAGCGATCTGGCGCAAGAGCTCCAGCAGGAATTGACGGCGCAGGGCGGAGTCGATCTGGCGGCCCTGGCGGAGGCCGAGGGCCTGACTGACGCCCCGGTCGTCAAGCTTTTGCAAAGCATGTTCGAAGACGCCATCCAGGTGAACGCCTCCGACATCCATATCGAGCCGGACGAAAAGGAACTGCGCATCCGTTTTCGCCTCGACGGCGTGCTGCGCGTGCAGACCATCGCCGATCGGCGCATTGCGAGTGCACTGGTGTCGCGCGTGAAACTCATGGCGAACCTCGACATTTCGGAAAAGCGTCTGCCGCAGGACGGCCGCACCAACGTGCGCATCCGCGACAAAAGCATCGACGTGCGTGTCTCGACCATGCCGGTGCAGTTCGGCGAATCGGTGGTCATGCGTCTGCTCAACCCCTTCGCCGGCGTGCTCAGCCTGGAGCAGGTGGGCATGCCGAAGAATGTCCTCGAGCGTTTCCGCCGCATGATTCACAACCCCAACGGCATGGTGCTGGTGACCGGCCCCACGGGCAGCGGCAAGACCACAACACTCTATGGTGCGCTCAAGGAACTAAACCGTCCCGAATTCAAGATTCTGACCGTCGAAGACCCGGTGGAGTACCGGCTTCCCGGCATCAACCAGGTACAGGTCAACACCAAGATCGAGCTGTCATTTGCCCGCGTATTGCGGTCCATGCTGCGTCAGGACCCGGATATCATTCTCGTCGGCGAAATGCGCGATCAGGAAACGGCTGAAATCGGCATGCGCGCCGCCATGACCGGCCACCTGGTGCTGTCGACCCTGCACACCAACGACGCGGTTTCCACCGCGCTGCGTCTCATCGACATGGGCGTGGAACCGTACATGGTCGCTGCCTCGCTGCGCGCAATCGTTTCGCAGCGTCTGGTGCGTCGCATCTGTGAATCGTGCGCGGAGCCCCATGAACTTCCCGCCGCACAAATGGCGATAGTTCGTGTCGAGGCCGGAGACAAGGCCGACCAGCTGAAGTTCAAGCGCGGACAGGGATGCAGTCACTGCAACGGTAGCGGCTATCAGGGTCGCATCGGTGTCTTCGAATACCTTGAAATGGACAATACGCTGGTGGAGGCATTGCATTCAGCCGACCCGCTCAAATTTGCCGAGGTGGCCAAAGCTCAGCCTGGATACCAGTCGCTGCGCCGCAGCGCCATCATCCTCGCCGCCCAGGGACAGACCACCATGGACCAGGTGGTGCGCGCCACTTATTCGCTGGAGGAATA
>CAVVRV010000020.1:0-25996 GCA_963750625.1 uncultured Gammaproteobacteria bacterium | reverse complement strand
TATTGGCGGCGTCGGTGACGGTGGTCTGGGTGGGTGAGTCGTAGTTGAAGGTAAACCGCTCCGCGCCAGAGGCATGTTCCGTCGAAATCGCCTTGCCCGATGTGTCGTAGATGTAGGTGGCATAGCGGATGGTGGTCGATGAGCCGTCGTAGTAGGAAATGCCGGTGAGATTGTTGGGTAAGGCAGTATTCTCGTAGTGATAGAGCGTTGCCGGACCGGGGTAGAAATAAACTCTAATTAGATTGTTGTTGGCATCGTACGTATAGCCGGGTGTTTCGGCTCCGCCGGAAATCTGGGAGATATGATTGTTGGCGTTGTAGCTCAAAGTCAGACGGTGGCCGAACGGACCGGTGACGGTGTAGAGCCGGCCCGATGCATCGTAGCTGTAGCTGGTGATCCTGCCGCGACGGATCGGTCTCGGTGACCAGCTTGCCGGCGGTGTCGTAACGCTCAACCGCTCCGTCACCAATCGTCGTTAGGGTGTAGCCGTTAGCATCCTGAGTAAGCGCGATCCGGGTATCCGTATCGCCTTGGCAGACTCCTCCGTTGCAGACGAAAGACTCCCCGCGGCCGTCGGCACGCAGTACTTGTACGTCGGTGGGGTTGATGTAAAGACGCTTACCCAATATCGACGAGGTCCAGCCAACGCCAAACCCGAGGTCGAGCATAAGCTGGCTGTTGTAGTGGCGAATAATCGGAATGCTGCCATCAACGCTCGTCAGATCGATCTCGGTTTGAAACTTGTTGCCCGTGGCGGCATTGCAGGGATTGCCCTTCATCACGTCGCCGGAGCAACCACAGTTTTTGTTTGGCGAAGGGATTGTGCATTGCCCAGGCGCGACAAAATTCTGCGTAAACGGACATGGCGTTTTCGGGAATATGAAATTGGCGATGGGGATATCGCCTGTTGGACCAACACCATAGTACACGAGTCCGACAATCGTACTACCCACGTTACAAACATACCAAGGGGCATTGGTAGATGCATTGAGACTGTCCCGCATGGCGGCACAGGCTACCGCCGCATCATTTCCATTATTGTAATAGTAAACCGGAATGGCACTTGCTTGGGAAGCGTAGCAAGATGTGCCGAGTAACAGCAGATCGCAACCAGATTGAAACGCCGCGGAATCCAGGTTTCCTCGGATTAATTGCACGTGGTATGAATCCATTACAGAACCATTGCCAGAATGATGAGATCATCGCGGCTCTCCTAGACGGCGATGCGCCGATTTGGCGGCGCTGTTTTTATTGCAAGTTTTTCGTTCTTTGGTGCCGCCGATATTGCCTTGGCAGCCCGATTATTTTTGCGCGCCCATTTCGCCGCGACGCCCTATACTTGTCAAGTTAAATATTGGGGTAAGGCTTTATCAGCAAATGATGAAATAGCAGCAGAACAATGGCTTGGATAGCCAATCTGACTTGCCGGTGGATTCCTGTTTGCACAGGAATGACAGTTAACTGGTTTTCTTCTGGTTTTTAGGTAACCGAACCAACCGCGTCCCCGACAGCCGATCATGCCACGCGAGTTTGTCGCGATCGTAAAGCACCCACAGAAATCCCAGCCCGAGACAAAGCAAAGAGAGCAGGGCGTAAGCAAAACGTTTCAATGCAATCGTCCACGTAATCGGCCCGCCGTCGCTCCGCACCAGTTTGATGCGCCAGGTGCGCATGCCCAGGGTCTGTCCGCCGCGGACCCAGAAGCCGCCGTAGAACAGAAAACAGATGGCGAGCAGGTAAAGCTGGTAAAGCGTTTTGACGAACAGTCCGGGCTTGGCGCCGCCGGTCAGCCACACGTAGGGATAACTCAGCAACATTAATAGGGCGAGCAGCAGCAGGGTGTCGTAGGCCATGGCGCCGAGGCGGCGCAGCAGCCCGGGCGGAGGCAAGGGAGGTGGCGTGGCGGTGTTGGACATTTTCTTGGCGGCCGAAAAAATCTTTTGAACAGAAATTGCGCCGGGATGCAAGTGCGATTTGACCCAATGACGTGTGGCGTGTGAGTCGGGCCAGCCGTTGTCCGGCAAAACGCCGGCGCATGTTTAAAAAATGTTCAATCTAACGGCGGTTCTGCGGTCAGGCCGCTTTCAGTCGTCCAGCCGGTGATTACGCACAAACTTATACACAAAATCTGTGAGTAGTTTTGCGGTTATCGTCAAATCCGGCCCGTTTATCCGGGTACGAAAAAAACAGTAACGGCCGGGTTCTGCAACTCTATACGAATGCACCCCGATAGGTTAATCTTGTAACCCACTGAAGGACGAGGAAAGGCTTCCTACCTTGCGTAATTTCCCGTTGTTATATCCCCCAGGGACTTTATTAAGTGCTGGCCAATAATCTTTCGCTGAATCTGATCGAGCTGGGACACTACTGTGCCTATCTCGCTTTCATCGTGGCGCTGATCCAGGGTCTGGCCCCGATTGCGGCGCATTACCTGCGCCAGCCGCGGCTCGCCCAGCTCAGCGTGAACGCGAGCGTGGCGATGTTCGTGCTGACCTCGATCGGCGGCCTCAGCCTGGTGCATGCCTTTGTGACCAGCAATTTCTCTGTCCAGTATGTTGCCGCCACCTCGAATACGTTGTTGCCCATCTTCTATAAGGTAGCGGCCCTGTGGGGCGGTCACGAAGGTTCGCTGTATCTGTGGGTGTGGATACTTACCTTATATACCTTGGTCGTCGGCTGGCACGGGCGCAAGCATTACCCGGAACATCTGCCCATCATCCTCGCCGTCCAGGGCTGGCTGATGGTCGGCTTCTTCGGTCTCATCCTGTTTTTGTCCAATCCGTTCACACGCATGTTTCCGGCGGTGGCGGAAGGGAACGATCTCAATCCCTTGTTGCAGGATCCGGGCATGGTGTTTCATCCACCCGGGCTGTACATGGGTTACGTCGGCTTCTCGGTGCCATTTGCCTTCGCCATGACCGCGCTCATCACGCGCTGGCGCAGCGAACTCTGGGTCGGACTGATCCGGCGCTGGGCGCTGATCGCGTGGGGGTTCCTTACCACCGGCGTCATCCTCGGCGGCTGGTGGGCTTATTATGAATTGGGTTGGGGCGGGTACTGGGCCTGGGATCCGGTGGAGAACGCCTCGTTCATGCCGTGGCTGCTCGGCACGGCGCTGGTGCATTCGATCACGGTGCAGGATCGCCGGCGCATGCTGCACGCGTGGAATATCTTTCTGGTGATCAGCACGTTTTCGCTGTCGCTGCTCGGCACCTTCCTGGTGCGTTCAGGCATTCTTTCCTCGGTGCACGCGTTTGCCGTGGACCCGGGACGCGGCGCCTACATTCTCGCTTTCATGACCATCGTGCTGACCGTGTCGTTCGGGATTTTCATGGCCAAGGGCCGTTTCCAGCAGGCGGAGGAAACCATCACCTCGCTGCTGTCGCGCGAGTCGCTGTTCGTCTGGAACAACGTGCTGTTCACGGTGGCGTGTGCCAGCGTGCTGCTGGGCACGCTCTATCCGCTGGCGCTGGACGCCTTCAGCGGGCAGAAAATCACCGTGGGCGCGCCGTATTTCAATGCCGTCATGGTTCCGTTATTTCTCGTCATCATTCTGCTGATGGCCGTGGGACCCCTGGTCCCGTGGCGCAAGGTCAATCTCGAACGTTTGCGCAAGCGCCTGCTATGGCCGTTCATTGTTGGTGTGGCCGCGGCGGCTGCGGTGCTGATATTCCTGCCTCCGGTGCACTGGACCGGGCCGGCCGCGACGGGGCTGGCGTTGTTTGCCTTCTCCAACCTCGTGGCTGATTTTCTTCGAGCGGTCCGGCAGCGCAGAGAGCAGATGAAAGAGGCTATTGGTCGCGCCTGCCTCAAGACGGTGCTCGGAAACCGGCGGCATTACGGCGGCATGATCGTGCACTTTGGTATTGTCATTATCGCTCTCGGTTTGATCGGCTCGGGCCTGTTCCGTTCCGAGGAGATGGTATCCATGGGTCCGGGGGACGTGGTCGAAGTGGCCGGCGAGCGGCTGCGTTTTGACGGTATCGAAATGTTCCACCACGACAATTACGACGCGGTTCAGGGCCGTCTGACCTTGCTCAACAGCGGCCGCCTGTCGACGCCGGAGCGCCGCCGCTACCCGCGCCAGGAGGCGCCCACGACCGAGACCAGCATCGATTCCACGATGTTGCGCGATGTGTACGTCGTGCTTGCGGAGTCGAACGAAAAGGACAAATGGGCAGTGCACATTTATGTCAATCCGCTGGTGCGATTCATCTGGACCGGCGGCGCCATTATTCTGTCCGGTCTTTTCCTGTCTCTCAGCAGCCCGCGCCGGCGTGAAGTCAAGGTCCCGGCCGGCGCCCAGGTGGCGAAATAATCCCTGATGCGGTTTCTGACCATTCTATTTCTCCTTGTGGCCATGCCGGTGTTCGCCACGCAAGTGACGGAAGATCCCCTTGAGCGGCAGGTGCTCGACATCGCCAAGGATCTGCGTTGCACCGTGTGTCAGAACCAGCCGGTGTCGGAATCCAATGCCGACCTGGCGCACGACATGCGCGCCATCATCCGCGAACAGCTCCAGGCCGGTAAATCGCGCGACGAGATCGTCAAATATTTTGTCGATCGTTATGGCGATTATGTATTGATGAAACCGCCCAAGCGCGGATCGGGCGCCATCGTGTGGGCCGGACCGCTGGCGCTGATCATCGTCGTGGGTGCGTCCGGGTTCGTTTTCCTGCGCCGCCGGCTGCGTCCCTCCATGCCGCCGACGCCGCCGCTTTCCAAGGAAGACGCCGAGCGCGTGCGCAGCGCGCGCAAGCAGAGCAAAACATGATCTGGTTCGCTGCCATCGCGGTGCTGATCGTGGCCGTCACGGTCTGGTACATGGCGCGTCCGCTGGCGCGGCCGGCCCTGCCGGACAGCAGCGAGCACCGCGATCAATTGCAGCAATTGCGCGAGCGGCTGCTCGTGCAGCTCAACGAACTCGATATCGAAGAGGGCGACCGCAACATCGACGCCGACGTGGTGAGCGACGAGCGCCGCCGCCTCGAGGCCGAACTCGCCCGGACCCTGCGTGAACTCGAGACACTGGGCGGTGGCGGGAAAAAAATAAAAAAGAAGGCCAAGCGTGAATCGCGTCGCGCCTGGGCCATCGGCCTGGTTGCCCTTGGCGTGGTGCTGCCGTTGACCTCCGCCGGTCTTTACGCGCTGGGCCAGCGTCAGACGCTGACATATCTCTTCAATCCCCAAGCGTCGGCGAGTGGCTCGATTCCGCCCCAGGCGCTGGAGATGGTCGCGCGCCTGGAAAAGCGCCTGGAAGAGCAGCCGGACGATGCCGCCGGCTGGTTGCGGCTGGGCCGCGCCTACGGGGTGATGGGTCGGCAGGAGGCGGCGGAGGCCGCCTACGCGCGCGCCTACAAGCTCATGCCCGACAATCCGGAGGTGGTGGCCGAATATGCCTCATTCCTCTACAACATGGACCCGCAGAATACCGGCGGGCCGGTTTTTTCTCTTTTCAGCAAGCTCCTGAAACTTGACCCGCAAAACCAGGATGCCATGTGGTTTCTCGGCTTGGCCGCTTTTCAGAAGGGCGATTACAAGCAGGCGCTCGGTTATTGGGAGCCGTTGCAGAAAGCCCTGCCGGCAGGCAGCAATGAGGCGGAGCATTTGAGCCGTATTATCAGCAAGACCCGCGAAAAAATGGGAAAAAAGTAAAGCCCGCCGTACAGCAGGTAGGCCCTGGACGCACGTTTGGCTTGACCGTCGGCGGCGGGTTAAACTACGAGCGTTCGCAAGAAATCCGGGAACCCTGCAAAAATAACTATGCGGCTCCATGGCGCTCTGACAGCTTCGGTGTTCACCCTCGCGGTCCTGATGGCCGAACCGGCGCTGGGCGATGGTTTATACCTTTACGGATGCCAGCGGAATTACTCACTTCACCAACGTACCCTCCGACCCGCGCTACGCGGGAGTGGCGCGCGCGTCATTCAGGGTGTTGGCTTACAAGTCCGTAAAAACTTCTTCTGGGTATCCCACCGCTTCGGATCGGTATGCGCCGCTGGTGAAGAAGGCGGCGCGCGAACACAGTCTCGATCAGGCGCTGTTGCAGGCGATGATCGCGGCGGAATCCGGTTTCGACCCGTACGCCGTTTCGCCCAAGGGTGCCGTCGGTCTCATGCAGCTCATGCCCGAAACCGCCCGACGTTACGGGGTGCACAATCTCTATGACCCGGCGGAGAATATCCAGGGTGGGGCGAAGTACCTGCGTGACCTGATGCGGAAATTCAACAACGACCTTTCGCTGACGCTGGCCGCCTATAATGCCGGCGAGGACGCCATCATCCAGTACGGCCACCGCATTCCTCCCTATCGCGAGACGCTGCAGTACGTTCCGCGTGTCCTGACCTTGTACCGGCAGTATCAGCGCAACGTCCGTTAGCCGCGTTCCCTCAGAAGTCCCAGCGATAGCCCAACGACCAATAGCGTCGACGGGTCGTGTCCTCGGTCAGTGTGCCTCTGCTGGTCGTACTCTCCTCGCCAAATTCCGCCTCCAGCGTGATGTTCTGCTTCCACTTGTAACTCGGCCTCAACGAAGGCGAGAAGCGATCCACGTCGGTATTGGTGCTCGAATCGTGCGAGGTGTACCAGTTCAGGGTGGTATCGAGAGCCCAGCTTGCACCCCAGAGCAGGCGGTTGGTCAATGAATATGAGTCGCCGGTGAGCGTCTCGCCGTCGATATGGCTGATGCTGATCACGTTGACATCGCGCTGCGTAAAGATACCGTTGCCGATGAGATTTGCGGTGTACGTATGGATGGTGCCCGTGTCCGGCTGGGCCGGCTGATTCACGGAACCCACTGTGCTCGAGGTGTGCGCCGACTGCACGTCGAATCCCGCCTGCCAGCGCGTGCTCAACGGTTGCGAAATTCCCGCGCTGTACAGATCGGTCGTGGACGTCAGATCGAGTGCCTGTTGTTTGAGCTGTTCATAGGTTTTGGTCTGGAGCTGTGATTTGATCGACGTGTCGGATTCGCCGATCAAAGCGTTGGTCAGCGACAACGACGGTGTTTTGCGCCGGTCAAACAGGGCGTGCACGGTCGTGCCGCTGGTGGCAGTCCAGTTGCCTTGTACCAGCGCGATATTCGAGGTCTTGAATTCCGTGTCGTAGTCGAACAGTCCGTACAGGGTGAATACCTGGCTGAAGTAGCGGATTTCGCCTCCCACGGCATGACGGTCCGTGACATCGTCCACCTTTTGTTCCATCGTGTACAAGCTGCCGCCCCAATTTTCGGCAAACGGACCAATATCTATGCCGGCACCGAGGAATTTCAGGTGAGAATCGTATGAGATGTCGGTCGGTACACCACCCACGACATTGATCCGCCATTTGGGCGAGAAGTTATAGCCGGCGAGCAACCCCTCAAAACGCCCGAGCACTCCGCCGGAGCCGCCGGGTTGGCGGCCGAGGCGCGCCGAATAGTCGAGCTTGCGGTCTTTGAGCTCGTAGTAAATGTCGCTGGGACGATTGGTGTCGTCCTGGCCCTGCAGGAAGTTTTTGGTGAAGGTGTCACGTATCACCAGACGGTTGTCGTAATCCTCGCTCCGGTAACGGTGCGTGAAGTTGAGACTGGTCACCAGCGAACTCTGGTCGGTTTGGGTCAGGCTGGGGGGGTTTACTGCATTGGCGGGCGGGGTCAGCGTCGTGGTGTCCAGCTTGCTGGCGCCATGATAGTAATACTGCGATAGATTTCCGACGATGGTGGATTGCGCTTCCATGCGCGGTTTGACGGCCTTGAGTTCAGGGGGAGGTGTTGTCGTTTTCGATGCATCGAGTGTCGCGATGCGCTGCCGTACGCGGTCCGAGCCTTCGCCGGTCGGGTAAAGGCGCAGGTAAAGTTCATATTCCTTGCGTGCCGCCACGGTTTCTCCGGCGCGCTGGCGGGAGAGGCCGATCAATTCCTGTGCGTCCTGGGAATAGCGGTTCGGCGGCAGCCGCAGCAATTGATCGAGCGTGGCAATGGCTACATTGTTATCGCCGCGCGCGAGTGCCGCACGGCTTTTGTCGAGCAATGCGAGGGCATCACGATCGTAGGAGGTGGCGGGCCCTGCCGCGGCGCTCGGCGTGATTTCCGGAACAGCGGCGGGCAGGGTCGGGGTTGGCGCCGGCACTTTTGCGACAGCGCCTGGTGACACCTTCGGTACCGGTACTGGTACCGCGACCGGTGGCAGCGCAGTGGGCGCGCTCAAGGCGGTTTGTATGGAATTGTTTTGTTCGCTCAACGAGACACGCACGACCCTCGTGCCTGGGTAAACTTCTTGCATCTGCTTGCGGGCAGCATAGACGTCTGACTCATTTTCGAAGAAGCCGAGTTTCAATTGATAGAGCGTTTTCTTCTTGTCGCGTGTTTGCGTGGTGTACAGACGATAGTTTTTCAGAGACGCCGGGAGCGGCGCGCGTACCGCTGGTGCGGCCCGATCGCTTTCCTCGAGAAGAATGGCGAAGAGAGCCTTCGGTGAGTATGCGCCTGCCCTGGCCGGAGGCGCCGGCACAGGGGTGGGTGCGGGTGCCACCGAGGGTACCGGCACAGGAATGGGCGCGGGTGCACCGAGGGCACCGGCTGGGGCTCAATCTTTTTGGCTGTTACTGTCGGTGCGGCCGGTTTCGGGGCCGGTAAAGTGCGCTGGATAGTAAGAAATTCGTTGCTTGTGATCTCGGAGACCTGTGCCGCGGGATACTTGGCAACCGCGCTCTCGCGAAACGCCATGGCATCGGCATAGTTTTTGAAAAAGCCCACGCGCACGAGATAGACGGTCTTATCAAACGCCTTGCTCTGAATCAGATAAACCGGGCTGTCCGGGAAATCACGCTTGGCCTGTTTGTCCGAAATGGGCGTGAAGCTGCTGCGCAGTGTCACGACGAAATGCTTGTCGAGTTTTACATCGGCATCGGTACCAGCGCTGTTTTTCTCATCGGATGCGGCGAGAACGGGCGTTGCCGACGAAAGATGTACAAGTAAAACGACAAGCATGACAAGGGGAACAGCCCACATAGAGTTATTCTCAAAACTGAAAGTAGTTGAATGAAACTGAATACTTTTACTTTTCCGGATTATTCGTTTTTTCCGGTTTACTTTTGGTGGCGCCGTTAGGCTTGGTTTCTGCGGGCACGATGGGCAGGTATATGACCAGGCTGCGACGGTCATCACCCATCCGGACATCGTAATTGACTACACGGTCGAATTGCACCTTAAGCGATGAAGGATCACGCTGTAAATTATGAGACATGGGCGGCTCGTATGTGATAATGGTGCCGGGCATGACGGGCGTGGCGCGCACATTCCGGACTTCTTCCTGCAGGCTGACGTTTTGTGCTTGCAGGAAAGCGATGTTAAAGAATATCTGCAGTAACTGTCCGCGTTCTTGCGGAGAATGGCGTAAGTAGTTCACCGGCAATGAAAAGCGAATACGAATCCGCGCCCAGTCGCCTTCCACCGAGGTGTCCACGTCATCCAGGATAGTGTTGTCTTGGGCGTAGGCGGTGTTGTCGGCGTGGGCGATGTTGCCCGCCGCAAGCGCCAACCACAGCAAGCTGATCCCGAGCAGCGTTTTTTTCATGTATCCATTCCCTTTACTTGCTGAAGGTTGTCGTGGAATTGCCTTGAACACGCGAGGCAGTCGTGCCCAGCGGCCTTTGGGTTTTCCGATTGCATTCCATCTCACCAACTATTATAGGGGGTGCCGCGAGTACCCAAAGGCCGGTGGCAACCGGATTGGGAACAATCCGTAACCCCGGTGCTCTTTTGATGGGTCAGCGACTTCTTCTCCATACTTCCAAGATAGCTCGTACCGCTCGCATGGCAACCCTTGCACCAGCCCGAACCATTACCCTGACTGTTGTTGTGATTCATCGTCTGAGTCGCAAAACCGCCCGTGTTCGTGCTCTTGTGGCAAGAGTCGCAGTTCATGCTTGAGCCGGCAACCAACTGAGACGCGTAGGGGATGTGATTGGTCGGCGCGGCCATGCCCGATCCGCCCTGGTAATGACAGGTAGAGCAAGTGCCCGGACTGACGCCGGTATGACTAAACGTGCCACCGGCGAACGTTGCGTAACCCTTATGGCAGGTGTCGCACGACGCCGATGGTGGTGATGTGCGCGGGCGAGGCTTGGGCTTTGCCCAGCACGTTCAATGAGGCATAAGTACCGTTGTGGCAGGTTTCGCACTGACCGGCCACCACACCCTGGGTCGCCGAGTGCGTGAATGACGAAGGATTAAACGTCGTCGTGTTGTGACACCAATTGCACGTCAGACTGGTCGGGATGTGGCTGTTCCCGCCCGGTTTCGGCAAGCCCTTGCCGCCCTGAATGTGGCAGCCGGCGTTGGCGCAGGTGCCGGCGCTGGCGATAACGCCCGCATGATTATTGGCGCCGGCGAAGGTGGCATAACCGGTATGGCAAGTGTCGCACGACGCCGACGTGGCGACGTGCGCGGGCGAGGCTTGGGCTTTGCCCAGCACGTTCAATGAGGCATAGGTACCGTTGTGGCAGGTTTCGCACTGACCGGCCACCACACCCTGGGTGGCCGAGTGCGTGAATGTCGAAGGATTAAACGTCGTCATGTTGTGACACGCAATTGCACGTCAGACTGGTCGGGATGTGGCTGGTCCCGCCCGGTTTCGGCAAGCCCTTGCCGCCCTGAATATGGCAGCCGGCGTTGGCGCAGGTGCCGGCGCTGGCGATAACGCCCGCATGATTATTGGCGCCGGCAAAGGTGGCATAACCGGTATGGCAAGTGTCGCACGACGCCGACGTGGCGACGTGGCCGGATGGCTTTGCCCAAGGCGTTCGACTGGTGTGTGAGCCGTCGTGACAGCTGCCGGCACTGGCCGGCCATGACGCCTTGTGTGGCGGAGTGAGTGAATCTCGACGTAATGAACGTACCTCCCGTCGTATGACAGGCATCGCACGAGAGATTTGTCGGGATATGGTTGGTCGGCTTGGCAGTTGCTGATCCACCCTGAATATGGCAATGGGTGCAACTGCCCGGCGTCACGCTGACATGAGAAAAGCTTGCGCTCATCCAGGTGGTGGTGCGATGACAGGTGTCGCATGGTGCATTGGTGGGAGTGTGGTTCGCCGGCTTGCCCTTCGCGACACTGCCGTTATGGCACTGACTGCACTGGTCGAGCCATCACGCCGGTGTGACTGAAAAAGGCGACACTCCATGACGCGGTTGAGGTGTGGCACTGTTGGCATGCCTGAGTCGTCGGGATGTGATTCGCGGGCTTGAAGGTCGTGGTCTGAATGCGGCTGCCCTGCGTGTGACAGAGTACGCAATTCTTGGGTGTCCCCTTGAAGGTGCCCTGAATGTGGCAGGTCTCGCAGGGGACCGTGACGTGCGCCCCGGTCAGCGGGAAACCTGTTTTGAGGTGGTCAAAACTCACCTTGCTGTTTGCGGGTGCCGCCAGCATGTTGCTGTTCGGCAATGCGAGCAAGAATAGGCCCAGGATTGCCAGGGTTCCGACCCAGAACGAAGATCCGTGGAAATAATTAGCGTTCTTCATAGTCAAGTCCTCAATCCAGATAATTTAATGAACTGCCGCACCACCGACTCCCGCGCGAATTTCCTTGAATGAACTGGTTACATGGCATCGTTCGCAAAATTTACCGAAGCCGCCATTGTGTACGTCATCAGCCTCGTGACAGCTGCTGCAAGTGTTGCTCAGCGTCACTTTTCTTGGCATGGGTTTGTTGTGGCAGGCTTCGCAGACGATGCGTTCGTGTCCGCCGTCGAGCTTGTATGAGGTTTGCGTGTTGTGATCGAAGCGCCAGTCCTTCCACGACAGGGCGTTGTGGCAGGTTTCGCAACGCGGTCCCAGTTTGTACTTGTGCTTGTCGTCTTTCTCATGACAGGCGACGCAGGCAATGCCCGCGTCCTTGAAGGCGGGCGTCAGGTGACACTTCTTGCACTCGACCTTGGCATGCTTGCCGAGCAGCGGGAAACGGGTCAGGCCGTGATCGATCTTGCTGGTTTTCCAGTCACGCTCGTTGTGGCAGGACTCGCATTTCTGGCCTTCCTGGCCCTTGTGTTTGTCGTCCTTCTCGTGGCAGGAGATGCAAGTCGTCGGCAACTTGTCCTTGAACAGCGGGCTGGTGTGACAGGATTCGCACTTGGCCACGGCATGCTTGCCGCGCAGGGGATACTTGGTGTCCCGGTCGTGATTAAATTCCGTGGTCTTCCAGCTTTTTTCGACGTGACAGGATTCGCATTTGTCACCGAATTTACCCTTGTGTCCATTGCGGTCGTCATCTTTCTTATGGCAGGCGACGCACGTCTTCTTGAGTTTTTCCACGTACAGGATGCCGGTATGGCAGGATTCACACTTGGCCGTGATGTGTTTGCCACGCAGCACGTATTTCGTGTCGCGGTCATGATTAAAGGTGGTGATGGACCAGTCCTTTTCGGTATGACAGGACTCGCACTTTTCGCCGAATCGTCCCTTATGGCCTTTCTTGTCGTCGTCTGGCTTGTGACAGGCCACGCAAACGTTCCTGAGCTTTTCCTTGTATAAGAAACCGGTGTGACAAAGGGTGCACTTCGCCAGGCTGTGTTTCCCGCGCAAGGGGTATTTCGTATCCTTGTCGTGGTTGAAGATGATCATCTTCCACTCCCGGTCGTTGTGGCAGCTCTCGCACTTGGCGCCGAACTTGCCTTGGTGCTCATCATTCTTCTTGTGACAGGCGACGCACGCCGTTGGTGCGCCCTTGAATTTGGGATCAGCGTGACAGTCTTTGCAGATGACATCACGGTGTTTTCCGGTGAGCGGGAATTTCGTCTTGCTGTGATCGAAGAGGGTTTTCTTCCAGTCGCTTTCCTGGTGACAGTCGGCGCACTGGGTGCCCAGACTGCCTTTGTGTTTGTCGTCCTTCTTGTGGCACGCAAAGCAGTCCGACGGAGCATCGCGGAACTTGACCTTCGGTTTGTGGCAATCGCGGCATGAAACTTTCGCGTTCGCATGCCCGCCCTTCAGCATGAAGTCGGTGAGCTTATGGTCGAATGATTTTTCGTCCAGCGGCGCGATGTTCATCGTGCGCCCCTTGTGTTCGGTGTGGCACACCCGGCATTCCTGCTCCGTAAGGCGGCCGTGATAGCCCTGTTTCTGGGCAACATCCTTGGCGACGTCCTTGTGGCAGTCCAGGCACAGGGCATTCTGCGCGGATTTCTTGAAACGCGCGTGGCAGCTCTTGCAGTCGGTCTCGACGTTCGCATGGCCTTCAATGACCTTGCCCGGCATGAGCACGCTCTCGAGGGATTCGGCACGAGAGGACGCTGGCAGGAAGACGAGAGAAAAGGCGATCGTGAGCCATGTGATGAAGGTTCGTAACAAGCCCGTCGTTCCTGATGGTGTTAATACATGTGTACAGCAATGACATGCGCGATCCCACTGATAATCAGCATGAACACAAACGGAACATGGAGGATGTGCCACAGGGAGAACAACCGTTCATACGCATTGAACCGTGCCACGTCGATAATGGCATCCAGATACATCCGGATTGCCGTCTTTCCCGCCACCATGCGTTTCTCAAGTTTGACGGAGTCCCATCCATGCTCCTCGGCATGGGTGTTCGCGATGCGTTGCAGATCCCGGGTCACCGTATAGTATGTCCAGCGGGCGCGCATCCCCACGGTGACAAAAGACCAGATCCGCGACCAGGCGCCGTTGTGTTCGGCGAGCGTGGAGGCCTCGTATTCTTTCAGGCGTTTCTCGATGCGGGGAGAGAAATGAAATTTTGATTTTACGTCGCCTCCGATAATGCCGAGGTTCGCCTGAACCTCTTGCAGGGTGGCGCTGCGACCGTACAGGCCGTGATGGATCTTTCGGTAAATGACCCGGCCGATGATACCGCTGCCGGCCACGAGCAGCATGCAGCTGAGCGCAACCGTCGCATTTATCGAGCCGACACGAAACGTGGAGTGGAAAAGTATCAAGGTCGGTCCGGCGATGCCCAGAATCATGTGCAGCCGGAACCAGTGCTTGGTGGGTCCCCAGTTGCGCATGAAGCGAATGTGCTTGCGCAACGAATAGAGCAGCAAGACGAGCATCATCACGCCACCGACGACGCCGAGGTAGTAACCGAAATCGTCGCCAGGTTCGTAGTAGTGGCCTTCCCGCACCGCCCAGACGGCGAGCAACAGCAGCACCGTGACCGGCAAAACGGCCAATGGCAGTGGCTTACCACTGCGTGATTCGGATTTTTCGGATGGCCGCGCCGGTATCTTGGCGGCGCGTATGATCGCCTGCTCGTGACCCATCGTTCTCCCCTGCAACTGCTTCCGCCTGGAGGCGGGACAATTATTCTTGATCTATCCTTAACACCATGGCTCGGGCAGTACGGATCGCGACAGCCATGGAACCATAAAGTCGTTCCATTACATGCAATTAAAGACTGTCAATGCCCGAAATACCATGATTAACCGTATAAAATGCGTGATCTGGCTGACAAGCGGATGGCCCGTGGCTGCGCTGTGGCCAGTAGTATAGTCAAAGGACGCTAATGGCCATTCATGGAACAGAATGTGACTGAATATCTGATTTATCTCGTCCCGCTGGTCTTGGTGCTGTTTTTTTACCTGCGCCGCCACAGGAAGAAGGAACAACACCACGTCACGCAGATGAAAGAGTCAGTTGAGGCCGGGCTGACGGAGCCGGCTTCGCTGCATCCGGTGTTCGATCCCAATCGCTGCATCGGTTCCGGGGCCTGTGTCACCGCTTGTCCGGAGCAGGCCATCGGCCTCATCAAAGGCAAAGGGCATCTGGTGAAACCTGCCGTATGTATCGGTCACGGCGCGTGCATGGCCGCCTGCCCGCATGACGCCATCACGCTTGTTTTCGGCACCGCCAAGCGCGGCATGGATATTCCCCGGGTCAATCCGAATTTCGAAACCAATGTACCGGGAATCTTCATCGCCGGGGAACTCGGCGGCATGGGACTCACCCGCAAAGCGGTGGAGCAGGGCCGTCAGGCGATGGAATCCATCCGCAAATTGAAGGACAGGAATTTCCCGCTCGACGTGGTCATCGTCGGCGCCGGGCCGGCCGGCCTGGCCGCCACGCTCGGCGCCATGGAGCACAAGCTGCGGTCCGTCACCGTCGAGCAGGAAGACTCGCTCGGCGGCGCGGTGTATCACTACCCGCGCAACAAGATCGTCATGACCGCGCCGATGCAGTTACCTATTATCGGCAAGGTAAAGGTTAGCGCGATCAGCAAAGAAGCGCTGCTGGAATTCTGGCAGGGCGCGGCCCGAAAGACCGGGCTCAAGATCAATTTCAGCGAGCGCATGGAGACAATCACCAAAAAAGGAAACGGGTTTATCGTAAAGACCTCGCGCAATTCTTATGAGACCAGGGCCGTCCTGCTTGCCATCGGCCGGCGCGGCACGCCGCGCAAGCTCGATGTGCCGGGCGAGGAACTGCCGAAAGTCGTCTACAACCTCATCGACCCGGAGCAATACCGCCGCCAGCACGTCCTGGTCGTCGGCGGCGGCGACAGCGCGCTCGAAGCCGCGCTCGCCATTGCGGGTGAACCGGGAACGACAGTCACGCTGTCCTACCGCGGCGAGGCCTTCGGACGCGTGAAAGAAAAAAACCGCCAGCGACTGCAGGAAGCAGAAAAAGGAGGCCGGATAAAAGTGCTGTTGCAATCGAATGTCAAGAAAATCGAACCTGACAAAGTCACGCTCGATCAGACGGGAAAAATGATTGAAATTAAAAACGACGCCGTCATCGTCAGCGCGGGCGGCGTGTTGCCGACGCCGTTTCTGAAAGAGATCGGAATCATGGTGGAGACGAAGTACGGAACGGCATAGCGCCGTTCATGCTGGGCAGTTGGCTTCTTTTCTCCGCGAAAGTGGAGATCCAGTTTTGAATGTCTCGCACGCTTCGCGCACGATCTCAAAAGCTACTTGTCGGTCAACCACCCACAAGCTTTTCGTCATCGCCGAAGGCGATTCGACAGAAGATGGGGCAGGGTCGGAGCCACCCGCAATTACACGCACCGCCACGAGCGGCTCGACTAGGAAAGTTCCTTGATCAACGGCGCCAGCTTTTGTTCCCACACTTCCGGCGTCATCGGACCGATCTGCTTGTAGCGGATGACGCCCTGTTTGTCGATCACGAAGGTTTCCGGCACGCCGTAGACGCCAAGATCAATACCGAGTCTTCCGTCCTGGTCGCTGAGACTCAGCTCGTAAGGATTGCCCAGCGCACCCAGCCATCGAAGCGCGTCCTCGCGCTTGTCCTTGTAATTGAGTCCGATAATGGTCACGGCCTTGCGGCTGGTGAGTTCGTTGAGGAGCGGATGTTCCTCGCGGCAGGCCACGCACCACGAGGCCCAGACACTGAGCAGGTAGACGCGCCCGTGCAGATCATCTCGGCTCACCTTGCGCGCGGGATCGGCGACGGTAGTCAGTGAAAAGGCAGGCAGCGGTTTGCCGATCAGCGGCGAGGGGATGCGACGCGGGTCGAGTTTCAGTCCGTAGGCAAGCAGCAGACCCAGCGACACGAAGATGATGAGAGGGACGATATATTTCTTCATGGCTTTTTGATCTCGCTGCCCGGCGCAAAGGTTCCGCCCTTCAGCGCCTGCGCGGCTTCCGGCGGCATGTATTTTTCGTCGTGCTTGGCGAGTACTTCGCTGGCGATGAAGGTGTTGCCTGTCTGCAGCCGTCCCTGCGCCACGACACCCTGACCTTCACGAAACAGATCCGGCAGGATGCCTTCGTAGTGAACCGGCAGCTTCTTGTTGAGGTCGGTGACGATGAAGTCGACCTTCAGGCCGTCGGGAGAGCGCTGCACGGAGCCTTTCTCCACCAGTCCGCCGATGCGGATGGTCTTGCCGGCGGGAATGCTGACTTTGCCTTCCAGCACCTCCGTGGGGGAATAGAAGAACACGAGGTTGCTGCGGAAGGCATTCAATACGAAAAGACCGGCAACGGTCAGTCCAACCACGCCGGTGACAATGATCGCCAGGCGCTTGTGTCTTGTCTTCATCGGGTTTGTTCCTTGAGTCGCAGAAATTCGTGCAGCAGGCGCCGGACCGTCTTGCGTCGGCGCAGCGGTAAATAGAGGTTCAGGAGCAGAACCAGCAGGGCGAGTCCATAGGAACTCCAGACATAAAAGCCGTAACCGCCCATGTGGATGAACTCCGACCAGTTCATGATTTGGACCCCAGCAGTTGCGCTACCCAGGTCGTATGCCGCTCCCGCTCCAGGATTTCATTGCGCATGCGCATCAACGCCACCGTAAAGAAATAGAAGGTAAAGCCCAGGGACATCAGCAGCAGCGGCGCGAGCATGCTCGGGTGAATCGAGGGCGTTCCCATTTTGGTTACCGAGGCCGGCTGATGCAGCGTATTCCACCATTCCACCGAAAAGTGGATGACGGGAATGTTGACCACGCCGACCAGCGCCAGGATCGCGGAGGCGCGCGCCGCGCGCCGCGGGTCGTCAATGCTGGCTTCCAGTGCCATGTAACCTATGTACAGGAAAAACAGAATAAGTTCCGAAGTCAGGCGCGCGTCCCAGGCCCACCACGCACCCCACATCGGTTTGCCCCACAGCGAACCCGTCACCAGCGCGAGGAAGGTGAACGAGGCGCCGACGGGCGCGCAGTTGCCGGCGAACATCTCGAAGAGCTTGACGTTCCAGACCAGCGCGATGGCGCCGGCGCCGGCCATGCACACGTAGATGAACATGGACATCCACGCGGCCGGCACGTGGATGAACATGATGCGGTAGCTTTCGCCCTGCTGGTAATCGGCGGGCGCCACGAACAGGCCGAGATAGAGGCCGGCGACCAGCAGCACGGTGGTCAATGCCGCCATCCACGGAGTCAGTTTTCCTGCCAGGGTGTAGAAGAATTTGGGTGAGGCGTACTTATGCATGTATTGCATGGTTCAGTCCAGGGAAACGCGCAATGCCGCGGCGGTGGCCCAGGGTGCCAACGTCAGGGCCAACGCGAGAAAGGCGGCCAGCAAGGAAAAATGCGCTTCGATGTCAATGCCGGCGATCACGCCCGCGACGGCACCGGCGCCGAAAATCAGCACCGGAGTATACAACGGCAGTACCAGCAGCGAAACCAGCACGCCGCCGCCGCGCAGGCCGAGCGTCAGTGCCGCGCCGACGGCGCCGAGCAGGCTCAGGACCGGCGTGCCGAGCAGCAGCGAGAGGATAAGCGTGCCCATGGCCGATTCCGGCAGGTTCATCTGCACCGCGAGCAGCGGCGAGATCAACACCAGCGGCAGGCCGGTCAGCATCCAGTGGGCGGCGACCTTGGTCAAAACCAGGACGGTGAGCGGGTGGGGTGACAACGCCATCTGTTCGAGCGTGCCGTCGGCGTGATCGTTGGCGAACAGCCGGTTGAGCGAGAGCATGGTGGCGAGCAGCGCCGCCACCCAGATGACACCCGGCGCGATGGTTCGCAGGACCGCGGGCTCGGGACCGAGGCCGAGCGGAAACAGGCTCACGACGATAATGAAAAAGACCAGCGGCGTGAGCACGTCGGTGCTGCGGCGCAGCGCGACGGTCAGATCGCGCCGCAGGAGACAGCCGATGGCTTTCAGGAAACCGGGCATGTCAGTCGAGCTTCAGCTGCAGCATGATTTTTGTTTCGACGCCGATTTCCTGGTGCGATGTCATGATGATCATCCCATCCCGGGCGAGATGCTCCATCAGGATTTCCGTCATCAGGACCACCGAGTTCACGTCGAGCGCGCTCAAGGGCTCGTCCAGGATCCACAATGATTTCCGCAGGATCGCGAGCCGCGCGAGCGCGAGGCGGCGCTTCTGACCCTGCGACAGAACCTTGGAAGGGAAGTGCCGGTACGGCGCGAGCCCAAGGCGCTCCAGTGTCTCCGGGATACGCGTCGTATCGGCGGCGGTGCCGAGGCAGGCGGCGGCGCGCAGATTTTCCTCCGCCGTCAGCTCGCCCTGGATGCCGTTACTGTGACCGACGTAGGCGAGCTGGCTGCGATAGTCGTCGCCCAACTCCTGAATGGTCGAGCCATTCCAGCGCACCTCGCCCGCGGCGGCGTGCGTCAATCCACAGAGCGTGCGCAGCAGCGTGGTCTTGCCGCTGCCGTTGACGCCGGTGACGTGCATCAGCTCGCCCGGTTTGAGACGGAAGGAAAGATGGCTGAACAGCGGCCGATCGCCGCGCACGCATTCAAGATCTACCGCTTCCAGCAAACCGGTCTCCCCAAGAGAAGGTTGAAGATACATCAATCTTTGAAGCTGGTGCCCCAGACCGGAGTTGAACCGGCGACCTGCCGCTTAGGAGGCGGCCGCTCTATCCACTGAGCTACCGGGGCGTGCCGCTATTCTAGCAGGGCGACCGGAGGGATTCGCCGCCGCATCGCGCATCCCGACCAGGAATGGCCGTTCGAGTGGAGCAAGCTGCGTCCCGCCAGGGCATGAGCGACACGCTCGGGCGGCGCACTGCCTTCGCATAAAAAATGGCCGGTATTTCCGGCCATTCGCGGGATTGGTGGAGCGGAAGGGGATCGAACCCTCGACCTCTGCATTGCGAACGCAGCGCTCTCCCAGCTGAGCTACCGCCCCTAACATGATCTGCTAAACCGATAAAACCAGTCTACTGACGGCCTGGACTGGCAGGCGCGCATTGTAAAACAGAAGGCCCTTGGGCGGAAGCTCGGGTTGGAGACAAGTGAAAGGCGGGGAACCACGTCCTCGGTCCGCACAGTTAAGGAAGACGAACAATGCGATTCAAGCCCCGGCTGTGCTCACCGCATGGCTTATACTTGATCGAAATGACCAATATTCTCGGTATCTCGGCCTATTATCACGATAGCGCTGCAGCGCTTGTGCGCGACGGCGACATCATCGCGGCGGCGCAGGAGGAGCGCTTCTCGCGCAAAAAGCACGACTCGCGGTTTCCCGGCGCGGCAATCGCCTATTGCCTGAAGGAGGGCGGGCTTGATCTTGCGGGGATAGATTTCATCGTGTTTTACGATAAACCGCTGATCAAATTTGAGCGCCTGCTTGAAACTTATCTGGCCTATGCGCCCAAGGGATTCCGTTCCTTCCTTGCCGCCATGCCGGTGTGGCTCAAGGAGAAACTCTTTCTCAAGACGACACTGAAGAAGGAACTTGCGCGTATTGCGAACATCAAGGTTTCGGCGCTGCCACCTCTGTTGTTTGCGGCACATCATCAATCGCACGCCGCTTCGGCATTTTACCCGAGCCCTTTTGAGAAGGCCGCCGTGCTTTGCATGGATGGTGTCGGCGAATGGGCCACGACATCCGTGTGGCTGGGTGAAGGGAACCGGCTGACGCCATGGTGGGAGATCGATTTTCCACACTCCTTGGGATTGTTGTACTCCGCCTTTACTTATTATACGGGCTTTAAGGTGAACTCCGGTGAATACAAACTGATGGGACTCGCTCCCTACGGTGAGCCCAAATATGTGGACATGATCTTGGAGCACTTACTGGATCTTAAACAGGACGGGACCTTCCGGTTGAATATGGATTATTTCAACTATGCCACCGGCCTCACGATGACCAACGAAAAATTCGATCGGTTGTTTGGCGGACCGCCCCGCAAACCCGAATCGCCCCTTGCCCAGCGCGAAATGGACATCGCCAGGTCGATCCAGGCTGTCACCGAAGAAGTGATATTGCGGCTGGGCAAAACCATCCGCGAGGAATCGGGCTGCGAATATCTATGTCTGGCAGGCGGCGTGGCACTCAACTGTGTGGCCAACGGCCGTTTGCTCCGCGAGGGGCCATTCCGCGATATCTGGATCCAACCGGCGGCGGGCGATGCCGGCGGCGCGATCGGCGCGGCCTTGGCGGTTTGGCATGAATACCTCGATAAGCCACGGCAAGTCCGCGACACGGATCGCATGCGCGGCTCCTATCTCGGTCCGCAGTTTTCCGAGACGGACATCAAGCATTTCCTCGACTCGATGGGGGCGAGTTACCGCCTGAATGAGCGACGCGGAGCTGTTTCCGGAGGTCGCCCGGCTTCTGACCCAGGAAAAAGTCATCGGTTGGTTTCAGGGCCGGATGGAATTCGGTCCTCGCGCCCTGGGAGGGCGATCGATCCTGGGAGATCCGCGCAGCCCCCGTATGCAATCGGTGATGAATCTGAAAATCAAATACCGCGAGTCATTTCGCCCGTTTGCGCCGGCAGTGCTGGTTGAGCGGGTATCGGCGTATTTTGATCTCGACCGTCCCAGCCCTTACATGTTGATAGTCGCTCCTCTCAAGGAGGAGCACAAACTATCCACGACGTCAGAGCAGGAACGTCTTTTCGGGATCGAGAAGCTCAATATCCCGCGGTCTGTTCTGCCTGCCGTCACGCATGTGGATTATTCGGCGCGGGTTCAAACGATAGACCGTGACACCAACCCGCGTTTCCACACCCTATTGTGCGAATTCGAGCGCCAGACAAAATGCCCGGTGCTGATCAATACTTCGTTCAATGTCCGCGGCGAACCCATCGTGTGCAGCCCGGAGGACGCTTATCGCTGTTTCATGCGCACCGAGATGGATTACCTGGTGCTGGGGAACTTCCTGCTCGCCAAAACCGACCAGCCTCCGGGAGAAAAAGACTGGTCGTGGCAAAAAGAATATGAACTAGACTAAGACGATGAGCCAACCGCTATATTCCTCCGAGCCTTCCCTAAAGGAACTCAGGCAATTCGGGTTGATTTTCGGGCTGATACTGACCGGGGTATTTGCCTTGCTCCTGCCCTGGCTGAAGGGCACGGCATGGCCGGTTTGGCCGTGGTTCCCGGCCAGTCTTTTCTGGTTTGCCGCGGCCTTCGCTCCGGGCGCGCTACAGCCCGTTTACCGCGCGTGGATGAAACTGGCCATGATCATCAACGCCGTGGTGACCAGGGTGGTGTTAGGCATTGTTTATTATCTGGTGGTATCTCCGATGGGAATGGCGATGAAGCTCATGGGGAAGGACCCCATGGTGCGTCAATGGACGGTAACCCTGCGAAGTTATCGGAGACCCTCTCAACCTTCGACGGCCGATGACATGGAGAGACCGTTCTAATGTTCGAGCTTGTGCAAGATTTGTGGGCGTACATGAAAGTACGCAAGAAATTCTGGTTGTTGCCGATCATCTTTACGTTGCTGTTGCTGGGCATGCTGATCGTCCTGTCACATGGATCAGTGGTGGCCCCGTTCATCTACACTTTGTTTTGACGGCGGTACAGAAATGAAAAAGGAGTGGGTATTGTCGATTGGCGTGGTGGCCATCACGCTGGTGGTTGCCATCGGCTTGATACGCTGGTTTGCGCCGCAACTTCTGGGTATCCCGGTGGATTTGCAGGCGGTTCGTGTCAGCAAGGAGATCCCTCCGTTCTTTGAAAATGTGTTTCGAAAGGAAGACGTGGGAAGCCGGGATTTTCTTCTGAAAGATCCGTACACCAATATCCGGGCAAGGCCATTACTCGTTGATCTTTCGGGTTTCGGGCCTCACGACCTGCTCGGATTCCGAAACCGGAGCATTCCGGATATTGCCGACGTAATCACCATCGGTGACAGCCAAACCTATGGGAACAATACGGTGTTAGCGGAAAACTGGCCAAGTCAGCTTGAGAAGATCCTGGGCGATAAACGGCCCGTGGTGTACAGCATGGCAACGGGCGCATGGTGTGCGGTCCAGTATCTTAATATGTTTACCTACGCCACATTTTTTCGTCCACGTGTCATTGTCATCGCCTTCTACAGCGGTAACGATCCCGACGAATCGGTGACGCTCGCTTACTCCGTGGATCATTGGGCGCCTCTGCGCCCGGAACCGAATCTGGATCTGTCTGATAAACCGCGGTTTCCAGGATTTCCGGTGCCGCCCTCGGAGCAGTTGCCTGCTCGCTTCAAGGGTGGATTGACGACTATCTTTACCCCAAGTTTGCGATTGGTGTCGAACGATACAGCGCATGCCACGGTACGTGCCGGCTACCAGATCATGGAAAAAGTCGCACAGCTGATGGCAAAGACCGCGAGTGAGGTCGATATTCATCTTGTTTTGACCGTCATTCCCACAAAGAACTGGTGTATGCGGAGCGGTTACGCCAGGAAAAAATTAATGTCAGCGAAGATTACATGAAGCTTGTCGAAATGGAGCGCGCAAACATCGATCATCTCGCTCAATCATTTAAGCTGTTGCCGAACGTGGAATACGTCGATTTGGTGAGTGCCATGCAAAAGGCGGCATCGACTAATCTGCTGTTATATCCACCCGCCGCGGACGGTCACCCCATGGAGGCTGGTAACCGCGTGATAGCGGCCGCGGTCGCTCCAGCGGTCGGGAAATATATGGTGGAGTCGCCGCTGGGTCTGGTCGGAATCGTGCGCGATACGAAGACAGTTCTTCCCATGCTTGCGACCAAGGATGGGCTATGGATGTTTTCAACAAAGGAAATCGCGAGAAAAAATGGATGGGACGATGACCAGATTCGTATCGTGAACGTCCGTGATATTGCCGCACTTCCGGTAATGGGCACGATTAATGTTGTAGACCCGAAAAAGTTTGGTCCGCGAGCGATACGGCCGCGATACGCGGCACGCTAGCCAAGGACAGTATGAGCAGTATCGAAACGGTATGGCATTCGATGAAGTCGGGATACCATTTAGGCCGTAATATTATATATAGTTTCATGCATCAATATTCTATGAAGAGTTATCCGTGATAGGTCTGCCAGGCAGTGAACTCGATTGGGATCCGCTACTCGGGACCGTCGAGAGGTGGTATTGCCGTCTCTTGGGCGTGCCGATTATCGGGTTGCGTATCCGGTTGCGCCGCCTGCGCAGATTGCTTCCCGATTCGGCTACGACCGTCCTGGATGCCGGGTGTGGTCGTGGAGTCATTACCCGTTTTCTTGCCCAACGATATCGGTCAGCCCAGGTTGACGGCATCGACGAGAATGAGTCCGGACAACGGATCAATCAAACGTTCGCTGACAGCCTTGCGCTTGGACAATTGCCATTTTACCGTGGCCGATATGCTGACCTATCGTAAACCGGATTATTACGACTTAATCGTCTCAATTGATAATCTCGAGCATGTCGAAAACGACCTGACGGTGCTGGCTAACTTCCACATTTCGTTACGGGAGTCCGGTACGCTGGTTATCCATGTCCCGCATTATTACCGGCGCTGGCCTGTGTTTCGGTGGACCGTTAACTTTGACGTGCCAGGGCATGCGCGCCCCGGCTACCATCTGCCGGAACTGACCGAACGCGTGCGACGCGCCGGTTTTAAAGTAATCCAAAGCGGTTTTAGCTACGGTTGGCTCGAGAATCTGATTAACAACATCTCCTATACGATCACCGGAGCCAGAGAGAAGCGCCGGCTGTTCTATGCCGCTTTGTTTCCGCTCCTGAATATTTTTGCGTGGTTTGGTCAATGGGGACGACCCAAAAGCGGTGCCGGGGTGTGGCTGGTTGCGAGCAAAGATTCCACCGGCAAAGTGCGCGTCGATGGCCAGTGCGAAGACGCACGGTTCGCAATAAAACAGATCGTCTGATTTATACCAGATGTTGGACCCAACGGAAAATTTCGGCAAACGTCTGCGAAAAAATCCACACCTGTTTTGGCCGGCGGTAATTGCGTGGCTGAGAGGTTGGTGGTATCGCATCAAGTTCGGATTGCTGGCGAAACGCTTTCGTGCTGGTAGATTTTTTCGCGTATATGGTCCTCTGAACGTGACCGGGCCTGGCAGTGTGGAGTTCGGTCAGAATTGTGCCATCACGAAGAACTCGAGCACGTTGTCGAAGACGGCGGAGTCGCTGCCCCCCTCGACCACGATGGGACGATCTTGCTTGAAGTCGTCGGCGAGCAGGCGCCGACGCGACAGATCGCCTCACGCGCCTGCATCCAGTTGATATTGCCGCGCAGCGTGTTGATCTCGCCGTTGTGAGCGATGTAGCGATACGGATGCGCGAGCGGCCAGGACGGGGAACGTATTGGTCGAGAAGCGCTGGTGCACGAGGGCCAGCGCCGACTCGACCAGCGGATCCATCACGTCCGGGAACATGGTCTCGATCTGGTCCGCCGACAGCATCCCCTTGTAGATGAGCGTGTTGGCGGAGAGGCTCGGCAAATAGAAGAACTGACGCCCGCCGAGTCGCTCTCGCGGATCGCATGCTCGGCGCGCTTCCTGATCACGTAGAGCTTCCGCTCGAAGGCGGCCCGATCCGGCAGGGTGGCCGAGCGACCGATGAAGACGTGCCTGAACTCGGGCTCGACCGAGCGGGCGCTCGGTCCCACGAGGAGTCGTCCGTCGGCACCTCGCGCCATCCGAGCACGCGTCTGCCCTTCCTCGGCCACGATGCGCTCGAAGATGGCCTGGCACTCCGCGCGCTCCTGGGGATCGTGCGGCAGGAACACCAGCCCGGCGCCATAGTGACCGGGTGCCGGCAGCGCGATGCCCAGCCGAGCGCACTCGCGCAGGAGGAACGCGTGAGGCATCTGGATCAGGATGCCGGCGCCGTCTCCGGTGTTGACCTCGCAGCCGCAGGCGCCGCGATGGAGCAGGTTCTTCAGCACCGTCAACGCCTGGCTGACGACGGCGTGGGACTTGCGTCCCTTCACATCGACCACGAACCCCACCCCGCACGCGTCATGCTCGTGCGCGGGATCGTAGAGACCCTGCGCTGGGGGCAGCCCCGGAGCCGTGTTGCGCATCGCGATTCCCCTTCCGTTCGTTCGAGAAGTCCCGGCGAGCGTCGCCAGGTTGTGAGGGAGCAGCCTACACCTCACGCGAGCATTAGCCAAGCCAAAAGTTTATAAAACATAGCATTAGCATTTCGAATAGTGCTATCGTGATGCCGTGCACCTCGACAGCCTCAAGCTCTACTGCGACGTCGTCCGCCTCCGGAGCTTCTCGCGGGGCGCGGCCGCCAACGGCGTGTCCCAGTCCGCGGCGAGCCAGTCCATCCAGCAGCTCGAGGGCGAGCTGGATGTACCGCTCCTCGACCGCTCACGCCGTCCGCTCGAGCCGACGGAAGAGGGGC
>CAVVRV010000019.1:0-8460 GCA_963750625.1 uncultured Gammaproteobacteria bacterium | reverse complement strand
CAAAGAAAAACACCAAAAGAAAGCACGCCCCGGAGCCGCCGACGCCTCCCTGCGCTTCTCGCCGGAATCGGCGCTCGCCTAACTCGCCGGGCGCAGACTACGCGCCTCGGGCTCAAACACGAGGCTCGCTTCTCCCGATTCCGGCTGCGATGCTCGGCGGCGGCTACGGGGACCCGAAAAAAATCAGAGCCTTTTCCTTAGCGTTCCTGGCGTCTTGGCGGTGCAAAACTATTATTCAACTACTTCAACGCGGCCAGCGCCTTGTCGTAGTTCGGCTCCTGCGTGATCTCCGGCACCAGCTCGGTGTGGACGACCTTGTCGTTCTCGTCGAGCACGACCACGGCGCGCGCGGTGATGCCGGCGAGCGGGCCGTCGGTGATCAGCACGCCGTAATCCTTGGCGAAATTGCGGCTCGCGCATCATCGACAGCGTCTTCACGTTGTTGGTGTTCTCGGCGCTGCAGAAGCGGCTCATGGCGAACGGCAGGTCGGCGGAGACCATGAGCATCACGGTATTGCCGTGCTTGGTGGCCTGTTCGTTGAACTTCTGCGTCGAGGTCGCGCAGGTCGGCGTGTCGAGGCTCGGCAAGATGTTGAGCAGCTTCTTCTTGCCCTTGAAATCGGCAAGCGACAGGTCCTTGAGATCGGCATCGGTGCAGTTTGAAGTCCGGCGCCTGGCTGCCGACCTTGGGCAGGTCGCCGTTGGTGTTGATCGGGGTTGCCTTTCAGTGTGATCTTGGCCATGGTCGTGTCTCCTTGAATCGTGGTGCGTTGTCAGGTTGTGACTTTCTGACGGCGCACGGCGGGTCGAGCCGGCGCCTGCTCACGATGCGTTCCAGGTGCAGGACGCATATTGCTCGATGTCGGCCGTGGTGCGGGTCTCGGTGGCGCACACCAGCAGCGCACTGCCCGAGTTCCGGGTAATCGCTCGGTCAGGTTGTAGCCGGCGAGGATGCCTTGCGCCTCCAGCGCGCGCAGCAGTGTCGGCGACCGGCACGTCCAGCCGCACCACCGCCTCGTGGAATACCGGGCGGTCGAACACGCGTTCGACACCGTCGATCGCGGTGAGCTTGCTCGACGAGCGCGCGGGTGTTGGCATGGCACGGCCTGCGCCACGCGTTCCAGCCCTTCCGGCCCGAGCAGCGACATATATATGGTCGCGGCCGTGACCAGCAGACCCTGGTTGGTGCAGATGTTCGAGGTCGCCTTGGAGCGGCGGATATGCTGCTCGCGCGCCTGCAGCGTCAGCGTGAAACCCGGTTTGCCGTCCTTATCGACCGTGCGCCCGATGATGCGACCCGGCATCTGGCGCACCAGCTCCTCCTTGCAGCACATGAAGCCGAAGTACGGTCCGCCGGAAGACAGCGGCACGCCGAGCGGCTGGCCTTCGCCCACCGCGATGTCCGCGCCCTTCGCGCCCCACTCGCCCGGCGGCTTGAGCAGCGCCAGCGAGATCGGGATTGACCAGCCGCGATGGCCAGCACGCCTTGTGCGCATGCGCCCAGTCGGTGAGCGCGTCCACGTCTTCCAGCACGCCGAAGAAATTCGGCTGCGGAATCACCAGCGCGGCGAATTCGCCGCCTTCGTACTGCTTGAGCGAATCCGGAATGATGTTGCCGCATTCCATGCACAGCGGAATTTCCACGAGCTCGATGTTCTGGTTCGTGACGATGGCGCGCACCACGCGCCGGTAGATCGGATGCACCGTGCTCGGCATCAGGATCTTGCGTGCACTTCTTGTGGGCGCGCACCGCCATCAGCACCGCCTCGGCCAGCGCCGAGGCGCCGTCGTAGAGCGAGGCGTTCGAGACGTCCATGCCGGTCAGCGAGGCCATCATGGTCTGGTATTCGTACAGCAGTTGCAGCGTGCCCTGGCTCGCCTCGGCCTGATACGGCGTGTAGGCGGAGTAGAACTCGCCGCGCGTGACGATCTCCCACACCGCCGCCGGAATATGGTGCTCGTACGCACCGGCGCCGATGAAATTGGTATACGCGCCGTCCTGGTTGGCGCGCGCCTGCATCAGGCGCGTCACTTCCATCTCGCTCAGGCCTTCCGGCACCTGCGTCAGCTTGCCGGCGCGAAGCCGCTCGGGGATTTCGTCGAACAAATCGTCAATCGACTTGACGCCGATGCTCTTCAGCATCGCTTTCACGTCGGCGTCGGTATGCGGAATAAACGGCATGATTGAATCCTAATGAAGTTTTTACCGCCAGGGCGCCAGGATCGCCAGGAATAAATTCCTGATTCTTTATCTTCGGCGTCCCTGGCGTCCTGGCGGTTCACTTAGTGCTTTTCAGACGCAACCAGCGCTTCGTAGGCCTTGGCGTCGAGCAGGCCGTCGAGCTCGGCCTTGTTCGCGGGCTTGAGACGGAACATCCAGCCGGCGCCGTAACAGTCCTTGTTCACGGTCTCGGGGGAATCGGCGAGCGTGGCATTGGCCTCGACGATCTCGCCGCTGACCGGCGCGTACACGTCGGAAGCCGCCTTCACGGATTCGACCACGCCGCATTCCTTGCCGCTTGTAACTTTGGTCCCGGCCTGCGGCAGGTCGACGAACACCATGTCGCCCATGAGATCCTGGGCGTGGTGCGTGATGCCGACGATGACGCTGCCGTCAGCGTTCAGCTTCACCCATTCGTGCGATTTCGTGTACTTAAGATCTTTCGGAATATTGCTCATGATTCCCCTCGCTTTTAAAGACAACTCTTGCCATTGCGGACAAATGGATATTTGACGACGCGCACCGTCGCGGGCTTGCCGCGCAGGTCGACCGTGGCACGATCGCCGATTTTCACCGCGGCCGGGACGCGCGCCAGCGCAATGGCCTGATTGAGCGTGGGCGAAAAACTGCCGCTCGTGATTTCGCCTTCGCCGGCACCATTGCAGATCACCTTTTGATGGTTGCGCAGCACGCCCTTGCCTTCGAGCACCAGCCCGACGAGCTGGCGCGGTACGCCGTGGGCCTTCTGTTTATCCAGCACCTCGCGCCCGATGAATTTCCGGTCGGACGGTTCGAGCGCCACGGTCCAGGCCAGGCCCGATTCCAGCGGCGTGGTGGTCTCGTCCATGTCCGAGCCGTAGAGATTCATGCCGGCCTCCAGGCGCAGGGTGTCGCGCGCGCCCAGTCCGATGGGCGGCACGCCCGCCTCGTTCAGCATCTGCCAGGTGAACGGCGCGGCCTTGGCGGGAAGAATGATTTCGAAACCGTCTTCGCCGGTATAACCGGTGGTGGCGATGAACAGCTCGCCCACGGTCGCGGCATGAAACGGCTTGAGGGCACCGGCCGGCGCACGCAGCGCCTCGCCCAGGGCCTGATAGACCTTCTCTTTCGCGTTCGGTCCCTGCACCGCGATCATCGCCAGATCGTTGCGCGGTATTACCTCGAGCCCGCTGACGTGCAGGGACGCACTAATGTCGCGAGAGGCAGGATGCCGGGAGCGACCGAATTCCTTGGCCGCCGTGTTCACCCACGCCATGTCCTTGTCGCGCGTGGCGGCGTTCATGACCACGCGGAACCACTGGTCATCCATGTAATAGACGATGAGATCGTCGATGACACCGCCCTTGGCGGTGAGCATGCAGCTGTACAGCGCCTTGCCCTTCGTCTTGAGCTTGTCGACGTTATTGGCCAGCAGCAGGCGGAAGAAATCGCGGACCCTGGCGCCCTTCACGTCCACCACGTTCATGTGCGAGACATCGAACATCCCGCAGTCTTTCCGCACCTTGTGGTGCTCCTCGATCTGGGAGCCGTAGTGCAGCGGCATGTCCCAGCCGCCGAAGTCCACGATCTTGGCGCCCATCTTGAGATGGTTGTCGTATAACGGTGTGCGGTTACCCATGTGAAACCTTTCCTGTCGGACAAGCCGGCATTGGTCGCAAAAAACAAAAAGGGCGATGGCTTCAAAAACCATCGCCCCTCTGTCCGGTAACCTGAGAGCTTGAGCCCCTTCGGTGGGTGAGCCGTGCGGCCCGCCTCTCTCCAGAGACGACCCAAGGCTGCGTCAGCAGCCGATGGTGAATCCTGCGGTCCTTTTGCCTGAGCGATTCCGGGCGGGTTGCGCCTTCGGCGCCACGCGCATCATCCGCGTGGTCTCTCCCGCAGGAGAGCGTGTCGAGGGCGGGACTATAGCGCAGCCCCCTGCGGGCGCCAAGCCGCGCGAAATTCTACGGGAATTCGACGCCCTGTCGCGCCTTGTTTCCGCGCGGGCCGTAAACAGGCTTTACCGTGAAGACGATCGGGACGGACGGGTGGCCGGCGCGGCGCCGCACAGCTCGCGATAGGGGATGGAATGTTCGGTGCTGTAACTCACCACCCATCTCGAATTGCCGGGCAACCCGAGCGAACCCCACAAGCGATAGGTAATGTCCACGGGGCGCGCGGGAACCGTCGAATCATTCTGGATGTCGCAGGGTATATGCACCCGGATTCTGGCGCTGCCGGAATTACCCTCGATCGGAACCTCGCTCGGAGGTTCCGCGATAAGGCGCCGCCACCGAGGCCGTGATCTTTCCAGCGGCGGCGGATGTTTTGCTGTAACCGAGCAAGGCTTCCACCGTGTTGACGCCCACGCCGCCGAGCAGGTCGATAACTCTGGACCGTCAGCGGTTTGCCGGACGGCGCGGCCGGACCGAACAGTTTGTTGATATCGGCCGGGGTAACTTCCTTGCGGTTATTGTCCGTACGGCAATCCGGATGATACCGCGCGGGATAAGCGCCGATCCGCCCCGAATCGGAAAACTTCACGATGAACCGGGGATACGATGTGCTCTTGCTCGTGTCCCAGTTCATCTGATGATCGATCCTGAACTGTTGTCCGGGCGACAATTGGGCAATGGCGATCGGCGGCTGCACCGGATTGCCCAGTGGGTTTGCCTCGGAATCCTGCTGCGTCAGCACCATCTGCAGGCGGTGCGACGGACTGGTGGCAACCCACGTGGCGGTGCCGAGGTTTTTCACGACGCCGGTAATGCGCACGCGCCCGGTGGTGGGTCCGGTTTTCGAAATCAGCGTCATCTCGATATCCGCGGCCGGGTCGGCGCAGGTGATGGAGGCCGGTGCCGACGAACCGTCAGCCGCTTCAGCGCCCAGGCTGAAAGCGGCCAGCATCGCGGTGCAGCATCCCGTAGCGGTCAACAGGTATTTCATGTTTTTTTGAGGCGGTCGGCGATAACTGTCCCGCCCCGACCCCGAATTAGTGAGAGATATTACACTGCTTGAGTCCGGTGCGGGAAATACCGCCGCACCCGGTAACCGGATTAGATCCGGGACGTGGAGCGTCGCACCAGCATGACGACCGGGATCAGACCCGCCAGCACCAGCGTCACCGCCGGCAGCGCGGCGCGTTCCCACTGGCCCTCGGAGGTCATCTCGAAGACGCGCGTGGCCAGCGTGTCCCAGCCGAAGGGCCGCAACAACAGGGTCGCCGGCATTTCCTTCATCACCTCGACGAACACGAGCAGTCCCGCCGACAGCAATCCGCTGCGCAGCAAAGGGACCGAGACGCGCCAGAGTATCTCGCGGTTGCTGGCGCCGAGACTGCGCGCCGCCTGCCACAGCGAAGGCTTGATGCGTTCGAAGCTGCTGTCGATCGGACCATAGGCCACCGCCATGAAGCGCACACCGTAGGCGAGCAACAAGGCCACCAGGGTTCCCGTCAGTAACGGCCCCGCCGCGATCCCCAGGCCGGCCTGAAGCGCTTGGGCCAGGTGCTGATCGAGCCAGACGAACGACAGCATGATACCCACCGCCAGCACCGAACCGGGGAGCGCATACCCCAGCGTCGCGAAACGCACCGCGCCCGCCACCCACCGGTCGGGCTTGAGACGATAGGTGTACGCGAGCAGCAAGGCACAGAAGGTGGTCGCCACCGCGGCGGCGGCGCCGAGGAAAACGGTATTGAAAAAGAACCGCAGGTAACGCGCGTCCAGATCAATGCGCGCGGCGCTCCACACCCAGCGCAGCAATTGCCCCAGCGGAATGACGAATGCCAGCAGCAACACGATGCCGCAGGCGGCGGTGGCCAGCCATGCGCGGGAACCGGCAAGCCGGTAGCGTTCCACGCGCTCCTGCCGTAACGCGACGTGATAGCGCGCGCGGCCGCGCAACTGCTGTTCGCCGATGAGCGCCAGTGCCACGAACAACAGCAGCAACGATGCCAGCTGCGCCGCGGCGGGCAGCGAGAACAAACCCTGCCAGGCCTTGTAGATCGCCGTGGTGAAAGTATCGTAGTTGAACACCGTGACCGCGCCGAAATCCGCCAGCGCTTCCATCAGCGCCAGCGCCACGCCGGCGGCGAGCGCCGGCCGTGCCATGGGCAGAGCCACGCGTCCAAACGCGGCCCAGGGTGTCAGACCGTAAACACGCCCGGTCTCGAGCATGCGCCGTCCCTGGGCGAGAAACGCGGCACGGGCGAGCATGTATACGTAGGGATAAAACGCGAGCACCATGACGCCGATGACCCCGCCGGCGGAGCGGATCGGCGGAAACCAGGCGCTGCTCCCGAACACCGTGCGCATCATTCCCTGCACCGGACCGCTGAAATCGAGCAGCGCCACGGCCACGAAGGCGAGTACATAAGCGGGAACGGCGAGCGGCAGCATCAGCGCCCAGTCGAAAACTCGACGGCCGGGAAAATCGCACATCGCTACCAGCCAGGCCAGACCGGCGCCCAGCACAAAAACACCCAAGCCGACACCGAACATCAGCACCGCGGTATGGCGCAACAGCTCGCCGAGAACGGTATGGGCCAGATGCCGCCAGACATCGCCGGCGGGCGTGAGCCACGCGAGCGTCACGATCAGGATCGGCGCCGCCACCACGCCGGCGATGATGAAGCTCGCCATGCGCCACAGACGGACGTTGACGTTTAGCCAGGTGGAAATACCGCTTTCCGGCGGTGCCTGGCGGAGATTTTCTGCGGTGGCGCTCATATGAGTTTGGGTCTTTTATTATTATGGCAGGACGAACGAGCCAGCGAGCTTCTCGTCATAGGCAGACGAACGGAGCGAAGCGAGTAGGGCTTCATTTATGTTAGCCCAAACCCGCCACGCGGAATCTTTATTTATACCCCGCCCGGTCCATCAGCATGACGGCCTGCGCCTGGAGTTGCCCGGCTTTCGACACATTAATAGTGTCCTGCTTGAACCTGCCCCAGGCCGCGACGCTCGCGTGCGGCTTGATCTTGGGATTGACCGGGTACTCGAGGTTCTCGTCCGCGAACAGACTCTGCGCCTTCTTTGAAGACAGCCATTCGAGGAATTTCACCGCTGCCGCGCGGTGCTTGGCATGCGCGGTAACTCCCGCGCCGGAGACATTGACGTGCACGCCCCGGTCCTTCTGGTTGGGCCAGAACAGTGCGATCGCCGCCTGCGGTTGCTTCTGCATCAACCGACCGTAGTAATAGGTATTGACGATGCCGACGTCGCATTGGCCGGCGACAATGGCTTCCATCAGCTTGGTGTCGTCCGGGAATACATCCGTCGCCAGATTCGCGACCCAGGACTTCACGATCTTCTCCGTCTTGGCCTCGCCCAGGCGCGCGATCATCATCGCCACCATCGACTGGTTGTATACCTTCTTCGAGGTGCGCAGGCACAGACGGCCTTTCCACTTTACGTCGCCCAGCGCTTCGTAAGTCGAGAGCTGCGAAGGCTTCACGCGTACAGTGCTGTAAACGATCGTGCGTGCGCGCACCGACAAACCGAACCAGCGGTTGTCCGGATCGCGCAGATGCGCCGGGATGTTGGCCTTCAGCACCTTCGAATCCACCTTGGCGAGCACGCCTTCCTTGGCCGCGAGCCACAGGTTGCCGGCGTCCACCGTGATCAGCATGTCCGCCGGCGTGTTCGTCGCTTCGGCCTTGAGCCGCTCCAGCAGCGGACCTTCCTTGTCGGTGATGAACTTGATCTCGGTGCCGGTCTCGGCGGTGTAGGCGTCGAACAGCGGCTTGATCAGCTGTTCGTTGCGCGCGGAATACACGACGATTTCGTCCGCCGCCATGACGGGAAGCGCGAGCATTACGATCAGCAACATCATGGCCTGTTCAGGAAACGACATCTCACTCCGCTCCAGAAAAATAACGATCAATGAAATATTGCTGGCTGTCTTTCAGTGCTCACCATACAAGAACTGAATGAACGACATGCCGACGGCAATTGCCATGCCGGCGAGACACGGTTCCGAACGCCAACTGGCGCCGTCGATAGGTCGATTTTTAGGATTTCGCCAGCATGCGCCATGCGAGCCACGCACTCCAGCCCACCGCCGCGACCAACAACGCCGCGCGTACCGGGAGAACCCATGCGAGCACCATACCCTCGGCCCGCAGCATCGTCACCGTGAGCATGCTCAGGCCGAGGAAGGCGCCGATCCCGGCGAGTGGAATGAGCGCATAGGCCAGACGCCAGCATTCACCCGGCCGCCTCAGCCATTTTTCCGCCACCCACAGCGCGGCCAGTATC
>CAVVRV010000018.1:0-11262 GCA_963750625.1 uncultured Gammaproteobacteria bacterium | reverse complement strand
CTTCTTGAGCATTTTCGCGGCCGGCGCATCCAGTTGGCGTTCCATGAGCACGTCCGGCAGGTGCACGACCGTGACCTTCATGCCCTGCTTCATCAGACCGTTGGCGGCTTCCAGGCCCAGCAGGCCGCCACCGATCACCACCGCGTGGCGGTATTGTTTCGCCGCCGTCAGCATGGTCTCGACGTCGGCGAAGTCGCGGAAGCCGATCACTCCGGGCAGGTCCTTGCCCGGCACCGGCAGGATGAACGGGTTGGAGCCGGTCGCGAGCAATAGCCGATCGTAGTCGGTGCTGGTGCCATCGGCCGCGTTGACGACACGTTTAGCGCGGTCGATTTCGACCACGGTCTTGCCCTTGTGCAGGGTGATGCCGTGTTCGGCATACCAGGCATCGTCGTTGAGCACGATTTCGCCGAACTGCTTCTCGCCGGTCAGCACCGGCGAGAGCAGGATGCGGTTGTAGTTCGGGTGCGGCTCGGCGCCGAACACGGTGATGGCGTACTTGTCCGGGGCGAGCTTGAGCAGTTCCTCCACGGCGCGCATGCCGGCCATGCCGTTACCGACCACGACCAATTGTTCTTTCATGCTCAATCTCCTTTCCTCAGGCGACCTGCTCTTCCGGCCGGTTCTGACGCTCGTACAGGAACTTCAGCACCTCGCTGCGGCAGCGGTTGTACACCGGGTCGTCGGCGAGCTTGAGACGCTCGCGCGGGCGCGGCAGCTCGACGCTCAGGATCTCGACCGATGGTTGCCGCCGGACCGTTGGTCATCATCACGATGCGGTCCGACAACAGCACCGCCTCGTCCACGTCGTGCGTCACCATGATGGTGGTGCAGCCGCTGGCGGCGACGATGCGCAGGATTTCGTCCTGCAGATGCGCGCGGGTGAGCGCGTCGAGCGCGCCGAGCGGTTCGTCCAGCAGCAGCACCTTGGGCTGCATGGACAGGGCGCGGGCGATGCCGACGCGCTGCTTCATGCCGCCGGAGATCTCGTGCGGGTACTTGTGCGTCGGCGTGCGCGAGTCCGACCAGTGCCAGCGCCTCGTTGGTGCGGATCTTCAGCGACTGCCTTGCTCTCGCCTGCCGCCGAACACGCGCTCGACCGCGAGGATACACGTTGTCGAAGCAGCTCATCCACGGCAGCAGCGAGTGGTTCTGGAACACCACCGCGCGATCCGGCCCGGGCCCGGCGATCTCGCGCCCGTTGCACAGCAGCACGCCGTCGGTGGCATCGGTGAGTCCGGCGATCAGATTCAGCAGCGTCGACTTGCCGCAGCCGGAATGGCCGATGATCGACACGAACTCGCCGCGGCGGACCGTCAGATTGATGTCGCGCAGCGCGACGAACCGGCCCTGCTTGGTGTCGAACACCTTCTGCACGTTTTCCAGATGTACGTAACGTTCCATGGCTCACCCCTGGTATTCGAAGCGCTTGGCGACCAGCAGCAGCATCTGCTCGAGCAACAGCCCGACGATGCCGACCACGAAGATCGCGATGATGATGTGTTCGACGTTCAGGTTGTTCCACTCGTCCCACACCCAGAAGCCGAGGCCGACGCCGCCGGTGAGCATCTCGGCGGCGACGATCACCAGCCACGCCACGCCGATGGACAGGCGCATGCCGGTCAGCATGTACGGCAGCACCGCCGGGAACAGGATCTTGCTGAACACCTTCCACTCGGAGAGCTTGAGCACGCGCGCCACGTTGAGATAATCCTGCGGCACGCGCGTGACGCCGACCGCGGTGTTGATGATCATCGGCCAGATGCTGGAGATGAAAATCACCCACACCGCCGCTGGCTGCGCCTCCTTGAACACATACAGGCCGATCGGCAGCCAGGCCAGCGGCGACACCGGGCGCAACAGGCTGATGATGGGCGCAGCTCATGCGGCTCAGGAATGCGAACCGCCCGATCAGGAAGCCGAACGGGATGCCGATCAGCGCCGCCAGGCCGAAGCCGATACCGACGCGCATCGAGCGAGCTGCAGCACGTTCCAGCCGATGCCCTGGTCGTTCGGGCCGTTCTGGTAGAACGGGTCGCTGAACAGCTCCACCGCCGAGATCCCAGGTCTTGACCGGGCCCGGCAAGACCGCTTTGCTGCGCGACCTGCGCCCAAGCGCCAGAACAAACAGCGTGAGCCCGAGCAGCGGCGGCACCACCGCAGCGCAACGCCGCACCCAGCAGCACGGCGGCGCGCGACGGGTTGGCCGGAGACGCAGCCGCTTCGCTTGGCCGTCACGCTGCGGCAGCGGCGGCTCCGGACATCTCGATGCCGGCGTTTCCGCCTCAGTATTGCTCGCTACGTTTTGATTTTCACGACGGTCATGACGCGCCCTCCTGTCGCTTACACCTTGATCTTGAAGCTGCCGGCATAGGCCTTCGGGTCCTTGCCGTCCCAGACCACGCCGTCGATCAGCTTGCTGGTGCGCATCGGGCTGGCCGGCACCGCGCACCTTGAGCTGCGCGGCGGCCTGCTTGTACAGCTCGATCTGGTTCACCTGCTTGGCGACCGCCGAGATAATCCGACGTCTTCCTTGAGCAGGCCCCAGCGCTTGTGCTGGGTCAGGAACCACATGCCGTCCGACAGATACGGGAAGTTCACCTTGCCGTCGTTGTAGAACTTCATGTAGTTCGGGTCCTTCCACTTCTTGCCGAGACCGTTGTCGTACTTGCCCAGGATGCGGCCCGAGATCACTTCCTCCGGTGCATTGACGTAGGACTTGGCGGCGATGATCTGCGCCACCTTGGCGCGGTTGGCCATGGTGTCGATGTACTTCGAGGCCTCGAGCACCGCCGCCATCATGGCGCGCGTGGTGTTCGGATACTTCTGCACGAACTCGAGGCTGCGTGCCGAGCACCTTCTCCGGGTGATCCTTCCAGATGTCCTGGGTGGTGATGGCGGTGAAGCCGATCTTGTCGTAGATGGCGCGCGCGTCCCACGGCTCGCCGACGCAGAAGCCGTCCATGTTGCCGACGCGCATGTTGGCCACCATCTGCGGCGGCGGCACGACGATGGTCTTGACGTCGTTCATCGGGTTGATGCCGTAGGTCGCCAGCCAGTAATAGAGCCACATGGCGTGCGTGCCGGTGGGAAAGGTCTGGGCGAAGGTGTAGTCGCGCTTTTCCTTGTCGATGAGCGTCTTGAGCGTGGCGCCGTCGGTCACGCCCTTGTCCTTGAGCTGGTTCGAGAGCGTGATCGCCTGGCCGTTGTGGTTGAGGCCCATCAGCACGGCCATGTCCTTCTTCGGGCCGCCGATGCCGAGCTGCACGCCGTAGATCAGGCCGTACAGCACATGCGCGGCATCGAGCTCGCCGTTCACCAGTTTGTCGCGCACCGCCGCCCAGCTCGCTTCCTTGCGAGGGCGTGATCTTGATGCCGTACTTCTTGTCGAAGCCCATCTCCGAGGCGATCACCACGCTGGCGCAGTCGGTGAGCGGGATGAAGCCGATCTTCACCTCCGGCTTCTCCGGCGCGTCCGAGCCGGCGGCCCAGGCGGCGCTGCGCACGCCGGCGGGCACCATGCCCAGAATGCCCGCGGCCCCGAGCCCGGCGGCGAGGCTGGTTTTGAGGAAATCGCGGCGCGAAGCGCAGGGGGTTTGCGGATTCGGTCATCGGCCTGGTCTTGCTCTCGTCACTCATGTCTGTCTCCTTCGTTGCAAAAATAAAAACGGCGCCCGGTCGGCCGGGATAAAACCCGGTGACCAGGGCGCCGTTGCCCCCAGGCCGCGCGGTATCGCGCGACCTGGCATTTCAGGGGCGGGCCACTCGACCCGCCTCAATCTGTTTCCGATCGGTCCGTCGTTGGGCCGTCCGGTGTTGAATCTTTCAATCAGCCTTCTCTCATGGAGAGAAGGTCATGCATTCCTTACGTCAGCAGCTCCGCCATGGTGATCACGCTCTCCGCCACATGCGCGAGACGCTGATTGCGGTCCATCGCCAGCTTGCGCAACAGGGCGTAGGCCTCGTCCTCGCTGCAGCGCCGCTGTTTCATGACGATGCCCTTGGCGCGTTCGATCACCTTGCGTTCCGCCAGGTTCGTCTGCGCCTGGTCCAGCTCGCGGCGCAACGCCTGCCACTGCTCGAAGCGCGCCAGCGCCACTTCCACGATCGGCCGCACGCGCTCCACCGACAACCCGTCCACCACGTAGGCGCTGACCCCGGCCTCCAGGGCCGCGCGCATCAGCGATCGGTCCTGGTCCTGCGTGAACATCACGATCGGCCGCGGATCGTCGCGCGTGATCATGCACACGTGCTCCAGCGTGTCGCGGTCCGGCGAGTCGCGGTCGATGATGATCACGTCCGGCTCGCCGCGCGCGCACCTGTGCCAGCATCTCGGCGGCGGTATCCACCACCGTCACCACTTCATAGCCCGCTTCCCGCAGCGCCGGCTCCACGATCGCCGCGCGTTCGGGATCGTCGTCCACCAGCAACACACTCAATGACATGTCGATAACCTCTGAAGCCGTCTTTACAAAAGCAATCGCTGTGCCATGTAGAGAGTTCCTGTGAAATCAAGGGACTAGAGAGAATTTACGGCGTTTCCGGGGCGGTTACATGCACCAATACCGTGAAGCACGCACCGGACCTGAACCGAAGTGGTGCATTGCGCAGCGAAAGGTAAACGATTGGTTTCGCGTTAGCGCTTCGAGACGAAGGGATTTCCTTTGATATAAAAGCGCAGGTGTCGCCTGGCCCAGTGGCCGGCATAGTCGACGCCCACGCGCGGCCGTTTGACGATGACCACGGGCTCGGACTTGTTCGGCGCGGCGATGTAAAAATTTTTCCCGGTCAGGTCGTGCCCGTTGAGACGTTTGTCGATGCGCATGGCGCGGCACAGCAGGCCGGGGCCCTGGGTTCGCTCCTCGATATTCGCCACCGGCTCGACCGCGCGCAACAGCACCGCGGAGGCATGGCCTTCGCGTTCGGTCACCACGTTCATGCAGAAATACATCCCGTAGATCATGTACACGTAGGCATGGCCCGGCGGACCGAACATGACTTTGGTCCGCTCGGTCAGCCCGCGCGCGGAATGCGCGGCGAGGTCGTGCGGCCCGAGATAGGCCTCCACTTCCACGATCCGGCCGATGCGCTCCACGCCGCGCGATACGTGAACCAGGTATTTCCCGAGCAGATCCCGGGCGACGGCGATCGTGTCCCGGTCATAGAACGCGCGCGGCAGTTTTCGCATGATAATTTCAGGAATGGATCGACAATAAAGTACTTCATGACAGGACAGCGCACCGGGTAGCAAGCGAGTCTCGGCGACTTTGATTAAATCACCCGCTCATTGCCGCCATCCACCGGCACCTGCGCGCCGGTGGTCTTGGCGAACAGCGGGCCGCACATCTCGGCGGCGAGTTCGGCGACGTCGCGGCTGGTGACTTCGGTCTTGAGCACGTTGTTCTTCTTGTACTGCTCGACCGTCAGGCCGTAGTGCTTGGCGCGCGCGGCGAGCACTTCGTCGGTCCAGATGCCGGTGTCGAACACGGCATTCGGGTGCAGCGAGTTGATGCGGATGTCGTCCGCGCCCCATTCGAGCGCGGCGACGCGCGCGAGCTGGTTGCAGCGCCGCCTTCGAGGCCGAATAGGCCGCGGCGCCGGGGCCGGGCGCGGGCACGTTCTTCGAGCCGATCACCACCACGCGCCCGCCGCGCGGGCGCGAGCTTGAGCAGCGGATGCGCCTCGCGCAGCAGCACCAGGTTGGCGTCGAGGTTGATGCGCATCACCTTCTGCCACTCGGCGGTCGGCGAGCGCCTCGATGCGGCAGCCGGCCGGGAAGATGCCGGCGTTCAGGATCAGCATGTCGAGCCCGCCGAAGGCGCGCACGCCGTGTTCCAGTGCGCCGGTCGAGCTGCGTTTCGTCGGTCACGTCGCAGACGAGGCCGAGATAATCCGGGCGGCTGTAAAGACCGGTGATGGCGGGATTGATGTCGAGCCCGACGACCGCCGCGCCGCGCGCCAGCAACGAATCCACGCAGGCCTTGCCGATGCCGGAGGCGGCGCCGGTCACCAGCGCGACTTCGCCGGCGAACACCGGCGGCTTGCCGCCGCCCTTGAGCTTGGCCTGTTCCAGGTCCCAGTACTCGACGTCGAAAATGTCCTTCGCCGGCAGCGCCTGCTAGCCGCCGAGCGCGTGGCGCGCTGGATGATCTCCATGGTGTGCGCGTAGATGTCGTAGCGTAATCGCGGCGTCCTTGGCGCTGCGTCCGACGGTGCACACGCCGAACTCGCGGTCGAGGATCACGCGCGGCGCCGGATCGAGCATGGTCTTGGGTTCTTTGGCGCTGCGGTGCGTGCTCGTTGAAATATTTGTTGTAGGCCTCGACATAGGCTTTGACATCGCGCCCGATCATCGGCACGCGCTTGGTGCGGATCACGTGGTCCGGCGTCGCCGGGCCCTGCTGCGAGATCGTGGCGATGTCCGCGCGACGCGCGAAAGCGAGGCTCGCGGCGTCCGCGTGCGCCGCGACGATCACGGGAAATCCGGCGGTTTCGGACAGCGTGCGCCGCAGCGCGGCCAGCTCCTGCGCGCAGCGGGCCTGGGGACGGCTTTTCCGTAGCGGCCGGCAACTGCCAGGCCTTGTGTTTCGCGAGATAGTCCTCGGCGCGCGTCACGAGTTCGATCATGCGTTCGTAGGATTCCCGCGCGGTTTCGCCGAAGGAAAAGATGCCGTGGTTCATCAGCACCATGCCGATGGTATTCTTGCCGGCCTGCCTGGCGAAATTCCTCAGCGCACAGCCGCGCCAGATCGAAGCCCGGCATGACGTAGGGAATGACCACGACGCTGTCGCCGTAAATCTCGCGGATGCGCTCCTGCCCCTTGGCCGTGTTGGTGACGGTGATCACCGCATCGGCGTGGGTGTGGTCCACGTACTTGTACGGCAGGATCGCGTGCAGAATCGCCTCGACCGACGGCGTCGGCGCCGAGGCGCGGGTCATGTGCGTGCGCAGTTCGTTGACCATCTGCGGGTCGGACAGCTGCGGCAGCTTCGCGAGCCTGAGCAGATGCTCCATGCGCACCGGCGAGAAGCCGGCGGCCTCGATGATCTCCAGGTCCCAGCCGCTGCCCTTCACATAGAGCAGCGCTTCCTCTTCACCGAGGAGATTTTTCTCCGCGATCTTGACCGAGGTGTTGCCGCCGCCGTGCAGCACCAGCGACTTGTCGCGCCCGAGCAGGCGCGAGCTGTAGACGCGCAGTCCCAGATCGCCCGGGAATTGCGCGGCTTCGGTGTCGTTCCAGAGGCTTTTCATGGGATGCGCGGCGGCAACCCGCGGATCGTGTGCGCCTGTTCCGAGCCGGGGAAAGCGCGGGTTAGAAGCTGATCTTCACGCCGACATGGGCGCCGGAATCCACGGTCACGTCGTTGTTGTTGTCGAGATCGGCGCGCATCTCGCGGTAACCGACATAGATATTCGCGGTCTTCTTGACCACCTCGAACTCGACGCGCGCGCCCCACTCCCAGAATTTATTACCGTCCATGAACGTGACGACGTCCGGGGCATAATACAGGTAGCCACTGAAACCGATCGGCATGTTGTTCGGGTGCACGCTGAACTGGCCGCCGAGGCCGAGAGCGAGTACGTCCTCGTTGCTGACGTTGGCGTAGTAGACCTTGCCGCCGAGTCCGGCGTCGATGCGCATGTCAGCCGTCTGTTTCTCGCCGGAGGCGAGCAGGCCCATGCTGGCGGCCCAGTCGTTCTGATCGGTGTTGGACAGGAAACCGACGTTGAATTCGGCCTGGCGCCAGGCGGTGGCGTAAGTCGCCTGCACAGTATCGTTGTTGAGATTAATATCGAGGGAGTCCGCCAGAACCGGAGCGCTGAAGCCCGCTGCTACCGTTGCCAGAAATATTCGAAGACGCATGGAATTCTTTCCTCCATAAAATGACGGCGGCGCAATACTAACCGATCATCTTATGGCCGGCCAGAACCAGCGCCATCGAGAAAATGGCGCTAAGCCGTCGGCAGGGCAACCACCATGCGATTGTAGCCGCCCAGCTTGGCGTGGGTCAGCGTCTCGTCCGCGCGCGCGAGCAGCGCGGCCGGTGGCTCGCCGGGGGAATACTGCGTCAGCACGCTCGAAAAACTCGGCAGCGGGATGTTCTTGCCGTCCTGGTGGATGAAGGTGCTGGTGGCGGTCTTGCGCGCCTTTTCCAGCGCGTGCATGGCCCCGTCCTTCTGCGTGTTCGGGAACAGCACGGCGAACTCGTCGCCACCGTAGCGCGCCACCAGATCGTAGGTGCGGAACTTGGACAGGATCTCGTTGGCGTAGCAGCGCAGCACGGCGTCGCCGGTGGCGCGCCCGTAGCGCTTGTTGACCGACTCGAGGTCGTCGATGTCGATGACCGCGAACGCCAGCGCGAACCCGTAGCGCTTGACGCGGCCGATCTCGGACTCGAGTTGCTTGATGAACACGTCACGCTTGGGCAGTCCGGTCAGTTCGTCGGCCATGCTGTGCTTGCGTGCCTGGCCGAGTTCGTGCCGCAGGCGCTCGCGGTCCGATTCCACCGCCTTGAGATATTCGCTCGCGGTGGAAAGTTTATCGATCAGCGCCTGGCGTTCCTCGATCAGTTCGTTCAGCCCCTTGACCAGAATCTGCTTGAGATCGCCGAGTTCGCCCAGCGGGCTGTGCGTGTCCTCCAGGGCGGCACGTTCGCTTTCCAGCAACTCGCCGAACTGCTTGTCGACCGTGATGCTCTCCGTCACTTTATCCACGAGCGTGTCTTCCAGCGCCTCGATCTTCTCCTGCCGCGTGGGCGACGCAGATGTTTCGGGGACGGGACGGCTGCTTCCATTACCGGCTCCGGCTTGGCCGCGACCACCGGTGGCGCGGATGGCGCCGGTGGCGGTGCCTGTACGGGTGCCTGTGCGATGGGTGGTGGCATGACCGGCTTTGCCGCAACCGGCGCGGGCGCAGGGGGCGGTGGCGCGACGACGGCCGGTGTCGGTGCCTGCACGATGGGTGGTGACACGACCGGCTTGGCCGCGACCACCGGTGGCGCGGATGGCGCCGGTGGCGGTGCCTGTACGGGTGCCTGGGCGATGGGTGGTGGCATGACCGGCTTTACCGCGACCGGCGGGGACACAGGGCGTGGCGGCACGGCGGCGGCCGGTGCGGTGGCGGGCGCGTTCGAAGTTGTGGGCAGATAAAGCGTCAGGCGCTGCTGGATGAGGCGCGCCTTGACGCGGGTGGCCGGGTCACAGGCCGGGCTGGTGGCATACTTGCCGAGCAGGCCATGCAGAAAGGTCACAAAAACGAGCTCGATGCGCCCGTCCTCGTGTCCGTACTTCTGCAAGCCGCGCTGGATCTGGTTGTAGAGGATAAGCCCGTGTTCGGTCCGCTTCAGACCTTCCAGATGATGCTTGAGGCTTTTCAGCAACGACGGATCTGTCGAGGTATCCGTACCCGCCAAGGCAATCTCCTCAATAACTGGCGTGAATTACCTGTCATTGAGATTAGACGCCGGAACCCCGGTTCACAACCTCGGCACAGTCCGCCCTCAGGCGCCGTTGCCGTTGGTCAGGCCCTGGGGCCGGGTTGGCGGAATAATCGACATTTCCAGCTCGATGCGGTTGCGGCCGAGCCGCTTGGCGCGGTACAGGGCACGGTCGGCGCGGTCGATCAGGTCGGTGTGGCTTTCGCCGGGGTTATACAGGGCGATGCCGGTGGAAAAGGTCGGCAGCGCCAGCGCCAGGTTTTGATGTTCACAGCGAACCTGCAGCGCGCGGTTCCTCGCCTTGGTTATGGCCGCGACGGCCCCGTCCGGGGTGGTGTTGGGCAGCAGGACCGCGAACTCCTCGCCGCCGTAACGCGCGACCATATCGTGGTGGCGCAACACGGTCAGCACGTCGGTGGCGTAACAGCGCAGGATGGCGTCGCCGGCGGCGTGGCCGTACAAGTCGTTGATGGCCTTGAACTCATCGAGGTCGATCATGGCCAGCGTCAGCGGCGCGCCGTAACGCTGCGCGCGGCTGGTCTCGTCCTGCAGACGGCGCATGAAGGCGCGACGGTTCGGCAGGCCGGTGAACTCATCGGTCAGCGACAGCAGCCGCACCTTGTTCAGCTCTTCATGTAGCCGTTCGCTGTCGGCCTTGATGAGCTTCAGATAACCTCCCGTGCGGTGCAGCTTGGAGTCGAGCGAGCGCTGTCCGTTGATCAGCTCCTCGAGGCCGCCGACCAGAATCTGCCGCAGCTGTTCGATCTCCCTGTCCCCTTCGGCCTGCTGCAACGCGCGCAGCTCGATCTGCAGCAGCGCGCCGAATTCGCGGTTCTGAGTGAGCGCGTCGGTCACGCTCTTGGCGAGCGCGCCCTGCAGCTTCTCGATCTCGTCGCGCTGGCGGTCGAGGTGCAGGCGATAGGCGCTGTTGACGCGGCGCTCGGCCAACAGCGCGCCGTTCTCGGTCGCCGGGAATGTCGTCGTGGAATCATCCTTCGGGGGGGTTGCGGCGGCCTTGGGCGCGGCGGTGGATACCGGCGGGGACCTTTCCGTCTGCGAGCCGGCGGCGGGCGCGGTCACCCCGGCGGCCGCCTGACGGATACGCTCGTCGAGTTTGTCGGGCGAAACCGCGGCACCCGAAGCGGGCGCGAAACCGCGGCGCAACTGGATCAGGCGCGCATTGAGACGGGTGATGTGATCGGCGGAGGGATCGCGCGCGTAGGCATCGAGCAGCAGATGCAGCAACGCGGCATAGGTGTGATCGACCCTGGCCTGCACGCCCTCCTGCTCTTCCACCAGGCGTGCGATCTGGTCATAGATGACGATACCCGAGGATGTGCGCTTCAGCCCATCTAGCAAGCCCAGCAATCTTTTCGAAGCGGATGCGCGGTCCGCTTCGGATTCGTTCTGCACCACTTCCCCACCTCCTGTTTCCGCGACGGCGTTTCTAGTTATACACCGCCGACATGTACGGCGCGGGCACCGCCTCCCTGTGGAGTAGCCGCAGAAACAGCAAACTTATTATTGAAGCTAGACGTCCATTTTTAGTTCAAACCACAATCTACCCGCCCGTATGCCAAATGACAACGCGCGCCAAGCGGCGCGGCGGACAAGTCCGCGCTTATCAAAGACTTACCAGAGACGATTAAAACCGGTTCAAGCCAAAATCAGCGCGAGGGGCGGGCGTTGCCGCGACGCTTGCCCTGGTACGCTGCAATCGATTTGACGATTTCCTGATACGGCAGCGCGTCCAGCGAGCCGTAAGCCGCCTGCGCCTGCTGCACCAGGGCGTGGATATTCTGCACCCGGGCAACCCCTTCCTGC
>CAVVRV010000017.1:0-5931 GCA_963750625.1 uncultured Gammaproteobacteria bacterium | reverse complement strand
CTGTCCCGCAGCTCGCCGATCCAGTTCAAAAAAGGAAACAGGCGACGTAGCCGCCCGTTGGTCAAAGCACGGCTTGGTACACTGGCCATGAATGGTTATCCGGTGTTGAGTATATTTTGGCGTAGCCCCGACGTGGTCGAAATCTGCCCTCTGTCGACGGACGGATTATAGGTGGTTGATCCCGGCTTGATAAGCCGTGGTCGGAACGCAGACTGCCTTGACGGTTCAGAATGATTTCAAGTACAAACTTGCCGCATGGGGCCTATTTGACGAGAGTGACCGGCACATTTACCAGGTGCAGGACCTTGGTGGCCACGGAACCGAGTAGCAGGCCTTCGAGGGCACCCCGGCCATGGCTGCCCATGACCACCTGATCGCAGCCCAGTGCCTGGGTCATCCTGGCGATGGTCGTGGCCACCTCGCCGTGCTCGATGTGCGTCGTGTAGGCAATGCCGGCGGCGTCCAGGATCGCCTGCGTGGAAGCGAGGGCCGCCTCGCTATACTCCCGGGCCATGGTGGCGAGTTCATCCTCGCGCAGAAACCGCTTCACCTCCCAGTCTTCGGCCCGGGCCTGCACATTGAGCAGATGAATCTCCATTACGCCCACATCCCTGACGAAACCGATCAGGTAACGCGCCGCATTCTCCGAACCGGCCGAGCCATCCACCGGCAGCATTATCTTATGCATGATGTAACCCTCCGAATGAGAATATCGATAATATACCCAATCCAATTATATCGAACCTGTTCACGGTCCTCGCCACGAGATTGCGGTCAATCCTCGCCGTCGGCCTGTTATTCGCATCTCCCGCCGCACGCCGCCGAAGCCCCGGCCCTGCTTGGCGTTCCTGTCGAGTTCATTCTGTTCGCGCTGACTCTGCTGGGCGTGGCGCTGTTCCATCACCACACTCTGGCGGTGGCGCTCTCCGGGCTGTTCACGATTACGCTCTACAAGCTGCTGGTCACCGGCTTCCATGCCGGCAGCGGTCCTGCCGGACTGTTCGGGCACCTGCAACACGAGTGGGTGGTGCTGACCAACCTGCTTGGACTGCTGCTGGGATTTTCGCTGCTGTCGCGCCACTTCGAGGAAAGCCACATACCGAAGATACTGCCGCGCTGGTTGCCGGACGACTGGAAGGGCGGCTTCATGCTGCTGGCGATGGTGTTCGTGCTGTCTTCGTTCCTGGACAACATCGCCGCCGCGCTGATCGGCGGCACCGTGGCCGCCAGCGTGTTCCATCGCCGCGTGCACATCGGCTATCTCGCCGCCATCGTCGCCGCCTCCAACGCCGGCGGCTCAGGCAGCGTGGTGGGCGATACCACCACGACCATGATGTGGATCGACGGAGTGAATCCTGTCGATGTTTTTCACGCCTATGCGGCGGCGATCGCGGCCTTGCTGTTCTTCGGCGTGTTCGCGGCGCGGCAGCAACAAGCTTTTGCCCCGATCCAGAAGGATGCCAGCGCCGGCGTCCGGGTGGACTGGGCGCGGGTGGCTATCGTGGTCTGGATCCTGGCCGCGGCCATCGGCACCAATGTCATCGTCAACACCCGCTATGCGGAATACTCATCCGTCTTCCCGTTCCTCGGCGCGGCGGTATGGGTTGCGCTGCTGCTCGCCACGCCGCTGCGCAAGCCGGAGTGGAGTCTCATGCCCGAGGCCGTCAAGGGCAGCGTATTCCTGCTGTCATTGGTGTTGTGCGCTTCCCTGATGCCGGTGGAAAAACTGCCCGCCGCCTCCTGGCAGACCGCCTTTGGCCTGGGCTTCATCTCGGCGGTGTTCGACAACATTCCGCTCACCGCCCTGGCTCTCAAACAGGGGGGTTATGACTGGGGAGTGCTGGCCTATGCCGTGGGCTTTGGCGGTTCCATGATCTGGTTCGGTTCTTCCGCCGGCGTGGCCCTGACAAATCTTTTTCCGGAAGCCCGGTCCGTCGGCGCCTGGCTGAAGAGCGGCTGGCATGTCGCCGTCGCTTACATCATCGGCTTCTTCGTCATGCTGGCGGTGGTGGGTTGGCATCCGCATGCGCCGCATAAAATGACGCCGGCAATGCAGATGAACGTGCAGCCTCACTGATGCGCCAAGAGAAAAACTTGGCGTCCTTGGCGGTTCGAATCAATTAATCGGAGCTTCCTCGATTAAATAAAATAGTCACCGAGGTGCCGGAATTTTCGCGGCTTTCAAGCCGCAGCTGCCAGCCGAAGCGGTCGCAAATACGCTTGACCAGCGACAGGCCGATGCCGGCGCCCTCGCTCGTCATATCGCGGAAATGGCGCAGGAAGACCTGATCCACGGCGTATCCCGGAATGCCCTTGCCGGTATCGGCAATGCTCAGACCGTGCGCATCCTGGCGGATGACCACCGTGCCGCTGGCGGTATAGGAAAACGCGTTGCGCACCAGATTGCTGACGAGGATATCGACCAGCGCACAATCGGCCGGCACCTCCAGCGCGGGATCGGTATGCACCTCGACCTGGACCGGCTTGTTGGCCAGCAGCAGGCGGTGTTTATCCACCGCCTTCTCGATCACCCCTGCCACCGCGCAGCCGCCGCCGCTGGAGACAAGATGTTCCTCGCGCGCCATCAGCAACAGCGCGGTGCCGAGCTCAGCCATGTCGCGCGCGGCGTGATCGATGCGTGCGATGCGCGTTTTTTGCTTTTCGGTCAGGGTTTCGTCCTCGAGCAAAATCTCGGTGGCGCTCAGGATGACGGCGAGCGAGGTGCGCAGTTCGTGGCTCATGTCCGCGCTCAGCGCGCGCTCGCGTTCGATGAAGGCGCGCATGCGCACCACGTGCCGGTCGAACACCCGCGCCAGCTCTCCCATCTCGCCCTCGGGAAAATCCTCGGCCAGGGGGTGGTCCCAGTCCTCGGGGTTGCGGAGGTGCACCTTGTCGGCCAGCTCCGTCACCGGCGCGACCACGGAGCGCGATAGCCAGATGCCGCCCAGGGCGGCCAGCAATGTCACCGCTACCGCCACCACCGCCAGCAGAAAGAGAAAACGCTCCTCGCGCTTCTGTTGCAACGAGGTATCGTAGAGCAGGTAATAGCGTGCGCCGCTGCGCTCCAGCACGGCGGCGCGGTAGGACAGCTCGCCCACTGTCACGTCATGCCGGCCGGGCGACAGTGTCGCGAGGTAGGGGGGAACATCGCCGGCGCTCGCGGCATCCCGCACATAACCCTGCAACATGACCGTGGAGGGCGGCAGTGAGTGCGGATTGCGCTCGCGCCGGGCAATGTAGTCGTCGAGTTCCGCCGTCAGCGTTTCGTCGATCAGGCGTTGTCCCAGATCGTGGGCGGTTTGATAAAGCAAAAAGACGAGCAGCAGGCTCAGCAGCGCGCCAAAGCCGGCGAAAAAAAACGCAACGCGTTCGCGCAGATTATGCGGTCGAAGCATCGGGTTCCTGCAATTGATAGCCGATGCCGCGCACCGTGCGCAGCAGCGGGGGAAGTTCCGGCGGGTCGATGGCCGTGCGCAAGATGTGCATGTGCACCCGCAGTGCGTCGCTATCCGGCGGCGAATCGCCCCACAGTGCCTGCTCGATCTCGCGGCGCGAGACGACATTCGGCGAACGTTTCATGAGCAGCTTCAGAATCTTGAGCGGCATCGCCGGCAGCTCGACCGCCCGTCCCGAACGCCGCAAGGCGAGCGTGCCGAGATCCAGCTCCAAATCGCCGACCTTCAATTGTTGCGACCGCTCGCCCATGCGCGAACGCCGGATCAGGGCCTGCAAGCGAATATCCAGCTCGCGCAACTCGAACGGCTTCACCAGGTAATCGTCCGCGCCCTCCGCGAAGCCGGCCGCCTTGTCGTTGAGCGTGGCGCGCGCAGTCAGCATCAATACCGGCACGTTCGATTGAGCGTCCTGCCGCAGGCGGCGGCACACCGTCAACCCGTCTATCCCCGGCAGCATGATATCCAGCACGATCGCGTCATAACGATTGGTAACGGCCAGATGCAGTCCGGTCACCCCGTCCAGCGCCACTTCGGTCAAATATGCCCGCTCGCCCAGGTAGTCGGCGATATTCGCCGCCAGGTCCCGGTTGTCCTCGATGATCAAGACGGAAATGGAATCAGGGTTGTTCATCGCTCCCGGAATGAGAGTGGATAATGGATAACTTCGGTCAGTCTTGACCGGCCCGCGCGTTTTTTCTCGAAGCCGCTAAAGTATATCGTTATTGGCTCAATAGGCTTACTGTTAACGGTGCAGAATGACTTCCAGCACAAACTTGCTGCCGAAGTAAGCCAGCAGGAGCAGCGTGAAGCCGCCCAGGGTCCAGTGAATGGCCGGGCGACCGCGCCAGCCCAGGCGCCAACGGCCGACCAGCAGCACCGCATAAACGATCCACGCGAGCTCCGCCAGCACCATATGATGAGTCAACTTGAACGGCTGGCCGAAGATGGCTTCGGCAAAGAACGAGCCGCTGATCAGCGTGAGCGTGAGCAGGACGAAACCGAAACCGATCATCTGGAACATCACGCTTTCCATGGTCTGCATGGGTGGCAGCGCGCGGATGAATCCGCCCGGATGCTTGCTCCGCAGGTGGCGTTCCTGCATCAGCAGCATCAGACTCTGTGCCGCGGCCAGGCACATCAGGCTGTAGGCCAGGATGGCCACGACAATGTGCACCGCCGATGCGCTGGAGGCCAGAGGCAGAGACATGCGCCCGGGCCACAGCCACTCGACCAGCACCGTCAGGCCGGCAATGGGCATAATAAGGATGCCGAGGTTGTCGACCGGGCGAATGATGGAGGTGAAGATATACAGCGCCGCAATGACACAGGCCACGAGCGAGAACGCCGGCGTGAGGGCGAGATTCAGACCATGTTCCTGCCACAGCCGCGTGTACAGCAGCGCCGCGTGCAGCACGACCGCGCCGAGCCCGAGGCTCAAAATGCCGATTTTGGCGCTTCCCGTCACCACTTCCCCGCGTGCCAGGCGCAGGCCAAGCAGTCCCGCGGCGCTTAGATACAGCGCCAAAGCGAGGAAATTCATGACAGGATTGGTCATAAAAATGTCGTCCTACTGCGTTCGTCTGGCCATAATATGCGTCGCCCTACTGCGTTCGTCTGGTCATAATATGCCCGCATGATGGCACAGGTTGGCCCGCCTTTGAAGTGTAGAAGGGAGCATGTATGAGCATTTTGCAAAGGTATTTCCACCGCAGATGAAAATCCGGATTCTGGGAGCCAGCGGCGGCATCGGCGCGCAGGCGCGCACGACGTCGATTCTGGTGGATCATGACATCCTCATCGATGCGGGTACCGGCGTCGGCGATCTCACGCTGAAGGAAATGCGCGCCATCGACCACGTGTTCCTGACCCACTCGCATCTCGACCACGTGACCATGCTGCCGTTCATGCTGGACACCGTGGGCGCCGACCGTCGCGAGCCGGTGCGGGTTTACGCGCAGGAGGCGACACTGACCACGTTGCGCACGCATCTTTTCAACGGCGAGCTGTGGCCGGACTTCAGCCGCATCCCGACTCCTGAAGCGCCGTTCATGACGTATCATGTCCTGCCGGCGGGAGGCGAGATGACGCTGAATCAGCGGCGCGTGCGCAGCATCCCGGTCACTCACGTGGTCCCGGCGGTGGGTTACCTGCTGAGCGGTGCCCGAGGGAGCCTTGCCTTCAGCGGCGACACCACGACGACGCAAGAATTCTGGAAGGTGCTGAACGCGACCGGCGATCTCCGGCATGTGATTGTCGAAACCAGTTTTTTGGACGCCGACGCGGAGCTCAGCCGGATTTCCAAACATTTGTGTCCTTCCCTGCTGGCGGACGAACTGAAAAAACTGAAACCGGGCCCACAGGTGCATATCACGCATTTGATGCCGGACCGCGAGGATGACATCATGCGCGAAATCGCGCGGCATATTCCCAATAACACGCCGCACCGACTCGAACGGGGTCATGTGTTCGAGATTTG
>CAVVRV010000016.1:0-19249 GCA_963750625.1 uncultured Gammaproteobacteria bacterium | reverse complement strand
AGCGCAGGAAGATCAGCCGCGTCATCCTCGATGTCGTTGCAGCCCCTCAGCGGCGATCGCCTCAAGTTCCCACGACGAACATCATCGAGGCTTCGTGCTCGAGGACGTGAGCGCCGGGCGCTGGCTACGTCAGCAGCGCGAACAGTTGCAGCGGAAGATGGCAAGGTCCGCTCGGGGTGCCTCCGGGGTCCGTCGTGATCTGCTTGGCCTTGGCTCCTCCGACGATGATCTTGCGGCAGAGCTGTTCGCGCGCGGCTGTTGCGGCATGCAGAAGAGTGATGCCCGGCATTTCTCGCCGGAAGACCTCCATGGCGGACTGCCGACGGGCGCGGACCCCGAGGGCGTGGCCATCGTCTACCTGGTGAGTGCTTTCCCCAGCCCGGAACGCGACCGCGCTGACTCGATCGGCAGGCAACTTCACGAGCTGTTTCCTCGCGCGTATCTGGTCAGGTCTTTTTCCCCGGGGTGACAGTGCTGCCCGAGATCGGCGAAAGTGCCGGCAATGCCGACCACATGGCCAGCTCTCTCGACAGGCGATCCAGATCGGCATGTCCTGGCAGGAGGCGCGCGACAAGACCTGACCCACGAACAGTCCGGCTGCGAAGGCTTTGCTCTTCTAACTGCACAGAAAGAACTATGACTACGACTACGCCGTATCGAATTGACGTTCACCACACCGCCACGACCCCGTCGACGCTGCAATGCAGTCGCCGGAGAGGGGCAGTCGTATCGCTGGGCGCAGCTGGCGCCCTGGCGAACCGGTCTGCCCACGACGACCGAATCGAACGCCAGCTCAACGAACTTCCACCGTCAAACGCCTCGGCTTCGACACCAAGAGCTGACGAGCTGGGACAGCGGGTTGCTCGTCTACCTTGGTAACATTCTCTCGCTTGTGCCCAAACGGATCATCCAAGTCGACAAACCGGCCTGCCCGAAGGCGTGCGCCGCCTGCTGGACCTGGCCTATGCCGTTCCGCCAAAGAAGGATACCGGGCGCGGCGGCAAACCGCCGTCATTCCTGGCCCGGGCGGGACTGGCCACGCTGGAAGAACTGCGCGGTGCACTCGAAATGATCCGGTTCGTCGGTCGAGACCACGCTCGCCTTCGGCCGCCTGTTTCGCGGCAAGGCCCAATTCCGCGTCGACGTCATGCTCATCATTCAGGCGGCCGGCCCGCAGGCGCTCTCCGATCGTCTCGCTGATCAGCTTTCTGGTCGGCCTGATCCTCGCCTACCTGGGCGCCGATCAGCTGCGCCTGGTCGGCGCGCAGATCTTCATCGCCGATCTGGTGGCGATCGGCATGGTGCGCGAAATCGGCGCGTTGATGACCGGCATCATCATCGCCGGCCGCACCGGCGCGGCCTTCGCCGCGCAGCTCGGCACCATGCAGGTGAACGAGGAGATCGACGCCTTCAAGACGCTGGGCATTTCGCCGATCGATTTCCTGGTGCTGCCGCGCATGCTGGCGCTGATGCTGATGGTGCCGCTGCTGACGCTGTACGCCGGCTTCGTCGGCATGCTCGCCGGGCTGCTTGTCGTCGCGTGACCATGCTCGACATCGGCGTGTTCGCAGTACTATCACCGAGACCATGCGTGCGCTCGACCTCAACGCATTTCGCGGTCGGTCTGACCAAGGGCGCCGTCTACGGCGCGCTGGTCGCCTTCGCCGGCTGCCTGCGCGGCATGCAGTGCGGGCGCAGCGCCGAGGCGGTCGGCGAGGCGGCGACGTCGGCGGTCGTGACCGGCATCTGTCTGATCATCATCGCCGCCGCGATCCTGACGATCATCTACTACCAGCTCGGAATCTGACATGACAGCGATCCGACGACCCGTCGCCGCACATCGAGGTCGCGACCTGACGCATGGCGTACGGCGACTTCGTGATCCAGCGCGACCTGAATTTCGCCGTCAATCGCGGGCGACATCTTCGTCATCATGGGCGGCAACGGCTGCGGCAAGAGCACGCTGATTGCGCGCACTTGGTCGGCCTGCAACGCCCGGCAAGGCCAGGTGCTGTACGACGGGGAGGACTTCTGGAAGGCACCGGCCGAGGAACAGCGAACGCCTCAAGCGCCGGCTCGGCGTCCTGTTCCAGAGCGGCGCGCTCTGGAGCTCGCTCACGCTGGCGGAGAACGTGGCGCTGCCGCTTGACGAATACACCGACCTCGCCGCCAGCGCGGATCGCGAGATCGTCGCCTTCAAGCTGGCGCTGGTCGGCCTCGCCGGCTTCGAGGACTTTTATCCCTCCGAAATCAGCGGCGGCATGAAGAAGCGCGCCGGCCTCGCGCGCGCGATGGCGCTCGACCCGGACATCCTGTTCATCGACGAACCGTCCGCCGGCCTCGACCCGCTCAGCGCACGCCGCCTGGACGACCTGATCGTGGAATTGCGCGACAGCCTCGGCGCCACCATCGTGGTGGTCACGCATGAACTGGCCAGCATTCTTGCGATCGGCAACAATTCAGTCTTCCTCGATCCCGAGTCGAAAACGATGATCGCCAGCGGCGATCCCAAGGCGCTCGTCGAATCGGCCGACTCGCGGGTTCGAACATTTTTGAAACGAGGTGAGTTATGAGTAAACACGCAAACCCGACTCTGATCGGCAGTTTTGTCATCGGCGCCATTGTGCTCGCGGTGGTGACGATCCTGCTCCTCAGCAGCGGATCCCTCTTTGCCCAGCACCCGAATTACGTGATGTATTTTCAGGAATCGGTGAAAGGACTTTCGATCGGCGCACCGGTGACATTCAACGGTGTCAAGATCGGTGCCGTCAAGAACATCTCGGTTCAGGCGGATCTGGCAACCAGACAGTTCCTGGTCCCGGTCACCGTCGAACTGGAGCCCGAACGCATGACGCTTGTGCATGGGACGACCGCGGAAGCCCACGAGAGATTTGCGATGCCTGCCCTCATTGACCGGGGATTGCGTGCGCAACTGCAATTGCAGAGCCTGCTCACTGGACAGCTGTATATACAGGTCGATTTTTATCCGGACAAGCCCGCCACATTCGTAGCGAAAAATACAAACATTCCCGAGATTCCGACGATCCCGACGCCACTCCAAGAAATACGCCAGAAATTCGAAAACTTCCCGATCAGCCAAGTGCTGGATGACGTTTCAAATACCATGAAGGCACTCAACAAGCTGACTAATTCGGCCGAGATTCCCAAGGCAATGAAGAACCTTAACGAAACCATGGTCAACCTCGATGCCACCTTGGTCTCGGTACGCAACACCATTGGCGAAGGGTCGCCGATCGTTTACCAACTCAACGAAACATTGCAGGAAGTCAACAAAGCAGCGCGCTCCGTGCACAACCTCGCCGATACGCTTGAACGCCAGCCCGAAGCACTGCTGAAAGGCAAACGGAGTGACGATAAATGATGCCATCGCGAAATCGCCAGAGATTATTCGGGGCCGCATTGCTGGCGGTGATGTTCGTGCAGAGCGGATGCGGCACGACGTCGCCGACGAAGTTTTTCGTTCTTAGTCCGGCTGCCACGCTTCCGGCGCCGGCCCCGGACGGCACCCGTGTGCTGCGCCTGGGCGTCGGGCCACTCGATTTGCCCGAGTACCTGGACCGACCACAGATCGTGACGCGCACGGCGAACAGCGAGTTGCGGCTGGCCGACGACCGTCGCTGGGCGGAACCGTTGCGGGACAATTTTACGGGTCCTGAAGCGATGACCTCTCGACCGCCTGGGTACTACCGAGGTACACACGTTTCCGTGGTGGCCGTCTACAACCAGATCGATTATCAGATCATTGTAAAGGTCCTGCGCTTCGAAGGCGATACGAGCGGCAACGTGACCCTCGTGGCACGCTGGACCATCCCGTGGCGGTCCGGAAAGGAAGATCCTGTTCTGGCAGCGATCCGTTGTTTCCGTGCCGATTTCGAGCCCGAACAACTACAGATTCGCTGGTCGCGGTAGCAGCGCCGCGCTGGCCCAAGCTGAGTGGCGAAATCGCGGCTGCCATTAAGCAGCAACTGCGATTAACGGGACGCGAACCTTTATACTGGTTGTCGCAAATTTTATGTGGGATTGGGATATCTTGAGTTGCATTGGAAAGCCAAATGGGTCGGCTGAGTCTACCGCGCGCCGCGTGATAGTGTGGCGAACTTGAGGAAATAACAACATTATCGCGGTCGCAAGTGACGCCGATGGCGGTGTGATTACGAATTCGCCATCCGTACCCTCGTCTCAATACTAAGCGATTGACTTTGCCGGTCGGGAGACAACGGCGCTTGCCGTTCTCCGTCGCGAGGCTTACGATTTTCGGCTACAGTACGACGCGTCCCATCCAATGGCCGATCCCAGAGACGACGCTCGCGCCACCGCCGCTAACTCCACGCCGCGCCCGGTCGTCCCGCCGGTGCACTTCGAGCACTTCGAGTTGGACGATGCGGATGCATGCCTGAAGCGCGATGGAAAGGCTGTTGCTCTCCGGCCGACGCCGTTCGCCGTGTTGTGCGCGCTTGTCCGGCGACCCGGCACCTTGCTTACGAAGCACACATTGCTCGATATGGTCTGGGCCACCAGTTCCTCAGCGAGTCCGTCTTGAAAACGGCGATCAGGCGAGCTGCGGACGGTGCTCGAAGACGATGCCCGGCGCCCGCGTTTTATCGAAACGGTGTCGCGGCGAGGCTATCGATTCATAGCGCCCACGGTTGCGCACCGCGCGCGCAAACCTGGGCTGACGCTCCGAAAATCGCCTCGCTACCGGCGCTCGCCTTCGTCGGTCGCGCGCAAGCGCTGTCGCGGCTACGCAGCGCCTGGGATATTTAGTGCAGCGGCAAACGCTCGATTACGTGGGTCGCCGGCATCGAAGTCGTGCACCGCCGAATCCCCGGGTGCGGCAGGTCAGCGAGCAGCTACGCTGAAACGCACGTCCATAGATTGGCCAATTGAGCGCGAGCCCATGTCACGAGAACCCGATCCAAATCAGATCTCCCTCCCCCTTGATGGGGGAGGGCCAGGGTGGGGGTGAGAAACGTCAACCGGTAAATTCAGCGCCGTATTCCGTTTCTGACATCCCCTCCCCCTAACCCCCTCCCGCAAGGGGAGAGGGAAATGATTTTGAGATAGGTTCTAGCAAAAAAAGACGACCGCGGGCAGATGACCGCTTTGCGGCGTTGTGAGTTTCTGGATGCGACCGAGGTGGCCAAACTATGGTTTCATGCACAGCGGCCCTAGACACCGCCCAGATACATGCGCCGCACGTCATCGTTGGCCAGCAGTTTCTCGCCGGTGTCGGCAAAACGATTGTAGCCAAGCTCCAGCGCATAACCGCGGTCGGAAAGCTCGAGCGCGCGAGCGGCGTTCTGTTCCACCATGAGCAAGGTGCGGCCCTGGCTTTTGAGCGTCAGCAAATGCTCGAAGATCAGATCGACATATTTGGGGGAAAGGCCGAGCGAGGGCTCGTCGAGAATCACCAGCCGCGGGTTCAGCATGAGCGCGCGCCCGATGGCGAGCATCTGCTGCTCGCCGCCGCGAGAGCTTGCCGGCCGGCTGGCTGGCGCCGTTCATACAGCCGCGGAAACTGCTCGAACACCGAGTCCACGGCTTCACGACGTTTACGGGCATCGTGCTGCAGAAACGCGCCCATTTCCAGATTGTCGGTCACGGTCATCTGGGCAAATACGATGCGGCCTTGCGGCACGTAAGTGACGCCCAGCGACGGGACGACGTGCGCCGGCATATTGGTGATGTCGTGCCCGTCGAACTCGATGCTGCCCGCCTGCACTTCCACCAGGCCGATGACCGCCTTGATGACCGTGGACTTGCCGGCGCCGTTGGGTCCGATAATCGACACGATCTCGCCCGCGTGCACTTCCAGATTCACGCCAAACAGGACCTGCACCGCCCCATAGGAAACTTCCAGGTCACGGATGCTCAGCAGCGGCTCCGTCATGCGGCACCGTGCTTCCGGGATTTGCCGAAGTAGGCCTCCAGAACCCGCTCATTGTTGCGAATCGAAGCGAAGTCGCCTTGCGCGATGATTTCACCGTCGCTCAACACGTAAACGTCCGAACACAGGTCGGCGATCACTTCCATATTGTGCTCGATCACGAGGAACGTCGTGCCCAGACCGTTCAGGTGCCGCACCATGTCCCACAGCGTCTGACGCAGCGTCGGGATTGACGCCGGCCGCCGGCTCGTCGAGCAGGATCAGCGCCGGATCGCTCATCAGCACGCGCAGGAATTCCACCAGTTTCTGCTGGCCGTAGGAAAGATTTTTTCCCAGCACCGCGGCGTATTCGCGCAGGTGCACGCGCTCGAGCAGCCCGAGCGCGCGCTCGGCGGCGCTGCGATCGCGACGGTGGCCGGCCACGACGAGATTTTCCAGCACCGTCAGCTCCGGGAAGACGCGCGAAAGCTGGAACGTGCGCGCCAGCCCGCGGCGATATATTTCCGACGGCCGCCATCCCAGAATCGATTCTTTGTCGAAACTGATCGTGCCGGTGGCGCCCCGGTCCATGCCCGAGATGACCTGAAACAGCGTGGTCTTGCCCGAGCCGTTGGGGCCGATCAGCCCGGTGATGGTCCCGCGCGCCACGTGCAGGTCCACGCCGCGCAGCGCCTGCACGCCGCCGAATTCGCGCGTGAGCCCCCACGCGCACAGAATATGGTCCGGAGCGCAGACGAGTTCGTTCATGGCGACTCCCCGGGGGCGGCATCGGGCCGTTTCTGCTGCCTGTCACGCAGGATGGAAATCAGGCCGCCGGGCAGATACAGCACCACGACCAGCAACAGCACGCCGAGCGCCGCGAGGTGCGCCGCCGGGAACTGCGCCCAGAGCAGTTCGCGCAGGATCATCACGGTCGCGGCGCCGAGGATCGGCCCCCAGACCGTGCCACTGCCGCCGAACAACACCACGACGATCATCTCGATGTTGCGGGCATGATCGAACGCGGAAGCCGGGTTGATATAACTGGTGTACATGACATAAACCGCGCCGACCGCCCCCGGAATCACCGCCGAAAGCACGAACGCGATCACCTTGTTGAGCGTGGTATTCACGCCCACCATCTCCGCCGCCTCCTCGTCCTCGCGGATGGCGCGCAGTTCCAGGCCGAAGCGGCTGCGATGCACCCAGGCCACGAGCAGGGTCGCCCCCAGCGCCAGTCCGAACATCGTAAAGTATTTGACGTCGAGCGACGGCAGCAGCTCGGGCGAGAGCGTAAGACCGGATCCGCCGTGGGTGACATTCACCCAGAGCGTGGCGACGACGCGCCCGACTTCGTTCAGGCCAAGCATGGCGATCGCGAAGTACGGACCGCGCAAGCGCAACGTCAGGAAACCGAGCGGCACGGCGAGCAGCGCGGCGATGCCGGCGCCCTTCATCACCGCGAGCCACCACGGGAAGCCCCAGGTCAGGATCAGCGCGCCGGCGTAAGCGCCGACGCCGAAGAACGCCGCGTGTCCGAAGGACACGTAGCCGGTCATGCCCGAGATCAGGTTCCAGGCCTGCGCCAGCGCGATCACCATGAACACCTGGAGCAGGAATGACTGGTGGTAGTCGTTGATCACGAGCGGCGCCAGCAACACGAACGTCACCAGCACCGCGCCCACCCAGCGGCCGTTCAGACGCTGGCGGCCATTAGACACGTGCCGCCCCCTTGATCCCGGTCGGCCGGATCAGCAACACCGTCACCAGCAGCAGATAGGCCACCGCCTCGGCCCATTGGGTCGAGGCGAAGCCGCCGACGAAGGCTTCGACCACGCCCAGCAGGATGCCGCCATAGAGCGCGCCGAGGAAGTTGCCCATGCCGCCGATGATAATGATGGCGAAGCACTTCTGGATGAAGTCAATGCCCGATCCGGGCCAGAACGAGTAGATCACGGAAAGCATCACGCCCGCGGCGCCGGCCATAGCCGCGGCCATGCCGAAGGTGAGCATGCGGATTTTGCGGACGTCGATGCCGCAGATCGCGGCCACCTGGGCATGCTCCGACACCGCGCGGATCGCCTTGCCGAGACGCGAGCGCTCGAGAAACAGATACACCCCCACGGTCAGCAACAGCGAAATCATGCCGGCCGTGGCGCGCGGCTTCGAGACCGCCAATTCGTCGATCAGGAACGATCCCTGGAGCACCGGCACCGATTTGAAATCGGCCCCGAACAACAGCAACCCCACGATTGATCAGGATGATCGACACCCCATAGGTCGCGAGCAGCGAGGTGAGCATCGGGCGTCCCACGACGCGCTCGATCAGCACGCTCTGGAGATAGTAGCCCGCGATGAAGAGCAGCGGCACGATCAGCAGCAGCGAAATCAGCGGATGCAGGCCAAAAACGGTGAAAAGCACGTAGGCGCTGAAAGCACCCACCAGCATCAGCTCGGCGTGCGCCAGGTTGATGACGCGCATGACCCCGAAGACGAGGTTCAGCCCGCAGGCGAGCAACGCGTAGAGCATGCCCGCCAGCAGGCCGCCGATCAGCAATTGCAGCAGGATCTCGGGTTCGAGCATTTCCACGGGCGGGTTTCGTATCAGCCGCGAGGTTTACGTGCCGCCCGCCGACCCGTGGACATCAATCCTTCAGCGCTTGCCCCAATCCTTGAATGGATAAGTCACCTTGGCGGTCGCGGCCTCGACCGGCAAAACGATATGGCGCTCGCCGCCGAGCCATTGCACGGCGTAAGCCGGCTTGCCGATCTGCTTGCCGGTCGCGTCCACCTTGAAGCGTCCGAAGGCGTTGACGATGTCGAGCGCGAACAGCGCCGCGCGCACCTTGTCACGATCCGTGGAACCGGCCTTCTTGACCGCCGCCTCGAGCACGTAACCCGCGCCATAACCGCCGCCCGCGTGGTAACCCGGTTCATGACCGTACTTGGCCTTGTATTTCTCGGAAAATTCCTTGGCGCCCGGAAGCTTGAGCGTCGGCTCCCACTGGGTATTGCCCATGACACCCTCGGCGTCGAGACCGAGATTCTGGCCGAAGTCGGGCAGGCCGGGGCCCACGGCGAACGCGAAGATCTTGGCGTACAGGCGGTTCTCCTTGGCCTGGCGCATGAAGGCGGTGGAATCGGGCAGGTAGGAACCGCCGATCACCATGTCGGGCTTCTTGGACTTGATCTTGATGATCATGGACGAGAAGTCGGTCGAGGCCTTGCCGTATTCCTCCTCGAACACGATCTGCATGCCGAGTTCCTTCGCCTTGGTCTTGACGCCGCTGGCCACCCCGCGCGGGAAAGCCGTGTTCTCGTAAACCAGCGCGATCTTCTTGAGCCCCTTGGACTTGCCGAACTCGAGAATCTGGTCCATGTAGAGCTCGGCCAGCGTGTACAGGCCGAATGTATTTTTATACCCGCGCTCCCAGATCTCGCTGGCCGAGGCGCCGGAGGACACCATGGGGAAGTTGTGTTTCTCGGCGACGGTGCTGGCGGCCATGGTGACGTCGGAGGAATACGGCCCGATCAGCAGGTCGACCTTGTCATCGGTGATGAGTTTTTCGTAAAGCTTGGCGCCGGTTTCCGGTTTGGACTCATCGTCGTAATGAACGAGCTTCACCTGCTGGCCGAGCAGCCCGCCCCGGGCGTTGACCTCATCGACCCACATCTGGAAACCTTGCAATTGTTCCTGTCCGGTGCGCGCGTACTTGCCGGTGAGCGCCACGGAGGTTCCCACGACGATATCCTTGGCGTGGGTTACCGCCGGGAAAATGATAAAAGCGAGAACAACGGAAAACAGGGAAGACAGCAAATATCGGCGATTCTTCATAATTATCTCCTCCATAAGTCGCCGCGCTATGCGGCATGGGACATATGCGTCTCTACCATACCACAGAGGCAATTCAGACAAAATCACGCTGCACCGCAGTGCCATGAAGTGAAAAGGGGCCTTTAATCCGGCTCGGGATAAGGGTCTTGTTGAGATGTCAGGCAGGACGATAAACGGCCACCCGACATATTCTGATGTAGATCATGGAAATTCCAGCGGGACAACGGTAAAAAACAGTCATTGATCGAGGCTGTAAATAAGAACTGGATCAGACACGCTGTTACCAAGACAATGAGCGAGGGGTCACTGTGATTGCGCCGCGGTCACTGGGTATTTTCACGTATCTGCTACCTAGATGATTGAAATATTGTAGATTCGTTTGCCGAGGAGAAGTGCGACGATGAGTTCACCAAAAATCAGCATCATGGTGATTTCCGGGTCGCTCGAACGACTTCAGATGGCGGCCATGGTGGCCTCGATCGGCGCGTCAGCGGAACGAGGTCACCGTGTTCCTGTCGATGAACGCGCTGCCGTACTTTATTAAAAGTCACGCCGCGACCGCACCGGCCGAAGGCGAATTCGGGCGGATCATGGAGGGCAAGAATGTGCCTCCCTTCAAGGAACTCTTTCACAAGTCCATCGAGTACGGTGAGCGCCAAGATCTATCCCTGTTCAATGGCCATGGACGTGCTCAGTGCCAAGCGCGAGGATCTGGAGCCGTATCTCTCCGAGCCGCTGGGGCTGACCAAGTTCCTGAGCGACGCGGCGGCAGCCAGGTTTGGACGTTCTGATTAGGAGTATTTATGGCAGAAAAGAAAGTGATTGACGCGCGCGGCACCTTCTGTCCGGGTCCGCTGATGGAACTCATCGCCAACATGAAGCTCGATAAACGTTGGCGACGAGCTCGAGGTGCTCTCGACGGACAAGGGTTCCGCGAGTGACATCCCCGAGTGGGTCAACAAGGTCGGGCACCAGATGGTGTCCACGAGCGAGGAAAACGGCGTGTGGCACGTCGTGGTGCGCAAGGCAAAGTGATTCAAGAATCCCGATTCTGGAAAGGAGGAGGAAAATGCGAATATTAATCGTTGGCGGTGGGATGGGCGGCACGATTCTGGCCAACAATCTGGCGCGGCGCCTGAAGAGCGAACTCAAGTCGAACAAGGCGCGGATCACGTTGCTGGCGGCATCGGAAAAACACATGTACCAGCCGGGGCTGCTCTACGTGGCGCTCGGGCGCATGTCACCGGACGAACTGTATCGCGACCAGGCGAGTCTGCTCGAGCCCGAGATTGAACTCCATGTCGATCCGGTCGAGGAGTTCCACCTTGCCAAGAACCAGGTCAAGACCAAGAGCGGCAAGACGTACGACTACGACCTGATTGCGATTGCCACCGGTTCGCGGCCCGTGACCGAGGAGATACCCGGACTCGCCGAGAACTCGATCAATGTCTACACGGAAGAGGCGGCGTTGAAGTTCTTCAAGACGATCAGTGAATTCCAGGGCGGGCGCGTGGTGATCGCGGTCGGTGTGCCGCACAAGTGCCCGATGATCCCGCCCGAGGTAACGTTCACCCTGTACGACTACTTCAAGGATCGCGGTCTGGCTCGACAAGGTGTCGTTCCACTACACCTATCCGATCGGGCGGCTGCACAGTCTCGAGCCCGTGAGCAAGTGGATGCAGGGCGAGTTCAATCAGCGCGGCATCACCACGGAGACGCTGTTCAACATGAAAGAGGTCGACGGCGCCAAAAAAGTGGTGCGCAGCGAAGAGGGTTCCGAAGCCAAGTACGACCTGCTGGTGGCTGTGCCCGCACACAAGGGCATGGCGGTCGTCGAAAAGAACAATCTGGGCAAGGGCGGCTGGATCCCGGTCGATCGCCACCGCCTGACCATCGAGGGCTACAAGAACGCCTTCGCGCTCGGCGACACCACGAATATCCCGATCAGCAAGGCCGGCTCCACCGCGCACTTCGAGGCGGAAGTACTGGCGGAGAACATCGCGTCCCTGGTCAAGATCGGCTCACCGGTGCGGGACTACGACGGCAAGGTCTTCTGCTTCATCGAAGCGGGGAAAGACCGGGCCACCTATGCCATGTTCAACTACAACAACCCGCCGGATCCCAAGCCGCCGACCAAGTCAGTTCACTGGTTCAAGATGGCATATAACCAGCTCTACTGGGCAAGCGCGCGCGGGTTGCTCTAAGGAGGCAAGCGATGACTCAGGAAAAACAGAGCGGGACCGGCGCCGCGGAGTCCTCGGTCAACACCGAGCTCGGGCGCCTGGTCGCCAGTGCCCAGGACGCGATGACCGATGATATGGTCACGCGTCTGAGTTCAACCGTCAGTAACGGACTCGACCTGCTCGACCGCGTCAACCGCAGCGGCGTGAGCGATGCATTGCCGACGATCGCGGCCATGGTCAAGAACGGTGATTTGGCGCGCGTGGCGGATCTTGCCCGGCTGATCGGCGCGGCGGAGGACTCGATGTCGGACGACATTGTGAAGCGCCTCTCCGAGACGGCGGTGGGCGGACTCGACCTGCTCGACCGCGTCAACCGCAGCGGCATTCTCAAGGCGCTGCCGGCGATCACACAGCTGGTGGAGAACGGGGACCTCGACCGGCTCATCAGCCTCGCGCGCTTTGTGGCGGCGATGGAAGATTCGCTGTCCGACGACATTGTGAGGCGAGTGGCGATCGTTGCCACCGAGTTGGCATCGCTCGTCGACAAACTCGCGCGCACCGAGGGGTTCGAGCGGCTGATCGACATTCTCGGACGCGAACACGTGCAATGTGCTCTGGACGACATGGCTGAAGCCACCTGTGCCGCCAAGGCCGAGGCGGCCCAATTGCCCCCTTCCCGAGGCGGGGTGATCGGTTTGTGGCAAATGGCCAAGGACCCGGACACGCAGGATGCACTCCGTTTCATGGCCCTGGTGAGCAAGCAGCTGCGAAAGTTGCCAAGATCGTGATTGAAAAATATTTCATCCGTAAAAATGAAGTATGGTCACTCAGAACCATTTTTCAGAAAATACATTTACGGTTGCTGAGTATCTATCGGATGGATAAAGCTGTTTAATTTCCTCTTCCCTCCTCCTGTGAAGGTCGGCGCGGTAAGAACCGCGCCATTTTTTTGCCTGTCAGGAACAGGTCGGTTAAAGTAGTCACCCGCCATGCCTGAGCCGTCACTTTGAATTCCACCGCGCCCCTCAACAAGCGCGGCAAACTGCCCCGGACCGTCGTCATCATCGGCCTGGTCAGCCTGCTCAACGATTTCGCCAGCGAAATGGTGGTGCCGCTCATTCCGCTGCTGCTGGCCACGGTACTCGCCGGCGGGCCGGTGGCCCTCGGGCTGATCGAGGGCATGGCCGACACGGTTTCCAATCTGCTCAAGCTCTGGGCCGGACGGCATTCCGATCTCTACGGACGGCGGCGCAAGCCGTACGTGGTGGCGGGTTACCTGCTGTCGAACCTGGTCCGGCCGTTGATCGGCATCTCCGGCAGCTGGCTCACCGTGCTCGCGATCCGCGTCACCGACCGCATCGGCAAGGGCGTGCGCACCGCGCCGCGCGATGCGCTGGTCTCGGACGCGATCGACGAGCACAACGCCGGCCACGCCTACGGCTTCACGCGCGCGCTCGATCACACCGGCGCCGTGCTCGGCGCGCTGGCGGCCGCGGCCATCGTGTACTGGGGCACGCCGCGGCTCGATGTCGTGATCGCGCTGTCCGCCATCCCCGGGCTGCTGGCCGTGAGTCTCGTTGTCTTCGGCATCAAGGAACCGGCGCATCCGGATGGCGTCAACGCCGAGCGCGCGCCGCTGAGCTGGTCGCGCCTGAGCCCGGTCACGCGCCGCTATCTCGCGGTGCTGGCGTTTTTCACGCTCGGAAAAATTCCCGAAACCTTCCTGCTGCTGCGCGGCCACGAACTGGGCATGACGGTGGTGGAACTGCTGCTGCTGTGGGCGGCGATGCACGTGGTGAAGGCCACCGTGTCCGGACAGGCGGGACAGCAGACCGACCGCGTCGGGCGCCGGCCGCTGATTCTGACCGGCTGGATGGTCTATGCCATCACTTTATTTGCCCTGGCCTTCGTGATCCAGCCGCTGATGCTCTGGGCCTGGAGCCTGGCGCTCGGTTTCTATTTCGGGCTGACCGAGGGCGCGGAGCGCGCGCTGGTGCGCGACCTCGCCGTGCCCGCCGAGCGCGGCACGGCGTTCGGCTGGTTTCACATGCTCGTGGGAACCGCGGCCATTCCGGCCGGGTTGCTGCTGGGAGGACTGTGGGCGACTTACGGCGTCAAAACCGCGTTTCTGGTTTCCAGCGGACTGGCTGTTCTTGCCACGGCCGGATTCTGGCAATGGGTGGAAATCAAACCACCAGCTGGCAGCCCCAGGAGTTGATCCTTAATATATAGATAAACACCACGAAGGAACTTATGTCGCTACGCTCTTGCTTCATTATTATTACCCTGCCGCTTGTCCTGCTGGTCAGCATCTCCCCGGCACTGTCGGAAACCCCCGCGGAAATCGCCGCGATCACCAACGCCGCGGAGCGCGGCAACCAGGGAGCGCAGCTTCTGCTCGGACTCATCTACCGCGAAGGTCGCGGCGTGCCGCGCGATGCGCACAAGGCATTTTATTGGATCGACAAATCGGCTCATGAGCGTCAGCCCTACTCCCAGTTTGTGCTCGGTCAGATGTATGCCACGGGAGAAGGCACCGCGCGCGATACGAAACAGGCGCTCGACTGGTGGCAAAAATCGGCGGAACAGAACCAGGCCCAGGCCCAACTGGCGCTGGGTGAGGCGTATTTTTACGGAAAAGAAACCAAACAGGATTACCGCGAGGCCGAGCGCTGGCTCGCCAAGGCCGCCGATCAGGGCGTGGCGCAGGCGCAGTATCTGCTGGGGAAAATGTACCAACAGGGCCATGGCGTGCCGCAGGACCTGGAGCGCGGCAAGCATTGGCTCACCCGTGCCGCCGCCCAGGGTCATTCGGATGCGATCAAGCTGCTGCACTTTTTCACCGACGTCGGCGAAGACACCATGGGTCGGCTATGAATCATCGCGCGAGCAACTGAAAAAACGCGCGGATCAGGGTGACGTGGAGGCGCAGTACCAGCTGGCCATCCGCTACGAGACCGGGGCCTGGGGCGTGCGCCAGCATCCCGACCAGGCGCTCTACTGGTTCAACAAGGCGGCGGAAAGCGGCTACAAGCCGGCGATGCGCAGTCTGGCGGATATCTACGAGAAAGGACTGCTTGGGCGTGAAACCGGATCCGAAACGCGCCGCGCAATTGCGCGAGAAAGCTAAGTGAGGTTAGTCTTCCTGCTGCGGCAGATGATCGAGGTGCCTCAGGATCAGCAGCAGGCCGATGGTGGAAATCAGCATCCACACCGGACCGAACAACCATAAAACCAGCGGCACGGAAAAGTAATAAGTGCGCATGCCGATGCCGTAATAAGCCGACGCGCGGTTGAGATGCAGCGCCACTTTGACCGGCGTAATGCCGTGACTGCCGCTGCTCATCGGGACGTTGATTAGGAACCCGACGTGGTTGTAACCGCGCACCGCGAGCGAGAAGCTGAAAAACGCCACGAAGAAATCCACCAGAATCAGCATCAGTTTGAAGATCCAGATGCCTGGCTCGTGTGAACCGCCCGGATTCAATACATGCAGCGCCGGACCGATCTTGTCGGCGTTCGCGAGCATGTTGAGGATACCGAGGATGAGAATCACCGCCGTCGACGCCATGAGCGTGGCGGCCATGGTGGAGTTGCGCAGCGTCTGCACCGCCATGATGTCGCGGTCCTCGGTCATGACGCGCTCGACCCAGGCGGTGCGCGCCAGCGCGTTCATGCCCTGTACCGTGCGCGTGGGGCTCTGACGGCTGCGCCGGACCAGACGCCACTGATACCCGCCCAGAATAAGAATGCACAGCACAAACACCGTCAGATCGACGATATAGCGCCAGTTGGTGGATATGAACGTAACGAAAGAATCCATAGTCATCTGCCGAAGCAGATGGCGCGGATGATAGCAGAATCGACGATCCTCGACAGCTTCCGCCTTCTCCGCCAAACACGCTTCCGCAATTCCCATTTGCCGGGAATTCCCCTATGCTTGCCGCCCCAAAAGGATTGCCACCATGACTCTCGCCCCTTGCGACTCAAGAAACACGAAGACCGTCGCCTGCACACCGGCCACACCTGGGTGTTCAGCAATGAGGTGGATACCAAGATTACGCCGCTCGATGCCTTCGAGCCGGGCGAGCCTGCGTCATCGAAGAGGCCTCGGGTCGGGCGATCGGCAGCGGCTATGTGAATCCGGCCACGCTCATCAGCGCGCGCCTGGTGAGTCGCGACCCGACGCTGCTGCTCGATCAGTCGCTCATGACCCATCGCCTCAACATCGCGTTGTCCCTGCGCGAACGCCTGTTCGACAAACCGTACTACCGTCTGGTGTTCGGCGACAGCGACGGCCTGCCGGGCCTGGTGGTGGATCGCTTCGCCGACGTGCTGGTGGTGCAGATCACCACCGCCGGCATGGAACGCCTGAAAGCGGAAGTCATCGCGGCGCTCGACAAGGTGCTCAAGCCGGACGCCATACTGCTGCGCAACGATTCCTCCATGCGCGCCATGGAAAATCTGCCGAGCTACATCGAGACCGTGCTCGGCGAGATACCGGAGTGGCTGGCGCTGGAAGAGAATGGCCTGTGCTTCGAGGCGCCGCTCGCGCGCGGCCAGAAGACCGGCTGGTTCTTCGATCACCGCATGAATCGCGCGCGCGCCGCGGCCTACGTGAAGGGCAAGCGCGTGCTGGACGTGTTCAGCTATCTCGGTGCCTGGGGCGTGCAGGCCGCGGCCGCCGGCGCCGAATCGGTGCTGTGCGTGGACAGCTCGGCGCTTGCACTCGAAGGAGTAACACGCAACGCGCACCTGAACCATGTTGAAGCGAAGGTGCAGACCCGCCAGGCCGATGCCTTCGATGTGCTCAAGGAACTGCGCGCCGCGCGCGAGCGCTACGATGTCGTGATCCTCGACCCGCCGGCACTCATCAAGCGCCGCAAGGACACCAAGGAAGGTACCCAGGCCTACCAGCGTCTCAATCAGATGGCCATGCAGGTGCTGAGCAAGGACGGCATTCTCGTGTCCTGTTCGTGCTCGTATCACCTGGAACGCGACACGCTGCGCGACCTACTGCTCAAGAACAGCCGCCACCTCGACCGCTTTCTGCAGGTCGTCGAGGAGGGCCATCAGGGCCCGGACCACCCCATGCACCCGGCGATTCCCGAGACCGCGTATCTCAAGGCTTTCTTCGCGCGACTGCTGCCGACCTAGCTTTTCCCGTGCGTGCGGCGGACAGGACAACTGCCGCCACGCGCAAGGCGTTCATCAGGGCCGCGGCAAGGCGTAGAATCAGGGCATGAAGATTGATCGCCTCACGGCAGATGAAGCCCTCGGGAGTCTTCACACCCACGCCGAAGGGCTGAAGGATGACGAGGTCACGCGACGGCTGACCGAGTTCGGACCCAATCGTGTCGAGCGCGTGCGCGGAAAAAGACGGATCACGCGCTTCCTCCAGGGCTTCACCCATTTCCTTCGCGCTATCCTCTGGATGGCCGCCGCGCTCGCTTTCTTCGCCGAATTCCAGGATCCCGGTCAGGGCATGGCGTGCTGGGCGTGGCGATCCTCGGCGTGATCCTGATCAACGGGCTGTTTTCCTTCTGGCAGGAGTACCGCGCCGAGCAGGCACTGGAGGCGCTGCAACGCGTCTGCTGCCGCACCAGGTCAAGGTCATGCGCGCGACGCGGCGCTCACGCTACCCGCCGTTGAGCTGGTTCCCGGCGACATCTCTGCTCGAAGGCGGCGACGATGTCCCCGCCGACTGCCGCGTGATCGAGGCCTACGGCGTGCGGGTGAACAACGCCACCGTCACCGGCGAGTCGGTGCCGCTGGCGCGCGACGCACTGCCTTCCGAACACCGAAGATATGCTGCACAGCCGCAATATTCTGCTGGCGGGCACCTCGGTCGTCTCGGGCGAAGCGCGTGCCGTGGTCTTCGCCACCGGCATGCGCACCGAGTTCGGCAAGATCGCGCATCTGACCCAGACGACGGGCGACGTCGCTCTCGCCGTTGCAGCAGGAGATCGTCCGGCTGTCGCGCGTGATCGCGGTGCTCGCCGCGGTGCTCGGCGTGCTGTTCTTCTTCATCGGCTACAGGTCTGGGGCTTGTCATTCTGGGCCAACCTGATTTTCGCCATCGGCATCATCGTGGCCAACGTGCCCGAAGGCCTGCTGCCGACGGTGACGCTCGCGCTGGCGATGGCCAGCGCAGCGCATGGCGCGGCGCAACGTCCTGATCCGGCACCTGCCTGCGGTGGAGACCCTGGGCTGCGCCACCGTGATCTGCACCGACAAGACCGGCACGCTGACCGAGAACCGCATGGCACGGTGAGGCGCTGTGCTCGCCGGCGAACGGCACGAGCTGGCGGCGACTTCGACACCTGCGGCCGGCAGCTCCACCGCGTTCTTCGAGGCGCGCACGCCTGTGCCACAACCTAAGGCCACCGAGACGCGACGGCACGTCCGAGTTCCTGGGCGATCCGATGGAGATCGCGCTGGTCGAGATGAGCCCGACGGTGCCAGGCCGTGCGCATCCGCGGTCCCGCGCCGCGACGAGATCCCGTTCGACTCGGACCGCATGCGATTTCGACGCTGCACGAGACCGCCCGAGGGCCTGATGCTCTACACCAAGGGGGCGCTCGAGACCGTGCTGCCGCTCTGCACCCCGGCAGGTGACGACCGGAGCCGGCCGGCTGAACCCAGGCCGCGCGCGCGACCGGTTCTCTCAGCGCCAGGGACGGATGGCCGACGACGGCCTGCGGGTGCTGGCGCTGGCGTATCGGCCGGTGGCCGAGGGTTACGACCACGCCGAGCTGGAACGCGACCTGACCCTCACCGGCCTGGTCGGGCTGCACGATCCGCCCCGCCCGAAGTGCCCGGCGCGATCGCGCGCTGCCAGGCCGCCGGGATCCGCGTGATCATGGTCACCGGCGACCATCCCGCAACCGCGCGCGCCGTGGCCCGAAGATCGGCCTGGTCCGGTCGGCCGCCCGCGATCGTCACGGGCGACCACTCCACCGGATGTCGACACTCAGCTCCAACTGGCGCTCGAATCGCGAGGAAGTGATCTTCGCCCGGGTGGCCGCCGACCAGAAGATGCGGATTGTCGACGCGCTGAAGCGGAAGCGGCAGATCGTGGCGGTCACCGGCGACGGCGTCAACGACGCGCCGGCGTTGAAGCGAGGCCGATATCGGCATTGCCATGGGCGTGACCGGCACCGACGTGGCCCGCGAGGCCGCCGACATGGTCCTGACTCGACGACAACTTCGCGAGCATCGTCGCCGCCGTCGAGGAAGGCCGCGCGGTGTTCGACAACATCCGCAAGTTCCTCACCTACGTCCTGACCTCGAACGTCCCCGAGCTGGTCCCCTACCTCGCCTTCGTGCTGTTCCGGATCCCCC
>CAVVRV010000015.1:0-158017 GCA_963750625.1 uncultured Gammaproteobacteria bacterium | reverse complement strand
GAGCCCGGGCCCGGGATTCGATCCGGTGTGAATCGAACCCCGAACCGGTGCGCGTGCGACTAAATATTTATTCCTCAACTTTGGCTGGCGGACACTACGCGGCCTTCTTGGCCGCCTTGGCCTTAGCCGCCTTAGCTTTAGCCGCCTTGGCCTTCTTGCTGAGCTTGGCCTTTTTCTTGGTGGTCTTGGGCTTTTGAGCGCCTGTCGGCTTACTGGGTCTCGGCGTAACCACCGGGCCCCCTGACCGAAGGCGCTCAAAAGCCCAAGACCACCAAGAAAAAGGCCAAGCTCAGCAAGAAGGCCAAGGCTGCAAAGCTAAGGCGGCTAAGGCCAAGCGGCCAAGAAGGCCGCGAAAGTGTCCGCCAGCCAAAGTTGAGGAATAAAATCTAGTTGCACGCGCACCGGTTCGGGGTTCGATTCACACCGGATCGAATCCCGGGCCCGGGCTCGTAGCCAAACGCCAAGGGGAGGGTTCTTATAATCGCCATGAAAAAATTTATAACCCTGGCTAGTGCCGGGTTATTACTTTTTAGCCTGCAGGGAGCCATGGCTCAGAAAGAAGTGGAGCCGCCGGCCGTGCCCCCGATGCTCGAGGGCAACAAGCCGTTAGCCCAGCCGGAAACCCGGGGACCGGTCGCCCCCAAGCAACCGGAGGCGGTCAAGGCCAAAACCAAGGCTAAAACTGCGGCCAAAACCAAGGCCACAGCCAAGGCTGACAAGAAGGCCCAGAAAAAAGCCGAGGCCAAGAAAACGACCTGCAAGATATCTCCAAAAGTCGTCAAGAAAAAAGCCTGAAAAACCAAAAGAAAAAACCACCGGAAGCAGCTCCCACAAAGCAGGTTTGGCCCTGAAGAAGGTTAAGAATTGCACGGCACATATTTCCTTTAGTCAAGGAGGGTAAGCCCATGAAATTTAAGTGTAAGCCTGGGTCTTAGTTTGGTGATGCTCTTCGCTCTGGGCACAGGCAGCCCTGGCCGCTGAGAAAAAGGGTTTTTGTGGGATGGCACTCAGTGGAAAGACATGACCACCGACATCAAAGTGGCTTATGTCAAGGGGATCGGCAACATGGCGGATTCGAGAATGCACCAGGTGGCACTGGCCAGTCTGCATGCATCTCCAAGGGTTTTGTCGCGGAACTTAAACAAAAAACCATTGCCCAGATGATCGCGGAGGCATGATCAGTTTATAAAGAAAATCCTGCCAAGCTGGACCTGCCGGTGGTGGCAGTGACCACGTTGCGCCAAGCTCTGCGCCCCGGCGGCGAAAAAATGATTGCGCGCACCGGCTATCCTGTTAGTGGTGGGGGCCATGGTCGGCACCCTGGCTGCGGCAGCCCCGGCGGTGGACACCGACACCACTTTTGTGGAACGGGGTCAATTGGCAGCAGGTAACCATGGATGGCAAAGCCGGGATTGTTTCGGCATCGGCAACCTGGCCGACTACGAGGTGGCGCGTCCAAGGGCCGGAAGCTGGCTTGTATCTCCCGGGGCCTTCGTGGATGATTTAAAGTCCAGAACCGTAATGCAGATCATCGTCCAGGAAGTGGACAAGTACTATCAGGACAACCCCGGAAAGCGCGAGTGATAGAAGTGGTCTTGGGGCAGTTGAACGAGCAGGGCCTCAGCCAGGGGCAACGAAAAATAGAGACAGTAGCTATCGTGATCATGGTTGCAGCACTCTTGGTGGGCGGCTGTTCCGGTGCTCCCCACCACCCAACAGAGACGTTGAGCGGCGGCGCCATCGGCGCCAGCAGCGGTGCCCTCATCGGCTGGGCGGCAGGATGCCCGGCCTGCGGCGCCGCCATCGGCGGGGGACCGGCCTGCTGGGGAGGGTATGCTTACGACCAGTACGAGAAATATCCGGGCCGGTACTAAGGGTCTCCCCCTCAGGCTCCGGGTGACGTCGTGGTGAACCGGTTTTTCACCCTGAGCCTTCATCTTCCCCTCCCTGACCTCTGCGGGTCCCTTCTCTTCCGGACCCCGGTCCAGGACCCCTCCAACCACTGTCGCTACGGCGGCACTGATGGTAAGTTGCTGTGCTTGAGCACCTAACAATCCAGGGGAGGACTCAATGAAAAAAGTGATAATCCTGTTGGTGGTCGCGACCCTCTTCTTGGAGGATGCTCCAACATGTCCGCTACCCAACGGCGGCAGGAGCGGCGGCGCCATCGGCGCCAGCAGCGGCGCCCTCATCGGCTGGGGCGGCCGGTTCGCCGGCGGCCGGCGCCGCCATTGGCGGCGGTACAGTTGGGCGGTTTTCTCTATGACCAGTACCAGAAGTATCGCGGCCAACCTTGATCCGGCCGCACCCCGGTCTGTCGCCAGACCGGATGGCCGCCGCCGGTTTAGCTAACGGCTCCCAACGGACCTGAGCTGGCCGTCATTACCCTGATAGCGGCAGTCGGCGGCCAGCTAACGGGGTCCGGGTCATGCACCCGGGGTGTGAGCCTCACCTTCGAGCCGAGTCGGCCGGGCGAGGGCTGCCGAGGCCTTGAGGCGTGAGACGTCGAGCCGTGACATTCCGGAAAGGAAGATCCACATGATAAAAGAGATTGATGCTGCTCATGCTGGCGGCCTTGCTCTTTCAAGCCTGCGCCGATCGAACAGGCCGCTACCGAAGCCGCAATCCGTTCATCGACGTGGCGCACGCCTCAGCCCTCCGGCGGCTCCGTGCCAGGAAGTTGTTTTTCCGGCAGCAATTTTAGAGCCATCGGTCCCGGGGACTTATTAAGCCGCTGGCGGGCCGGGCCACGGAAATATCTCGCCCCCCGCACGGCAACTTGACGGTTACCGAGAGCCCGCCCCTACCGAGAAGAACCGGTAGGGAGCAATAGTTATCCGCCGCCAACCGTAGCTCTGGTCGACAATTCGGCAAGATCACCATCCACCCTCAGGTTTTTCCTGAGGGGCAGTTTAGGTATTGTGCCCTTTTAATTCAGTACCTTCCCACCGATATTCGCGTGTTTTCCTGATATGTTTCCCCGTGAGAGTGTCGAAAAAGGTTAAAGAAGGAAATTTATCTTAACGACTTCCATGGGAAGGTCGCCCTCCTTCAGGGGCAGGCTAATGGAACGGAACTATAATGCCGAGAAGCATTCCTAGCCAAATCGGGCTCATGACGGGTCTATTTGTTGCCATTCCACCGCCCCTTTTGCGGCGGCCCAAAGGCCCAGGCGAATAAAAGAGCAGTTGGAAAAAACCTCATGCGAAAAAACGGCAAGGGTGACGGGTTACCAAAAAGACCGCCGGGCGGCGGAAACCGGGACTGAAGGAAAAAACGATAAGATCGACGCAATCATAGCCAGACCGCCATGAACCATCGCATAGAGGTCCAGACAATCATTGCCCATAAGTTTGCGATTTAATGGATAAAATTAACATATTTTATTGTGTTATAATTGCTTTAGGTGTGCAGATCTCGGTATTATCGGCAGGCGCATTTGATGTATTTCAGGAGTTCGAAAAAGTGAGTGCATTAACCAACCAAAACAGGTTGGGATAGCCTATGAGAGAGGTAAAAAGCTGTTTGAATTTCCTATTGTAACGGGCGATGATGAAACTCCACCTGATCCTGGAATTTATAGAGTAAAATTGAAGGATGATAATTATTATTCGCGCAAACACGACACACCCATGCCTTACTCAATGTTTTTCATCTCAAGGGGATAAAGGCCACTCATGAAGGAGAAGTGCCTCCCCCCAAAGTAAAGAAAGAATTAGCCACGCATGGCTGTATCCATGTTGAGCCGCCATACATCGAAAAATTATATGAGTGGGCGGATGAAGAAAACACCGCGGTGGAAATTAGCGGCTGGCGAACGGGTGATTAAGTCACGTCAATTAATTCATGCAGGTCATGTGCAATCAACCTGGGATTATGTGGCATACTTCGTTAACGACGATGAGGTAACAACGGCTGAGGCAAGGAGACTTTTTGGACCGAAGCGGCCCAGGCAGGCGCAGACTCTGGCTAAACTTCAAAAGATACGGGATATTACTGATGAAAAATGTAATATTAGCCATCATCTTCATGTCAACCTTCATATCCGGTTGTTCCGGCGAATCTGTCAAACACCTTCAATTTACCGATGAGGAACTGAATCAAATAAAAGTCACCACCGACGCGACATAAAATATTTACCGTTCCCAAGAGGAATTGGAAAATTAAGGCTTGCGTTCCTCATTTTCGGATATCTATAGGTAAGTCGAAAATATTCCAGGCCACCCGACATTATGATGGTGAAGAGATGATCACCGTTATTGCAACAATCATTGACCCGCAGGTTGGGTGTACGGATTTGATTAGTTGCTTTGAATACAGAAAACGACTAATAAAAAATATCGGCGATTGTACTATCTTTAGTGAAAAAGATAGAATTATCATATCGCAACTTGGGAAACATGCAAAACAACCACTATATTAAAATACTACGACAATGTTTGTGTCGATATATTTATAATAACTTCCCAAATTAACCAGAGGGGCTTAGATAATACTCAGAGAATTGTGGAGTCTCTCCAATTTTTCCCTCGTCGAGAACGGCGTGAGAGCCTTTTCAGGGTTAAACCGGAAAGGGCGATCACCAAAACCCATTTTGGGACGAAGAGCGCCGGGTCGCCGCATAATCTTCCCTTAAAGGAGATGGGGGATGACCATTAAAAGTAAAGGGATGTACTTTCTCCTGATTTGTATTCTCTCTCTAACCGGTATAATTGGCGGGGCAATGCCCTGGTCCCGCCCTGGCCGGTGGCCCCAACCCGGGAACCTATTCTTATCCCTTGCCGGCCAGCCAGGAGCGCCTGGTCATTGAGCTTCCCCTTCCAGATGGCAGAAAAGGTCAGTTCAACGGGCGGAAAACAATGAGGGCGAAAACCGTGGAGGCCAGAATGATCATTACCCGCTTTTTGAGCCTCTGAACGAGAAGCTTACCTCAGGTGCATCCGGCACACCCCAGGCCGCCGGGACTATCATTTTACCCAGGGCCTGGCCCAGCGGTTCCATGAGCAACCTCCGCCTGTCAGAATGCACCCCACGGCCGTGGTGGACTAATACTATTGAGGAACACCAGGGCCAGAGGGTAATGCATAAAAGCTATTGGGCCTATATGGTGCATGATAACCTCTGCATCCACCTGCACCTCAGCGATACATCGTTTTTGCATGTTTCTCTTCGGGCGCCCGTTTCGTATTGCTCAATGATGCCAACGCGGTTGTATAAAAGCGTCACTTCGCTTCGCTTTTGCACGCCCGCTAACTCAAACTTTCGGTGCCTTTTAAATAAACCTAATGAAGAGAGATAGCATAGTGGAGAAGCCATGAGCGCGTTCCACGTTCAACTTGTCAAAAAGAAATATTCCAGAAGAGGAACTCCTGGCTGATTTGAAGCGAGTTGCATCAGATCTTTCAAAAGATACACTGACCACGGTCGAATACACTGCTAGAGGCAATTTTGGAGTCAACACATTCCTGAGAAGGTTCAAGCAATGGAACTTGGCGCTTCAAAAGGCTGGCCTTAAAGCCCCCAACAGACAGCATATTCCTGACGCGGAGCTTTTTGAAAACATCGCTAACGTTTGGACAAGTATCGGTCGCCAACCTTTCGGACGAGAACTAGATAAGGCACAGGGTCTGTCAAAATTTTCCCTCGGCACATACGAAGGTCGATTCGGGTCTTGGAATAAAGCTTTGCTGGCATTCGAGGCTTTCATTAAATCTGGAAAAGTCTCTGAATCTCCTTCTCCCACGCTGGGCACCATCCGACCAAGCAGGAGAACGGGGAGAAAGATCAACTGGCGTTTGCGTGCGCAAGTTTTAATTCGCGACAATTGCATTTGCCAGATGTGTGGCGCGAGCCCCGCAAAAGATTCCCACGTAGTTCTTCACGCTGACCACATCAGGCCATGGTCTAAGGGCGGTGAAACCATGCTCAAAAATCTGAGAACACTCTGTCATCGTCCGAGACGTTGGGCAGAGAGTGACCTCCATTGCGAGGAAAGTTCAAAAATCGTCTAAAGACACCTAACCAAGCACTCAGCGTCGCGCTTCACGCGCCGCTCAGTGTCAGTGTTGAACGTCCCCTCCAATTTGTCGAATCAAGAGTGCTCTCGGGCTTAGCCGAACATGCTCTTGATCTTATCGACCCAAGACGCTTCACGAGGACTGTGGCGGGGCGAGCGCGAGTAGGGAGCAGGGGCCACATCGCGAAGCGATGGGGATGCGACCGTCGCGAGTCGCTCGCGCACCCGCCAATCGACTCAGCCGAATAGGCCCTTGATCTTATCCACCCACGAGTGCTCACGAGGGTTGTGGCGTGTGCCGCCCTCTTTCACCGATTTCTCGAATTCCTGCAGCAATTCCTTCTGCTTCGCGGTCAGGTTCACCGGGGTTTCGACGCTGATGCGGCAGTAGAGGTCGCCGGTCTGGCCGCTGCGCACGTTGCGCACGCCCTTGCCGCGCAGGCGGAAGAGTTTTTCGCTCTGGGTGCCGGCCGGGACCTTGATCGAGGCGCGGCCGTCGAGCGTCGGCACTTCGAGATCGCCGCCGAGCACCGACGTGGCGAAGCTCACCGGCATTTCGCAATAGAGATCGTCCTGTTCGCGCTTGAACAGAGTGATGCGGCTTGAGCCGCACCTGCACATAGAGATCGCCCGACGGGCCGCCGTTCTCGCCGGCCTCGCCCTCGCCCGCGAGCCGGATCTGGTCGCCTTCGTCCACGCCGGCGGGAACTTTCACGGAAAGCGTCTTGGTGTGCTGCACGCGGCCCGGCGCCGTGGCAGGTCGGACAGGGATCGGTGATGGTCTTGCCGCTGCCGTGGCAGTTGGGGCAGGTCTGCTGGATCGAGAAGAAACCCTGCTGCATGCGCACCTGGCCGTGGCCGGCGCAGGTGCGGCAGATCGTGGACGAGGTGCCGGGCTTGGCGCCGCTGCCCTTGCAGGTTTCGCAGGTTTCCATCGCCGGCACGCGGATGCGCACTTCCGTGCCCTTGACCGCGTCTTCGAGCGAGAGTTCGAGGCTGTAGCGCAGATCGGCGCCGCGGAACACCTGCGCGCCGCCGCGGCCGCGCCCGCCGCCCGCCGAAGATGTCGCCGAACACGTCGCCGAAAATATCGGCGAAGTTACCGCCGCCGCGCGCGGAATAGAATCCGCCCGCCCCGCCGGCCGCCGCGGGATCGACGCCGGCGTGCCCGAACTGGTCGTAGGCGGCGCGCTTCTGCGCGTCGGAAAGAATCTCGTAGGCCTCCTTGGCCTCCTTGAACTTGGCCTCGGCGGTTTTGTCCGGATTGCGGTCCGGATGATGTTTCATCGCCAAACGCCGGTAGGCCTTCTTGATGTCGGCCTCCGAGGCGTTGCGTTCCACGCCGAGTATCTTGTAGTAATCTTCTTTTCCCATTCGTGCTACCTGTCCCGCATGAATGTCCGGCCTTCAAACAGCAAAGGCACAGTGGTCAATCGCGACGCCCACTGTGCCCTCGTCTCCCGAGCAAGCGATGGTTACTTCTTGCCCTTGTTCTCTTTCACTTCCTCGAATTCGGCGTCGACCACGTTTTCCTTTTCCTTGGCCTCGGCCGTTTCGGCGCCGGCGGTTTCCGTGGCGCCCGGCGACTCCGCGGCCTTGGCCTGGGCGTACATCTGCTCGGCCATCTTGTGCGAGGCTTCCATCAGCGCGTCGGTCTTTTTCTTGATGTCGTCCTTGTCGTCGCCGCGCGTGGCTTCCTCGAGCTCCTTGATCGCGGCCTCGATCTTTTCCTTCTCCGCGGCGTCGAGCTTCTCGCCCATTTCCTTCACGGACTTGCGCACGCTGTGCACCAGGCTGTCGCCATGGTTGCGCGCTTCGGCGAGTTCGCGCGCCTTGTGGTCTTCCTCGGCGTGCGCCTCGGCGTCCTTCACCATCTGCTGGATTTCCGCCTCGCTCAGGCCCGATCCGGCCTTGATGGTGATCTTGTTTTCCTTGTTGGTGGCCTTGTCCTTGGCCGACACGTGCAGGATGCCGTTGGCGTCGATGTCGAACACGACCTCGATCTGCGGCATGCCGCGCGGCGCCGGCGGAATGTCGCCGAGGTCGAAACGCCCGAGCGACTTGTTGCCCGCGGCCATCTCGCGCTCGCCCTGGAGCACGTGCACCGTCACCGCCGTCTGGCTGTCGTCGGCGGTGGAGAACACCTGCGAGGCCTTGGTCGGGATGGTTGTATTCTTCTGAATCAGCTTGGTCATGACGCCACCCAGCGTCTCGATGCCGAGCGACAGCGGCGTGACGTCGAGCAGCAGCACGTCCTTCACCTGTCCACCGAGCACGCCACCCTGGATCGCGGCGCCGACGGCGACCGCTTCGTCCGGGTTCACGTCCTTGCGCGGCTCCTTGCCGAAGAAATCCTTCACCAGCTGCTGCACCTTGGGCATGCGCGTCTGGCCGCCTACTAGAATGACGTCGTCGATCTCGGAAGCCTTGAGTCCGGCGTCCTTGAGCGCGACCTTGCACGGCTCGATGGTTTTCTGAATCAGGTCCTCGACCAGCGCTTCGAGCTTGGCGCGCGTGATCTTGATATTAAGATGCTTCGGACCGCTGGCGTCGGCGGTGATGTACGGCAGGTTCACTTCGGTCTGCTGGCTCGAGGACAGCTCGATCTTGGCTTTCTCCGCGGCGTCCTTCAGGCGTTGCAGCGCGAGCGGGTCCTTGTGCAGGTCCACGCCGGCGTCCTTTTTGAATTCGTCCGCGAGGTAATCGATGATGCGCTTGTCGAAGTCCTCGCCACCGAGGAAGGTGTCGCCGTTGGTGGACAACACTTCGAACTGATGTTCCTTGTCGACTTCGGCAATCTCGATGATGGAAATATCGAACGTGCCGCCGCCCAGATCGTAGACCGCGATCTTGGAATCGCCCGGCTTCTTGTCCATGCCGTAGGCGAGCGCCGCCGCGGTCGGTTCGTTGATAATACGTTTGACGTCGAGGCCGGCGATGCGCCCGGCGTCCTTGGTCGCCTGGCGCTGGGAATCGTTGAAGTAGGCCGGCACGGTGATGACCGCTTCCTTCACTTCCTCGCCGAGATAATCCTCGGCGGTCTTTTTCATCTTCTGCAGCACGCGCGCGGAAATTTCCTGCGCGGCCATGGCCTTGTCCTTGATCTGCACCCAGGCGTCGCCGTTCTTGGCCTTGACGATCTTGTACGGGACCATCTTGATGTCGCGCTGCACGACTTCGTCTTCGTACTTGCGTCCGATCAGGCGCTTGATGGCGTAGAGCGTATTCGCGGGGTTGGTAATCGCCTGGCGCTTGGCCACCTGGCCCACCAGCACTTCGGCCTCGTCCGTGTACGCCACGACCGACGGCGTGGTGCGGTCGCCTTCGCTGTTTTCGATCACGCGCACCTTGTCGCCTTCCATGATCGCGACGCAGGAGTTGGTCGTGCCCAGGTCTATACCGATGATTTTCGCCATGTGTTATTGCCTCAAAGTTCCAGTATTAGGTGTATTTCTAGCTTTCAAAATGGGGTTGGCCCGGGGCTTTTCAAGCCTCGCCGGCCGGCTTTTCCGGGGCCGGGCGGCGGCCCGGGCCACCACCACCATGGCCGGGCGCAGCAGCCGGTCGTTCAGGAGATAGCCTTTTTGCACCACGTTGACCACATGGCCCGGCGGCACCTCCGACGGAATCCACCATGCTGATGGCCTGATGCCGCTCGGGGTCGAACTTCTGTCCCTTCGGGTCCAGCAGCGTCACGCCGAATTTCTGGAAAACACTGTCCAGGAGTTTCAGGGTCAGGTCCAGGCCTTCATGCATCTTTTGCACCGCCGGGCTTGTGTCTTTCGGCAGTTCCACCATCCGCGCCAGGTCCAGACTGTCACGGACGGAAATGATTTCGGCGGCGAAACGATCCAGGGCGTATTTGTGCGCGGCCGTGACGTCCGCCTCGGCGCGCCGACGGGTGTTCTCGGCTTCGGCCTTGGCGCGCAGAAACCGGTCCAGGTTTTCCCCGGCCTCGGTGCGCGCCTGTTCCAGCTCGGCGCGCAGTTGATCGATCTCCGGGACCGTCTCCAGATCGTGCGCCGCACTTGTCTCCGCGCCCGGCGTGGCGGTTTTATCCGCCGCCGGGTCGGTCGGCGCTTCCTTATACTGACTCATTACATTACCTCCACGCTGAATACAGCTCATGAGTGAATGGGGCTAACGGTTCGGTGGATTCAAGCCGATTGGCGCGCTCGCCGCTGCTCAGCGCGCCGCTCAGAAGCCGCGCGGTGATGTCGACCATGGCAATCACCTGCTCATAGGCCATGCGGGTGGGACCGACCACCCCGAGGGTTCCGACGATGCGGCCATCCGCGCTGTAGGGTGCCGTGACCACGCTGCAGTCGGCCAGCACCTCGTAACCCGATTCCGAACCGATGAAAATCTTCACGCCGCCGGCGCGCATGCTCTGGTCCAGCAGATGCAGCAGGTCGCTCTTGGCGGTGAAGGCGTCGAACAGTTTGCGCAGCTTGCGCACGTCGCCGAGTTCCGGGAAATCCATCAGCTTGGATTCGCCGCTGACCACCAGTTCCTCGGGTTCCTCCTCGGTGCTCAGGGCCGCGCGCGCCATGCGCACCGCGACCTGCATGATCCGCTGCATGTCGTCGCTGGCCTGCTGGATTTCGTTCAGCAGCGCGCGCTTCACGTCGTTCATCGACACGCCGGAGTAGGTTTCGTTGAAGTAGTTGGCGGCCTGCACCAGCTCGGCCGGCGAATACTCGCGCTCCGCCTGGATGATCCGGTTGTGCACCTGGCCGTCCTGGGTCACGAGGATCACCAGGATGCGCTGGCCCGAAAGGCTCATGAAATCGATGTGGCGGAAGGCCAGTTGCTCCTCGCGCCGCGGCGCCGTCACGATGCCGGCGAGATTGCAGATCTCGGACAGGATATGCGAGGCGCTTTCGATCAGATGATGGGGATCGTGATTGGCGAGAAGTTCATGCTCGAGCTTGTACAGCTCGCCGGCATTCAGCGGCTTTACCTTGAGCAGGGTATCCACGAACACGCGATAGCCGCGCTCCGTGGGCACGCGTCCGGCCGAGGTATGCGGCGAGCGCACCAGCCCCAAGTCCTCGAGGTCGGCCATCACGTTGCGCACCGTGGCCGGCGACAGCTCCAGTCCCGCCTGGCGTGCCAGGGTGCGTGAACCCACGGGCTGACCATCGGCGATATATCGCTCGATCAGGGTTTTCAGCAGTATTTCCGCGCGTGCGTCCAGGGACATGTCGATTTCTCTATATATAGTGGCGACTTTAGCACTCCCCCCGGTAGAGTGCCAAGCCCGACGCAACCATTCGCTGGCGCATTTTACTGAATTAACGGCAGCGGCTGTCCTGGCGACAGCCGACGTGCATCCGTGATCGGACGCGAAGCGGCTTGAGTAGCCGGCGACACAGGCTTTTAATCGGATTGCCGCCGTGTACGATTGGCCCAAGGTCGCGTGCGTGCTAGCTTAAGGCTTCATCTCCGGAAAATGCGCATGGATAAAAAAATCAAAACCGTCGGCCTGTTCGGCAAATACCAGGACCGGACCGTGGCCGATCATATCCTCCGGCTGGAGGAGTTTCTGCTCGGCCGGAAGCTCAAGGTACTGTTCGACCAGGCCACGGCGGAACATATCGCCGGCGTCAAGTCCCCGGCACGCCCGCGCGAGGCGATCGGCGGCGAAATCGAGCTGGCCATCGTCGTCGGCGGCGACGGCACCTTGCTCAACGTGGCGCGCGACCTCGCGCCGCATCGCGTTCCCATCATCGGCGTCAACCTCGGCCGGCTCGGTTTTCTCACCGACGTCCAGGCCGATCACATGACCGTGGAGATCGGCAAGATTCTGGACGGCGACTACCAGACCGAAAGCCGGCTGCTGCTGCATGCCGAGATCATGCGCAAGGGCCGGATCGTGCATACCGCCATCGCGCTCAACGACGTCATCGTCAGCAAGGGCGAGCTGGCGCGCATGATCGAATTCGAGACTTACCTCGACGGCGAGTTCGTCCACAGCATCCGCGGCGACGGCATCATCGTCACCAGCCCGACGGGTTCCACCGCCTACGCGCTGTCCGCGGGCGGTCCGATCCTGCATCCCGCGCTCGAAGCCATCGCCGTGGTGCCGGTCTGCCCGCACACGCTCTCCAACCGTCCGATCGTGTTTTCCAGCGACAGCATCGTGGAGATCCTGGTGGCCCGGATCGCCGACCAGCACGCGCACGCCACCTTCGACGGCCAGTCCACCTTCACGCTCGAAGACAACGACCGCGTTTACGTGCGCCGCGCGGAAGCCGAGGTCGAGCTGCTGCATCCCTCGGGCCGCAGCCACTTCGAGGTGATGCGCATCAAGCTGCACTGGGGCCGGAAAATCTGATGCTCACGATCCTGCACATCCGCGATTTCGCCATCGTCCGCGAGCTGGAACTGAGTTTCGAGCCGGGCTTCACGGTGCTCACCGGCGAGACCGGCGCGGGCAAATCCATCCTCATCGACGCCCTGGCGCTGGTGCTGGGCGACCGCGCCGACAGCGACGTGATCCGCCACGGTTGCGCGCGCGCCGAGATTTCCGCCGGCTTCGCGCTGAAGCCGTCGCACGATGCCGCCAAGTGGCTGAAGGAACACGACCTGTTCGAGGACCGGGAGTGCCTGCTGCGGCGCGTGGTCGAGGTCGACAAGCCCTCGCGCGGTTTCATCAACGGCCGGCCGATGCCGATCCAGATGCTGCGCGAACTCGGCGAATACCTCGTCGACGTGCACGGCCAGCACGAACATCAGTCGCTGCTGCGGCGCGACGCGCAACGGCAGATCCTCGACGATTTTGCCGGGCTGGAAGATTCCGTTCTCGCTCTCGCCGGCCAGTATCGCGAAATGCAGTCGTTGCACGAACGTCTCGAATCGCTGAAGCAACAGACCGCGGACCGCGAGGCACGCACCGAATTGCTGCGCTTTCAGGTGCGCGAACTGGACGCGCTGGGGCTGGCCGCCGACGAGATCCCCGCGCTCGAGGAGGAGCACGCGCGGCTGGCCAACGGCGCCGAACTCATCGAAGGCGTGCAGGCCGTGGCCCAGGCGGTGCAGGAAGACGAGGAGCTGGCCGTATCGCGGCAACTGGCGCGCGCGCTCAACCGGCTGGAAACCCTGGCGCAATACGATCCCAAGCTCGGCGAGATCGTCGCGCTGCTCAACGAAGCCGCGATCCAGGTCGACGAGGCCGGCGGACGTCTCAACCATTATCTCGACAGCCTCGAACTCGATCCGGCGCGCCTGCAAACCGTCGAGCGCCGCCTGTCCACCGTTCACGACCTGGCGCGCAAGCACAAGATCAAGCCCGAGGAACTGCCCGCGGTGCACGCGCGGCTGCGCGCGGAACTGGACGACATCGAGAATTACGACGTCAATCTCGGCAAGCTGGAGGAAAATCTGGCCACGGCGCGCGCCGCCTATTTCAAGGACGCCAAGGACATCTCGCGCCGCCGCGAAGCGGCGGCGAAAAAACTCGCGCGCGCGGTGAGCGACGAAATGCAGGAGCTCGGCATGCCGGGCGGGAAATTCGAAGTCACGCTGACCGCGCTGGCCGAGGGCGAAACCAGCGCCCAGGGCCTGGAGCGCGTCGAGTTCCAGGTCAGCGCCAACGCGGGCCAGCCGGCGCGGCCGCTGGCCAAGGTCGCCTCGGGCGGCGAGCTGTCGCGCATCAGCCTGGCATTGCAGGTGGTGCTCGCCGGCACCGGACGGATTCCCGACGATGATCTTCGACGAAGTCGACGTCGGCATCGGCGGCCGGGTGGCGGAAGTGGTGGGACGAAAATTGCGCGCGCTCGGCCAGGCGCGCCAGGTGCTGTGCATCACGCACCTGGCCCAGGTCGCGGCCCAGGGGACGCAGCATGTGCAGGTGCGCAAGCGCACCGAAGGCAAGACCACGACGGCGGAGGCGGCACCGCTCGACGCGCGCGAGCGCACTCTCGAAATCGCGCGTATGATTGGCGGCGTGGAAATCAGCAAACAGACCCTGGCTCATGCCAAGGACATGCTCAGCCGTGCCTCAGCCTGACCTGAGCCGCGCCGTCGCGAGCGTCACGCCGATCATCCGGCCGGCGGCGATCGGCGACGTGCCTTACATCCACCACCTGCTCGAAATCTACGCCACGCAGGGCAACCTGTTGCCCAGAACCATGAACGAACTCTATCGTCATCTGCGCGATTTTTTCGTCATCGAAGTGGCGGGCAAGGTCGCCGCCTGCGGCGCGCTCGAAATCTTCACGGAAAATCTCGGCGAGGTCAGAAGCCTGGTGGTGGACGATGAATTCAAGGGCCAGGGATTCGGCCGGATGCTGGTGGAACGGATCAGCGAGGAAGCGCGCGTTATCGGGCTCAAGCGCCTGATGGCGCTGACCTACGTGGCGCCGTTTTTCCACAAGCTCGGCTTCAAGACCGTGGCCAAGGACACGCTGCCGGAGAAAGTCTGGGGCATTTGCGTCAAATGCTACAAGTTCAACAACTGCGACGAAACCGCGGTGCTGCTCGAGCTGCGCTGAGACCGCCTACCAGGGTCTTGCATATCGGCACGACATGCATTAGGGTTTTGCGCTCACTACACCAGACAAAGGAATGTTGCACCTGCAACGCACCGCTGTGAAATCCAGATCGAAACTCGCCGGTTATCTCCTTTCGCTGCTGCTGTTGGTGGTCGAAGCAGGCGCGCTGGCGCACGAGCTGGACCATCAGCTTCAGAAACCGGATGCGCCGTGCGCCCAGTGTCGTTTTCGTCAATCATCTGGGCAAAACGCCGGTTACCGTTCCCATACGTTTTCATCGTATTCACGCCTGAAACGTATCTCGCGCTTCCCGCTGTTCCCGCGCCGCGCCGGCATGAAATCACCGCCTACGCGGTGCGCGCTCCACCCGTCGACTCCGAAATCTAGCCGTTAAAACGACCGCGTCCGGGCCCCGTGCCCATGACGCACGTCTTGCTCCGGCAAGGCGTCAATTCATTTCGTTGATTTCGGAGAATGATTATGACTTGCAGAAACTTGATCGCCGCCGCGGTGTTGGCCGTTGTCATGCCGACCGCCGCGTTCGCGGCCTCGCCGACAGACACATCGGCACAATCGGATCCGGCCGCCAAACAGCCAAACGAGCAACAAAGGCTGCGTTCGCTCGAGGAACGCGTCAAGCAACTGGAGTCCGCGCCCCCGCCCGCCGCCCGCCGGCGTCCGTCGAACAGCTTCAATCCGGCGATCTCGCTGATCCTCTCGGGCATCTACACCAATCTCTCGCAGGACCCGGCGAATTATCACATCACCGGTTTCCCGGTGCCGTCCGACGTGGAGATCGGCCCGGGCCAGCGCGGATTCAGCCTCGCCGAAAGCGAACTCGGCATCTACGCCAACATCGATCCGTATTTCTACGGCGGATTGAATTACTCGATTCATCCGGACGATACCGCCTCGGTGGAAGAGGCGTTTATCCAGACGATCGCCCTGTCGAATGGCTTTACCGTCAAAGCCGGGCGCTTTTTCTCGAGCATCGGCTATCTCAATTCACAGCACGCCCACACCTGGGATTTTGTCGACGCCCCGCTCGCCTACCAGGCGTTCCTCGGCACGCAGTTCGGCGACGACGCCGTGCAGGTGAAATGGCTCGCGCCGACCGACACCTTCCTCGAGCTCGGCGCGGAACTCGGGCGCGGCCGCCCGTATCCCGGCAGCGACCGCGACAAGAACGGTTCCGGCGCCGGCACGGTATTCGCGCATGTCGGCGGCGATGTGGGCGCGAGTCACAGCTGGCGTGCGGGTGTTTCGGTATTGGAAACCTCGCCGCAGAACCAGGAGTTCTCCGACACCAATATTGCCGGCAATGCCGTAACCAACAGCTTCAGCGGCGACACCCGTCTGTGGATCGCGGACTTCGTGTGGAAGTACGCGCCGAACGGCAATCCGGTCTATACCAACTTCAAGCTGCAAGCGGAATACCTGCGCCGGCACGATAATGGCGATCTTACCTACGATTCGGACGGCGCGCTCGGCGCCACGAACACGTCGTCGTACGATTCCAAGCAATCCGGCTGGTATCTGCAGGGCGTTTACCAGTTCATGCCGTACTGGCGCGTCGGACTGCGCACCGAGCGGCTCGATCAGGGCACGGTGGACTACTCGTCAAACAGCGCGAATCTGATGCAACCGGATTTCAATCCGTCGAAGAACAGCGTCATGGTGGACTACAACCCGAGCGAATTCAGCCGCATCCGCGTGCAATTCGCCCAGGACAAGTCGCGCCAGGACGTCACCGACAACCAATGGCCTTCGTGCAGTACCAGATGAGCCTCGGCGCCCATGGCGCCCACCAATACTGATTTTCAAGGAGCACTCAACATGAAAAACTTTCTTAGTGCGTTGTTCACTGTCGCAACGCTTGCCTTCGCCCAGCACGCCGCGGCGCTCGACGTCTTCGCCTGCGAACCCGAATGGGGCGCGCTGGCGCAGGAGCTTGGCGGCGATCGCGTCTCGATCTATGTCGCCACCAACGCGTTGCAGGATCCACACCAGATCCAGGCGAAGCCCAGCCTGCTCGCGCGGGCGCGGCGCGCGCAACCTGGTCGTGTGCACCGGCGCGGAACTGGAGATCGGCTGGCTGCCGATCGTGCTGCGTCAGTCGGGCAACAGCGCCGTTCAGCCGGGCAAGCCCGGCTACTTCGAGGCCGGCGAACTACGTGCAGAAGCTCGAAGTCCCGACGCGCCTCGACCGCGCCGAGGGCGACGTGCACGCCGCGGGCAATCCGCACATCCAGACCGATCCGCGCAATATCGGCCGCGTGGCGACCGCGCTCGCGCAGCGCCTGGCCGAGATCGATCCGGCCGAACGCGGCCTATTATCAGACGCGCTACCGCGACTTCGCACCGCGCTGGGAAGCCGCAATCAAACGCTGGGAGCAAGCAGGCCGCGCCGCTCAAGGGCGTAACCGTCGTGGTGCAGCACAAGGGCTTGCCCTACCTCGAACACTGGCTGGGCCTGCGCGAAGTGGCCGACGCTCGAACCCAAGCCGGGTGTGGAGCCCACCACCGCCCATCTCACCGAGGTCCTGGAACAACTGCAACGCGAACCGGCGAAGATGATCCTGCGCGCGGCCTACAGGACGATCGCGCTTCGGAGTGGCTGGCCGAGCGTGCCAGGATTCCCGTCGTCACGTTGCCCTACACCGTCGGCGGCAACGACAAGGCCAAGGATCTGTTCAGCCTCTTCGACGACACCGTGCAGCAGTTGCTGGGAGCACTGAAATGAACCTCGATGCACTCGATATCAGCATCCTGGGGCCAGCGTTTTTCGCTGGCCTGCTGGTGCTCGCCACGCACGTGCCCATGGGCCAGCAGGTGCTGGCGCGCGGGATCGTTTTCATCGATCTTGCGATCGCGCAGATCGCCGGGCTCGGCGTGATCGCCGCCGACGGCATGGGCTGGGAGCCGCAGGGCTTCGCGGTACAGATCGCGGCCGTGGGCGCGGCGCTGCTGGGCTCGCTGCTCCTGACCTTCACCGAGAAACGCTGGCCCGAAGTGCAGGAGGCCTTGATCGGCGTGCTGTTCGTGCTCGCCGCCTGCGCCGGCATCCTGCTGCTCGCGAACAATCCGCACGGCGGCGAACATCTCAAGGATTTACTGGTGGGTCAGATATCTGTGGGTGAGCTACCAGCCAGCTGCTGCCGGTAACGCTGCTCACCGCGGTCATCCTCGCGCTCTGGTTCGGGGCGGGCAAGCGCCTGGGCCGTATCGGGTTCTACGCGATGTTCGCGCTCGCGGTGACGGCGTCGGTGCAACTGGTCGGCGTGTATCTGGTGTTCGCCAGCCTGATCATCCCGGCGCTGGCGAGCCGTTTTCACGTCGCGCGCCGGCGGCTCGTCGATCGGCTACTCCGTCGGCGTGCTGGGCTATGCCATTGGGCTGGCGCTGTCGGCGCTGCTCGATCTGCCCTCGGGCGCGGTGGTGGTCTGGGCCCTGGCGGCCTGCGGGATCGTGTTCGCCTGGGCCATGGGCGGCAAGGTGAAGCGGAGCTGAGAGGGTGAGCGTTGGCGAAGAGAATTATTTCTTCGAGCACTTCCCGTGCTTCTTCATGCCGTCGCACACGCCGTAGAGATACAGCGAGTGATCGTCGATGTGAAACCCGGCCTTCTCGGCGATCTTGTGCTGGCGGTCTTCGATCGCGGTGTCGTAAAACTCGAACACCTTGCCGCACTCGAGACACACCATGTGATCGTGATGACTGCCCTGGTTGATCTCGAACACGGAACGCCCGCCTTCGAAGTTATGCCGGATCACCAGGCCCGCGGCCTCGAACTGGGTGAGCACGCGGTAGACCGTCGCCAGTCCGACCTCTTCGCCCACTTTCAGGAGTTCCTTGTAAACCTCCTCGGCGGACATGTGCGGATGTCCGGTCGCTTCGAGGATGTTCAGGATCTTGAGGCGCGGCAATGTCGCCTTGAGCCCGGCCTTCTTGAGCTCGGCACCGCCGGTGTTGGTATTGCGCGTGGTGTTCATGCACGTCATCCCTTCTAGGACCGCGCCGTGAGTATACCCGGAAAAGCTTTCTGGGTTATCATCGCGCCAGTGTAAATCACCCCACGGATGAGTTCCAAAACCATGCGTCATATGCTTTTTGCGGCGATTCTCGCGTTACTGCTTTCCGGATGCCTCTCGGTCTACAAGGTTGAAGTCCAGCAGGGCAATGTCATCACGCAGGAGATGATCGACAAGCTGAGGCCCGGCATGACCCCCAGCCAGGTGCGCTTCGTCATGGGAACACCGCTCATCACCGATCCTTTTCATCCGAATCGCTGGGATTATTACTATTATCTGCGACGCTCCAACGAGACTTCCGGTGAAAGCCAGCGTGTGACGGTGATTTTCAAGAATGATTTGCTGATCGCGGTGCAAGGCGATACACAGATCAAGTCCGGCAATCCGGCGACCAAGGAATCCGCCGCCAAACCAGCGCCCGGCAACGCACCGGCGAAGTCCGACGTCACCCGCTTGCGCGTGTTATAGTTTTTTTCTGCTGCGTACCGCTCGTACTCGCCTCGCCTCTTTCGGGTCGGCCACCAACGGCCGGTAAATCTCCACGCGATCGCCGTCGTGCACCGCATCCTGCAGGCGTGCGATCACGCCGAATATGCCCACGCGCTGACGTGTCAGGTCGATCTCCGGAAATCTTGCGAGCATGCCCGACGCGCGGATGACCTGCTCCACCGTCGCGCCGGGACGCACGGACACTTCGATTATTTCCTGGCGGGTGGGCGTGGCGTAGACGACTTCCACGCGCCAAGTTTGTTCCGCGCTCATGCCGGCTTGCCGTACAACTCCGTCGCGCGCCGGTGAAAGCGATCCACCAGCTGGTTCGCGATGTTCGAGAATACCGGCGTCAGCGCCAGGCCCACGATCCGGTTCGCGACATCGAATTCCAGGTCGAGGGAAATCTTGCAGGACTGCTCGTCCAGCGCCTTGAACTGCCAGAAGCCCTGCAAATAGCTGAACGGTCCTTCGAGCAGCTGTATCTCCATCATCTTGTCGCGCTGCAACAGATTGCGCGTGGAGAAGGTCCGGTGCACGCCGCTGTAGGCGATGTCGATGGCCGCGATCACTTCATCGCCCTGGGTAGAGTTGATGCGCGCGCCGCCGCACCACGGCAGAAATTTCGGATAGGAAGGAATGTCCGCCACCAGCTCGAACATCTGGTGCGCGCTGTACGGAACGATCGCCGAGCGGTGAATCGTGGTCATGCAAACAGATCGGGAAGATTGAACAGCACGATCAGCAACAGCGCCGGAATCACCAGACGCATCAGCCACAACCACGCGGGAAAAAGCCATGACGGCCGCATGTGCAACACCTCGCGCGTGGTCTCGGGTTTGAGCACCCAGCCGACAAACAGCGCGATCAGAATGCCGGAAACGGGCAGCAGCACCTGCGCGGTCACGATCTGCATGACATCGAAAAATCCCATTTTCTTGACGATCCCGAGAAACTTGAACGAAAACGCCCAGTTGTTGAACGAGAGAATCGTCACCACCCCGAGTGCCCAGGCTCCGATACCGCACAAGAGCGCGGAATTCCGCAGGCTCATGCCGAAGCGCTCGCTCAGCCACACCATGACCGGCTCCGCGAGCGAGATCGCCGAGGTCCACGCGGCGAGCACCAGCAGCGCGAGATACAGCGTGACGAACACGCGGCCAAAGGGGAGATGGTCGAACGCCAGCGGCAGCGACTGGAACACGAGACTCGGACCGGAGGTCAGCGCCACGCCGCCGGCGGACAGCACCGAAAACACCACGAGACTGACGGCCAGGGAGGTGAACGTGTCGATGCCGACGACATAGAGTGACAGCCGCGGAATCCTGGCCTCGACGTTGAGATAGGCGCCGTACATCAGCATCGCGCCGGCTCCCAGCCCGAGGCTGAAAAAAGCATGGCTCATGGCCGCGAGCACACCCGCGCCCGACAGCCGGGTAAAGTCCGGCAGGAACAACATGCTGGCGGCGTGCGCGAAGGCGTCCGTGGTCGCTGCGTAACCCGTCAGAACCAGCAGCATGGTCAGCAGCAGCGGCATGACGTAACGCGCCAGCGCCTCGAGACCATGGTGCACGCCGCGGCTGACCATGACCATGGTCATGGTCATGAACAATGTGTGCCAGAAAAGCTGCTTCTCGGGATCCTTCACGAGTTGCGCGAACTGGGCACCCATCCCGTCCTCCGTCAGGCCGACAAAAACGCCGGATGCCGCGCGCAAGGTATAGGCAATGACCCAACCGGCGATGACGCTGAGATAGGAAAGAATCAGGAACACGCTGAGCACGCCCATCGCGCCCACCACGATCCACAGGCGATTGCCGCGCACGCGCTGCGCCAGGAACCGGAAAGTCGCGACCGGCGACGCGCGTCCGCTGCGGCCCAGCATGTACTCCGCCATGAGCAGCGGCAAGCCGATGATCAGCAGGCACAGTAGATAAACGATCAGGAACGCCCCGCCGCCGTACTGCGCGGCCAGCTGCGGGAACTGCCAGAAATTGTTGAAACCAATCGCCGCGCCGCCGGCCGCCAGCACGAATATGCCCGGTGAGGACCAGCGTTCGTGCACGGTTTTCCTGCCACTGCGCAAGGGATCGCGACGCGCCGGATGTTTGTGGGTCGGAATCATCGTCTCTTCGTCACCGGAACAGTGCTGGCTTTCTCTCGCACGGGGCGAGAATGTGGCATACTCAACGCAGGGCGTCCACCGACAAACCGATTCACACGCATCCTCACGATGCCGATTCCTTATCAATGAAGCCCTACTACGCTTCGCTCCGTTCGTCCTGTCATAAAATGAGCCCTACTTCGCTTCGCTGCGTCGTCCTGTCATAATATAAGCATAGGCCATGGCCGGCGATCGATTTCCGCGCCATGTCTGTGCCGATGTCAGCTTGATCGCCGATGACCAAGAAAAAAGAAACCTCGCACGGTCCCGTCATCGCCCAGAACCGCAAGGCCTGGCACGATTATTTCATCGAGCAGAAGTTCGAGGCCGGGCTCGTGCTCCAGGGCTGGGAGGTCAAGTGTCTGCGCGCCGGACGCGCGCAGCTCAAGGAAGGCTATGTCGTGATCGAGCACAACGAGGCGTTTCTGGTGGGCACGCACTTTTCGCCGCTGACCTCGACCTCGACGCATATCAAGGCGAATCCCACGCGTACCCGCAAACTGCTGCTGCACCGCGAGGAACTGAACAAGCTGATCGGCGCCACCGAGCGCAAGGGCTACACCCTCATCCCGCTGCAGCTCTACTGGCAACGCGGCCGCGCCAAGCTGGAAATCGGCCTCGCCAAGGGTAAACAGGCGCACGACAAGCGCGCCGACCTCAAGAAGCGCGAATCCGACCGGGAAATGCAGCGGGTCCTTAAAGACCCGATGATTGGCGGTGACCAGTCCTTCGTCGACGGTTGACACAGCCCGACGTTTCGTTATTGCAGCGTCGTGTGGAAGCGCTTGAAGCTGACGAACACGGAAACCACCGCCATCGACGACCAGCACCGCCACGTGCAGCGCCATGAAACCAGCCTCGCCACCCTTGAGCATGATGTTGCGCAGCAGCGCGAGAAAATGCGACCAAGGATCGGCGTAGGAAATCCATTTCATGATCAGCGGCATGTTCTCGAGCGGAAACATGAGCCCCGAGAGCAGGATCGCCGGAAACAGGAACAGGAACCCGCCGAGCATGGACTGCTGCTGGTTGCGCGCGAAGGTCGAGATCAGCGTCCCGATGGCGACCGTCGGTGCAGACGAACGCGAACGACGCGATCAGCAGCACCAGCAGCGAACCGCGCATCGGCACGCCGAACCCGAACACCGCCACCGCCAGAATCAGCGGCACGGTGGCCATGCCGAGCACCACGTAAGGAATCGTCTTGCCGTAAATCACCTCCGACGCCGTGACCGGCGCCGAAATCAGCATCTCGAACGTGCCCAGTTCCTTTTCGCGCGTAATCGACATGCTGGTCAAGACCATCGGCATCATGCACAGCAGGATGCACATGACGCCCGGCACCATGAAATACGAGGTTTCGAGCGTCGGGTTGTACAGCACGCGCACGTCGAACTGGACCGGCAGCTCGGGCGGTTCGACCTTGAGGTCGTCCTGGACCACGCGGTTCACGATATTCTTCAGGTAACCTTCGACGGATTGCGCCTGGATCACGTTCGTGGCGTTGACCAGCAATTGCAGATCGGCGTCGCCGCGCCCGAGCGCGCGCGTGAGTCCGCCCGGGGGCGGTATCAACGCGGCGTCGATCTTGCCGGCGCGCAGCAGCTCGAAGGGATCGGCGTTGCGGTCCTCGATGCCCGGCAGGAACCACTTGCTCGCCACGGCGTGCTCGTAGACGTGCTGCAGCACCGTGTCGCGCGAATCGATCTGCGCCCAGAGCCGGATATTCTTGACGTCGTTCGAGAGCGCGACCCCGAACAACGTGAGCTGGATGATCGGGGCGACGAACAGCAGCATCCGCATGCGCGGGTCGCGCAGCGCCTGCTTGAATTCCTTGCGCAGAAAACCGCCGAAGCGTCGGGTTCATGGCTCAAGGTCCTTCTTGAACTTGCGGGTCGCCGCCACGACCATGATCGCGCACAGGATGCCGAGTGCCGCGAACGCCGTGCCCATTTCGAGCAGGGTCGAGCCCTTGAGATAAGTCTCGCGCGTGATGACCATGAACCAGCGCGCCGGCAGGATCATGGTGAAATACTGGAAAAACGCCGGCATGCTCTCGATCGGGAAGATAAAGCCGGAAAGCAGTTGCGCCGGGATCAGTCCGGTGATGATCGCCACTTGCATGGCGATCAGCTGATTGCGCATGACCACGGAGATCAGCAGTCCCTGCGCCAGACACGCGGCGAGGAACAGCACGCTGCCAGCGCCGAACGTGATCAGGCTTCCCTCGAACGGAACGCCGAAAACGGTGCGCGACATGATGTAAGTAAACGCGACCGCCATGATGCCGAGCACCGCGTAGGGCGCGAGCTTGCCGACGATAATCTCGAGCGGCTCGACCGGCGTGGACAGCAGCAGCTCCATCGAGCCGTCCTCCCATTCGCGCGCCACCGTGAGCGCCGTGAGCAGCACGGAAAGAATCGACATCACGACCACCGCCAGGCCCGGCACCGCGAACCAGCGGCTGTTGAGCTCGGGATTGAAGAGGAAACGGGTTTTGATGTTGACCGGGTCGGGCGGATCGAACCCGCCGATGCGGCGCGAGGCGATGGTCTGAATCGCCCCGACGTAGCCGAGGATCGGGCCCACGGTCGAATTGTCGGACCCGTCGAGCAGCACCTGGGCGTGCGCCGTGCGGCCGGCGTAGAGGTCTTTCTCGAAATCCCCCGGAACGATGAGCGCCGCGCGGTCATGGTCACCCGTCAGTGCGCGTTGGCGCGGCGTCCGGCGACGCCACGTGATCGACGATGAAATAGCCGGAACTGCCGAAGGTGTCGGCGAGCTGGCGCGACGAGCGGCTGTGATCCGCGTCGAACATCGCGACGTGGATGTCCTTGACGTTGAACTCGATCGCGAACCCGAACATGAAGACCATGAACACCGGCAGACCGAGCGCCAGCATGAGCGTGAACGGGTCGCGCAGCACGTGATACACCTCCTTGCGCGCGACCGCGGCGGCCCGGCTCCAGCGGTAGCTCATGGGTTGGCGCCCTCCACGATCCGGATGAAAACGTCTTCGAGCGTCGGGGAAATTTCGCGGACCTGAAAGTCCCGCTCGAGCCGGGATTTCAGCTGCGCGGCCGCGCTGTCGCGGAACGCGGCATGGAAGCGCAATCCGTAAGCCTCGAAATATTCTGATCTCCGGATCACGGCGCAGCTTCTCGAGTCGCGCGAAATCGGCCTTGCCGCGCGGATCGAGCTCGTACAGCTGACCCGGAAAAACCGCCTTCTTGAGCTGCGCCGGCGTGTCGAGCGCGACGATCCGCCCGGTGCGCATCAGCGCGATGCGGTCGCACTGCTCGGCCTCGTCCATGTAGTGCGTGGTCACGAAGATCGTCTTGTGCTGCGCCGCGAGGTCGCGGATCAGCGCCCAGAAGCGCGCCCGCGCCGCCGGCGTCACGCCCGCGGTGGGTTCGTCGAGAAACACGATTTCGGGATCGTGCAGCATCGAGGCCGCCAGCGAGACCTGCTGCTTGATGCCGCCGGGCAGGTCCTTGACGAACGAGTGTCAAGCGGCCGCTTGAAGGAAATGAAATTCAGGATGAAATCGCGGCGTTTCAGGAAAGTCTTGCGGTCGAGCTTGCGCAGGCTGGCGATGAATGACAGGTTCTCCTCGACCGTGAGGTCGTTGTACAGGGTGAACTTCTGCGACATGTATCCGACCTTGCGCTTGATGGCCATCTCGCCGGTGTCGAATCCGACGCCGCCGACCGAAACCTTCCCGAGGTCGGCGGCAACAGCCCGCACAGCACCCGGATCGTCGTCGTCTTGCCGGCGCCGTTGGCGCCGAGGAACCCGAAAACCTCGCCGCGCTTCACCGTGAAGCTGATGTCGTCCACCGCCGTGAAGTCGCCGAACTTCACCGTCAGATTCGAAACGGCGACGGCCGGCGCATCGTTCATGACGCGGCCTCCGCGTGCCTGAGGAACAGCTCGTCGAACGTGCGCACCCGTTCGCGCGCCAGCAGCGCGCGCGGTTCGCCCTCGGCAACCGCCCGGCCCGATTCCAGCAGGTGCACCACGGAGCAACGCTCGGCCTCGTCCATGTACGCGGTCGCCACCAGAATTAATATTTGCCGGTCGGCCAGGCGATACAGCAGTTCCCAGAACTCGCGCCGGCTGATCGGGTCGACGCCGTTGGTGGGCTCGTCCAGCAGCATGATCTCGGGCGAGCGCAGCAGCGCGCACATGAGGCCCAGCTTCTTGTACATCCCGCCCGACAGTTGCGCCGCGGCGCGGTCCACGAACGGACCCAGACGGGTGATGTCGAGCAACTCCTCGCGCCGCGTGCCGGAATTCGTCCGGCGGAATCTGGTAAAGCGCGCGGAAGAATTCCAGATGCTCGTCGATGGAGAGATCCGGATACAGGCTCTGCTGCTGCGGCATGTACGCGATGCGCGAGCGCACCGCTTCGAATTCGAGTGGCGCGCCGTCTTCCCGGTATTCGATGCTTCCCGCGTCGGGCCGGAGCAGCCCGAGCAAGGTCCGCATCAGCGTGGTCTTGCCCGCGCCTTCGGGGCCGATGATGCCGTGCATCTTCCCTTCCGCGAAATCGAGCGAGACACCCGCGAGGGCCTGGTTCGGCCCGAGCTTCTTTCTCACTTCATTGACGCGGATGGAGAACTGGCCGGTCATTGCTTTTCGTTCGGCAATTCCACTTCGATGGTCATGCCGGGCTTGAGGATTTCCTCGGCATTGGCGTCGCGGAAACTCACCTTGACGCCGAAGACGAGACGTTCCCGCTCGGACTGGGTCTGGACGTTCTTCGGCGTGAACTCGGCCTCGTCGTTGATCTTCAGGATGCGTGCCGTCGAACTCGCGGTTGCCGAGCTCCGGCAGATAACCCTTGAGTTTCATTCCCGGCGACGAGCTGCGCGACTGTGGGCTGGGGAACGTAGATATACGTCCAGATGTCGCGGATGTTGGCGAGCGTGACGATCTTGGTCCCCGGCACCACCCACTCTCCGGGTTCGTGATAGCGGCTCAACACCTTGCCTTCGATCGGCGATGCGATGGAACACCACGCGAGACGGACGTCGGCGTCGTCCTTCTGCCTGCGTACCTGATCCATGGTCTCGTCGCTGACGGAACCGATCTTCGAGAGCTTGCGGCTGCGGTCGTAGTTGTCATGCGCCAGGCGCGCGGCGATCTTGTAGTCCTCGCACGCGAGGGTGACGAGCAGTTCACCCTCCTTGACCCGGTCTCCCTCGTGTACCCGAACTTGTTCGATGGCGGCGGCCAGGCGCGCGGACAGATCCACCTTGGTGGCTTCCAGCGTGCCGGCGTAACGAAACGGTTTCTCCAAGGATAAAGAACGTCGTGGCGGCGACGCCGATCACGATCGCGAAGACGACGGGGATGAGGCTTTCTTGGGAGGTTTTTTCATGGATCGGTTTTCCTTTCAGAAGGTACGGCGGCGTCGTCCGGCGCCGGGCGGTTCCACCAACCGCCGCCGAGCGCCTGAAACAGCGCCGCGGTATCCGCGTAGCGCAGGGCTTGGGACTGAACCAGACTGATGCGTGCCTGCTGGTATTGACGCTGGGCGTTGAGCAGGGACAGATAATTCGCCGCCCCGAGCGAGAATTCCTTGTGCGTCAGGTCGAGCGTGTCGCGCGCGACCGCATCGGCCTCGGTTTGCGCCTTGAGCGTGCGCGCGTCCACATCGAGCGCGCGCAGCGTGTCGGCCACGTTCTGAAACGCGTGCAATACGGTGTCGCGATACTGCGCGGTGGTCTGATCGTAGGCCGCGATCGCGGCCCGTCGCCGGGCCGTGAGCTCACCCCCGTGGAACAGCGGCTGCAGCAACGACCCGCCCACGCTCCAGATGCCAGTGGTGGAACTGAACAAGTCGGCCGTACTGTTTGCCAGCGAACCGTAACTGCCGGACAGCGTGATCCGCGGATAGAGGTTGGCGGTGGCGACGCCGACCTGCGCGCTCGCCTGATGCAGCAGTGCCTCGGCGGCGCGGATATCCGGCCGCTGCCGGACCAGCGCCGACGGCAGGCTCACCGGGAGTTGCTGCGGCAGTTCCAGCGTTTCCAGCGTGAATTCGGGCAGGCTGGCCTCGCTCGGCAGCTTGCCCGCCAGCACCGCCAGCTGATGGCGCGTCTGCGCCAGCTCCTTTTCCAGCGGCAGCAAGATGGCCCGGACCTGCATCAGCTGGGCGCGCTGGGCGAGCACGTCGGTGCGCTTCGCCCCGCCCAGCTTGAACTGGGTTTCCGTGATACCGAGTTCCTTCTGCTGCAGCGCCTCGATCTCCTGGAGCGCCTGCATCTGCGCGCGCAGCGAGGCTTCCCGGATGGCGGCGGTGACGATATTGGCGGTGAGCGCGAGATGCGCGCCTTCAAGCTGAAAGCTCTGGTAGTCGACCAGCGCCTGCATCGCCTCGAGCTCGCGCCGCCAGCCGCCGCCGGCGTCGAAGGTATAGGACACCCCGACCGACGCGTTGTAGAGATTGAAAGTCGTGGACGGCACTTGCGGTTGTCCGATCGCCGCGAACGAAAACCGTTGACGTTCCGCGGAAAGCTTCGCGTCCACGCTCGGCGAGACGACGCCGACTTCGGCGCGCAGGTTTTCCTGCGCCTGGCGCAACTTCGCCTGCGCCGCCGCGAGCGTCGGGCTGTCCGCCAGAGCCTGGCGGATCAGGCGATCGAGCGGTTCGGAATGGAACAATGTCCACCACTGGGCCGGGATCTCCTCTCCCGTCATGAAACGCTGCGCCGCCCCGGCGCGGCCCGGGGTCGATGCGGTTTCCTCCGGCATCGCCGTCGAGGTATAGGAATTCGTCTTGGGTGCTTCGGGTTCGCTGAAATCAGGACCGACCGCGCACCCGGCGACGGCCGCCGCGATCAAAGCGGCCGTGATCAGGATTCCGGATCTGGTAAGGCAATTCATGTTATTCGTATTCGATGCCCATGCCGCGTTAAAAGAAACTTATCGAGTCGCGTTCCGGGATGGTTTCTGCCCGGCGCCCTCGTAGAACAAGCGCGTGCTGTGATCGACGAGACGCCGCGTGAAGGCGTCCGTCATCCGTATGCCGAACACCTTTTCCGCCACCGGCAGCGCGATGAACGGGAACAGCGCCATGCTCAGGAACGAAAGCGCGCCCAGGGTCGGATCGAGATCCTTGCGCACCCGGCCGTTCGCCATTTCGCGCTCCAGCAGCTGCGGCACCCGCCCGCCGCCCTTGGCGGCGAATTCGCGGATGAACAGCTCGCGGAACGGCCCTTCCTCGGCCAGCACCTCGCGCACGATCAGCCGCGCCACCCACGGCTCGTGCGCCAGCATCGTCATCACCGCTTCGAGCGCGTCGTGGATCGAGGTCTGCGATTCGCGACCGCTGCGATCCATGAGTTCCTGGACTTTCTGCAGCACCGGACCGAGGGTTTCCTGCAGCATCGCCCGGTAGAGCCCGTCCTTGTCGCCGAAGTGATAATGGATCATGGCCGGATTCACCCGCGCCGCGGCCGCGATCTCACGCACCGAGGTGGCGGTGAAATCGCGCTTGGCGAACAGCTCGCGCGCCGCCCGCAGCAGGTCCGCGCGCACCGTCTCGCGGTGCGCCGCGCCTTCCGGCCGGCCGGGGCGGCGGCGCGCCGTTTTCCTGCCGGATTTCGTGGCCGCGCGTGACATGGCAGTAATTAAACGTACGTTTAATTTAAATGTCAAGCCGGAAGTCGGCAGACCCATCACGGCGCTGCGCGCCGTTATTCGCCATGGCAACAACCGATTCATGCGCAAGGGCGGGAGAAAAATGGTGCTGACGTCGTCAACGTCTTGAAAACGCTTCGCTTCGCCTCCAAAAAGAAAACATCCCGTCGTCGATGGGGTATAATGTGAACGTTTCGGGGGTGACCTGGCTTCGACGTGGGTTACGAAACCTCTGGGGCATGCCGAGGTGCAGATCTCCTCGTAAATCCAGCTGCAAACTTATAGTTGCCAACAACGACAACTACGCCTTAGCGGCTTAATCCCCGCTAACCTTTCGCCTACGTTTCGCCTGTGGGCCGGGATCGAAAGGTCGATTACACAGGATCGCGCCGGCTCGTGCCTGTTGAGCAAGCGTTAAATCCAAGCAGGCTCAGCTCAGCGATGGTCCTGTCTGCCGGAACACGCTGAGTCAAATCAAAGACAGACTACGCATGTAGAACCATAGATGTAGGACTTGCGGACGGCGGTTCGATTCCGCCCACCTCCACCAAGCAAACAAATAAGCCACCCTCGCGGTGGCTTATTTGTTTTCCCGGACGATGCGGGAAGCGGACTCGCGTAGCGAGTTCGATAAAATTGCCCAGAGCAATTTTGGACAGCGGAGCAACGCGACGCTGGCCCGCGCGGCGAAGCTGCGAGGGCCAGCCCCAGGGATGGGGCGGGCATTCCACCCACCTCCACCAAACAAAGCAAAAGGGCCGCCTCATGCGGCCCTTTTGCTTTGCGATTAATGCTGCGCAGAAATTGAACTCGCGTAGTGGTTCGACAAATTATAGAGATCGGGGAATGACCGCTATCAGCGGCGGGCTACACATGAAACAACGGTATACATCCTCGGACAAACAGACGTTCGGCTCACCCCGAACGTTGAATGAGATATTCACCAGCAGCGGGTAGCCAGTCTGCGACTCGAAGGCTTCGAGCAGCGAGTAAAACCTGTGGTTAGTGTCGCGATGTACCGTCTGGCTGCGCATACCGCGCGCACGTCGATTGGACCGCGGTACCAACAGTCGTCCGATTCCCGCCGTTCATTCCCGCCGCATGACCCACCAATCAGTTGTGCCGGCGTCATTGCCTCACCTGCGATCCGCTTATCGGTCTGCCGTTCGCACGCATCTACCAAAAATGGAAATGCCTCGAATGTTCGCCATGCTTAAGCCCGGGTGAGGGTGCGATTGATAAGGACCGGCTGCTACCACAGTCGCGTTCGAGGGTAGCAACAAATGGATTTGAAGCTGAAGGCCTCACCGCTCCACACCGTGACCTTACGGTGCGTTTCTCGATCTTCATCTCCGGTGGTACACACCGCACAAATCGAGCAGCACTCGCCGCTGCGGCGAGTCGTGAACGGAATCTCTTGCTGCGCGCTAGCCATCGCAACTGCGCTGCTCGTCGGCTGCAGCGATATTGTGCCCAGCGGCGGCAGTTTGAGCAGCAGCAATGGCAATATTGTGCCCGGCAGCGGCAGTTTGAGCGGCGGCGATATTTTAACCGGCACGGCACCGGCACCAGCACCGGCACCAGCACCAGCACCGGCACCGGCACCGCACCGCACCAGCACCGGCACCGGCACCAGCACCGGCACCGGCACCAGCACCGGCACCGGCACCAGCACCGCACCGGCACCTACCGCCCAGTGCGGCGATGGACTGGCCACACAAGACTTGGCGGGCCAGTGCCGTGCAGACCCGCCCACCATGGGCGCGCTCGAAGCGAGCGACGGAACCAGCGCGGCAGCTAACTAAGGTATCGGTCGCGTCATTCGCCGTACCGCAGACTGTCTCGCGTTCGCTGCAGGTCAGTTGGCAGCCGTTCGGTAATAACACAGCTGGTTACATGGTGTACTTCGGCAACACCGCCGATAACGCTAACGTCTTAGTTTCCGACCTGCCCACGAACTCCGGTCTCTTGGATCCTAGCGCCCCGACCGTGACCTACGACTCGGTGCGCGATCTCGGTTTGTACGCCAGCGATACCGTCTGCTTCCGCATCGACGCTTACGATCTGGCGCGAACGCTTGTCGGCCAAGTTTTCCTCGGTTGTTCAGCGGTGTAGCTTACTGGTCTGTTTTCTTTGCAATACACCGCTCTATCCGGCTTACACCGCATTTCGGGATTGTGTTGAATTTCCCGCTGGTTATAGATTTTCCGAGAGTCATCCATTACATGATCTTATTCGTTGTGGATCAGTCGTTCGATTTCTTGACGACGTCCGAATTACACATATATCGATGCAGTTGAGTACCTGCAACATTTGATTCTGTATGTAGCTCGGGAACACACTCCCGGCTGTACGCCGTACCTGAACGTCTGTATATGGACGTTGCGCCCCTTTTCCTCAAGCTTGCAGCTTTTGAACAGAAAATACGGAAGCTCAATTTGACGTCTGTACGACTTCACCGCCCTGCCCCTTGATATGCGGCGCAAAATTGAAAGCATCGGAGAAGCAGCGGTCCTCCGCCATGCCCTTTTGCAGAAAAGCGGAATGCGCTGACTCGACCATGCCTACCGAACCGCAGGCATAGACCTCGCATCCCGCCATGTCCGGGAAATCCTGCAAAATGGCCTCGTGTACCGTTCCCACGCGCCCGGTCCAGCCGTCGCCAGGCGCCGGCTCGGACAGTACCGGGATGAATTTGAAATTGTCGTGCTCTCGCGCCCAGCGCTCGGGCAACTCCTTCATGTAGAAATCCGCGGTCGTCTTCACGCCCCAGTAGAGATACATCGGCCGCTTCAGGCCGGCGTGGAAAGCGTACTCCACCATGCTCTTCACCGGCGCGAAGCCGGTGGAACCGGCGACGAAGATAATCGGCCGGTCGGTATCCTCGCGCAGATAAAACGAACCCAAGCGGTCCTTCGCAGCGCAGCATGTCGCCCACCTTCATCGCGTTGAAAACGTAGGTCGTGAACGCGCCGCCGGGAACCAGCTTGACGTGCAGTTCGATCAGCTCGGCTTCGTGCGGCGCGGTGGCGAAGGAAAACGCGCGCCGCTCGCGGTCCTCGAGCACGATATTGATGTATTGCCCGGCATGAAACCGGATCGGTTCCGGGTCGAGTGGCTTGAGCATCACGCGCATGACATCGTCGGTGAGCGGTTCCAGCTTTGTCACCCGCGCCATGAAGGTCCGGATCGGGATGTCGCTCACGGCGCCGATGTTCTCGCATTCGAGATCCAGATCGGACAGCGGCGTGGCGCAGCACATCAGCACCTTGCCGGCGCGTCTTTCATCCTCCGTGAGCGCGCTCTCCTGATGCACGCCCTGATCCACCGTGCCTTGCAGCACGGCGCACTTGCATACGCCGCATCCGCCGCTGCGGCATTCGAAGGGCAGCGCGATGCCGGCGCGCAGGCCGGCTTCGAGAATGGTCTCGCCCGGCCTGGCCGCCACCGTCGCGTCGCCGGGACGAATGGTGAGCCGGAATTCCTTGCCCGCGCGCCGGCGTTGCGGCGGCAACCACGGCAACAGCGCCAGCAGGCCGGTGCCGCCGATCACGAGCCACCACAAATGTTTCGGCGACCAGACGTAGATCAGCGGATACATCAAAAGATAAAACCAGTCGAGCTTGAGCGATGTCACCACCGTGTCCAGGTTCGCCGGCCCCTGGCTCCACACCGGCCACAGCAGCGTAAACACGATCATCGCCGCCAGCAGCGGCACGGCCAGATACCGCGGCGGGTTGGTGGCGGCCTTGGCCACGCGTTGCGTGTGTATCCACAGGACCAGCAGCAGGATCAGCGAAATGCCGATGTGCATGAACGTCAGCAGCGAGAACAGGCGATCGCTGACGCTGCCCTCGCGCAGGAAATTGCGCGCCATCGGTTCGGAGAACAGCGGCAGCCAGTCGAGCCATTCCGACGTGGCAATCGTGACGAATTGCGCCAGACGATCCCACGGCAGCATGAAGCCGACGATCCCGGAGGCGTACACCAGCCACAGGACGACGATACCCGTGACCCATGAAAACCAGCGGAACCCGCGGTAGTGGTCGAACGCGAAGTGGCGCAGCATATGCAGCCCCATCGCCAGCACCATGCCGTCGGAGGCGTAGCGGTGCAGGCCGCGCATGACCTGTCCGATATACCAGTGGTTGTGCGTGATATGCTCGACGGAGGCATACGCTTCTTTCACGCCGGTATCGAAGAAGGCGTACAGATAGACACCGGTCACCACCGCCACCCAGGTCATGAAATAGGCGATCGCGCCGAGGTGATACAGGGGATTGAGCCGGTCGCCGAATACGGCGTTGAATATTTTCTCCAGGCGCAGGAACAGCCACTGCCCGCTCAGCCGTACGTATTTCATGCCGAAGAATTTCTCCCGGAACACCTGTCAAATGGCGCACATTCGTATCAGGCGGGTATCGCACCAGCCTTGATTCAGGTCAACAGGGTGGTGGGCTAAAACGCTGGCTCGGAAGCGAAAAGTTCATGGTTATTGTCGTGCCACGAAAGCATTTCGACAACTGATATGATTCGCTTTTATCACGCGCCTTGGCATCGCCCGCACCGTGAAATCCGGCGAATTGACCCCTTGGACGCCCTGCGCTAGTTTAACCTTTCTTTGCATATGCCTTTAGGAGCCCCGGTGGCGAAAAAATCCAGCACCCAACCCGACTTTGAAGCCGCCCTCGCGGAACTGGAAAAGATCGTGGAAAAAATGGAGTCCGGCGGACAGACGCTGGAAGAGTCGCTGAAATCCTTCCAGCGCGGCATCGAGCTGACGCGCGCCTGCCAGCAGGGTCTCAAGGACGCCGAGCAGCGCGTGGAAAAACTGGTGAGCAAAAACGGCGAGTTGACCACCGAGCCGCTGCGCAACGAAGACGAGTAATCCTGCGTTGCCCGCTTTCTCCGATCGTCTCAAGCGTTTCAAGACGCGCGTGGAACAGCGCGCTGGATACGCGCCTGCTACCCGCCACCACGTCACCGTCGCACCTGCACGCGGCCATGCGTTACGTCACGCTCGACGGCGGCAAGCGCGTGCGCGCGAGCCTGGTGTACGCCGCGGGCGAGGCGGTCGGCGCGCCGGACAGCGCGCTCGATGTGCCGGCCTGCGCGGTGGAACTGATCCACGCCTACTCGCTGGTGCACGACGACCTGCCGTGCATGGACAATGACGACCTGCGCCGCGGCAAGCCGACCTGTCACAAGGCCTACGATGAAGCCACGGCGCTGCTCGCCGGCGATGCGCTCCAGTCTTACGCTTTCGAGATTCTGGCGAACGACCCGACGCTGACGGTCAGCGCGGCGCAACGCCTGCGCATGATCGCGCTGCTGGCGCAGGCCGCCGGCTCGCACGGCATGGCCGGCGGCCAGGCGATCGATCTCGCCTCCGGCGGCCGGACGCTGACACTGGCACAACTCGAAGACATGCATCTGCGCAAAACCGGCGCGCTGATCCGGGTTTCCGTTCTGCTCGGGGCATACACCCGCGAGGGCGTCGAAGCGGCAAAACTGGAGGCGTTTGAAAAATACAGTCGCGCGATCGGCCTCGCGTTCCAGATCACCGACGATATCCTGGACGTGGAAGGCAATGCGGCAGACGCTCGGCAAAAAACCCGGGGTCGACCGCGAGCGCGGGAAACCCACTTACCCGCTGCTGATGGGCCTTTCCGAGGCCAAAGCCCGCGCCAAGACACTGCACGCACAGGCCCTCGAAAGCCTGGCGCCTTTGGGGGATAATGGCGGGCTGTTGGCCGAGCTGGCCGGATTTATCATCGAACGCCGCCAATGACCAAAAAATCCACGCCCGACCGCCGCCTGCTCGAGACCATCGATGGTCCCGAGGATCTGCGGCGTCTGGACGAAACCGATCTTCCCGAGCTTGCCCAGGAAATCCGCGAGTTTCTGATCGGCAGCGTGTCGCGCACCGGCGGACACCTGTCCGCGGGTCTGGGCACGGTGGAACTCACCATCGCCTTGCATTACGTGTTCAATACGCCCGAAGACCGGCTGGTGTGGGACGTGGGCCACCAGACTTACCCGCACAAGATCCTGACCGGGCGCCGCGAACGCATGAGCACGCTGCGCCAGACCGACGGCATCTCCGGTTTCCCGCGCCGCGATGAAAGCGAATACGACACCTTCGGCGTCGGCCACTCCAGCACCTCGATCAGCGCCGCGCTCGGCATGGCGGTGGCGGCGGCGCGCACCGGCTCCGAGCGCCAGGTGCTGGCGGTCATCGGCGACGGCGCGCTGTCCGGCGGGCAGGCGTTCGAGGCGCTCAACAACGCCGGCAACATGGACGCCAACCTGCTGGTGATTCTCAACGACAACGACATGTCCATCTCGCCCAACGTCGGCGCGATGTCGCAATATCTGGCGCGCATTCTCTCGGGCAAGGTCTACAGCCACATGCGCGAGGGCTCCAAGACCGTGCTGTCCACCATCCCGCCGATGTGGGAGCTGGCCAAGCGCGTGGAGGAGCACATGAAGGGCATGGTCATGCCGAGTACGCTGTTCGAGGAGCTGGGCTTCAACTATTTCGGTCCCGTGGACGGACATAACCTGAATGCGCTGGTCCGCATGCTCAGGAATCTGCGCGGCCGCAAGGGCCCGCGTTTCCTTCACGTCGTGACACGCAAGGGCAAGGGCTACCAGCCGGCCGAGGGCGATCCCTGCGTGTATCACGGCGTCACGCCCTTCGATCCCGCCACCGGCAAGATGGAGAAAAAACCCTCGGGCAAGACTTACACGCAGGTATTCGGCGAATGGCTGTGCGACATGGCCGCGCGCGACGTGCGCCTGGTCGGCATCACGCCGGCGATGCGCGAGGGCTCGGGGCTGGTGCAATTCTCCGAACGTTTTCCGACGCGCTATTTCGACGTCGGCATCGCCGAGCAACACGCGCTCACCTTCGCCGCGGGGCTGGCCTGCGACGGCATGAAGCCGGTGGTGGCGATTTACTCCACCTTCCTGCAGCGCGGATACGATCAGCTGATCCACGATATCTGTTTGCAAAATCTGCCGGTGTTGCTGGCCATCGACCGCGCGGGACTGGTTGGCGCGGACGGGGCGACGCATGCCGGCAGTTACGATTTTTCCTATCTGCGCTGCCTGCCGAACATGACGGTCATGGCGCCGGCCGATGAAAACGAATGCCGCCAGATGCTGGCCACCGGTTTTCAGCTCGACACCCCGGCCGCGGTGCGTTATCCGCGCGGCGCCGGACCGGGCGCGGCCGTCGATCCGGCCTTGCTGACGCTCCCCATCGGCAAGGCCGAGATACGGCGCGAAGGAAAGCGCATCGCCCTGCTCGCCTTCGGCAGCATGCTCGCGCCGGCGCTGGAAGCGGGCGCGGCCTTCAACGCCACCGTGGTCAACATGCGTTTCGTGAAACCGCTGGACGAAGAACTGGTGCGGGAACTGGCCCGCAACCACGACCTGCTGGTCACGGTCGAGGAAAACGTCGTGGCCGGCGGGGCCGGGAGCGCCGTCAATGAATGTCTGATGGCCGCGGGCCTCGCCGACGCGCGTCGTCAATCTCGGCCTGCCTGACCGCTTCATCGAGCACGGCGATCACCGCGAACAACTCGCGCAGTGCGGCTTGGATGCCGCCGGAATCCGGCGTACGATACTGCGTCATGCCCCGGCGGAAACTCCCGTGCACCGGGAATCCGCCTAAACTTGACTGGATCACTCAACTACTACATCATTGGCGTCCGCTTGGGAAGTAGAGAGATCCTGTGATGAAGCTCAAAAGCAAAACCGAAGTCGTCGACCTCATTGCCGACGTCCAGAACAGCCCGGACCTGCGCCACCTGCCGATCGACAAGGTCGGGATCAAGGACATGCGTCACCCGGTGGTGGTCAAGGACCGTTCCCAGGGCGTGCAGCACACCGTCGCGAGCTTCAACATGTACGTGGAGCTGCCGCACAACTTCAAGGGCACCCACATGTCGCGTTTTGTCGAGATTCTGAACAGCCACGACATTGAAATCTCGGTGGAATCCTTCAAGGGCATGCTGGCGGAAATGAGCCGGCGCCTGGAAGCCGATACCGGGCACATCGAGATGAGCTTCCCGTATTTCATCAACAAGTCCGCGCCGGTGTCCGGCGTGAAGAGCCTGATGGATTACCAGGTCTCGTTCATCGGCGAAATCCACGGCGGCCAGGATGCCATGACCATCAAGGTGGTGGTGCCGGTCACCAGCCTCTGCCCCTGCTCCAAGGAAATTTCCCAGTACGGCGCCCACAACCAGCGTTCGCACGTCACGCTGACCGTGCGCACCAACACCTTCGTGTGGGTCGAGGACCTGATCGATCTGGTGGAAAAACAGGCGAGTTGCGAGCTTTACGGCCTGCTGAAACGCCCGGACGAGAAATACGTCACCGAGCACGCCTACGACAATCCCAAGTTTGTCGAGGACATGGTTCGCGATGTCGCGGCGGTGCTGAACCGGGACGACCGCATCGATGCCTACGTGGTGGAGTCGGAAAATTTCGAATCCATCCACAACCACTCGGCCTACGCGATGATCAAAAAGGACAAGACGCAGAACTAACGCCGCGTCCGCGGGAACTCAGCTCGCGTTCTTCTTGGTATCGGACAACAAGCGCAGATTCACCGGCAGCCGCTCCGACGGCACCCCGACGTAAATATCCCTGCATGTAATCCACGCCGGACGCCTTGAGCATGGTGATGGTTTTTTCGTCTGGCACGAACTCGGCGATCGTTTTCATGCCGAGCGAGCGGGCAATGTGAATGATGGAAAGCACCATTGTCTCGTCAATGGAATTCTGCGCCATGCTGTTCACGAAAGAACCGTCTATTTTGATGAAATCCACCGGCAAATTCTTGAGATAGACGAACGAGCTGAAGCCGGTGCCGAAATCATCCAGTGCAAAGCGGCAGCCTGTGTCCGCCAGCCCCTGGATAAGGTGCTTCGCATTTTCCAGATGACGCAAGGCCGATTGCTCGGTGATTTCAAGAATCACACAACCCGGCGGCAACTGGTTGAGCATCATCTGGTCCTTGACCAGTTGCAGCAGGGACTTATCCTCCAGCGACTGCCCTGACAAATTGATCGAGAAGATAATCTCGCGGCCAGCGGCACGGAAGTCTGCCAGCGCTTTCATGGCGTGTACGATTACCCAACGGTCTATGTCTGTCATCAGACCGAAACGCTGCGCCACCGGCAGGAAAATAGAGGGCAGCACCAGCTCGCCGTTAGGCCCCGGCATGCGCAGGAGCACCTCATAGCATTCTTTACCGGAATCAACGTTATCGATGATGGGTTGGTATACCAGCACGAACTGGTCTTCCTCGATGGCCTGCTTGGATGCGCTTGAACCAACCGGTATCCACGGCGATTTCCGTTTTACTTTCACCGCGCTCTTCGTACATATGATAGCAATTGCGTCCTTGCGACTTGGACGCGAAGCAGGCCGTATCAGCGTGCGACAGGATCTCATCGGCAGTGTGTCTTCCGGGGCTGATCATGGCGATCCCGATGCTGCAATTGACGCTGAAAGTATGTTCGCCTTCGGTGATGTGCATTTCGCGCAGAATCTTGTTGAAGGAGTTGGCCAAATCCATCGCATCGTCGCGGGAGATATTGCGCGCGAGCACCGTGAACTCATCGCCGCCGAGGCGTGAGACCACGTCCTTCTCGCGCACCTGGGACTTCAGCAGTTCGGCGACGCGAATCAAGAAGCTTGTCGCCCGCGGCGTGTCCGTAGCGTGTCATTGATTTGCTTGAACTTATCGAGATCGATGAAATACACCGCGCTCTCGGCACCGTCACGTGTGACATGTTCGATCTCCTCCTCCAGCGCGCGCGCGAAATAACTGCGGTTCACAAGACCGGTCAGCGGATCGCTCTCCGCCATTTTCCGCAGGGTTTCGTCCCGCTCTTTTAGGGCGCGGATGGTGGTATTCAGCGCATCGCTGATCACGGCGATTTCGGCGTCTTTCGCCCGCTCAACGTTCGACATCGGTTTCTCCCCGGGCGAGCCGGGCAAGAGGGACCTGCAACGCGGTCAACGGCGCGAGCGCCCGCCGGATCATCCGGCTTCCGAAAAACAGCGCGATCAGCAGCAAAAGCGCGATGATCAGGCTGCCGGAGGTCATGCTGCGCACCATTTGTTCCTTGTAGTAGTCGGAATCGATGCTGAGATCGATGTAACCGACGATCTTCACATTTTCCGCTTTTTCATTATCCAGGCTGAAATTGAGCAGGCCATCCGAGCGTATGGATTTGACGCGAATCGGCGAGATGAAACGCAGGTAGGCGCCGCTCAGCAACGACCGGTCAACCAGATAATTTCTTTCCGCACCGGCGGGCTGCTGCGCAAGTCTTTCCAGCTGCTGCGGTTTGAGCAGCGGAATATCCGCGTCACGCTTTTCACCGTATTCACCGAGAACTTTCGTTCCCGAAGCGTCGTAATAACGTATGAAAGCGATTTCAGGAAAATGCTTGATGCGCTTGTCGATGTTCGCGAGCTATTTCCCGTCCGTGCGAAGCATAGAGCGGCGTTCCGAGTTCATCGAGCTCGGCCAGCCACCGGACCGCCTGTTTCTCCAGGTTATCGTCGATGAGGCGGCTGGACGTCCACCACAGGCCGATGTTAACGATCAGATAAACCGCTACCGAACCCAGGATCAGCAGTCCGACCAGCCGGCCGACGAGGGTGCGTTCTCCGATTCCCGGAATAAGGCGTTGCCATATGGTTGCGCCTGACAGTCGGTTCAGCCCAGGAATTGCCGATGCGATTTCCACTTAAGGAGCATATGCCATCCCCTGCAAGCGATTTAGCAATCCTTAAATTCAAACGCTTCGCCATCACCGTGTTGATCTTGATGACTGCCTTGGTCAGAGGAACAACCGGAGCGCCCGTCACACCGGATGCTTTGCTCCGACTCTCTGACTCGGGTCAGCACCTGTTCGGCGATGTCTGCGCACACTGGTCTCCGCGCTGATCAACCCGCCCAAACTAAGCAACTCCTGGGTGAATACCGCAACGTCTTTCCCCTCCTTGACACTGTGCGCCATGATGTCGCGGATGACATTGAGGCTGAGCACGCGATTGTCCGGTACCATCCACAGCCCCTGTATCTGTTGCGTGAGCTGTTTGTACGTATAAAGCGTATTCCTTGTCCGATCTGACTTCGACATGGATAAGCTTTATACGGTTCTCTTTGGCGGCTGCCTGGGCTTCTTCCATGAGGCCGTGCATACCTTTTCCGGTAATGACACCAACGGTATTCAGCTTGGGGGACAGCTTCTTCCAGGTGCGGAATTGCTCGCGCACGGGAGCGATGGCCGATACGCCTTTCATCCATGCCGTGACCAGCTCCTCGTCTTCGTAGGTGAAAACCTGACAGAAAATCACCTTCTTGCCAGTGAGGCTGCGCGCCACACGTGCGGCGGGTAGTCCGATGGCCACGACCACGGGTTGGTCAGATGATTGAATTTTTTTCTGTACATCGCGATGGAGACTTTCATTTCATCGCCCAGCACGTATGTTTCAATCCGCTGCGGATATCTTTTTCACGATCTCGCGCTGAACGCCGACAATAGCCGGCGAACGATCGCTTAACAGAACGGCAATGCCCGGTCGCTGGTTTCGCTGGCGCCGGTTTCGGCTGACGGGTGGCGCAGCCGGCCAGCACCGCGAATAGAACCGCCGATATCCATACCGCCCATCGCCCTGTCCCGTTGGAAAGGCAATGCTGGTCTTTGGTTTGTCGACAGCGGTTCTATGATTCCGAATGATTTGAACTGGACTTCCCGCAAGATTCACCTCGAGATAACTTCGATTGGCGCGACTTAAAATACTTGCCATTGCTAACTTCCAATACAGTTGCATCATCCATGCCAAAGGCAAGAGAGTGGTCCAGGACAGTACCGCAAGGAAGGTCTACCTCTTCTCATCTACTTGTAATATAAGGAATTTCTTAAAAGAGATGGGGATGTCACCGCCTCAACGCAAGATGCTGAAACAGCCCACTAAAAGGAGGAAAAGCTGGCCAAAATGAGAGGTTTTAAGACGCTCGTGACATGCCGGGCAGGCCGGTTTTTGCGAGTTGAAGCGTCTCGGCTTCGATTTCCCGCACAAAGGCCGGTAACACGCGGGCAACGGCGCGACTCAATCCGAATCCGGAACAGGAGGGTTCGATCTCAACACCGCGAACCAAAAGCCGTGATGGAAGATCTCCGAGGGCGCTGGGCAAGCTCGAGTGCCGCCGCAACGCCAAAACCATGCGACGATGCCGGCAGACCCGAGACTGCCCACTCACCCGCATCGAAGCGAAAACATGTTCCCGGCACGGCGCCGGAGCGCACTCCATCGATGACGATCACATGCCCGCATCCTGCCAATGCGCCAGCAGCATGGTACCGGGGCGATCCAGGATGGAGATCACGATCCGCCCTGGTTCCAGGCCATTCAAGACAGGAGAACGTTGCAGCGATTCCGCCGCCACCCATCCAAGACGGTCGTCGCCAAAAGGAGAACCCACGCCGATGATGTGCACCCGATCAGGCATGCGTCAGCTCGTGCACACGCAGATCGAGGAAATGGGTCGCGCAGGAGATGCACGGATCGTAATTGCGGATCACCATTTCGCCGCGCCGGCGCAGCGCTGCTTCTCCCTGCCGGACACCCAGGGCCTGCAGCGACTGTCGCAGGTCTTCCTCGATGCGTGCCTGATTCTGGCTCGTGGGTGGAACGATGCGCGCGCCTCGCACGACACCGGAGGCGTCGATATCGTAACGATGCCAGAGAAGTCCGCGCGGCGCCTCGGTGCAGCCATAACCGGTGCCGGCGCGCGGTGTGACGCTGACATAAGGTGTCGATGGTTCTGCGTATTCCTCCAGCAGACGTATCGCCTCGCGCATCGCAACCACGATCTCGATCGCGCGCGCCACGATGCTGTGATACATGTTGCGGCTGGGGAATTTGATGCCAAGACTGTCCGCGAGGTTCCGCACCGGCGCCGGAAGACGATCAAGATTGAGATTCAGACGCGCGAGTGGACCGACGAGGTAGGGTTTGCCATCGTGCAGACAATGCAGCGCCGTGGAATGTGATTCCTGATGCTCGACAAACCGCGACTCGAATTGATCCGCGGAGATATCCAGCCCGCGAGTGGAGACGATCCGGCCTTCGTTCATCGGGTACTCCCGCGGATGGCGCAGTGACACGACGGTGAATTCCTGTTCCTCCGTTGGCAGCTTGAGTGCCGCGGTCCAACGCACCAGCGCCTCGGCTTCCGGCAACGCCGCCTGCAACTTTTCCCGCAAGGCATCGACCTGCGCGCGCGCCGGGGCATGGTGAAATCCACCGATGCGCGCGCCCACGGGATGGACCGAACGCGCGCCCAGCAGCCGGATGATTTCGTTACCGAGGGCCTGCAGTCGCAAACCACGTCGCACTTCATCCGCATGATGGCGCGCCATCTCGGTGAGGCTCGCATAGCCCAGAAAATCCGGCGCCGCGAGCATGTGAATGTGCAGGCTGTGGCTTTGTATCCACTCGCCGCAGTAAAACACGCGGCGCATGTCACGCACCCAGGGGCCGGGCTCCACGCCGAACAGATTTTCGATGGCATGCACCGCGCTCATCTGGTAGGCCACGGGACAGATGCCGCAGATGCGCGCCACCATGTCCGGAACTTCGGAATAATCGCGCCCCTCCAGCAGTTTCTCGAACATCCGCGGCGGTTCGAAGATGCGCAGCCGCAGGTCCTCGATCGTCCCGTTGCGCACGCGCAGTTCCAGCGCGCCCTCGCCCTCGACGCGCGCGAGCACCGGCACCTGGATCGGGATCTGGCGCTTTTCAGTCATCGGCTGGCTCCGCGCCGCTTCAGACCGGCCTCGGCAAAGGCGGGCGCGGCTGCGTTGATGAAAAGAAAGCGTCGCGCCACCGCCTCGGGCAACAGCCCCAATCCTTCAAAACGCCGCGCGAGCGATTCCGCGTTCGGATTCTCGGCCGGACCGTAACAGGCATAACAGTCACGCCCGAAACCCGGGCACAGCGCCCCGCAGCCGGTGCGTGTCACCGGTCCCATGCACGGAATTCCTTTCGCCACCATCACGCACACGGTCTGCCGGCGTTTGCACTCGAGACAGACCTTGTCCTTTTCATGCCACGGCGGCACGCCGAACAGCAGCGCGCGCACGACGGCGAGCACCTGACGGCCGGTCACGGGGCATCCCCAAAGTTCGAGATCGACTTTCACATGCTGGGCGATGGGCGTGGAGGTCGACAGGCTTTGCACGTATTCCGGTTTGGCGTAAATCGCGGCGAGCCATTCCTTGGCGTCGGCAAAATTGCGCAACGCCTGCAGACCGCCCGCCGTGGCACAGGCGCCGACCGTGACCAGGTAACGGCTGTGCGCGCGAATACGGAGAATGCGTTCGCTATCCTCCGGCGTTGAAATGCTGCCCTCGATGAAGGCGATATCCACCGCCGCATCCGGATCCACCGGCCCCGCCTCGGCGAAATGCACAATCTCGACCAGCTGCGCCAGCGTCAGCAGCTCCTCGCCCAGGTTCAGAAACGCGAGCTGGCAGCCGTCGCAGGAGGCGAACTTGTGTACCGCGACTTTCGGTTTATCCGTCATCAGAAACCCCGCGTCCCAAAAAGTGGCCTGGCTTCGGAATAGCTGAATACGGGCCCGTCCTTGCAGACAAACTTGCCGCCATACTGGCAGTGCCCACAGAGCCCCACCGCGCAATTCATGCTGCGCTCCATGCTCAGATAGATATTATCTTCGTGCACGCCGCGCTCGTGCAGGTGATCCACGGCCACCTGCATCATGCCCTGGGGACCGCACATCATGATCATCGCGCGCGAAGGTTCGATCTTCACCTGGTCGAACAACTCCGTGACACGGCCCACGTGCCACGGCCACAGTGCCACGCCGACATCGGCCGCGACGAGTACCTGCGTGTCACGCAGCTTGCTCCACTGCGAGTACTGACTGCGCCAGATGAGATCGTCCGAATGCTTCACGCCCTGCATGATGACCAGGCGGCGGAATTTGTCGCGTCGGCGGATCACGTAGTTGATCACCGACACCACGGGCGCACAACCCAGACCGCCGGTGATCACCATGATATCCCTGCCCTCCGCCTGTTTGAGCGGCCAACCGCGCCCGTAAGGCCCGCGCACGCCCAGCCGGTCACCGGCCTTCAGCTGCGTCATCCCCCGCGTCACCCTTCCGACCACGCGGATGGCGTGATCGAACATGCGCTCGTCATCCGGATCCGAGACGATGGAGATCGGTATTTCGCCCACGCCATACAAATAAAGCATGTTGAACTGGCCTGGCGCGAAGCGGAACGCGGCGTGCTTCACGGGATCGGTGAAGCGTAACCGCAGCGTGAAGATAGTCGGCGACTCCTGGATGCGCTCGACCACTTCCGCCTCCACCGGCAGATGCGGATTATTGCGGCGGCATGAAACCATTTGAACCACCCCCACAGGAAATTCCGGCTCGCGGCCTCGGGTCTGACCCGATCATGCCGCCGCAATAATCGGAAATCCTATGATTTTCGTTATTGACCCGGCACGACCCTGTCATCACGATCGCCCTGCGGCAACGGTTGGGGCTACCTCCGTTCAAGAACAATCGTGCCGGGTCAATAACCATGCGCGCCACCTCCACAAACGGCCGCGGCTTCCTCGGTAATGTCGATGCCCACGGGACACCACGCAATGCAGCGTCCGCAGCCCACGCAACCGCTGCGGCCGTATTGGTCATGCCAGCTCCCGAGCTTGTGCGTCAGCCACTGGCGGTAGCGCATTCGGGTATCGGCACGGATCGTCATGCCATGAATGTAACTGTGTCCCTGGGTGAAACAGGAATCCCATTGACGCACGTGCAGGCTGACATGGCCATCGAGCGCGGTCTCGTCCGCCGCGCTGTGGCAAAAACAGGTCGGGCATACCGAAGTGCAGTTGCCGCAGGAGAGACAACGCCCGGCCACTTCTTCCCAGCGCGGATGCGCGAGATTTGCAAAAAGGTCGTCGCGCAGATTGCGCGCGGGCAAGCGCCGCGTCTGCCGCCGGGCCGCATCCTCGACCTCCCGGTCGGCGTCCTGTTGCTGCGCGACTGTTACCGGCACAAGCGCCAATAGCGCGGCCAGCGCGTGTCCTTTGTCGCTGCCGGTCTGCACCAGGTAACCTTCATCCGACTCATACAAGGCCAGATCGAAGCCCTGCGTGGCGCGCGGCCCGTCGCCCGTGGACGCGCAGAAACAGGTGTCGGCGGGATGCGTGCAATGAACCGCCACCAGAAAAAGATTCTTGCGACGCGCGGCATAACCGGGATCGGGGAAAGGACCCTCCAGAAAATGCCGGTCCTGAAGCCGCAAGGCGGCAAGGTCGCAGGCACGCACGCCGAGAATGGCGAGCGGCTCTGGCGCGGGATTTATTTCTGAAAAGCGGATGGCGGCATCGGCCGTACGCTCCGAGCGCCACAATGGCTCGCGCGGGGCGAACACGAACGGCTTTAACGCCTGCGGGCCGTTGGCCCAGCTGAAAAACCGCGGGCTGTCGGTGCGTTCGAGCCGGTATGTACCCGGCGACTGCCGGTCACGCATGCCCCGGGGGAAATCCTCGGCGCGGGACAGCGTATCGTAAACGATGGCGCCATCGCGCACCTGCGGGCCGATACAACGATAGCCAGCCTGATGCAGCGTATCCAGAAGCTTCTGGAACCTGGTGCGCGGAAGAAATCCTGCCTCCATTCTCGCCCCCGTCGGTCCATGCGGTTAGCCCATTACATCATACTTCACCGGTTTGCCTCAGAAGAAATCGCCGGGCTCCGCGCGCCGCCACTCGGCGCGAATGACTTTCCACTCCTTGTTTTCGCTCGCCAAAGTAATCTCGAAACGATGGAGGTCGGCACGCAGGCGCTCGAGTTCCTGAGCGCCAGAAATCGGTTGCCCGGCCATCGCGACCAGCACAATCGCTTGCGCCTGCGCCGGCTGCGGAAATGCGATTGACTGAATACGCATGAGAAGATGGATCGTCTCGTTACGCAAAAAATAATACCGGAGAATGGCTTCGATGGCCCGCTTGTCCTGACCCTGGCTGTCGGAATATTTTTCCGAAATCATTTTCCGCAGCACGCCCGTCTCCTTATTTTCTGCTGCCGTTTCGCCTTGCTTGAGGAGCGCGCGGACCTGTGTTTCGGGCGAATCTTCGGCCGGAGAGCAGGAGACGAGCAGCGGCAGGCAGCACGCCCACCACATGCTAATAAGAATGGTCTGTTTACCGAATAGAAATCTCATGATGCCGGACCCTGTAGCGCAGGGGCGGTACTACCGGAGACGGTAAGAATCATGGCAGGCGATGCACTGCCGCAGCAACGTCGAAAAATCATCCAGCACCGGCGCCATATTGCCCTTCACCACGGCTTCCTGCGCCGTGCGCGAGAAACGGCTGGCGGCGCGATGCATTTGCGTGCCGATGTCCTGCATCGGCTTCGGCATATAAGGCGCCATGTGCGCGGCGCCGTGCGTTCTCGAGCGAGCTCATGCCGATACGCTGCTCGGCGATATCCGCGGCTTTGTCGAAATCGGATTTGGCCAATGCCGCCTGAATTTCCTGCAGTGCGCGCAAATGGTCGCGCATGTTATTGAGCATATGCTCCTGCATCATCGGCGGCATCTCAATTTTCTGCCGCGCATCTGTTGCTATTGCACTCAAGGGCGACACCAGCAGCAAAAACACGCCGAGCACGGACGAAAAAAACGATTTCTTCATTTGCGCTTCCTGGCCAATTGACGATACCGGAAACAATTTAGCGTATGGTCATTGACCATTCCCACCGCTTGCATGAAGGCGTAACAAATCGTCGAACCGACGAATTTGAATCCGCGCTGCTTTAAATCCTTGCTCATGGCGTCGGACTCCCTGGTGCGCGCCGGAACCTGTCGCAGGTTCCGGCGCCGGTTCTGGATCGGCTTGCCGCCGGTGAATTGCCAGATATACCGGTCAAAGCGGCCGAATTCCTTCTGGATCTTCAGAAACGCTCTGGCATTGAGAATGGACGCGCGGATTTTGAGGCGATTCCGGACGATTCCCGGGTCCTTCAGGAGTCGTCGTACCTTGGCGGTGCTATAACGCGCGATTTTACGCGCATCGAAGTTGTCATAAGACCTGGCGGTAATTCCCCCGCTTCTTGAGAATCGTCGACCAGCTCAGGCCCGCCTGCGCGCCCTCGAGAATCAGGAATTCAAACAGCTTGCGGTCACTGTGGACCGGCACGCCCCACTCCCGGTCATGATACTTCCGGTCAAGCGGGCCGCCGTTGGCGGCCCAGGCGCAGCGGCGTTTCAATCATGCTCTCCCTGCCGGTTTAGTTATTCTTGGCTCCCTGGTCTATCCACTTGCGGATTACCTCGATCTTGTTGTCGGCCAGCGGCGGGTGGTCCTTGGGCATGTTGATGCTCGTGATGCGCCTTGCGCTCCAGCAACAGTACGAGCGTGCTGCTGATATGGGAACCGGCGACGATGATGGGGCCGAATTTGGTGCCTTTCATCACGGCGTCATAGTTCTCCATGCTCAGTCCGCTCTTGAGATATCCCTCGGCTCCGGCCTTATGACAGGACAGGCAGTTTTCACTCAGTATCGGATACACATCCTGCTTGAAGCTGACATCTCTGGTGCAGCCAGCGCCAAAAGTAACTAACGTGACCAGGGCCGTCAGTGCTGCGTGTTTGCGTATCATGACTCTCCTCTCCGCTCGGTTCGAGATTAACTTCGCTGACGCTCAATTTACAATACGCCACTAAAAAATAATACCGGGCCGCGGAACAAATCGAATACCGAATATTCCAGTGTCGATTTCGCTTTCCACATTCCGGACTCTGATGTGCAGGACGCACAAATGCCGCGAGCGCAGGGATGCGCAAGAGCGGCCGCGCTCAAATCACGCCGCCTCCGTCACACGATCCCAATGATGCTTCTTGGCGATATCGGCCTCGCCGGCGTGCATGCGACTCTCCGGCGATAACAGCGACAGCCGCTTCCCGGCGATAGCGTGGGTTCTCATGACCGCACGGTCCCTGTCCTCGCCCCGACCGACGAAATGCTTTTCGAATACCTGCGCGAACTTGAGAAAACTGCCGATCGGTTTCCGCCAGATCCTCGGCACGCACGATCGAGACCAGGTTGCGTACCTCGAGGGCGCGGGCACAGGAGGTGTACCGCTGGCTGGAGACGCGCGGATGATCTCCGCGTGTCGCGTCCTGGTCGATGCCGTCTGTAAGGAGATGCCTGATCTTTTCTCTCGGTCTTTCTGGACTAACGGGCAGCGTGACTGTTAAATATCAACGCCGCCAAGTTACTTGACGGGGATCAAAGATTGGTCAGAATGAAGGCCTTAAAATTTGAATGTAACATGCTGATTTTACATGGCTAGAACACAGCAATAATCGCTCTCGGTAAGGTTCTGGCGGTCTTATTTTGACAGATTGACGCACGTCAAAGTTAAGAAAGAATATTAGTATTTAATACTATGCTTACATGTATTTAAGGATAGTGCTGGTCGTTTTGTTAAGGAATATGCGCCCGGTTTTAACGTTCAGACAAAGTTTCCGTCTTAACAGCAAGCACAAGGGACACTTCATGAAAAAGCATCACACCCACTGGCACGCCACAGCAGTATTCGTCGGTTGGCTCGTTTCTTTTGGCGTCCTCGTCATCAGCGGCGCGGCGAGCAGCAGCGACCAACTCCAGCACCGCCGACCACAGCAAGTTCAAGGAATTGCAAGCAGACTTTCAAGACCGGTCCTGATGTCACCAAGGCCTGCCTGAAATGCCACACCGAGGCGGCCAAGCAAATCCAGAAGACCAAGCACTGGACCTGGGAGTACAGGAACCCGGCGAACGGTCAGCTCCTGGGCAAGAAAACATCTCATCAACAACTTCTGCATCTCGGAAATGTCCAACGAGGCCGTTCTGCAATGCCTGCCACATCGGTTACGGCTGGAAGGACGACACATTCGACTTCACCAATCGGAAGTCAACGTCGACTGCCTGGTCTGTCACGACACCACCGGCAACTACAAGAAAGCCCGCCGGCATGGCCGGACATCCGGCTTACAAGCCCATGGAGATCCCGCCCGGTTCCGGCAAGATCATCCAGCCCGATGACCTGAAGAAGGTCGCGCAGCACGTCGGCAAGACCAGCCGCGACACCTGCGGCGCCTGCCATTTCTTCGGCGGCGGCGGCGACGGCGTCAAGCACGGCGACATGGACAGTTCGCTCGCCTCGCCCGGACAAGGAACTCGATGTGCACATGGACGCGCTCGGACTCGATTTCGCCTGCGCCACCTGCCACATGACCGACCGGCCACCAGGTGCCCGGCAGCCGCTATGCGCCGACCGCGCAGGACAAGGGCGGTCCGCGCATGTGCGCGGCAAGGAGGACACCAGCAACCCGACCACCTGCCAGGCCTGCCACGGCACAGGCCGCACCCGGTGAAAGCAGCCCAGCTGAACAACCACGGCGACAAGCTCAACGACCACACCGACAAAGTCGCCTGCCAGACCTGCCACATTCCGAGCTTCGCGCGCGGCGGCGTCGCCACCAAGATGTCCTGGGACTGGTCGACCGCCGGCAAGCTGACGCCGGAAGGCAAGCCGTTCGTGACGAAAGGACGCCAAAGGCCACGTCATCTACGACTCGAGGAAGGGCGACTTCGTCCTGGGCGAGAACGTCGTACCCGAGTACCTGGTTCAACGGCAAGGTGAAGTACACCCTGCTCAGCGACAAGATCGAGAATGAGCGACGGCGCCATCCAGATCAACCAGCTTCGAGGGCAGCGCCGGACGACGGCAAGTCGCTGATCTGGCCGGTCAAGGTGTTCCGCGGCAAGCAGCCGTATGACCCGGTCAACAAGACGCTGGTCGTGCCGCACACGGCCGGCATCGGACGACACCGCCTACTGGACGAACTTCAACTGGGAGAAGGCCATCGCCACCGGCATGGCCACGGTCGGCGCGCCGTTCTCCGGCAAGGTCGATTTCGTCAAAACCGAAAGCACCTGGCCGATCACCCACATGGTGGCGCCCAAGGCCAAGGACTCGCTGCGCTGCCAGCGAGTGCCACGCGCGAACGGCCGGCTGGAGAAAGTATCCGGCATCTACATGCCCGGCCGCGGAGCGACCACGCAAGCTGGCTCGACACCGCCGGCTGGGCCATCGCCGCTGCTGACGCTGCTCGGCGTGCTGGTCCACGGCCTGGCCTGCGCATCGTATCCAAGCGCAACAAGAAGGGATAACGATCATGACACGACATCTACATCTTCAAACGCTTCGAGCGCTTCTGGCACTGGGCGCAGGCCGCGCTGATCATCTTCATGCTGATCACCGGCTTCGAGATCCACGGCATCTACAAGCTGTTCGGCTTCGGAAAAGGCGGTCAACCTGCACACCACGCCGGCGTGGACGCTGATCGGCCTGTGGCTGTTCGCCATCTTCTGGCACTTCACCACCGGCGAATGGAAGCAGTACATCCCGACGATGCAAGAAGGTCGATCGCCATGATCAAGTACTACCTCGCCGGCATTTTCACCGACGCGCCGCATCCGTTCCGCGTCACCACAGCTGAGCAAGCACAATCCGCTGCAGCGCCTGGCCTATCTGCGGGTCAAGCTGCTCATCAACCCGCTGATCTGGGTGAGCGGCCTGCTCTACCTGTACTACGACGATCCTGGCCGCAGTCTGGAGATCGCCGGCCTTGCCGCTGCAACTGGGTCGATCGCGCTGGTGCACACCGCGCGCGGCCTTCATGATGCTGATCTTCCTCATCGCCCATCTCTACCTGTCCACCACCGGCCACACGCCGCTCGCCCACATCAAGGCGATGATCACCGGCTGGGAAGAAACGCATTGAAAAGTCGCATGCATTGCGCCAGCAAATTGAAATTACCCGCCGTCGCCAACCGTCGGAGCGATTCGCGGCATGCGGGTTCCATCATTTGTTAATTATTTTAAGGAGTCGCGCCATGAAGTTGCACAAGCCTCTCGTTTCCGCCGTCTTGCTCTGCGTGCTCGGAGCCCCGTTCGCCGCCAGCGCCGCCGATGGCGACTGGAAGCGCGGCCGGGTTTATTACCAGATGGTCTGCACCGCCTGCCATAAAGAACCGGCCAACGGAGGCAAGGCAATCGCACCGACCTCCAAGACCAAGGCGGAGTGGGCTGCCTATATCCAGGCTGACAAGCACGCCAAGGGCAAGGACTCGCTCAAGTCCTACGTCAGCAAGGAATACCGCGCCAAGATCAAGGCCACCAACAAGGCCGCCGAGAAATTTGCCGACGTGCCTGACGAGGACCTGCTGAATGACATCAAGGCCTTTGTCACCAAAGGCGCCAAGGATGGCGACAGCCCGGCGAGCTGCAGCTAACCGCGGCGGTCAAGCGCTTTGATGCTTGATTTTATGGTAAGGGCCATTCCCGCCGGTACGCGGCGAGAATGGCCTGGCGCTGATGGAAATCCACGCGGATGAAATCAGCAACAATCTGGCGATGCATGAAACCTTCGTCGAAATCACCAGGACCTGTAAGCAGGTTGACGAAACTGACGACAGGAGGAAAGCACGATGAACCAATCCACGGTAGCGAGCAGTAACCCAACCGCCTCCGGCGCCGTAACGCCTCGCTGGTTGACCGGCCTGCGCGAAGACTACGCGACGATCTTCGTCGAGGAATGGTCCCCCTACCTGGGCGCGGCACTGTTGGTGATCGTGACGGCCGTGCTGTTGCTCAGCGGCCTGTTCTGGGGTGTTTACGGCGGGCTCAAGCTATGGGGCGACTGGTTCAATTCTTTCATCGGGCTGGGTCCGGTCCTCGGCATCAGTGAATCGCTGGACAATCCCTTGATGCATCGCATTTCATTGATGGATATCACGCTGATCATCGGCGCGTTCAGTGCCGCGCTGCTCTCGCGGCAGTTCGCGGTGCGCCGGCCGCCCAAGATCGAATACGCCACCGCGGCCTTCGGCGGCATTCTCATGGGAATCGGCGCGGCGCTCGCCGGCGGCTGCACCACGGGCGGTTTTTTCACGCCGCTGATGTTTTCCTCGCCCGCCGGCTGGGTCATGTGGGCCGGGCTGCTGGCGGGAGCCTTCCTCGGGCTGAAAATAGTTTTGTGGATCGCGGAAAATATCACCTGGGGCACCAAGCCACCGCCCACCGCCGTGGTATCGCCGGCCATGAAGCGGCTTTACCCCTGGATCGGATTCGCGGTAATAGCGGCCATAGTCTGGTGGGCCACGTCCTGGTACGGCTCGGCCAACGAGAAGCTGGCGGCGCGCGGCATCGTCATCCTCACCGGCTTCGCCCTGGGCTTCATCCTGCACCGCTCGCGCTTCTGCTTCGCGCGCGTGTTCCGCGAGCCGTTCATGACCGGCGAAGGCACCATGACCAAGGCCATGATCTGGGCGCTGGCGCTCGGCATTCCGATCAGCTCCTTGCTGTTGCAGTACAAGACCGTCGATCCTTTCCTGGCGATACCGGCCACCTTTTGGCTCGGCTCACTTGTCGGCGGAGTGATTTTCGGAATGGGCATGGTGCTCGCGGGCGGCTGCGCCTCGGGATCCATGTGGCGCATGGGCGAAGGCCATATCAAGCTGTGGGTGGCGGTATTTTTCTTTTCCTGGACGGGGTCTACCTTCAGCGGCGTGGTGAAACACTGGGACCTGCTGACCAAGGAGATGAACCTGGATATGGTCGAGGTTACCAAGGTCGGCTACCAGGCCTATCTGCCCGATATGCTCGGCGGCTGGTCGTGGACCTTCCTGCTGAGTTTCGGCATTTTGCTCGTCTGGTACTTGTTGGTGCGCTACAACGAGTCCACCGAAAAATTCACGGTGCTCTGACACAATCCAATTCTCAGGAGATGTCATGAAAACCAAGCACAAGATTCTGTCCGCGATTCTGCTCGCCGCCGTCGCGGCCGCGCCGCTGACTTATTCCACCACCGCGGCAGCGGAGCAAGCTAGCCGCGGCACCGGCGAAAGCGAACTACTACACGAAACTGGTCGACATCGATTTCGTCAAGAAATACGCCGTGATACCCGTGCGCGACGATGTCATGATCATCGACTCGCGCCCGGCGGCCCGCAAATACGATATCGGCCACATTCCCGGCGCCGTCAACATCCCGGACACCCAGTTCGACGAACTGGCGCCCAAGATGCTGCCGCCGGACAAGTCGAAGTTGCTGATTTTCTACTGCGAGGGGCCGGAATGCGTTCTCAGCCACAAAGGCGCCTTCAAGGCCGAAAAACTCGGTTACACCAATATCGTGGTGTACACCGAAGGCTATCCGGAATGGGCCAAGAAGGGCAACATGGGCGCCGTCAGCCCGGCCTTCGTCAAGAAGCAGCTCGACGCCAAGGCGCCGATAACGCTGATTGACTCGCGGCCCAAGGCGCGCAAATACGACAAAGGTCATATTCCCGGCGCCATCAGTATTCCTGACAGCGAGTTCGACAAGCTGACCGACAAGCTTCCCGCCGACAAGGCCGCGTCGTTGATTTTTTACTGCGAGGACCTGAGTTGCGTGCTGAGCCCGAAATCCGCGGCCAAAGCGGTCGCGCTCGGCTACACCAACGTCATGACCATGCCGGTAGGCTACGTGGGATGGGAAAAGGCCTACGGCCCGGGACCTACCGCTGAAGGCGGCGCGGCGGCGGCTTCTGCAGCAGCCGCTGCGGCAGCTCCGGCAGGGAAAGGGCCGGAAATTGTCCAAGGGAAGGAGAAAGGGATCAATCACGGCCGCTTCGTTCGAAAAGATCCTGAAGGAAGCGCCTGACAGCATCGTGATAGTTGACGTGCGCGATCCCCCGAATTTGCCGCGGGCAGCTTCAAGAATGCGATCAATATCCCGGCTGACACGCTGAGCAAGAAAGTCGACACATTGCCGGCGGATAAACCGATCGTCTTTTTCTGCAGCACCGGCGCCCGCAGCGGCGAGGCTTACGACATCGTCCAGTTGCTCAGGCCCGAGCTGAAAGCCTACTTTTTCAATGGCAAAGTAAAATTTGCCGAAGACGGCAGCTATACCATCATTGAAGCAAAGTAAGAAATAATCCGGCCCCGAACAGGGCGGAACGGGCGGCTGAGGCCGCCCGTTTTTTTTGCCTGGTCACTGGAAGACCCAGGCGTTCATTAAAGAAATTAATTCAGCTTACTTTCACCTTGATCAACTCTTCGCCGTCCGGATCGGTCACATGCACCGCGCAGGCGATGCAGGGATCGAAGCTGTGGATGGTGCGCAGAATCTCGATCGGCTGTTTGGGATCGTGCAGCTTGTGGCCCTTCAGCGCCGCTTCGTAGGGGCCTTCCTGGCCGTGCGCGTCGCGCGGGCCGGCGTTCCAGGTGCTGGGCACGACCGCCTGGTAGTTGTCGATCTTGCCGTCCTTGATCACGATCCAGTGCGCCAGCGCGCCGCGCGGCGCTTCCATGAAGCCCACGCCCTTGCGCGATGCTTCGGCCAGGTGGACGGTTCCCACAGTTTGTCGTTGAAGGTCTTCACGTCGCCGGCCTTGATGTTGGCGATCAGCTGGTCGTACCAGCCCTGCATGGCATCGGCGAAGATCTTGGTTTCCAGCGTGCGCGCGGCGGTGCGGCCCAGCGTCGAGTACAGCGCGGTCACCGGCAGGTCGAGTTTCTTCAGCGTCATGTTCACCAGTTCCTGGGTCTGCGCATGGCCCTTGGCATACAGCATCAGCACGCGCGCCAGCGGGCCGACTTCCATCGGCCTTGCCCTTCCAGCGCGGCGACTTCAGCCAGGAATAGACTCTTGTCGGTATCGAGGTGGTCGTAGGGCGGCTTGGGCCCGGTGTAATTCAGCTCGGTCTCGCCCTTGTACGGATGCAGGCCCTTGTCCTTGCCGCCGCTGTAGTCGTACCAGGAGTGCGCGACGAATTCCTGGATCTGGTCTTCGGCATTGCAGATCGACCGGATGGATCGTCGACAGGTCGCGATTGAGGATCACGCCGCGCGGGATCAGGAAGCTGGCACGGATCGCTCATGCCCTTTTCCGGGAAGTCGCCGTAGGTCATGAAATTGCCGACGCCTTCGCCCTGCGTGCCCCAGTCCTTGTAGAAGCCGGCGATCGCCAGCGTGTCCGGCACATAGACCTGGTCGACGAAGTTGCGCATCTGCGTCGATGATGTTCTGCACTTTCTGCAGGCCCACCATGTTGAGCGCGGTGGCGCCTGCGCCGCCGCGAAATGCGGGCCCTTGCCCTGTCCCTGATGCTGCGGATGCACGCTGATCGCGCACGGCACGCCGCCGACCAGGAAGTTGGGGTGCGGGTTCTTGCCGCCGAAGATGGCATGCAGCTTGCGCCACGTCGCGCTGCCAGGCCAGCGCATCGAGGTAATGCGCCACCGCCATCAGGTTGGCCTCGGGCGGCAGCTTGTAGGCGGGATGTCCCCAGTAGCCGTTGGCGAAGATGCCGAGCTGGCCGCCTTCGACGAAGGTCTTCACGCTTCTTCTGCACGTCGGCGAAATAGCCGGGCGAGGATTTCGGATAGCTGGCTGATGGACTGCGCCAGCGTCGAGGTGGCCTTGGGATCGGCCTTCAGCGCCGACACCACGTCCACCCAGTCCAGCGCGTGCAGGTGATAGAAATGCATCACATGGTCGTGCACGTACTGCGCCGCGATCATCAGGTTGCGGATCAGTTGCGCGTTGGGCGGGATTTCGTATTTCAGCGCGTCTTCCACCGCGCGCACCGAGGCGATGCCGTGCACCAGCGTGCACACGCCGCAGATGCGCTGCGCGAACGCCCAGGCGTCGCGCGGGTCGCGGCCGCGCAGGATGATCTCGATGCCGCGCACCATGGTGCCGGCGCTGGAAGCGCGGGTGATGCGTGCCGTTGGCATCGGTCTCCGCCTCGATGCGCAGATGGCCTTCGATGCGGGTGATCGGGTCGACGACGACGGTTTGTGCTGTGGTCATGATCTCATCGGATTCCTCAGCTGTTCGAGAAATTCTTCCAGGATGCGGTATTGCTGCCGCGGCTTCGCGGTTGTCGGTGCCGTCGCCGGTGGCGATGGTCTCGCAGGTGCGCGCCATGCGCGCCTGCATCGCGGCATCCCAGGCCGAGATCGTGCGCCCGGCTCGTCGGGCTTGACGCAGGCCTCGGCGGCCTTGGCGACGAAGTGGCCGGCCTGAGCGCTCCAGTCGGATTCGTGGCCGCACGGGTGTAGCTGTCCACGCTGGCGGTCTTGGCGGCCTGGAAGGCGGCGGCCAGCTCGGCATCGGCTGATGTCCGCGCGCCTCGCGGCATCGATCGCGGCCTTCACGCGCGGATCGCTGGCACAGCGGCAGCACGCTCTCGACGAAGCGCGCCGCGACCTGGCGCTGCTGCGGCGGTCGGCAGATTGCTCGAGCGCGGCCTTGAATTCGCTGTCGTTGCTGATCGTCATGGCTGTCAGGCTCCTTTGCCGGCGGCTTTCGGTACCGGCGCCGGAACCGGCGAGATGCTCGGCGATCATTTCGGTCAGACCGACCACCGGGATGTCCATCTGGTAGTGCTCCAGACCCTCCTCCAGCACGATGCGGCAATTGGCGCAGGCGGTGACCAGCGTCTTCGCGCTCGAGTCTCGTCGAGCTGCGCCTTCTTGCCTTGAATGCCTGCAAGCGCAATGGCTCGGCTTCCTCGATGGCGCTCACGCCGCCGCCGCCGCCGCAGCACCAGTTCATCTTGCCGGGGTCGCTGCATCTCCACGAAGTTCTTCGCCACCATGTTCAGCAGATTGCGCGGCTGCTCGATCACGCCGCCGCGCCGCACCAGCTGGCAGGGATCGTGGAAGGTGAGCTGCGCGTCCTCGAAGCCTTCGGTCTTGAGCAGGCCCTGCGTCGCGGAACTCGTCCAGCACTTCGAGGATGTGCTGCACCTTGAAGGTGTATGGCCGGCCGATCAGGTTCGGCGCCTTCCCAGCGCAGCGCGGTGTAGGCGTGGCCGCATTCGGGGCTGATCACGGTCTTGACCTTGAGCTTCTCCGCGCCGTCGACGATGCGCTGGACGAGCACCTTGGCGATGATCCGAGATGCCGATCTGGATGCCGCTGTTGGTGGCCTCGAAGGCTTCGGAGCACAGCGTCCAGCTCTTGCCGGCCTGCTTGCATGATCTTGGCGATGCGCCCAGGTATTCCGGGAAAGTTGATGATCTCCATCGACGACAGCAGCACCATGTATTCCGCGCCTTCCACGTCGAGCGGGATCTCGATGCCGGTATCCTCCTCGCACGTGCTTCATCTGCGCCTTCACGGCGGGCAGCTTGACGCCCATCGGGCTGCCGATCTTGACCGTGCGCGTGGATGGCGCCGATCAGATCCTTCCGGTGCGTGGCCGGAGACCGCCATGCCTTCGCGGAACTTGCGCACCATGTAGACGATGTCGTTGCCGACCGGACAGACCAGCGAACAGCGGCCGCACAGGGTGCAGCTGTCATAGACCAGCGGCTTCCATTCGTCCAGTTCCGCATCGGTGACCGGTTTGGACAGGCCGAGCATCTTCTTCAGCCGGCCGAGCAGCGTGTATTCCTGCTCGTACACGCGGCGCAGCGGTTCCAGCTTGTGGATCGGCGTGTACTTGGGATCGCCGGTCTCGGTATAGAACAGACAGGCTTCGGCGCACAGGCCGCAATGCACGCAGCTGCTGAAGTAGCTGGCGATCGGCGCGTCGATGACTTCCTTGAGGACGCTGATGCCTTTTTCGAGAGAAGCGCTCATACGCCCCTCCTTACGGTTGGATGCCAAGCACGTGTCGGTGGCTGCCGGCATCGCGACGTTCGCATCCCCGCTGCGGGGCCCTGCTCCTGCTCATACCGGCACCCCCTTTGCGTTGACATCGCCGTTGTACCAGCGCGATCCGAACAGCGTGAAGACATGGAACAGCTTGGTGAACGGCAGGAAGATCAGCAGCAGTTCCACGCTGAGGATGTGCAGGGCCAGCATCGTGGTGTAGGGCAGCAGCAGATGCTTGGCCGCCAGATAGCCGGTCAGCACCGGCAGGAAGGTCAGCGCCCAGGTGAAGTAGTCCTCGAAGGTGGAGAGGAAGCGCTTGACCGGTTTGTTGATGCGATCCACCAGCACCAGCAGCATCGCCGCCAGCGTCACCACCGCCGCCGCGTCGATGAACTGCGAGGGCAGGCCCGGCCAGGACAGGCCGGTCAGACTCTCGATCAGCTTGATGTGCGGCGCGAACAGGAACACCACGATCGCCAGGCCGATGTGGAAGATGTAGCCGCCGATATAACTGACCGGCGAACGTTTGAACATGCCGGGCGGCGGCAGCGAACGGCGGAACATGGTGTGCAAGCCCGGATGCGCCGGACGCGATGGCGGGGCACGGCGAGATCCGTCTTGCGGCCCAGCGATGTAGATCTCGAACAGCCGCCACAGCATGCCCAGCACGAAAGATGCCGATGGCGATGTCCAGTCCGGTGCTGCGTACCCAGGTCAGAAATTGCAGATCGTTCATGATCATTTCTCCAGATCGGCCAGGGTGGCCGTCTGATGCGCCGATTTGGCGGCGCCCTTCTTGACCCGGTTGGCGAAGCTCACCGCCACGCCCGCTGCCGCGCCCGCCACCGCCGCGCCGGCGGCCATATTTCAGCGGACTGGCCGGCATCGACAGCGCGCTGTAGAAACTGCCCGCATCCCAGAAATGCGGTTCCGAACAGCCGAGGCAGCCGTGCCCCGACTCGATCGGGAAGCTGGTGCCGCCGTTCCATTTGGTCGTGGCGCAGGCGTTGTGGGTGGTCGGCCCCTTGCAGCCCAGTTCGAACAGGCACCAGCCGTTGCGCGCGCCTTCGTCGTCGAAGGTCTTGGCGAACTTGCCCTGGTCGTAGAACGGGCGGCGATAGCAGCGGTCGTGGATGGTCTCGCCGTAGAAGGACTTGGGACGGCCCAGTTCGTCCAGTTCGGGCAGCTCGCCGAAGGTGAGGTAATGCGCCAGCACGCCGGTGATCACCGCCGGGATCGGCGGGCAGCCGGAGATGTTGATGATGGGTTTGTCCTTGATGATGTCGGACACCGCGACCGCGCCGGTCGGATTCGGATTGGCATTGGGGATGCCGCCGAACGCGGCGCAGGTGCCGACCGCGATGATCGCCGCCGCGCCCTTGGCGGCTTCCTGCAGCAGGTCGAGGTTGGTGCGCCCGGCGATGGTGGAATAGACGCCGCCGTCCTTCAGCGGGATCGAGCCGTCGACCATCAGCAGATATTTGCCGAAGATTTCCTTCATCGCATCCTCGCGCGATTTTTCCGCGGCCGTAACCGGAAGCGGCCTGCAGCGTGTGGTGATAGTCGAGCGAGATCATGTCGAAGATCATGCTTTCCAGCGTGGGCGAATGCGAGCGCGTCAGCGACTCGGTGCAGCCGGTGCATTCCTGGAACGACAGCCAGATCACCGACGGCCGCTTGGCCTTGACCAGCGCTTCGGCGATCGCGCGTCGCGGTCGCCGGGCGGCAGCGCCATCAGCGACGCCATCGCGGTGCAGAATTTCAGGAACGCGCGGCGGCTGACGCCTTGTTGCGCGAGGGTTTCGGCCAGGGTTCTGGTCGTCAGACATCGCCGTCTCCTTTATCGGTTTCCGTCGCCGGAGTCAGGCGTGAATGCAGCAGATCGAGGCCCGCGCGCGCATCCGCCGGATGTGTCCGCAGTATCTCGGGCATGGTTGTCACTTCAATAAATTCCGCGATGATGGTTTCATCGCTGTTGTAATGCGTAACCCACCACACACCGTGGATCGCCGTCTCACGCACGTGCGTGACGCCGAGGCCTCGATGGTGGCGCTCACCTCGCCCTGGCCGAGGACCTCTTTCAGTTTCTCGTAATCGCCGGGAAGCAAGCGGCAGGCTGCGCAGATCGATGCTGGCGGATTTTCCCGCCGTCACGAGGTCGCTCAGGAGCGACTGGATTTCATGCAGAATAGGGACGGCGTTGCCACTGAGAGTCAGGCCGTCAGCATCATCGGCGACCGCGATTGGAATGCCCTTGAGGTCGTTCATGCGTGGTCTCGCATCCGGTCGCGCAAGGGCGACGCTTCGGTGCTGCCTCGCCGATCGCTCACTTCCGCAATCAATTCCATGGCAAGATCGCAGGCCACGGGAATAGCACGCGCCACCGCGTCCGTGGGCGCATCCGCCCAGTCGAGGTATTCAGGTTGTATGCCGATAAGAGCGCGGCGCGTGGGGAGCGCTTCCACCAGGCGGGCGATCGCCATCAGGTCCATGAGGCTGACCTCATGCACGCTGTTTTTGCGATGGCTGCCGAGGAAACGATCCATGTCTTCGCCTTCGAACACGCGCACCGTGCCGGGCGACGCCTTCAGCTGCGTGGCATCGATGACGATCAGGCTGTCCGCGTCTTCGATCGGTCCGGCGAGGGTGAAACTCAGCGTGCCGCCGTCGAGAAATTCAACGTCCGCGCGGTCCGCGTACCGCTCCTGCAAGGCACGCACGGCATAGACACCCGCGCCCTCGTCACCCAGCAGGGTATTTCCCAGTCCCAGCACCAGCGTCTTGCGTTCCATTGACGTGCCGCGACTCCTTTTGCGATGGGCTATGCGTTACGTCCCTGTCCGTCCTATTCCGGCGTCCCGCAACATGCCACGTGCCTGGCGGCAGTGAAACAAGCGTACGTAAAATGTTAGACCGCATCCGCCTCGAATTGTCTTGCACCTGCGCCACGGTCGGGAGCATCATAATAATATTTACAACTGCCAACAGCGTAACCCATACATTCCATGGCGTTATTGCGTACCGTCCAGCAACCCAGCCAACCATGCCATCTTGTAACGCGGTGTACATTAGCGTTTATTGATATAGGTCAAGATGCCTTGGTTTATTGGGGCTAGGATTGAATTGCTGAAGAATCAATCGGCGGGTAACGCATAGCTCATGCATGAACTGTCGGTGTGCCAGGCGCTGATACGCCAAGTGCAGGACATAGCCCGCGAGCATCGCGCCGTGGCGGTGACATCCGTGAAACTGCAGATCGGTCCGTTGTCCGGCGTGGAGGCGGATTTGCTGAGGCAGGCGTTTCCGCTGGCGAGCGCGGGCAGCGTGGCGGAGGCCGCGCAACTGGTGATTGAAAAACTGCCGATACGCGTGCGCTGCGAGAGCTGCGGCGCGGAAACCGCCGCCGAACCGAACAAACTGGTCTGCGGCACTTGCGGCGATTGGCATACCCGGCTGCTCAGCGGCGACGAAATGCTGCTGGCCAGCGTGGAGCTGGACAAGTGATTTCTGATTTCCTATTGAAGAATCATTACAATAATTTGAAATTGGAAATCAGAAATACGAAATATTTCCCGGAGAAAAAACATGTGTGACACCTGTGGCTGCAATATCACTCCCGGCAACGAACATCTGGCGCGCCAAAAAAACCCGCAAGGCCAGGATGCCGTCACGGTTCTGAAGAGCCTGCTCAGCGCCAATGACCACGAAGCGGCGCACAACCGCGAACACTTCGACCGCCACGGCGTGCTGGCGCTCAATCTGATGTCTTCGCCGGGGTCGGGAAAAACGCTGCTGCTGGAAGCGACGATCGAGGCGCTCAAGGACGAATTCCGTATCGCGGTCATCGAGGGCGATCTCGAAACCGAAAATGACGCGGCACGTATTCGCGCCAAAGGCGTGCCCGCCGTCCAGATCACCACCGGCTCCGCCTGTCATCTGGATGCGCACATGGTGCACGGCGCGCTGCATCATTTGAATCTGGAGAACGTCGATATTCTCTTCATTGAAAATGTCGGCAACCTGGTATGCCCGGCGAGCTTCGATCTCGGCCAGCATCGCAACATCACGCTGCTGTCGGTCACCGAGGGCGACGACAAGCCGGCCAAGTATCCGGTGATGTTCCGCGCCGCCGATCTGGTGCTGCTCACCAAGACCGATCTGCTGCCGGTGCTGGATGATTTCGATCCCGCGCGCGCGGAAAACTGCCTGCGCAATCTCGCCAATCCCGCGCCCGCGCTGCGCCTGTCGGCGAAGAAAAAAGACGGCCTGGCGGCCTGGTTCGACTGGCTGCGCCGCGAACGCACCGCGCAACGGGACCGCGCGCACGCGGGCCAGAAACTGCGTCCGGCGATTCAGTCCGATGGCGCACGCTGGCATGCGGAGAAAGCCACGCACGCCACTGTCACGTCTTCTGCCGGGCCACGCTATCTCTATCGGGGAACCTGACAGGGTCCGGACACTTTTTACATCTATTCCAACTGAACGGCATCCTGATGCCCACGCCGAACCAACCCCTGGAGATGCCTGAACCCCTTACTCCGCTACAGGCGCAGCATCTGACCGTCAGCGGACGCGTACAGGGTGTGGGGTTTCGCCCTTTCGTTTACCGTCTCGCGCAGCGGCTTGGCCTGCGCGGCTGGGTGCGGAATGAAACCGGCTCGGTCGAGCTATTTGTGCAAGGCACTCCCGCGGCCTTGATGGAGTTCCAGCGTGCGCTGATCGAGGAAGCGCCCCCGCTGGCGCGGCCGAAGGTTTCATCACGTGCTTCCGTGGAACCGCAAGCCCTCGAGGCATTCGAGATTCTTCCCAGCCGTGAAGACACCCCGGCACACATCCATGTCCCGCCGGATTATTTCGCCTGTGACGATTGCCTGCGCGAACTGCACGATCCGGACAATCGCCGTTACCGCTATCCGTTCATCAATTGCACCCAGTGCGGACCGCGCTACACGCTCATCCGGAAACTTCCCTACGACCGTCCCAACACCACGATGGCGGAATTCGCGATGTGTCCGGCGTGCCAGCAGGAATACGAAAACCCGCTCGACCGGCGCTTTCACGCGGAACCGGTCGCCTGTCCCGTGTGCGGGCCGGTGCTGCATTTTGTCTCCCCGGCGGGCGCCGATATCAGGGATAACGCCACGGCACTGGCGGAAGCTGTCGCGGCGCTGCGCGCGGGCAAGATCATCGCCGTCAAAGGCGTTGGCGGCTATCACCTGATGTGCGATGCGCGCAACGATATCGCCATCGCGCGGCTGCGCGCGAAAAAGCCGCGTCCGCACAAGCCGCTCGCCGTCATGTTTCCGGTGCAGGGCGCGGATGGGCTGGACGCCGTACGCGCGGTAGCGGAATTGACACCGGAGCATGAGCGCTGGCTGCGCGACCCCATGCGACCAATCGTCCTCGTGAGCAAAAAAACGCACGCGCCGCTGTCGCCGCGGGTGGCGCCGAGCCTCAAGGAAATCGGCGCGATGCTGCCGTACAGTCCCCTGCATCATCTGCTGCTCGAGGACTTCGGCGGACCGCTGGTCGCCACCTCGGCCAATATCAGCGGCGAACCGGTATTGACGCAAAATAATGAAGTAAATGAACGGCTCGCGCACGTCGCCGAAGCATTTCTGCATCACGACCGCCCGATCCAGCGCCCGGCGGACGATCCCGTGTTCCGCGTCATCGCCGGGCATGCTCGCCCGTTGCGTCTCGGGCGCGGCAACGCGCCGCTGGAACTCGCCCTGCCTTTCCGGCTGGACCAGCCGCTGCTGGCCGTCGGCGGGCACATGAAAAATACGGTGGCGCTCGCCTGGGACGACCGCGCCGTGATCTCGCCGCACATCGGCGACCTCGACGCGCCGCGCAGCCTGGCCGTGTTCGAGCAGGTCATCGCCGACCTGCAGGCGCTCTACGGAGTGCGCGCCAGGTCCATTGTCTGCGACGCGCATCCCGTGTATGTCAGTTCGCGCTGGGCGCGGCGCGCCGGCATTCCGGTGAACTCGGTGCTGCATCATCATGCGCATGCCTCCGCGCTCGCCGGTGAGCATCTGGACGTGAAAAACTGGCTGGTGTTCACCTGGGACGGCGTGGGTTACGGCGGCGATGGAACGCTATGGGGCGGTGAAACGCTGCTGGGTTCGCCCGGCGCGTGGCAACGCGTCGGCAGCCTGCGGCCGTTTCATGTGCCCGGCGGCGAAAAAGCCGGGCGCGAACCGTGGCGCTCGGCGCTGTCGCTGTGCTGGGAGGCCGGTATCGAATGGAAACAGTGTCCCGAAGATCCGATGCTGGCGCATCACGCGTGGCAGCGCCGGCTGAACTGTCCGCAAACCACCGCGGCCGGGCGATTGTTCGACGCGGCCGCGGCGTTGACGGGATTGAATCACCGCTCCAGCTACGAGGGCCAGGGCCCGATGATGCTCGAAGCGGCGTGCGCAGACGAAAAGGCCGAAGCCATTCCGCTGCCGATGACGCTCAACCGTCAGGGAATCCGCGAAACCGACTGGGCCCCGCTGCTGCCGTTCCTGATGAATGAAAAACATTCTCTCGCCGAACGCGCCGGCGGATTCCACGCCAGCCTGGCCCAGGCCATCGTGGCGCAGGCGAACGCGGCGCGCGAGGAGCATGGTGAACTGACCGTGGGGCTGAGCGGCGGCGTATTCCAGAATCGCGTGCTGACAGAACATGCGCTGACGCTCCTGCGCGCCAGCGGATTCGACGTGCGGCTGACGCATGAAATCCCTTGCAACGACGCCGGTATCAGCTTCGGCCAGATCATCGAGTCTCAGGATGAAACCGACATGAATGCCAAACCGGAAACGCTCGATGCCAAATACATCACGCTCGCCCACGGCAACGGCGGACGCCTGATGCGCGAACTGATCGAACGGGTGTTCGCGCCGCATCTGGCCAATCCGCTGCTGGACGTCCAGGCCGACGCCGTCCCGCTGCCGACGCCGGAGGGCGAGATCATGTTCACCACCGACGGCTTCACCGTGCAACCGCTGGAGTTTCCCGGCGGTGACATCGGTTCGCTGGCGGTGCACGGGACGGTGAATGACCTCGCCGTGGCGGGCGCGACGCCGCTTTATTTCAGCCTCAATGCCTTCATCGAGGAAGGCCTGGAGGTGGCGCAGCTCGAGCGTGTCATCGCGAGCCTCGGGCGCGCCGCGGAGGCGGCTGGTGTGCGCATCGCGGCCGGTGACACCAAGGTGGTGCCGCGCGGCGAGGGCGGCGGGCTCTATCTCGCTACCACCGGCGTGGGCGTGCGTGACAAAAAATTACGCCTCGGGATGGACCGGATATGCGACGGTGACGCCATTCTCGTCAGCGGTCCGGTGGGCGATCACGGCGTCGCCGTGATGCTGGCGCGCGAGGAATTCGGCATGCGCGGCGACCTGCAGTCCGATTGCGCGAGCGTGCTGCCCCTGACCCAGGCGCTGCTGCCCTTCTCCGGCCTGCGCTTCATGCGCGACCCTACCCGCGGCGGACTGGCGATGATCGCGCATGAAATCCGCCGCGCCACGGGCTTCGGCATATATATGGATGAAAATGCGATTCCGGTGCGCGAGGCAGTGGCCTCGGTATGCGAAATGCTCGGTTACGATCCGCTGTATCTCGCCTGCGAGGGAAGAGTGGTCGCGGTGGTGGCCCCGGACCAGGCGCCGGCGGCGCTCGCCGCGTGGCGCGCCCTGCCCCTGGGCCGGGACGCCGCGCTGATCGGCAAGCTGGACAAAAGCAAACGTTTTGTGGTGATGCAAACCGCGCTCGGCGGCGAGCGCATGCTGGACGAACTGGAAGACGACCCGTTGCCGCGTATCTGCTAGCCGGAACTGGCTGTGGGAGGTTTGGTTTCCGGCGGGGTTTCGGCGTTCCCTGCCCACTTCCATGCTTTGTCGTTCGTTCCGGCAATCCCGCTGTCGTGGGGCTTTCGCCCTGCAGGCCGGTGACTTTGCGCCCCCGACCTTTCGGCCGGGTTTACCTTTGTCTGAACTTCCACCCCATGACAGAACCGATCTTTGCCATGAACGAGAGGTAAGGCAACTACCACGCCAACCAGATGCTGACAGGGAAAACTGCACATCTCCGCAGAGTTTTTAAGACTTCAGGCTGGAATCTTGGGCGCGAAAAGCTAACGGAAATGACAATTATCGGGCAATGCGCGGGCAGTCCGCTATCGCTGTCGGACGGGGGTCGGTGTCGATGAGGGAGGCCGCGATCCCGAGTTCGCGGAATAGAAGCTGACGCCGCTTCGCCCGCCCTGTTTGACGCGGTACATCGCGGCGTCGGCCAGCCGCAGCAGCGTCTGCGGATCGTTGCCGTCGTCGGGATAGGTGCTGATGCCAATACTGGCTCCGACGGTGTGCGTGCCTCGCTGGCTCACCACCGGCTGCGACAACATGTCGAGCAGCTTGCACGCCACGATATAGCTGCGCGAGACATCATCGAGATCGGCGAGTAACACGCTGAATTCATCGCCGCCGATGCGGGCGACGATATCCGTCTCCCGCATCATTTGCTGCATGCGAACGCTGAGTACCTGCAGCAGTTCGTCGCCGGCTACGTGCCCATAGGTATCGTTGACGGGCTTGAATTTATCCAGGTCGATATACAGCACTGCCACCCGACGCCCCTGGCGGCGCGCGCGTGCCATTGCCTCGCGGCAACACCGCTCGAACTCCGTCCGGTTCGGCAGGCCCGTCAGCGGATCGTGGGTCGCGAGGTGCTTCAGCCATTCCTCGTGGACCTTGTGCGGTGAGATGTCGTTGAACACCGCGACATAGTGGCTGACCGCGTCGCGCCGCTCGTCATGCACGGCGCTCAGGCTCAGGCGCACGGTATACAGTTCGCCGTTCTTGCGCACGTTCCAGACCTCGCCTTGCCAGCGACCCGTGGTCCGCGCATCCGCCCAGATGGAATAAAGCGTCGGTCCGGGAATCTTCAGCGTCTGCGGACGGGTCAATAGATGGCCGACGACCTCCTCCGGCGCGTAACCCGTGATTGTCGTGAACGCGTGATTGACCGCGACGATGCGCCGCCCGGTGTCCAGGATCATGATGCCGTCCGCGGTGTGCGCGATCGCGTTGGCCAGCAGGCGATAGTCTTCTTCGGTGCGCCGGATTCGGACCATGATGCGCGCGGTCAGGTAAATGCCGAGGACAACCAGAATCGAAACGATCGCGGAAACGGCCCATGTCAGCATGGGCCTCAGCCACCGGACCGCCTCGCCGAGCGTGGCGGTAAAGGAATCCTCCAGCGGCTTCACGTCCGCGTCGACGGTGCGAACCTGATGAAGGATCGCCTCAATCCGTTTCGCGGACGGCGAGCCGGAGGATATTTCGGCGTGCAGATTGCCACCCAAGTGCTGCAACTGATCGATGTATGCGTCGCCTTCCTTCCATATCGACACGGCGCGCTTGAAGAAGGAATATTCCGCACAGCAACGGTAAAGGCGGATCATGCCAGGTATGTCATCGGGATGATTGCCGCCCTCCAGCAAGCCGGCTATGGGCCTTGGCGTAATCGTAGTCGGGCTTGTCCATTTCGATCCGTGCCTGGCGATCGCTCAGCGGGATCGAGAGTGCCTGCCGGTAACGTTCGTAATATGCCGGGTCGCGCGTCTGGGCGTACAGCGTGAGCGAGTAGACTGCGTCGCGCTGAGCCTTCGACCACAGGCCTTCGCCGGCCACGTAGGCGCGCGCGGCGGACAGTATCTCCATCGCGCCCAGCGTCAGCAGCAGCGAGATAATAATGATGCAAGGAAAGATGCAGAAGACGGGAACAAACCGCCTCGCCAGCGTGACATGCTTCGAGATGTTGAGGACATCCTGCATAGCGATCCCTCGCTTCCGCCGATCGGACCACCAGCACAGAATCCCGCTTGAACCGCCAATCGCCAGTGGCTTTCGGCCTCTATATTAATTCTAGTCCAGAAAATCCGAGGCAGGCAGAAATGGCCTGATACACGGCTGAAAGAGAATTATCGGCGGCGAGACACGGCGAATTTCATGCAACAAAGTTGTGACTATGACGGAACTATTATCGTTTTGCCCGCTAAGAAAACTTACTGAATAAGTCGGCCATTCGCCCTGAGCAAGCCGAAGATAGCGCAGGTTGGATGGAATTTGTCTTTTAAGCTGATTTCACTATCGAGACCACGAAAAGAATCCACGCGATGATGAACGAAATGCCGCCGAAGGGAGTAATCATCCCGAGCCAGCGCAGCCCGCTGACGCTCAACACGTAAAGACTGCCGGAAAAAAGAATAATGCCAACCAGCATCAACCATCCGGACCACCGGAGATAAGACGAATCCGAAATCTGCGTCGCCACCAGTCCCACCGCCAGCAACCCCAGCGCGTGAAACAGATGGTAGTGAACACCCGTCTGATACACCGCCAGCATCTCCGCTGTCATTCTTGCTTTCAATCCATGCGCCCCGAAAGCGCCAAGCAACACGACCAGCGCGGCATTAAAACCACCGAGAATCAGAAACACTTTTGCGGTCTGCGGCATAGGGAAGCGAGTATACGATCAAGCGGCTCTGCGCACTAATCCCGCTCTCTGATGTTCCAGAATTTTTGCATGGCCAGATAGGTAAACGACGCCGACCAGCCGATAAGCAGCAGGCCGTTCAATGCCTCGATGCCGGTAATCAACCGCAATGGTCCCAGCGGATAGATGTCGCCCAGCCCGATGGTCGTATAAGTTTCGGCGGAAAAATAAAGATAGGACGGGAAATTGTCGACAAACTTGCCACCAAAATTACCGAGATCAAAATGATCCTTGAGATAGTAATAAGCCAACGCGTAGAAACCGATCTCCAGCAAGTGGCCAGAAAACGTGCCGAACAGTATCACGAGTAACCTCGCCCGCGGCCGGATCCGGATTCGGGGAACATAGGCTGACAGCAAGCGCAATACTTCGTAGTGCGTGAATGTGCTGAGAATGACCAGCAGCGCCGCAAGGATGGATGCGATTAACATGACTGGTTCATTTTTTCATCACGTGCGCCTTCATGGCTCTTTCGATAGTGGCGTTGTAAATTTTTTACTATGACACGCCGGAACAGTATAAGTTTCTGTCTCAGCCGGTGCGGGTCAGAAATAATACGCCCCTCTTAAATACACCGACTTCCCCGTGGAGGCAAAAGATGAAGTGCCCGCCACCGGCACACCGCCATATTCCGTCCCCCTGTTCCCGGACGGCAGATTGACTCCCGCCATCAATTGCACGTTCTGTTGCCAGTCGTACACGCCGCGGAGCTGGAGATACTTGCTGCCGTCGTCCAGATTCGCAATCAGATTTGTAAACAGATTGAACAGCGGCGTGAATTCGACCTGCAGCCCGAGGGCGGCGTAGTCGCGCGCGAGCGTGAACAGTTCGCCGCGCGCGATTCGTTCGCTGAGCTCGTCATTAGGCATGACGTAATTCGCACGGTCGGATTCTCCGACACCATTGAGGAAATATTCGACGTAGCCGTACACGTTCTTGCCGCCCCACATCCACGAGTAGTCCATGTTGGTCACGAGCGAGGTGGCGTTGCCGCCGTCTTCGAGACTGGTGTAACTGAGATCCATGCGCCACACCGCCCCGCCGACGCTTTTCACGACGCCAAGGCCGGCCAGGTTCTCGGCGAAATGGCGCGCGGCAAGCAGATCGACATCGACGCCGGTAAAGCGCAAACGGTACTTGAGGGCATAGGAACTTTGATCGCTTTCCACACGATCCGTCGCCGGGTCGCGTCGCGGCACAACCATCGCCTCCACGTCGTTCTTCCCGCTCACCAGCCACTGGCCGTAAAGCATGTCTTCCCCGGTTTTGTAATCCTTGTCGATGGCGATCGGCGAAAACGGATTGACGAAATCGAGCGGCTGGAACACCAGGCCGTTGCCCCAGGTCACCGCCTGGCGCCCGACGCGCAACGTCTGGCGCGCGCTGCTGTAACCGACGTAAAGCCGGTCGAGGCGCTGCACCGCGTCGAGGCGGTCGCGCTCCGCGGTTTCGTGGGTAAGATCGAACAACTGCCGGCTGTCATCCGGCAAGCCGCTCGGGGTGCGAAACAGCGGGATGCCGGCCGCGGCCATGCGATTTCGCGCCTCCAGGGTGTCGCCGGCGACGGCGAGGAGCTCGTAATGCGCCACATACTCCCACGGGCCGGTACGGTTTTCCGCCTTTAGACGCAGGTCGAGGTTCTGATCATGCGCCGGATCACCGCCAAAAACGGCATTGATATCGTCGGGGCGGTAATCGGTATAGGTGTACTGGAATTTAACGTGGCCACCGAACTGCCAGTCATCGGCCATAACCGGCGCGGTAGAGAGCAATGCGACGAGAAGCAGCGCCCGCCCGAAACCCATCATCCGCTGTTGCCCATGCGCCCGAGCACGCGTTCGACCGCCGAACCGCGCGCCACGCATTCGCTCGCGCCCGCCGCCTTGGCCGCACGGAAACCCTCCGCGTCCACGTGCGGCCCGAAGGCAATGATGTCCGTGGCCGGAAACTGCTCGCGCAATTTCCGGATATGCCCGACGGCATCGCGCGCCGTCAGGTCCACCACGATCAGGTCGGGGGTGTCGGCGGCGTCGCGCCGCAGCATCTGCGCCCCGGCGGCCTTCCAGCGCGACTCGATGCGCACGCGGCTCATGAGGTCATCGCTCCATAAAAGAATTTTCATTTTCGTTCCTCGTAATAAATATCGGGTCAATCCCGCCGCACGTCGTCCACGATCCGGCCGTCGCGCAGCGTGATCAGCCGCCGCGAGAAATCCATCACCAGCTTGTCGTGGGTGGAAAAAATGAACGTCACGTCGTGCTCCGTGTTCATGTGCCGCAGCAGCTGCATCAGCGCTCTCCGCGGTCTTCGAGTCGAGGTTGGCGGTCGGCTCGTCGGCCAGCACCAGCGATCGGCTCGGAGACGATGGCGCGCGCCACCGCCACGCGCTGCTGCTGGCCGCCGGACAGCTCGCCCGGCCGGCGGTCGTCGAGCTCGTCGAGCCCGACCTCCTTGAGGATCTCGCGTCGTCTTGTCGGCGCGCTCCGCGGCCGGCGACGCCCTGCAGCTGCATCACGAACTCGACGTTCTCGCGCGCCGTCAGCACCGGGATCAGATTGTAGGCCTGGAACACGAAGCCGATGCGCCGCAGGCGCAGCTCGCGCGAGCGCGCCCTTTGTCCATCTGATCGACGCGATTGCCGTCCACGTCCACCTCGCCGCTCGTGGGCCGGTCGAGTCCGCCGATGAGATTGAGCAGCGTGCTCTTGCCGGAACCCGACGGGCCGGACAGACACACGAAATCCTTCTTCGGGACTTCGAGGTTGATGTCGGTCAGCGCCTGCACCGCGACGGCATCCTGGCGGTAGACCTTGCTCACGTTGCGACAGACGACGGTATTGTTCCATGCGTCTCAAGCCCTCGTTATCGCTTCCACCGGCACGTGACGCGCGCGCGCCACGCCGGGATACAGGCTCGCGGCAACAGCCCCGAGCACCGTGACCAGCACGTTGGCGGCGGTCACGTCGCCCGCGCCAGCGCCGGGTACATGATCGGGCTCACGCCCACCATCTCGAGGCCCTCCGCGAAGAGCGAGAGATCGATGCCGTCCTTGAGGCGCCAGCACCGTGAGCCACGCCGCCGAGGTTGCCGAGCAGCAGCGCGACGCCGAGCAGGATCAGCGACTCGACCAGCACCTGGCCGAGGATATGGCGCGGCGGCATGCCGAGCGCCTGGAACAGGCCGAACTCGCGCGTGCGCTCGAACACCGCCATGAGCAGCGTGTTGACCAGCCCGAACGACATGGCCGTGAACACCACCGCGAACCAGATGAGCAGCACGACGTTGTGGATCTTTTCCATCAGCACCACCATCGGCTGCACCTCGGTCCACGGCGGCACGTCGCGACCCGGCGCGGCCGCGCGCAGCGACGCCACGACCGCCTCCAGCCGCTCGCGGTCCGGCGTCATCACCGCGACCTCGGAGACATCCTTGCCGATCTTGAGCATCTGCTGCGCGACGTTGAGCCCAACGAACACGTACCCGGTCTCCAGCGCCTGCGGGTCGGCATCGAAGATGCCGACCACGCGGAAACCCGCGATCGGCGATCTGGTTGTTGGCGTCCTGGCTCATCAGCACCACGCGCCGCCCGAGCGTGGTTTCGAGCTGTTCGGCCAGCTTGCGGCCGAGCAGCAAGCCCGGATCGTCCGGCGAGGACAGATACGCGCCGTCGGTGACGGCCTTGCTGATGAACGACAGGCCGCGCTCGCCCTGCGGATCGATGCCCACCAGCGTCACGCCGGCCGATTCGCGCTCGCTCGCGATCACCGCCGGCACGCGCACGCGCGCGCCGGCCGCGACCACTGCCTTCGCGTGCAGCGCCTCAGCGAGCGCCGGGGTCACGGCGAAGCGATGTTCCACCGCCGGATCGTCGCGATAGCCGGGCGCATGGATCTGCACATGTCCGGTGAGATTGAGGATCTCCTTCTGACCTGCTCCTCCATCGAGCCGCGGATCAGCGCCGCCATCACGATCATCGACCAGACGCCGAGCACCAGCGCGAACAGCATCACCAGTGTCCGGCGCTGGTGCCGCCACAGGTTGCGCCAGGCGAGCATCAGGAGCAGCGGCAGGCGTGCCGCAGCTAGGCGACATGAATCGCCTCCACCGGTTGCAGCTTGCGAATCCGGAACGCCGGGTACAGGGCCGCGACCAGAATGAAGCCGAGGATCACCGCCGGCCCGATCAGGATCGCCTTGGCCGAGAGCTTGGGATAGATCAGCGCCGGCAGGCCGTATTGGCCCATGAACTCCTTGAGGCCGGGATAGGTGAACCCGTGCACCGACAGATAAGCGGCGATCCCGAACCCGATACCGATGCCGATGCCCAGACCGATCAGCGCCAGCAGCGCCGTTTCGGCGAACACCAGCGTCCCGATGCGCAGCGGGGTGGCGCCGAGCGCCAGCATGATGCCGAACTCGCGCGTGCGTTCCAGCACCGACATGATGAACGTGTTGAGAATGCTGAGCGTCACCACCAGGATCAGCGCGACGTAGATGAACCAGTCGATGGTCCAGTCCGCTTCGATAATCTGCTTGAGACCGGGAATCAGCCGGTCCCAGTCGAGCACCACCAGCTCCGGCGCCGCCGGCAGCAGGCGCGCGACTTCGCGGTGCATCAGCGGCAGCTGCGCGAGGTCGGGCGCGAGCAGCGCAATCGCGTGCGCGCCCTGCCCCATCCCGAACAGCTCCTGAAATGTGCCGAGCGGCATCTCCACCAGCACCCGGTCGAGATCACGCATGCCGCTTTCGAAAATGCCCACCACCGGCACGATGGTCGCGGCCACCGAGCCGTCCATGGCCGAGCCGAGCAGGGTCAGATCGTCGCCGACCTGGATGTTGAGATTCTTCGCGAGCGGCGCGCCGAGCACGGCCTCCTGCGCGTCGCGCCCGGCCAGGTAGCGCCCGGACTTCATGAGGCGCGGCACGGTGGACACGCCCGGCTCATGCTCCGGCTCGACCCCCACGACCTGGCACGCCGTAGCTGCGCGTGCCGCTCGAGGCGAGCGCGAATGCCTGGGCGCGTGTCGAGATCGCCACACCGTGCAGTGCCGGATCCGCGCGCAGGCGCTCGGCGAGCGCGACCGCATCGGGGATGATCTTGCGGATCTGCGGCTTGTCGAGGTAGCCCTCGCGCTGCACCTGCAGCTGGGCGGTGAAGATGCGCAGGCTGCTGTCGACCATCAGGTCGTACGACGCCGAGCTGCAGGGTGATAAGAAATACCATCAGCACCGTGACGAACGCGATCGCCGAGGCCGTGAGCCAGGTCCGGCGCTTGTGCCGCCACAGGTTGCGCCAGGCCAGGCGCAGGCAGTGATCGCCCATGCCCTACTCCCGCGGATTCTGCAGGTTGGACAGCGTGAAAGTGCTGGCCGCGATCGGAATGTTGAACCGCACTTCCCGCGTCACCACGTCGGTCCATTCGCCGGGCTTGTCCAGCTTCTGCATGCGCTCGCGCGCGGCAACCAGCTTGCCGCCCATGGGCCGGATGTCGGACGTGACGAGCTTCTTCACCAGCACGTTCTGCTGGTCGTAGAACGCATGTTCCAGGATCAGCCAGTCGTCGCGGATCGTGAGCACCTCGTGCCCCCACACCACCGGCGCCGTTTCCTTCGGCGTGGAATCGATCACGTAAACCTTGTGGCCGTCGTGCGTCTCGGTGCGCAGCAGTTTGTGCGTGTACTGCTCGATCAGATCGTCGGCCTTGGCCAGGTCGTTGTTGGAGAAGTCCGATCCCATCCAGCTCTGGCTCATCATGCTCGAGGGAATCTTGATCACGCGGTTGATCTTGGGCGTGAAGCTCCACATGTCGTTGTCGAGCAGCAGCGTGGCGTTGCCGGCGTCCTTGGGCGGGGCGGTGACGCGCACCAGCGACTCCTTCTCCCCGCGGGTCCACACGCGGATGGTCATGGTCCGCTCCCAGTCGGGGCGGTGGATGGTCATGTCGATGACGGAGTAGGACGAAACGTCGCGCCAGTAGTCGATCGCCTGTTTCACAATCGCCGCGGCGTCTTCGGGCGGGGCCGCGACCGTTACGCCGCCGAACAGCAATGAAATCTGCCAAGCAGATTCCTTTTATGACCGACCTGAAGCAAATATGGCGCGCAGAGTCCATGGCACCAGGGCATTATTGCCCGTGGCCGGGAATTTCACAACGCGGGGATTTGTTCGGGAGTCGGAAGAACGCTTCAGGACATCAACAGCTTTTCGTACAACGTCTTATCACCCGCACTGAAGCAGCAGGCGATGATCTCGTCGAACTTGTTCTCGTACTCCCGCATGATCGTCACCGCGATCTTCGCGGCCTGTCCTTGGGATAACCGTAGACACCGGTGCTGATGCCCGGAAACGCGATGGTCTTGATACCGTGTTTATGCGCGAGTTCGAGAGAGTTGCGGTAACAACTGGCCAGCAATGCGGCTTCATTGATATTTCCCGCCGTGCCACACCGGCCCCACGGTGTGGATCACCCACTTCGCGGGAAGTTTGAAACCGGGGGTGATTTTCGCCTCGCCGGTGGGGCAGCCGCCGAGTGTGCGGCATTTCGCCAGCAACTCCGGGCCGGCGGCACGGTGAATCGCGCCGTCCACGCCACCGCCGCCGAGCAGGGTTTCATTCGCGGCATTAACGATGGCATCCACCTTGAGCGTGGTGATATCGGCCTGAATCACGCGAATCATGGTGCGGACGATTCGCTGTCAGCGAACCGCCGGGTGTTTCGCCACCCTGCGGCGACGACATGTCTTTGGGCGCCGGCATATTCAGCAACGGCGAGTCGGCGCGCGCGGGCGCCATCCGGCGTATTTTTCTGGCTTTCGTCCGGATGCAGCGGTGACACACGGATGGTCGGCGACATCTTTACCGCCTCCCGTTTTGGCCGTTCGACGCGGTCAGACGGACTTTGAACCTTTTGCGGTTCGGCGTTCTCCGGCCGCGCCTCATCGCCTGCGCTGGCGCCGGTTTTGGCGTCGGTCGCGTGCGCCGGCAGAGTCATGAATATCACGGGAAGAATCAGAAGTAGTTTCAAAACGCGCATTGTCCGTCTCCCGAATGGGTGAATATCCCTAACATAATCCAAGCGCGTGGCACCCGACACCGTCACCGCACCGGCGGCGCGAAACGCGCGACATGCGCGCTATTTAACGATACGAAGCGCCGGGCCCCTGGCCGGCGGTTTGCCGTCGGGCGGTTTGTCCTCGGGGCCGGATTCCTTCTGTTCCCCGGCCGGCATTTCCGGAAACGTGATGCCCTGGTTGTTCTCGCGCGCGTAGATGGCGAGCACGGCGGTGTACGGGGCTTCCACCGGAATACTCTGGCCGCCGAAGCGGGCGGAGAAGCGAATGGCGTCAGCGGCGAATTCGAAATGGCCGACCGCGCGCGGATGGATGTTCAGAACGATGCGGCCTTCCTGGACATAGGCCGGTGGAACCTTCACGCCCGCGGCGGTGGCGTCCACCAGGACCTGCGGCGTGAAGCCGCTATCCACCGCCCAGTCGTAAACCGCGCGGATCAGGTAAAGCTTAAGCGGGGTCATGCGCCATCACCAACGCGCGCAAAAGATTGAAACGCGGGGTGCGCGATTCACCGGGGGCGTGCGCGCATCGCCTTCTCCGCCTCGGTCAACGAGAGCTTGAAGGATTTGCGCGCGAAGATGCGCTCGGCGTAGTCGAGGATGGGTTTCGCCTGGCGCGGGAGCTCGACGTCCCAGCGGTCCAGGCGCCACAGCAGCGGCGCGAGCGAGCAGTCCACCAGCGAGAATTCCTCGCCGAGGGAAAACGGCTGTTCCTTGAAGATCGGCGAGATCACCGTGAGCCCGTCGCGCAGCGCGTGGCGCGCCTTGGTGGCGGCCTTCTTGTCGCCGCCGGTGATGTCGTGAATCAGGCTGTACCAGTCGCGGTCGAAGCGCACCAGCATCAGGCGCGCGCGGGCGCGCGAGACGGGGTCCACCGGCATCAGCGGCGGGTGCGGCAGGCGCTCGTCGAGATATTCGTTGATGATGTTCGATTCGTACAGCACCAGGTCGCGGTCGACCATGGTCGGCACCTGGTTGTAGGGATTGAGTTCGCCCAGTTCACGGGGCTTTTTCGCGAGATCGATCTCGACGATCTGGCACTCGATGTCCTTCTCGAAGAGAACGATACGCGTGCGGTGGCTGTAGGGATCGCTCGTCCCCGAATAAAGCATCATGATTGGCTTGCGCGCCGCGGGCGTCGTCATCGCGTTGTCTCCGTTATGCAATGTCACATCCGGAGAGCGGCTGCCGCCGTCCGGGAATCGGCCCGGTTATTGATCCGGCACGAATGTTGTTGAAACGAAGATGGTGCAAAAAAATGCCTCTGTGTGCTTGCCGTGGTGCTGTCGTGCCGGATCAATAACAAAATACTTTATGATTGCCCGATTATTGAGGCGGCAAGATAATTTATCCGGGGCCAATGCAACGGATTGCCACGCATGGCGATTCAAATTGATCCATGCCGCCTCAATAACTCAGTGGACGTCCTTCCAGTATTCCTTCTTCAGCAGGTAGGCAAATACCAGGAATACGGCAAGGAAGATTAACACGTACAGGCCGATCTGGTAACGGACCAGTTTGGCCGGCTCGCCGAGATAGACCAGGAAATTGGTCAGGTCGCGCATGGCGTCGTCATAATCTTTCGCGCTCATGCTGCCGGGCCGCTCCAGCTCGAAACCCTCGAATACATCGACACCGTGGGCATCTTTCTTGAATACGGCCCGCTGGTCGCCCTGCCATTCGTAGAGCACGTGCGGCATGGCCACGTGCGGGAACACGACGTTGTTCCATCCGGAGTGCGACTCGGGGTCGCGGTAGAAACTGCGCAGATAGGTGTACACCCAGGCCGGCTTGCGCGCCCGCGCGATCAGCGACAGGTCGGGCGGCGCCACGCCGAACCACAGCTTGGCGTCATCCTGCGGCATCACCGCCTTCATGAGGTCGCCCACCTTGTCCGCGGCGAACAGCAGATTTTCCTTGACCAGCTCTTCGCTGATGCCGAGGTCGTGGCCCATGCGGTTGTAACGCATGTACGAGGCGCTGTGGCAGGACAGGCAGTAGTTGACGAAGATGCGCGCGCCGCGCTGCAGCGAGGCCGTGTCATTGAGGTCGATGTTGACGGGATCGAGCTTCGGGCCATGTTCCGAACTGGCGAACGCAGCGGCCGGCAGGACGGCAAGAACAAGAAGGATCAGGAGCTTTTTCATTTCGTCGTCACCCTTTCCGGAACCGGCTTGGTCTTGTCAATTTTGGTGTAAAACGGCATCAGGACGAAGAACGCAAAATAGAGCACCGTGCAGACCTGCGCAATGATGAGGTTCGGACCCGCCGCCGGTCTGGGTTCCCAGATAACCCAGGGTCAGGAAGGCGACGACGAAGATCGCCAACGCCGTCTTGTACATCCAGCCGCGGTAGCGGATCGACTTGACCGGGGAGCGGTCCAGCCAGGGGAGGAAGAAGAAGAACACGATCGCGAGCCCCATGAAGATCACGCCCCAAAGCTTGGCCTCAATCCCAAAGAAGGCGAACGTGTTCGCACGCAGGATCGAATAGTACGGCGTGAAGTACCACAGCGGCACGATTTCCGGCGGCGTCTGCAGGATGTTGGCCGGCATGAAGTTGTCGGGCTCGAGGAACCAGCCGCCGAGTTCCGGCGCGAAGAAGATCACGGCCGCGAACACCATCAGGAACACCGTCACGCCGACGATGTCCTTCACCGTGTAATACGGATGAAACGGAATGCCGTCGAGCGGAATACCGTCCGGCGCCTTTCTTTTTCTTGATCTCGACGCCGTCGGGGTTGTTCGAGCCGACCTTGTGCAGCGCCACGATGTGCACGAACACCAGCGCCGCCAGGATCAGCGGCACCGCGATCACGTGGAAGGCGAAGAAGCGGTTCAGGGTCGCGTCCGACACCACGAAGTCGCCGCGCATCCACTCGGAGAGCAACGTGGCCAACCAGCGGAATCGCGTCGAACAGCGAGAGGATCACCTGCGCGCCCCAGTAGGACATGTTGCCCCACGGCAGCAGATAGCCCATGAACGCCTCGGCCATGAGCGCGACGAAGATCACCATGCCGACCAGCCAGATGAGCTCGCGCGGATTGCGGTGCGACCCGTAGAGCAGCGCGCGGAACATGTGCAGATACACCACGATGAAGAAGAACGAGGCGCCGACGGAATGCATGTAGCGCAGCAGCCAGCCCCAGTCCACGTCGCGCATGATGTACTCGACCGAGGCGAACGCCAGCCCCGTGTCCGGCTTGTAGTGCATGGTGAGGAAAATGCCGGTGACGATCTGCATCACCAGCATCAGCAGCGCGAGCGAGCCGAAGTAATACCAGAAGTTGAAATTCTTGGGCGCGTAGTATTTCGCCAGATGCTCTTCCCAGACCTTGGTCAGCGGGAAGCGGTCATCGATCCAGGCCAGCAGCTTTTGCATCACGCGGCTCCTTTCTGATCAACACCGATGATGATGCGCGTGTTGCTCAGGAAACTGTACGGGGGCACCACCAGGTTGGTCGGCGCCGGAACGTTCTTGTACACCCGTCCGGCCAGATCGAACTTGGAACCGTGACAGGGACAGAAGAACCCGCCGGGCCACTCATCGCCCAGGCCGGAAACGGCACCAGCCTGCAAACGCTGGGCCGGCGAGCAACCCAGATGGGTGCAGATGCCGACGAGCACGAGATACTCGGGCTTGAGCGAACGTGCCTCGTTCTGCGCGTAGGACGGCTGCTGATCGGCCACTTCGGATTTCGGGTCGGCGAGGACTTTGGTGTCCTCGGAAAGCGATTTCAGCATTTCCGGCGTACGACGCAGGATCCACACCGGCTTGCCGCGCCATTCCACCGTCAACAGCTGTCCCGGCTCGATCTTGCTGATATCGACCTCAACCGGCGCGCCGGCCGCCTTGGCGCGGGCGCTGGGCATCATGCTGAGGACAAAGGGGGTGGCCGCAAAAGCCGCTCCAACGATTCCTAATCCGCTGGTGATCACCAGTAAACGCCGTCGGCGCGGATTGACACCCTCTTCACTCATGTAGCCCCCTCGATCTTTAAAGCGCAAAAAATAAAAAAATCACGCCTAGCAGCGCAATTTTCTGAAATGAATCAGGTAATTGATCCGGAAGAAACCTTCCCCGCCCTGAAAAACGGCGCATAGGATTATATAACGATTCGCCTGAGTCAAGCGCATAAATCAAGTCGCGCAGGCAATTTTTTCACATAAATCCACCCGCCGCCGGCCATGTCGCCTTGGCGCAGCACGCGGGGCGACACTTCGATAGAATTGGCACCCCATCATCCCAGCTTTCGGGTCGACTATGCGGCTGCCCCCTGTCCTGTCCTATCTAGCCCAGGCAATCGTCCTCGGACTGGCCTTTGCCTTCCTCGTGACCTATTTCTGGCCGGAGATCGCCCGGCACGAGGTCCCGACGGTCGAAATCCGTCAGACCGCGCCGGAAGCGGTGAAACGCCCGGTGAACGGCCCGTCTTCCTATGCCGCGGCCGTGGACAAGGCCTCGTCCGCCGTGGTCAACATCAACACCGCCAAGGTCGTGACGGTGCGGCCGCATCCGTTCTTCGACGATCCGGTGTTTCGCCAGTTCTTCGGCGGCGCGGACGATCTGATCACCCCGCGCAAGCGCGTCGAAACCAGCCTCGGCTCCGGCGTCATCATGAGCGAGCAGGGTTTCATCCTCACCAACCATCATGTCATCCAGGGCGCCGATGCGATCCAGGTCTCGCTGCAGGACGGCCGGATGGCGCAGGCCAAACTGGTGGGCAGCGATCCGGACACGGATGTGGCGGTGCTGAAAATCGATTTGAAGAAACTGCCGGTCATCACGCTCGGTCATTCCGACAATCTGCGCGTCGGCGACGTGGTGCTGGCCATCGGCAATCCCTTCGGCGTGGGGCAGACCGTGACCATGGGCATCGTCAGCGCCACCGGCCGCAACAAGCTCGGCATCAACACCTTCGAGAACTTCATCCAGACCGACGCCGCGATCAATCCCGGCAACTCCGGCGGCGCGCTGGTCGACGCCGAGGGCAATCTCGTCGGGATCAATACCGCCATGTTCTCCCGCAGCGGCGGTTACCAGGGAATCGGCTTCGCCATCCCCACCAGCCTGGCCGAAGACGTGATGAAGGAAATTCTGCAACACGGCCGGCCGGTTCGCGGCTGGCTCGGGGTCGAGGCGCAGGCGATCACGCCGCAGATCGCGCGCGCCCTCGAACTCGACGACACCCGGGGCGTGGTGGTGGTCGGCGTGGTGCGCGACGGACCGGCGCACCGCGCGGGCCTGCAACCGGGGGACGTGATCGTCGCCATCGACGGCAAGAAAATCGCCGAGGCGCGCGAGGCGCTGATCGCGATTTCCAACCGCAAGCCGGGAAGCCGCGTGAAACTGGAAGTGCTGCGCAACGGAAAATCGCTGACGCTGGAAGCCACGGCCATCGAACGTCCGGCACGGGCGGCGTTGACCGAGTAAAAGCTGCGCTGGGGTCACACCGCGCAGAGCCTTATTTTTTCCTGTCCCTGCCCTTGTCCGTGCCGGTGAAAGCCTGATCGTTTTTCTTGAACTCGGCCTCGATTTCGTCATCGGTCAGATCGCGCCTTCCGCTGTCCACCGCGGCGTCGGCGGCGCGCTTCATGCGGCGCGCGACGAAAAGACCGATCTCGAACAAGTATGATCATCGGGATGGCGAGGAAGAACTGCGAAAAAATATCCGGCGGCGTGAGCACCGCCGCCACGATGAACGCCCACAGGATCACGTAGGGACGCTTGCCGGCGAGCGTTTCGGGATTGATCACGCCCATGCGCGCGAGCAGCACCACCGCCACCGGGACCTCGAAGGAAATCCCGAAGGCGAAAAACATCGAGAACACGAAATCGAGATAGGAGCGGATGTCGGTCATCATCGTCACGCCCGGCGGCAGAGCGTGCACGAAAAATCCGAAAGCCATGGGGAACACCACGAAATAGGCGAAGGCCATGCCACCGTAGAACAGCAGGGTGCTCGAGACGAGCAGCGGCAGCACCAGCCGCCGTTCGTGGCGATACAACCCCGGCGCGACAAACGCCCACAGCTGGTACAGCAGGAACGGGTATCGTCGACCACGACGGCGACCGCGAGCGTGAGCTTGATGGGCGTGAGAAACGGCGAGGCGACTTCGGTCGCGATCATGGTCGCGCCGGCCGGCAGGACATTCATCAGCGGCTTGGCCACGAGCGTGTACACGTCGCTGGTAAACGGCAGCAGTGCCCCGAACACCACGGCAATGGCGATCACCGCATAGAGCAGGCGGTCGCGCAGCTCGAGAAGATGGGAGATGAGGCTGCCTTCAGGGGCGCCGGGTTCTTCGCGTTCCGCCATGTTTCCTTCCGGTCGGGGATTTTTTTGCGGATTTGGCGCGTGCGCGCTTTTCACGGGCGGGGCAAACGCCGCCGGCTCCATGAGGGTGGTCAGTTTCGGCGGTTCGTCTGAATGGATGGTGTTGGCCGCGGCCGCCGAGGCGGTTTCGGTGAATCCCTTGATGAGATCGCCCGAGGCGCTCTGCATCAGGTTCCGGGTGCTATCGAGTTCTTCCCGGAGCTTGCGCAGCTCCGCCAGTTCATCCTGATGAATTTCGCGGTCGAGATCCTGTTTGACGTTGTTGATGAAGCGCCGCAATTGCCCCATCCACTTGCCCGCCGTCCGCGCCACCTCCGGCAAACGCTTCGGCCCCAGCACGATCAGTGCGATGAGGCCGATCACCACCAGTTCCGAGAAACCGACGTCGAACATCGCGCGCGTCCTTGGCGGTGAACAGGCTTAGGTCTTTTTCTTCTTGACCTTGGAAGTCACCTCGGCGTCAATCACACGTCCGGATCCACCCGTGACTTTCTTGGGCTCGGTATCGTTGCCGGATTCCGGCTCGTGGCTCTCTGCGCCTTCCTTCATCGACTCCTTGAAGCTCTTGATCGCACCGCCCAGATCGCTGCCAATATTGCGCAACTTTTTGGTGCCGAAAATCAGCAGAACGATGATCAGTACGACAAGCCAGTGCCAGATGCTGAAAGAACCCATTGCAATCTCTCCAGAATAAATTCGTTCGTGCCGATGTTGAAACCACCCGCCCGACGGTTCGCGTCCGGCGGATCACCTTCGCTAACGTCCCTGACGCGAGGCCTTCTCGTCCAGCCCGGACACGCCGAAACGGCGGTCCAGCTCAGCCAGGATATCATCCGGCTTAAGCCCGGTCTGCGCAAGCATGATCAGCGTGTGAAACCACAAATCCGCCGTTTCATGCACGATCTTGGCCCGCTCGCCGCTCTTCGCCGCGAGCACCGTCTCGGTGGCTTCCTCGCCGATCTTTTTCAGGACCGCGTCGAGCCCCTTGGCGTACAGTCCCGCGACATAGGAACTCTGCGGATCGGCGCCCTTGCGCGCCTCCAAAACGGCGGCCAGCTTGTTCAGCACGTCGGACATGTCATTTCTTGCCGTAAATTTCCTGTTCGCTCTTGATCACGGGTTCGACCGTCACCCACCGGTCGCCCTGAAGCTGCTGATAGAAACAGCGTTCGCGTCCCGTGTGACAGGCGATCCCGCCCTTCTGTTCCACCACCAGCAGCACGGCGTCGTTGTCGCAGTCGAGACGGATGTCCTTGACCGCCTGCACATGTCCCGACTCCTCGCCCTTGCGCCAGAGTTTCCGGCGCGAGCGCGACCAGTAGACCGCCCGGCCTTCCTGCGCCGTCGCCGCCAGCGCCTCGCGGTTCATCCACGCGAGCGTCAGCACCTTGCCGCTCCCGGCCTCCTGCGCGATCGCCGGCACCAGCCCGTCGCTGTTCCATTTCACTGCATCGAGCCAGGTATTCATTCATGATGATTTAAACCGCCAGGACGCCAGGGTCGCCAGGAACTTCTGAAATCATATCAGAATAAAGAGGTGAATAATTCAGTCGACGAGAACATGCCTTATTTCTGAATCATATATTATTATTCTTGTTCCCTGGCGCTCCTGGCGTCCTGGCGGTTCTAATTTTATAGTCTTACTTCAATCCCGGCCGCGGCCATGCGCTGCTTGGCCTGGCCGACGGTGTATTCGCCGAAGTGAAAGATACTGGCCGCGAGCACGGCGTCGGCGTGGCCTTTGGTGATGCCCTCGACAAGATGATCGAGATTGCCGACCCCGCCGGAAGCGATCACCGGAATACTGACGGCGTCGCACACCGCGCGCGTGAGATTGAGATCAAAACCGTCCTTGGTGCCATCGCGGTCCATGCTCGTCAACAGGATTTCCCCCGCGCCGTATTCCGTCATTTTTCTTGCCCAGGCCAGCGCATCGAGGCCGGTGGCCTTGCGTCCGCCGTGGGTGAACACCTCCCACCGTGTCCGGCCCGACCTGCTTGGCGTCGATCGCCACCACGATGCATTGCGAACCGAAATGATCCGAGGCTTCCTTGCACGAACTCGGGACGCGACACCGCCGCGGTGTTGATCGCGACCTTGTCGGCGCCGGCGTTGAGCATGCGGCGCACGTCCTCGACCTTGCGGATCCCGCCGCCGACGGTCAGCGGAATGAATACCTGCGAAGCCATCGCCTCGACCACATGCACCATGGTCTCGCGGTTGTCGGAACTGGCGGTGATGTCGAGAAAGATTACTTCATCGGCGCCCTGTTCGTCATAACGGCGCGCGATCTCGACCGGATCGCCGGCGTCGCGGATTTCCACGAAACGCACGCCTTTGACGACGCGGCCGTTGTCGACGTCGAGGCAGGGAATGATGCGTTTGGCTAGACCCATAAGATATGAATTTCACCGCCAGGACGCCAAGAGCGCCAGGAACAGCAATTAATAAACCTTCTCGATTCTTCCTGGCGATCCTGTGCGTCTTGGCGGTTGAAATATTATTTGCTCAATTCATCCGCGAGTTTCTGCGCCGCGGCGAAGTCGAGCGTGCCCTCGTAAATCGCGCGGCCGGTAATGGCCCCGATGATGCCGGCGTCACCCACCTCGCAGAGCCGGCGGATATCGTCGATGTTGGTGATCCCGCCGGAGGCGATAACCGGAATCGAGATCGCGTTCGCGAGCTTGACCGTCGCCTCGATATTGACACCGCTCATCATGCCGTCGCGGCCGATGTCGGTGTAAATGATCGCCTCGACGCCGTCGTCCTGATATTTCTTCGCCAGATCGATGACGTCGTGTCCGGAGAGCTTGGACCAGCCGTCGATCGCCACCTTTCCGTCCTTGGCGTCGAGCCCCACGATGATGTGCCCGGGAAATTCCGTGCACACGTCGCTCACGAAATGCGGGGCGTTCACCGCTTTGGTGCCGAGAATGACATAGTGCATGCCCATGTCGAGATAGGCCTGAATGGTGTCCTCGTCGCGGATGCCGCCGCCCACCTGCATCGGCATGTCCGGAAAGGCGGAGCGGATTGCCTGAATGGCGGACGCATTCACCGGCTTGCCGGCAAACGCGCCGTTGAGATCCACGATATGGAGGCGGCGCGCGCCGGCATCCACCCAGCGTCTGGCCATGGCCACGGGATCGTCGGAAAAGATCGTCTCTTCGTTCATGCGCCCCTGGCGCAGGCGCACGCACTTGCCGTCCTTGATATCGATTGCGGGAATAACCAGCAGAGAGGACATGATTGATAAAAGTCAGTAATCGCAGATGGATACAGATAAATGCTGATATATAAAACTCACTAACTTCCTGCTTCGCTTCATCTGCGTGAATCTGTTTATCAGCGGTTTCAGAATATTATATTAGCTGTTTCCGTCCCAGGACACGAAATTTTCCAGCAGGCGCAGGCCGGCGCGCTGGCTTTTTTCCGGGTGAAACTGGACGGCGAAAATATTCTCACGTGCCGCGGCCGAGGTAAACCGCAGCGCATACTCCGTCTCGCCGGCGATATTATGGGCATCGACCGAATCGGCATAGTAACTGTGCACGAAATAAAACCGCGAATCCTGCGGGATACCGTTCCACAGCGGGTGCGCGACGGTCTGGCGCACCTGGTTCCAGCCCATGTGCGGCACTTTGAGCGGCAGACCCGTGGCCTCGTCGCGCATCTGTTCCGCGGGAAAACGCTTCACCGCCCCCGCCAACAGGCTCAGGCACGGCGTGCCGCCGCCCTCTTCGCTGAAATCATACAGCGCCTGAAGACCGAGACAGATGCCGAGAAAGGGTTTGGTTTTCATTGCTTCGAGAAGCGATTCGCGCAGCATGCCGGATTCCAGTGCCACCATGCAAGCGCCGATGGCACCCTGGCCGGGAAACACGACACGGTCGGCACGGCGAATATCCGCTGCCGCAGCCGTGAGTCGTACATGCACGCCGGGCGCGACATGTTCGATCGCCTTGCACACCGAGCGCAGATTCCCCATCCCGTAATCAATCACCGCGACCGTATTCATATATATCAATGATTATGAACCGCCAAGAGTGAGGCGGAGTCCTCGGAATGTTCAGGAACATTCACCCGCTGAAGGTGCAATGTTTCTGCTTGCACCTTGGCCGCACCATAGCAGTCTTGGCGGTTCAAAACTATAAGACTCCCCTTCGTCGACGGGATCGTACCCGCCGCGCGCGCGTCGATCTCCAGCGCCATGCGCAGGGCGCGTCCGAAGGCCTTGAAGATCGGTCTCGGCGTTGTGGTGCGCGTTCTTGCCGCGCAGACAATCGCACGTGCAGCGTCACCAGGGCGTGATTGCAGAATCCCTGGAAAAATTCGTGCACCAGATCCACGTCGAATTCGCCCACGCGCGAGCGCGGGAAATCCACGTGATATTCCAGACCGGGACGACCGGAGAAATCGATCACCACGCGCGACAGCGCCTCGTCGAGCGGCACATAGGCATGACCGTAACGGCGGATGCCCTTCCTGTCGCCCGCCGCCTTGGCGATCGCCTGGCCCAGCGTGATGCCGATGTCTTCCACCGTGTGATGCGCGTCGATGTGCAGGTCGCCCTTGGCCTCGATGTCGATGTCGATCAGCCCGTGCCGCGCCACCTGTTCCAGCATGTGCTCGAGAAACGGCAGGCCGGTATCGATGCGGGACACGCCGCTGCCGTCCAGGTTCACGGAAACGGTGATCTGGGTTTCCTTGGTGTTGCGCGCCACCTCGGCGCGCCGGCCGGATGCAGACTTTCCCCGGGGGGCACGGGATTTTGTTCGTTTAGAGGATTTCACACGCAAACCATAGACGAATCACAGCGCCGCCTCAAGCGCCTTGAGAAAGGCGTCATTCTCCGAAGGCGTGCCGACGGTCACGCGCAGACAGCCCTTGAGCATGCCGCCGGAGGAATTCAGATTCTTGATCAGCACGCCGCGTGTCCGCAGTCCTTCAAAGACCTGGTCCGCCTCGCGGTTCTCGACCCGGAACAAGATGAAATTGGTCTGGCTCGGCCAGGCCCGCACGCCGCGCAGCCGGCTGAGCGCCTGAAACAGCTGCTCCCGGTCCTGGCGTATCTGCCGCGCCTGCTCATCCAGCAAGGCCAGGTGCGTCAACGCGAATTCCGCGCTCGCCTGCGTGAGGCTATCCGATATTGTACGGAAGCCGCACCTTGTTGAATTCCGCCAGCCACGGTGCCGGCGCCGGCGAGAATGCCCAGACGCAAACCGGCCAGCCCCTGCTTCGACAGCGTGCGCATCACCAGCAGGTTGTCGTGCTTTCCCAGCCGGTCCATGAAGGACTGGCCGGCGAAGGCGTGATAGGCCTCGTCCAGCACCACCAGTCCCGGCGACGCTTCGATCACGCGCTCGATATCCTCGCGCAGAAAACAAATTGCCCGTCGGATTGTTCGGGTACGCCAGAAAAATCACCGCCGGCTTGTGCGTTTCGATGGCCTTGAGCATGGCCGGCCTGTCGAGCGAAAAATCCGGCTGGAGCGGCACGCCCACGAACTTCATGCCGGTGAAAGTCGCGATCATTTCGTACATGACAAAGGTCGGTGTGGGCGCCAGCACGACCGCACCGGCCCGGAGACGGCCATGAGAATGATCTGAATGAGTTCGTCCGACCCATTGCCGAGCAATAAGCTCCATGCCGGCCGGCACGGCGAGCGCCGCGCGCAGACGTTCGCGCAGACGACGCGCGTCGGGATCGGGATAACGATTGAGCGCAACGCTTCGCAAGACTTCCGATCCATTCACGCCGCACGTCTTCCGGCCACGAATAGGGATTCTCCATGGCGTCGAGCTTGATGAGCCCGGAGGCATCGGGCACGTGATAGGCCTTGAGCGCCCGGATTTCGGGGCGGATCAGTTGCGCGATATTTTTTTCTCGATTGGATCAGTCATGCTATAGAAGATATCTCACCGCAAAGGACGCAGAGGCGCAGAGTACACAGAAATTGACCTGGCCAAACGATTGAAGTTCTTTGCGTCCTTCGCCTCTGCGATCTCTGCGCACTTCCAGCGTCTTGGCGGTCAAATCTATTTCTTAATCCGGTACTCCGCCGAGCGCGCATGCGCCGTCAGGCCTTCGCCGCGCGCCAGCACCGAGGCGATCTTCCCCAGCACCGAGGCGCCATGCGGCCGAACACTGGATCAGGCTGCTGCGTTTCTGGAAATCGTACACGCCGAGCGGCGAAGAAAAGCGCGCGGTGCCGGAAGTCGGCAACACGTGGTTCGGCCCGGCGCAGTAATCGCCCACCGCCTCCGCGGTATAGCGGCCGAGGAAGATCGCGCCGGCATGACGGATCTGCTTGGCCGTTTCCCGCGGCATTTTCCACCGAGAGTTCGAGATGTTCCGGCGCGATGCGTTCACGAGCGCAGCGGCCTCATCGAGGTCGCCGGACGGTGATCAGTGCCCCGCGGGATTCGAGCGAGGCCCGGATGATCTCGCGCCGCTCCATGTCGGGCAGGAGTTTTTCGATGGCCGCGAGCACTTTCAGCGGTGAACGCCTCGTCGAGGCTGATGAGAATGGACTGCGCGTCCTCGTCGTGCTCCGCCTGCGAAAACAGGTCCATCGCGATCCACTCGGGATCGGTCCTGCCGTCGCACAACACCACGATCTCGGACGGCCCGGCGATCATGTCGATGTCCACCTGCGCCGAACACGAGCGCTTGGCGGTGGCGACATACACATTTCCCGGACCGACGATCTTGTCGACCTTGGGAACCGTCTGCGTGCCGTAAGCGAGCGCCGCGACCGCCTGCGCGCCGCCGATGCGTGAACACCCGATCCACTCCGGCGATGTAGCGCCGCGGCCAGCACCAGTTCGCTGAGCTGTTCCGTCCGGCGTCGGCACCACCATGACGAGTTCCGGCACGCTCGGCGACCTTGGCCGGTATCGCGTTCATGAGCACCGACGACGGATAGGCGGCCTTGCCGCCGGGTACGTACAGCCCGACGCGGTCGAGCGCCGTCACCTGCTGACCGAGCAGCGTGCCGTCGGGTTCGGTGTAGGTCCAGGAATCGATGCGCTGACGTTCGTGGTAGGCGACGAATGCGCTCCGCGGCGTTGGCGAGCGCTTCATACTGTTCCTTGGTGACCGCGCGCGACACCTCGCGCAGGCGCGATCGCGACACCTCGAGCTCCGCCACGCTGGCGACCTCGCGCCGGTCGAAGCGGCGCGTGTACTCCACGACCGCCGCGTCGCCGCGCGCGCGCACGTCCGCGACGATGTCCCGCACCGTGGTTTCGATCTTGGGATCGATCGCGTGGGCGCGGTCGAGCAGCCGTTCGAAGTCGGCGGCAAACCCGTCAGCGCGGGTATTCAGCAGACGCAGCTTGAGCGTGCTCATGGGAGGATTCAAGCGACGGCCCGCTTGCAGCTGACCGACGAGAGTTCTTCAGTGCCTGGTGTTTCATTTTCATCGAGGCCTTGTTGGCCACGAGCCAGGCGCTGATATCGGCGATTTGCTCGACCTCGACCAGGCCGTTGGCCTTCAGCGTATTACCGGTATCGACCAGGTCGACAATGCGGTCGGAAAGACCCACCAGCGGCGCGAGCTCCATCGAGCCGTAGAGCTTGATGATATCGGTCTGAATGCCCTTGGCGGCGAAATGCCGTCGCGTGGTTTTGACGTATTTGGTCGCGATGCGCAGCCGCGTCCAGCTGCGCGGATCGTCGCGCGAGGCCAGGCTCGCCGGCTCGGCCACCATCATGCGGCAGCGGGCGATCTTGAGGTCCAGGAGTTCATACAGGCCGTCGCCGTCGTATTCCATCAGCACATCCTTGCCCGCGATACCGAGGTCGGCGGCACCGAACTGCACGTAGGTGGGCACATCCGCGGCACGGATGATCGTGAGCTTCACGTCCGGCAGGTTGGTATCGAGAATGAGCTTGCGGCTTTTGAGCGGGTTTTCCGCGGGTCGGATACCGGCGCGTTCAAGCAGCGGCAGACCCTCTTCCAGGATCCGCCCCTTGGACAGGGCGATATTGAGCGTCGTGGTCATGGTTCACGCCGATCTGCTTGCCGCGCCGCCCGGGCCGCGAGTTCTCCCGGCACGCGCCGGATGCGCGCGCCCAGCTGGGCGAGCTTCTCCTCGATACATTCATAACCGCGGTCGATGTGATAGATGCGATCGACGACGGTCTCGCCCTCCGCCACCAGGCCCGCCAGCGCCAGGCTCGCGGAGGCGCGCAGATCGGTCGCCATGACCGGCGCGCCTTTCAGCTCGTGACGCCGCGCACAATGGCGGTGTTGCCTTCCATTTCGATGCTCGCGCCCATGCGCTGCAGTTCGTAGACGTGCATGAAGCGGTTCTCGAAGATCGTCTCCGTCACCGTGCCGCTGCCCTCGGCGATCGCGTTCAGCGCGATGAACTGCGCCTGCATGTCCGTCGGAAACGCCGGGTACGGCGCGGTGCGGACCGTCACGGCCTTCGGACGCTTGCCCTGCATGTCGAGACTGATCCAGTTCGGTCCGGTTTCGATCACCGCGCCGGCCTCGCGCAGTTTCTCGAGCACCGCCTGCAACAGATCCGGACGCGCGTTGCGCAACCGCACGCTGCCGCCGGTCATCGCCGCGGCGACCAGATACGTTCCGGTTTCGATGCGGTCGGGAATGACCTCATGCTCGGCGCCGTGCAATTGCTCCACGCCTTCGATGGTGATTTCATCGGTGCCGGCGCCGCGAATCTTCGCGCCCATCGCGATCAGGCAATTCGCCAGGTCCACCACTTCGGGTTCGCGCGCGGCGTTTTCGATGATCGTGGTGCCATCCGCCAGCGTGGCCGCCATCATGATGTTCTCCGTGCCGGTGACGGAGACGAGGTCCATGAAGATGCGCGCGCCTTTCAGACGCTTGGCCGTGGCGCGGATATAACCGCCTTCGAGATTGATTTCCGCGCCCATGGCCTGCAAACCCTTGATGTGCAGGTTCACCGGGCGCGAACCGATGGCGCAACCGCCGGGCAGGGACACCTCGGCCTCGCCGAAACGCGCCAGCAAGCGGACCGAGCACCAGGATCGACGCGCGCATGGTCTTCACCAGTTCGTACGGCGCGCGCACCGAGGTGTTCTGGCTCGAATCGGCCTCGATCACCATCTTGTCGCCGACCACGAGGCGCACGCCCATGCGGCCGAGCAGCTCCATCGTCGTGGTGATGTCCTGCAGGTGCGGCACGTTGCCGATGCTCACGGTTTCGTTGGTCAGCAGCGAGGCCACCAAAACCGGCAACGCGGCATTCTTCGCGCCCGAGATGCTGATCTCGCCGCGCAGCGGAGTTCCGCCGGTAACAATCAGTTTGTCCATGATATGAATAATCGTCGGCAATAAAAAAGGCCGCCAGAAGGCGGCCTTTTCCGGTCGGGATTACCGGCGCTCAACCCTGCGCCTGGGTAACCAGTTTCTGGAGTTCGCCCTTCTGGTACAGCTCGGTCATGATATCACAGCCGCCGACCAGTTCGCCGTTTACGTACAGCTGCGGGAAGGTCGGCCAATGCGAGTATTCCTTGAGGCCCTGGCGCATTTCCGGGTCGGACAATATGTCGTAAGTCGTGAATTTCGCCCCGCACGCGCCCAACATCTGGGAGGCCTTGGCCGAAAACCCGCATTGCGGGAACTGGGGCGTGCCCTTCATATAGAGCACGATCTTGTCGCTGCTCAGTTGCTGGCGAATCTTGTCCTGTATGCTCATGTGAAACCTCGTATCTCGTTAATTTAAGCTATCGACGGCAAAACCGATGGGGGCGGTCACTCCTCCGGCGCCAGGGTGCGCAACGACAGGGCATGAATTTCATTTCCCATCTTGCCGCCCAGCGTGCGGTACACGAGTCTGATGCCGCTGCAACATGCCCTTGCCGGTGAACTCACGGGCCACGACTTCGGCCTCGAAATGATGACCGTCGCCGGTCACCGACACGCGCGCGCCCGGCAACCCCGTCTCTATCATCTGCTTGATGTCTTCCGGCTGCATCATTGCTGGTCAATTATCGGTCCAACCGGGGCGATTTCAAGAGATATGTCCTTTGGGGATACAAAACAAAGCCCGGGAATCATCCATCAGGCGCCCGGGCGCCGGTGCCTGGACGCAGGACGCTGCTGTTGCTGTGCCGGCAGTATACAACGTCGCCGGGCGGCAAGAACGAGTCTTTCAATCGCGCAGTTTGTAGCCGGTCTTGAGCATCAGCAGCGTGACGCCCGAAACGGCCGCCAGCGAAATCCCCACGACCAGCAGGCTCAGCCACGGCGCGATGTCGGACACGCCGAAAAAGCCGTAGCGGAAGCCGTCGATCATGTAGAAAAACGGGTTGAAGTGCGACAGCTTCTGCCAGAAACCCGGCAGCGAATGGATGGAATAAAAAACGCCGGAGAGGAACGACAAGGGCAGGATGATGAAATTCTGGAATCCGGCGAGTTGGTCGAACTTCACCGCCCAGATGCCGGCGATCACGCCGGTCGCGCCCAGCACCGCGCTGCTCAGAAACGCAAACAGCAGGATGAATCCCAGGTGCTGCACGGGCAAGGGAGTAAACAGCGTTCCCGCCAGGTACACGCCCAGCCCCACGAGCACGCCGCGCACCGCGGCGGCGAGCACGAACGCCAGGAAGAATTCCAGGTGTGACAGCGGCGTGAGCAGGATGAAGACCAGGTTGCCGGTCACCTTGGACTGAATGAGGCTCGAGGAGCTGTTGGCGAAGGAGTTCTGTATCACCGACATCATGACGAGGCCGGGGATCAGGAACGCGGTGTAGCTCACTCCCGGAAATACCTGCAACCGGCCTTCGAACACGTGACCGAAAACCAGCAGGTAAAGCAAGGCCGTGATGATCGGCGCGATCAGGGTTTGCAGCAGCACCTTGCCGAAGCGCAGGATCTCCTTGTAGAACAACGTATACAGGCCGGCCGGATTCACGCGCTGCCCCCGTGCGTCAACTCGACGAACACGTCTTCGAGATCCGCCCCTTCCATGCTGAGATCGGTGATCACCGCGCCGCGTGCGCGCAAGGCATCCAGCACCGCCATGACCGAATCGGTATGCTTGTCGAGTTGCAGTTCGATCTGGTTACCTTCCTGCCGGCGCAGCTTCGGCGCCAGGGATTCGGGCAGGGGGCCCAGCGGCTCCGCCGTGGTGATGCAAACACGCCGGGTGTGGCCGATACCGCGCGCCAGCAGCGCGTGCTTGGTATCGAGCGCCACGATCTCACCGCGATTCAGGATCGCGATGCGCTCGCACAGCGCCTCGGCCTCCTCGAGATAATGCGTGGTGAGCACGATGGTGTGGCCTTCGCGGTGCAACCGGCGGATGAAGGTCCAGAGCTGTTTGCGCAGTTCGACGTCCACCCCCGCCGTCGGTTCGTCCAGCACCACCACGTCGGGCTTGTGCACCAGCGCCTGGGCAATCATGACGCGCCGCTTCATGCCGCCCGAAAGCGCGCGCATGTTGGCGTCGGCCTTTCCGGTCAGCATCAGCGCCTGCATCAGCTCATCGATCCAGGCGTCGTTATCGCGCAGCCCGAAATAGCCGGACTGGATGCGCAGCACCTCGCGCACGTTGAAAAACGGATCGAACGTCAGTTCCTGCGGCACCACGCCGATGAGCCGCCGCGTCTGCCGGTAAGCCGTCACCACGTCATGACCGAGGACGGTCACACTGCCGGCGTCGAAACCGGGTCAACCCGGCGACGATGCTGATCAGCGTGGATTTGCCCGCGCCGTTCGGGCCGAGCAGGCCGAAGAACTCGCCGCGCTCGATCGTCAGGTCGATGTTCTTGAGGGCGTGGACCCGAGGGTAATGCTTATGCAGCCCGGTGATGGAGATCGCCGACACGGCTGTAGCTCAGATAAATGATGGAACCACGGATTAACAAGGATGAACGCCAGGACTCAGGAAGTGACTTGAGATTTTCCGTGTTAATGCTGCTTATTCCTGGCGCACCCTGGCCGCTCGTGGCGGTCGATGCGTTCTGAATTTTTGAGATAACCTCGTCACCTGCAATCCTGTCTAATGTCAAGCCGAAAACCTGCGTGAGGCCGTTGACGTGGATGAGATCACGCATCTGATCCGGCATATTGGTGAAGACGATCTCGCGCTGGGCGGAACGCGAGAGTTGCAGCCACTCGATTAAAAGCGCCAGCCCGGCGCTGTCGGCGAGCGTCACGCCATGCATATCGATCGTGACCTTGCCGGTACCGCCATGCAGCCATTTATCGGTCTGTGCGAGAAACTGCGGCACCGACTGGAAGGTCAGCTGTCCGGTCACCTCGAACACGCCATTGTCGCGGGTGGTAATACCGTTCTCGCTCACTTCGTTCCGCCCGCCTTGGTGCCGTTGGAAGCGGTTTTTCCCTCGGCGGCCGCCTTGTTGTCCTGCGCGAGGCTGGCGATCAGCGCATCGAGTCCCTCGCGCTGCACCCGCTCCGAGTAGGTGGACTGGTAGGTCGTCACGAGGCTCGCGCCTTCTATGGTCACGTCATACACCTTCCAGCCGGCGTCGGTGTGGTAGAAGCCGTAGTTGATGGCGATGGGCGGGCCCCCGTCGGTGCGGCGGACCTCGGATTTCACCGTCGCAGTGCGGTCACCGGGGCTCAGCCTGAACGGGAGATAGACGATCTTTTCATCGTTATACTTGAGCAGGGCGGTGGCATAGGTACGCACCAGCAAGTCGCGGAACTCTCCGGTGAAACGCGCGCGCTGGTCCTCGCTCGCCTCCCGCCAGTAACGCCCGAGTACCGTGCGCGACATGGCGCGGAAATCGAAGTTCGGCAGCACATGTTCGTCCACCATGGCGTACAGCTTCTTGTGATCCTTGTTGTACACGTCCTTGTTCGCCTTGAGCAGTACGACGATCTTGTCCGTCACCTCGCGCGCCAGCTGATCCGGCATTAGTTCGGCCGCCAGCACGGACAGGGCGAAAAACATCGACAGCACGGAAGAGGCGAATTTTTTCATTGGCGTCTCCTGAATGTTCGCGGCGGCGTGCTACTTGGCCGGTGCGCTCTCGCCGGCCTTGTTGAAGATCACCTGCCCGACCAGTTTCTCCAGCACCAGCGCCGATTGCGTGCGCAGGAAGCTGTCGCCGCTCTTGAGCGAGGCATCGTCACCGCCCGGCTCGATGCCGATGTACTGATCGCCCAGCAGGCCCGAGGTCAGGATGCTCGCGCTGCTGTCCTTGGGGATGTTCTGGTAGCGGCCATCGATGTCCATCGTGACCAGCGCCTGATATTTTTTGTTGTCGAACGCGATGGCCGACACGCGCCCGATGCGCACGCCGGCCATGGTCACCGCCGCCTTGACCTTGAGACCGCCGACGTTGTCGAAATCGCGCCGTGACCTTGTAGCTGTTCATGACATCCGCCGAGGTGAGGTTGCCGACCTTGAACGCGAGCATGGCCAGCGCCAGGATGCCCGCGGCCACGAACAGGCCGACCCACAATTCCAGACTTTTCCGGTTGATCATGTCAGACCTCTCCCAAGGTCAAAGCAGTGAGGATGAAATCCAGGCCCAGCACGGCCAGCGAAGAATATACCACCGTCCGGTTGGTGGCGCTCGCCACGCCCTCCGAGGTCGGCACCGCGTCATAGCCCTCGAATACGGATATCCAGCTGACCACAACGCCGAACACCACGCTCTTGATGACACCGTTCATGATATCGTCGTGGAAATCCACGCCATTCTGCATCTGCGACCAGAAGGCGCCGGTATCCACCCCCAGTAGCCCCACGCCCACCAGGTGTCCGCCCATCACGCCGATGGCGGAAAACAGCGCCGTCAGCAGCGGCAAGGCAATCACGCCCCCGAGAAAGCGCGGTGCAATCACGCGCGTGATCGGATTGACCGCCATCATTTCCATGCCGGCGAGCTGTTCCGTGGCCTTCATGAGGCCGATCTCCGCCGTCAGCGCCGACCCGGCGCGGCCGGCGAACAGCAGCGCGGTGACCACCGGCCCGAGTTCGCGCACCAGCGACAAGGCCACCAGCAGGCCGAGCGAGTTCGCCGAACCGAATTTGACGAGCGTATTGTAGCCCTGAAGCCCGAGCACCATGCCGACGAACAGCCCCGACACCAGAATGATCAGCAGCGTCAGCACCCCCACGGCGTAGACCTGCTGCACGACGAGATAGAAACGCCGGACAAGCTCCCACGAACCGAGCATCACTTCATACAGAAACATCGCGGCCCGTCCCAGGCGCTCGACGCTGTTGATCGTAATACGTCCTAATATGTTCAGCGTGTTCACGTGGCGCCCCGCATCAGGTCCGTCACGTAGTCGTCGGCCGGATATTGATACGGCACCGGACCGTCCGGCAGGCCGTCCATGAACTGGCGTACATGTTCGGAACCGGATTTCTGCACTTCGGCCGGCGTGCCCTCGCCCATGATACGGCCGTCACCGACGAGATAAGCGTAATCGGAAATCATGCAGGTCTCGGCCACGTCGTGCGACACCACGATCGAAGTGATGCCGAGCGACTGGTTGAGCTCACGGATCAGCTTGGCGATCACGCCCTTGGAGATCGGATCGAGTCCGGTGAACGGCTCGTCGTACATGATCATCATCGGTTCGAAGGCGATCGCGCGCGCCAGCGCCACGCGCCGCGCCATGCCGCCCGACAGCTCCGAAGGCATCAGATCGCGCGCCCCGCGCAGTCCCACGGCCTCCAGTTTCATGAGCACGACCTTGCGCAGGATGGACTCCGGCAGTTTGGTGTGCTCACGGATGGGAAAGGCGACGTTTTCGAACACCGAAAGATCGGTCAGCAGCGCACCGGTCTGGAACAGCATGCCCATGCGCTTGCGCAGTTCGAAAAGTTCTTTGGTTCGGAGGTCCGGCACCGATTCGCCATCCACGGTCAGCTTGCCGCTGCTCGGCTTGATGCGACCGCCGATGAGATTCATCAGCGTGGTCTTGCCGCAACCGCTGCCGCCCATGATCGCGGTGACCTTGCCACGGCGGATGGGAAGCGTAATGCCTTTCAGAATCGGCCGGTCACCGTACGTAAAATGGATATCACGGATATCCACCAGGATGTCGCTTTCCGGCGCGCTATGGCTGGGTTGATTCAAACTTTTTCCTTGTTCGACGCATCGCGAGTCGGCGCCATTCTAACGTATTAGGCCGCCATTGCCACAGGATGACAGGCGCCGCCGGCGTGTTATTTGACGGCGCGATTCTTGATAAGGTCCTCGACCACGGACGGATCGGCGAGCGTCGTGGTGTCGCCAAGGTTGGAAAGATCGTTCGCGGCGATCTTGCGCAGGATACGGCGCATGATCTTGCCGGAGCGCGTCTTGGGCAGGCTCGGGGCCCATTGAATCACGTCGGGCGAGGCGATCGCGCCGATCTCATTGCGCACCTGTGCCACCAGATCCTTGCGGAGTTCGTCCGAGGCTTGCACGCCGACCTTGAGCGTGACGTAACAGTAGATGCCCTGTCCCTTGATGTCGTGCGGGAATCCCACGACCGCGGCCTCGGCCACCGACTTGTGCAGCACCAGCGCGCTTTCGACCTCGGCGGTGCCGAGCCGATGACCGGAGACATTGAGCACGTCGTCGACGCGGCCGGTGATCCAGTAGTAACCGTCCTTGTCGCGGCGCGCGCCGTCGCCGGTAAAGTACTTGCCCGGATAGGTCTTGAAATAGGTGTCCACGAAGCGCTGGTGATCGCCGTACACCGTGCGCATCTGTCCCGGCCACGGACGCGTGATCACGAGATTGCCGCTGCACTCGCCCTCGAGCACCTTGCCCTCGGGATCCACGATCGCCGGCACCACGCCGAAGAACGGCCGCGTGGCCGAGCCCGGCTTGAGTCGCGTCGCGCCCGGCAGCGGCGTGATCAGAATGCCGCCGGTCTCGGTCTGCCACCAGGTATCGACGATCGGCACGCGCGCGTCGCCGACCACGTGGTAATACCACTCCCAGGCCTCGGGGTTGATCGGCTCGCCGACGGTGCCGAGCAGCTTGCAGCGATTTTCGCGAGGTCTTCTTGACCGGCGCCTCGCCCTCGCGCATGAGCGCGCGGATCGCCGTCGGCGCGGTGTAGAAGATATTCACCTGGTGCTTGTCGATGACCTCCCAGAAGCGCGAGGCGGTCGGATAGTTCGGCACGCCCTCGAACATGAGCGTGATCGCGCCGTTGGCCAGCGGGCCGTAGACGATATAGGAGTGGCCCGTCACCCAGCCGACGTCGGCGGTGCACCAGAAGATATCGCCGTCGTGATAATCGAAGACGTACTTGTGGGTGATCGCGGCGAACAACAGATAACCGCCGGTGGTGTGCAGCACGCCCTTGGGCTTGCCGGTGGAGCCGGAGGTATAAAGAATGAACAGCGGGTCCTCGGCATCCATTTCCTCCGGCGGACAATCGGCGGAGGCCTTGCGCCATCTGCTCGTGGTACCAGACATCGCGCGTCGCGTTCCACGCGACGCTGCCGCCGGTGTGCTTGACGACCAGCACGGTGTGCACGTTCGGGCAGTGCGTGAGCGCCTGGTCGGTATTGGCCTTGAGCGGGACCTTCTTGCCGCCGCGCACGCCTTCATCGGCGGTGATGACCACGCGGCAGTCGGAATCGAGAATGCGGTCCTTGAGCGACTCCGGCGAGAAACCGCCGAACACCACCGAATGCACCGCGCCGATGCGCGCGCAGGCGAGCATCGCCACCGCGGCTTCCGGAATCATGGGCATGTAGATGCAAACCCGGTCGCCCTTTTTCACGCCGCGGCCTTTCAGAACATTGGCGAACTTGCACACCTCGGCATGCAACTCGCGATAAGTGATTTTCTTGTCTACCTTGGGATCGTCGCCTTCCCAGATGATCGCCGTCTGGTCGCCGCGTTTCTCGAGATGCCGGTCGAGGCAATTGTAAGCTGGCGTTGAGCTTCGCGCCCTCGAACCAGCGGATGTGCAGATTCTTGGCGTCGTAGTTCCAGTCCGAGACCTTGGTCCACGGCTTTGAACCACGTGACGAAGGCCTTGGCCTGTTCGGCCCAGAAGCCATCCGGATCCTTGATCGAGCGCTGGTACATTTCCTTGTATTTGGCTGTCGTCGACCCAGGCGCGCTTGGCGACCTCGGCGGGAACGTTATAAATCTTCTCTTCGGACATGCGTCAATCCTCCTGGTGTACCCCGATAAAAACGATTTTGCAGTATCTGGTGTCCGCGCCTCAAGCCGAACTTAACGCGGCTTGCCGCCGCCGGCCGAAACCCCCAGAATGGCCGGGATTATTGCGGCGGCATGAAACCATTTGAACCATTTCGAAGGAAAATCCAGCACGTGGCCTCGGGTCTAATCACGTTATACCGCCGCAATAATCGAAAATCTTATGATTTTTCGTTATTGACCCGGCACGATCTCTCATCATAAACGCCGTGCGACGACGACGCGGCGTAACTCCGTTCAAACAATCGTGCCGGGTCAATAACGGGAGCCTCCATGAATCTGGAAGCATGGCGCCACCGTCTGCGGGCGCGGCTGTATGAATTTCTCCGGCGGCCGGACCAGGCTATCGCCGAATACCGGACGGCGCTCGGGCTCGATCCGGCGTCCGCCCAGGCCACCCGGGCGCTCGCCTTCCTGCTGACGTCACGCGGGCATTACGCCGAGGCCGAGCGGTATTTCCAGGCGGCCGTGCGCCTGGAACCGCAACGTGCCGCGACCTGGTTCAATCTCGGCTTCATGTACGACAAACAACACCAGCCGGCCAAGGCCATCGAGGCCTTCCACGAGGCGCTGCGGATCAATCCCGGTCTCGACCGCGCGTGGTACGGCATGGGTCTGTGCCAAACCGCGCTCGGACAGCATGAAGCCGCCGTGAAATCCTTCGAGCAGGCCGGCCAGCTGCAGCCGATGAATCCGCACGCCTGGTATCACCTGGGACTGGCGCAGCACGCGCTGCACCGTCCGGACAAGGTCAAGGAGGCGATCGAATATCTGCACCGCTTCGATCCCAAAATGACCCGGCAGCTGATTCACGACACCGGCCGCTCCGACCTCGCCCATCTCGTGGCCGATCTGAGAAACTAGCTCGCGAGCCGGCGCGCCTCCAGCACCAGCTGGATCTTGAGCATCGTCAACGCCAGCCACAATCCGACCACGAGAAAAAACGCCGCAATGCCGATGTGACGGTCCGGGACGAAGCGTGGCGTGATGAAACGCACCGCGCGCATGATCGGGGACGTGACCGTCCTCAGCACCTTGTAAAAAAGGTTCTGCTCGCGATTGGCGCCGGCCAGCACGAACAATATCCCCTGGCCGAGCAGCGCCAGACCCGCGATCTCCATCAGGGCCTTGAGAATGATGACGATGTTAAGCATGACCGCCTGTTCCGCAATGATTCACGTCTGAACAAAAGGCCCGCTCGCGCGGGCCTTTTGCGTCTGCCGGACTGTACTGGCTCAGGTTGCGCGCGTGTCGATATCGCCCCTGAGCTGCGGATAGCGCACGTGCTCGATGAGCTCCTGCGTTTTCTTGTCCGGCGCCGGCGTCAGCAGGCTCACGATGATGATCACCGCAAACCCGAGCGGCACGCCGAAGATGCCGGCCGAGATCGGGCTGATCCCGAACCACATGTGGTCGGCGATCGGCGAGGTCACGCCGAACACCCCGCGCAGCCACGGCTGGGTCGTCGCCATGTAGTAGAACGTGATGCCCAGACCCGCGGCCATGCCGAGGATCGCGCCCCACGAAGACGCCCGCTTCCAGAAGATGCCGAGCACCAGCGCCGGGAAGAACGCCGCCGCCGCGAACGAGAACGCCGCCGACACCAGGAACAGGATGTCCGCCGGTTTCTGCGCCGCCACCGTCGCGGCGATCGCCGCCACCACCAGCAACAGCATCTTGGCGATGGTCAGACGGCGCTTGGTCGAGGCATGCGGGTCGATCATCTTGTAGTACACGTCGTGCGACAAGCGCGTTGGCGATGGTCAGCAGCAGACCGTCCGCGGTCGAGAGCGCCGCCGCCAGACCGCCGGCCGCCACCAGGCCCGAGACCACGTACGGCAGACCGGCGATCTCCGGCGTCGCCAGCACGATGATGTCCTGGCCCGAGCACGATCTCGGCGAGCTGCACGATGCCGTCACCGTTCAGGTCCTTCACCGACACCAGCGTCGGATCCACCGCCGCCCACGACGCGACCCATCGAGGCAGGTCGGCGAAGTTCGAGCCGACGAGGTGCGTGTACACGTCGAACTTCACCAGCACCGCCAGCGACGGCGCGGTGAAGTACAGCAGGAAGATGAAGAACAGCGACCATCCGACCGACTGGCGCGCTTCCTTCACCGCAGGGCGTGGTGTAGTAGCGCATGAGAATGTGCGGCAGCGCCGCGGTGCCGACCATGAGACAGAACACCAGCGCGAGGAAATTGAGCCGCGCGGTGTTGCGCGCGGCGTCATCCTTGCCCACGAAGGCTTCGGCATGCGGGCGCGGAGGCACGGCACGCGCCGCAAGACCCTTCTCCTTGGTCCATTGCGCCTTGGCCGCATCCACGTCCTTCGGGAACGCCGCGAGCGCTTTCTCGGTAGCGGCGATCTGATCCGGGGCCGCATTCGTGGCCTTGAGATCGGCGAGCTTCTTTTCCAGCGCGGCCTTGTCCGCGGCGTAGGCCGCCGCCGGGTCTTTCAGCTTCGCCTCGGCGTCCGTGGCCTTGGCCTTCAGGATATTCCGAACCTCGATTTCCTTGGGATTGGTTGTGATCTCCTTTTCGCGCTCGGTTACCTTCTGCAGCGCGTAGCCGTAGGACAGCTGCGGGATCGGGAAATGGGTGATCTGCACCGACAGCCACACCACCGGGAGCAGGTAGGCGATGATCAGGATGACGTACTGCGCCACCTGCGTCCACGTCACCGCGCGCATGCCGCCGAGCATCGAGCACACCAGGATGCCGCCGAGGCCGACGAACACGCCGATGTCGAACGGGATCCCGGTGAACCGCGAGGTGATGAGGCCGACACCGTAGATCTGCGCCACCACATAGGTGAACGAGCACAGGATCGCGGCGAACACACCGATGCTGCGCGCCGTGTGTCCGCCATAGCGCTCGCCGAGGAAGTCCGGAATCGTGAACTGGCCGAACTTGCGCAGGTACGGCGCCAGGAACAGCGCCACCAGCACGTAGCCGCCGGTCCAGCCCATGATGAACGCCAGACCGTCATAGCCCTGGATGTAAAGGCCGCCGGCCATGCCGATGAACGACGCCGCCGACATCCAGTCGGCGCCGGTCGCCATGCCGTTGAAGAACGCCGGTACGCGCCGGCCCGCGACGTAGTACTCGGCCACGTCCGCGGTGCGGCTCATGATGCCGATGACGGCGTACAGGCCGATGGTGGCGAACAGGAAGCAGTAGCCGATCCAGCGGTTCGGGCAGGCCCATCTGTTCGGCGATCGCCAGCAGGATGACGAAGGCGATGAAGCCGCCGGTGTAGATGCTGTAATATTTTTTGAGCGACTGGGTGAATTGCGCTTGGGTTTGCGTAGCCATTAGCCTTCTCCTTCCGCGACGTCATACTCTTTGTCGAGTTTGTTCATGCGAATGGCGTAATAGAAGATCATGATCACATAAATGATCAGCGACCCCTGCGCCCCCATGTAGAAACCGAACGGGAAACCGAAGATAACCAACTCGTTGAGCTCACGCGCATAAAAGCCCACGACGTAGGTGACCACAAACCAGATCACCAGCAATATCGCCGTCATTCGCATATTTCTTCGCCAGTACTCCTTGTGTCGTTCAGTCAGTTGCATGGTCATCCTCCTGGTTGTGTGCAATAAACTTTTTGACAGGACGTTCGTGCATGGCGCCTTACGCCCCCCCTGCCCCGCCCCCGGGGACAAGCCTTGCCTGTTGCTCGCACGCCGCGTGCAGCGCGCTGACGCTGGTCAGACTACGCTGCCGGGCACGCGCGAGCAAGACCAAAAAGATTTCGGCTGTCGCAAACGCGTCGTCCAGCCGCGCGATGACGCGCGTGGGCGCGCACGCCAAAATAGCCAAGCCAGTCATCGAGGCCCGCCTGACTCAGGCGCGCCTCGGGAAACAGCGCCGGACGCCAAATGCGCCAGGTCGAGCCACGGATTGATCAGGCGCACCCCGAGCGATTCGCGCAGGGCACGGTCGAGCATGGTTTGATCGAAACTGGCGTGAAACGCCACGAGCGGATACCTGCCGGCGAATTCGAGAAACCCCAGCAGCGATTCCTCCGGCGACCTCGCCCGCGGCCTGGGCCTGCGGGCCGATGCCGTGGATCAGGATATTGGCGCGTGCATTGGTTTCGTCGCGCTGCAGGATGGTCGCGTAGCTCTCGCCCGCGCGCAGGCGCATCCCCTCGACGGCGCAGGCGCCGATGGAAAGCAGCCGGTCCTTGCGCATGTCGAGCCCCGAGGTCTCGACGTCCACCACGATGAATCGCGCCTGCGTCAACGGAATCCTGTCGCTGACGACCGGCTGCTCGCGCCACGCGCGGGCGCGCTCCGCCAGTCCGGGCGGGAGTTCTATCTGGGGGCGGAACAGGCGCGCGAGCCAGCTCATAGCTGATAATCCAGTGACAGACGTGTCTGCAGCTTGCGCGCCTGACGGAAGGTTTCCTTGAGGATACGCCGGTCGAGTTCGTTCAGGCTTTCCGGATCGACGTGATTGTCGAGCGGCTGACCCTGACGTTGCTGGTTCTGGTGCGCGCGCATGCGCAGCAATTGAATGAAGGCATACGCGTCGCACCAGGCGCCGGCCTCTTCCTCTTGCAGCACGCCGCGCTTGGCGGCGGCGCGGATACGGGCCAGGGTTCCGGTTTCGGCGATACCGTGAGCGAGCGCCAGCAGGCGCGCCCCGTCCACGAAGGGCGTGGCGCCGTTCATCTTGAGATCGATCATGTCGGGATGTTCGCCGCCGCTCGCCACGACAAAATCGCGCACCACGCCGAGCGGCGGACGGTTGCGCAGGGCGTTCTCCGCCATCTGGCGCAGGAACGTGACGTTCGTGGCCACGCGCGCGAGAACCCAGCCCTGCAGTTCCTCCGCCGGCGCGCGCTCGCCGTAGATCGTGCGGAAATCGAAAAAGATGCTGGCATTCAGCAGGTGTTCCGGCGTGCCGTGCTCGATCCACTCCTTGAACCGGGCTTTCCATTCCTCCAGGCTCAGGCAGCATTCCGGATTCCCGGCCATGATGTTGCCGCGGCACAGCGGGTAACCGCAGGTATCGAGGGCCTGGTTGATCTTTTGCGCCAGCGGCAGCAATTCCGCGCGCACCGCCGCGGCGCTTTTTCCCTCCGGGGGAACGAAGAGAATGCCGTTGTCCTGATCGGTCTTGAGCGTCTGCTCCTGTCGTCCCTCGCTGCCGAAGGACAGCCAGGTGAACGGCACCGACGGCGAGCCGTCCTCGGCGAGACACAAGCCGATGACGCGCCGCGTGATGTGGTCGTTGAACAGCGTGATGATCTGCATCAGCTGCGCCACCGACGCGCCCTGCACCAGCATCTGGTCGACGACGCGATGGATATCCTTCCCCAGCCGTACCAGTGTCGCGACGTCCGGCGCATGCGCGATGGAGCGGGTGAGCTGGACCAGTCCCACGCGCTGCAACGAAAACAGATCGCGTTCGGACACCATGCCCAGGAGCCGCTCGTTCTCGACCACGCACACGTGCCCGAATCCCATGCGCGCCATGAGCGCCGCCGCCTCGTGCGCCGGCGCCTGCGGCGGCAACGACAGCGGACGCCGTGTCATGACCGTCTCGATGGGCAAGTCGAGGCTGACGCCCGAGGTGGCGACGCGCCCGAGCAGATCGTGGAGCGTAAACAGGCCGAGCGGTTTCCGGTCCGCGTCCGTGATGACGATGGAACCGACGCGTTCGGTGTTCATCGTCCGCAAGGCGTCGCCGATCGGCGTGTGCGGGAGACAAGTGACCGGTGAGCGGCGGATCAGGCTCGACAACGGCGCCGCGAGCGAGGTTTCGCCGCTCGATACCTGGGTGGCGAGACTCGCCTGCACCCCCTGCAAGGCCTGATCCAGCAAATTGGCGAGACGGCGCGTGCAGAAATCGTGAAACACCGGACTCAGCGCGAGCAGCCTGTCGAAGTCCTCGCGTTCGAGTTCGAAGCAGAAGCAGTCCGCGACCGCGCGATGCACCGTGTGCACGGGCCGGTGCGCGAGCAGCGCCCCGATGGGGAAGCATTCGCCGGCCACCAGCTCCCAGGCGCCATCCTCCGCGGGCCCGGTCGCGTCGCTCGTCTCGCCGCGCACGCGTCCCTGTTTGATGATGTAAAAACGGCTGGCCGCGCCGCGCGCGGGCTCGGTGATCACTTCATCCTTGTTATAAAACCCGAGCTGGAGATGGGTGGCGAGAAATTCGAGATGGGCCGGCGCCATCCGATCGAACGGCGCGTGCCGGTGCAAAAATTCGACAACCGGCGCGAGCGCTTGACGTGCCACGGCCGGTTCTGATGTTCCGCTGTCGGTTCGCAAATTCAATTCCACGCACACAGCCCTAGGGGGTTATGGCCAGTACTGAATTGGTGCCGGTTAGGTTAACAAGAAACAGCCCAAAAAGTAACAACGCCACGCGGACGGTCTGCCCGTCACCAGGTCAGCCCGGTCTCTGCCTCCACTGATACAAAGACCTTTAATTCGGCGCGGGAAACAGGACTGCGGTATTCTGACGATACGCGCTTTGACATATTCTTAACAAACCGGCGGCGCCAGATTTCACCATCCGAAATGAACGCCCGCTTTTTTCAGAAAACATTTGAGCAGCATGGGCGAGATCATTAAATTCAGGAAACCATCCCTGAAGGCACAAGCCGAAGGCAAAACCTTGTGCAAGAGTGGCTTTCATCGGTGGAAAGTCGTGACCGAAAGGAAATTCGACGTGAAACAGGGAAAGCTGGTCACGTTGCGGCGCTGTGAGCGTTGCGGGAAGGAGCAGACTATTTTGCGGTAGTCGGCCCCGACATGCCCGGGAAACCATTGTTCAGGCCAGTCGGGTACCCAGCGCCCGGATCTGCGCGATCCACTGCTGGCGCTTTTCATCCGTCGAATTCTTGAGCGGGCCTACTTCCGTGATGCGCACCGGCTTGATGCCGCAGAACTGAAGGATGGTCTTCTTCATGGTGTTGTGGCCGGGGCGGCCGAAGTACCAGCGGTAAATCCACGATGGCGTGTTCAGCGTGACGATCAGGCGCGCGCTGCGGCCGGTGAGCAGCTTGTCCCACCGCGGGGAATTTTTGCGGAAGTTCACGGCGAAGCCGGGAAGAAAAACCCGCTCGATGAATCCCTTCAGCAGCGCCGGGATGGTGCCCCACCAGATCGGATAAACGAACACCAGGTGATCGGCCCACTTGATCGCCTCCTGCGCCAGCGCCAGGTCCGGCTCCAGCTCGTTCAGGTGTGCAAGGCTGGTGGTGGCCAGTGGATCGAACTTGAGATCACCCAGATACAGTTCTTTCACTTCCGCACCAGCGGCTCGCGCGCCTTCGGAATAAGCCAGCATCAGCGCGCCTCCGTAGCTGTGCCGCTGCGGCTGGCCGAGAATCACCAGAATCTTTTTCGGCATGGTCTGTTTTCCGTTTACGACTGATCTGTCACCAGCGCCGTCACCCGTCCGAGACGCAGGTAGATCGGCCAGCGTACCGTCAGCCGCGCGTCCTCTCGTCCCCAGGCTTTCGCCAGCGCCCGGCGGATAATATCAATCGGGTTCTGCTGGTTTTTCTGCTGACACTGCTTTGTCGCCGACCAGGTGAGAAGATAACCTATCAGATCGTTCATGTCCCATTCCGCCTTCATGTGAAACTCGGGCGTTGGCAGTTCGACGAACGGGAACGGAATGGTCCGGTATTTTTCGTCGATATAGTGGCGCTCCGGCGGCCAGTAGGGCCCGACGATATTCCTATAATAATGATGCGCCACCTTGTCGACGTCCGGATTGATACCGCTCAATCCGTAACACCATACCGCGAGCATGCCATCGGGCTTCAGCACGCGCCGTACTTCCTCATAAAACGGATCGAAATGGAACCAGTGCAGCGCCTGCGCGACGGTGATCAGGTCCACGGAACGGGACGGAATCTCGGTCTGCTCCGCCGGCGCCACGGAATAATGGATCTTTTCATGACGCACGGCATTCTGGATCTGGTTCTGGCTCGGGTCAGTGGCGATGACGCGATCGAAATGCGCGGCCAGCCCCAGCGCGGCCTGGCCGTTGCCGGTGCCGCAATCCCAGGCGAGATCGTGCCGTGACACGGACTTGGCCAGGTACGCGAACAAGGCCTCGGGGTAATCCGGGCGGTAGCGGGCGTAATCGCCGGCATGGCCCGAGAAATGATCCTTGAAACTCATTTATATGAATTTTCGCTGCAGAGGCGCACAATTTTGTCGGGAACAAAATTCGACGCGCGCAGCGCGCCCACCGGGGGCGCGCCAAGGATGGCGCGCATCAAAGAACGCAAAGAATAACGAATGGATTGGAAATTTCTCGTATATGGCTGCATGTTGACACTCATTCGCTCGGTTCCCTTTGCGCCCTTTGTGTCTTTGCGGGATGCAATCTTAATTTAGTTCTCAACCTTCAAGCAGAATTTTCTCCGCCTGTTCCAGCGCTTCGGGGGCGCCATAGAGCACCAGCACGTCCCCGGCGGCGAGCCGGGTCTCGGGCGCGGGCTCGGGACCGCGGATTCCGCCACGGCGCACGGCGCTCACGCTAACTCCGGCTTCCTCGAGATGCAACTCGGAAATCAGCTTGCCCACGGCGCTCGCCCCGGAAGGCAGCGTGACGGAATGCAAGCGCTCCTGATAGGCGCTCTCCTTTCCTTCATCGATATCCACTCCATGGAAAAAGCCGCGCAGCATGCGGTAGCGGTCGGTACGCACGTTGCGCACATGGCGCACGATGCGCGACACCGGCACGCCCATGAGCAGCAGCAGGTGCGAACCCATCATCAGGCTGCCTTCGAGACTTTCCGGCACGACTTCGGTGGCGCCGGCGGCCTTCAGCTTCTCGAGCGCGGCGTCGTCCATGGTGCGCACGATCACCGGCATGTCCGGCCGCAGCACGCGCGTGGTTTCCAGGATCTTGAGACGCCAGCGAGACGATCGAAAAAACTGATCGCGAGCGCCGTCGCGCGCGTGCAGCCCGGCCGCATCGAGCACGTCGCGGCGCGCGGCGTCGCCGTAGACCACCGGCTTGCCGGCGTCGCGCGCGTCGCGCACGCGCACCGGATCGAGATCGAGCGCGAGGTAGTTGATGCCTTCCTGTTCCAGCATCCACGCGAGATTCTGACCGCTGCGGCCGTAACCGCAGACGATCACGTGCTTTCCGGCGCATGCCTGCCTCGGCGCGGATCACGTCCAGGTTGCCCTCGCGCGTCGCGGGTATAACTCGGCACGAGCCGCTTGGCGATCCGGCCGTTGTACCGCACGATGAGCGGCGCCAGCATCATGCTCAGGATGATCGAGGCCAGGACGATCTGCGAGGTCCGGGCGCAGAAAAGCTGATGCTGGTTCGCCTGCAATATCAGCGCGAACGCGAATTCGCCGACCTGTGACAGCACCAGTCCGGTGCGCAGGGCGACGCCGGTTTCCATCGCGAACAGCTTGCCCAATCCGAGAATGAGCAGCGTCTTGAAGACGATGATCGCCATAACGCTGACGAGCACCCACGGCCATAGCTCCCGGATGGCGCCCAAATCCAGCATCATGCCGATCGTCACGAAGAAAAGCCCGAGCAGGATGTCGCGAAACGGCAGGATGTCGCCTTCCACCTGATGCCGGTATTCCGTCTCGCCCAGCATCATGCCGGCGAGAAACGCGCCGAGCGCCATCGACAGACCCGCCGCCTCGGTAACCCAGGCCGACGCCAGCGTGAGCAGCAGCACCGCGAGCATGAAGTATTCGCGCAGTCGCGCCGAAGCGACCTCGTGGAAAAACGGCCGCAACATCCAGCGTCCGACGAGAAAAATGCCGACCAGCACCAGCACGCTTTTCAGGAACGCCCAGCCGAGCGCGGTCCACACCGATTGCTTGATGTCGCCGGCCAGCGCCGGGATCACGATCAGAAACGGCACCACCACCAGGTCCTGGAACAGCAGCACGCTGATGGCGTGGCGGCCATGGCGCGAATTCTGCTCCAGCTGTTCGGTGAGCAGCTTCATGACGATGGCGGTGGACGACATCGCCAGCATGCCGCCGATGACCACCGCGCCCTCGGCCGGCACGTCGAACAACCACGCGACGAACCCGAACACGAGACAGCTGATCAACACCTGCGCGCCGCCCACCCCGAACACCACGCTCTTCATGGCCATGAGCTTGGGCAGCGAGAATTCCAGCCCGACGGTGAACATGAGGAACACCAGTCCGAACTCGGCGAGGGTGCGCGTGCCTTCCAGGTCCGGAATCCAGCCCATGCCGGAGGGACCGACGACGATGCCGGCGCACAGATACGCCAGGATCTGCGGCAGGCGCAGATAACGGAACAGCGCGACCAGCACCACCGCCACGCCCAGCAGGATCAGAATGCTGTGAAAGCCGATCGGCTCCATGGGATAATCGCAACTGTTTCGATATACTCCATGAAAGATTACCCCAACCCACGCCAAATCGCGAAACGCATGACGTCATCCGCATCGTACGAACAACTGGGACGCGAGGTGATCCAGCTCGAGGCCGAGGCGCTGCAGACGCTGGCGAAGCGCGTCGACGGACAGTTCGCCGAGGCCTGCCGCCTGATTCTCGCCTGCACCGGACGGGTCATCGTCACCGGCATGGGCAAGAGCGGGCACATCGGCGGCAAGATCGCCGCCACCCTGGCCAGCACCGGCACGCCGTCGTTCTTCGTGCATCCGGGCGAGGCCTCGCACGGCGACGTCGGCATGATCACGACACCCGACATCGTGCTGGCGATTTCCAATTCGGGCGAGACCGAGGAAATCCTGACCATTCTGCCGATCATCAAGCGCATGGGCGTGAAGCTCATCGCGCTCACGGGCGGCCTGCAATCCAGCCTCGCGCGGCAGGCCGACGCGACCTCAACGCCGGCGTGGAAAAAGAAGCCTGCCCGCACAACCTCGCCCCGACGGCGAGCACCACGGCGGCACTGGCCATCGGCGATGCGCTCGCGGTGGCGCTGCTCAAGTCGCGCGGCTTCACGCGCGAGGACTTCGCGCGCGCCCACCCGGCCGGCAGCCTCGGCCGCCGCCTGCTGCTGTACGTGAGCGACATCATGCATACCGGGACCGCCATCCCCCTGGTTGCCGAGGGAGCGAGCTTGCGCGAAGCCTTGCTCGAAATGACCGGCAAGGGGCTCGGCATGACCGGCGTCGTGGATCGTCAGGGCCGTCTTGTCGGAATCTTCACCGACGGCGATCTGCGCCGCGTGCTCAACCGCAGCGTGGACGTCTACAGCGCCAAAATCACCGAAGTCATGACACAGAATCCGAAAACCACGCGCGCCGACCGCCTCGCGGCGGAGACGGTGCAGCTGATGCGCTCGCTGAAAATCAACGGCCTGTTCGTGGTGGACGAGAACAACCGCGTGCTTGGCGCGCTCAACATGCACGACCTGTTCCGCGCCGGGGTGGTTTAAATTTAATATGAAATTGACCGCCAGGACGCCAGGAACGCCAGGGAAAGAATCCATGAAAATTGTTTTTCCTGGCGACCCTGGCGTCCTGGCGGTTCAAAATCTTATTTGTTTTATCCGAGCATGAACCAGATTCTCGCGCCGGCATTCGAGGTGAACCCAAAGGTGCTCGCGCTCGCGCGCGAAGGTGAAACTTCTGCTGTTCGACGTCGACGGCGTGCTCACCGACGGACGGCTCGTCATCGGCGATGACGGCCAGGAATACAAAGCCTTCAATTCGCTCGACGGCCACGGCATCAAGATGTTGCAACGCAACGGCGTGGCCGCCGGCATCATCACCGGCCGCACCTCCGAGGTGGTCAAACACCGCGTGAAGGACCTCGACATCAAATACGTCCACCAGGGATGCAAGGAAAAGTTGCCGATTTACCGCCAATTGATCGCCGAACTGAAGCTCACGCCGGAACAGACCGCGTATGTCGGCGACGACGTGGTGGACCTGCCGATCATGCTGCAGGTCGGGCTGGCCATCGCGGTACAGAGCGCCCACCCGCTCGCCAAAAAATACGCCCACTGGGTCACGCCGAGCAGCGGCGGTTACGGTGCGGCACGCGAGGCCTGCGAGATGATCCTGTACGCGCAGGGAAGCTACCACGCGGAAATGCAGAAATACCTCTCGGACCACGGAGGGCGTGCGACCGGATGACCCTCGACGCCAAACGGCTCGCTATCGCGGCCGCCCTGTTGCTGCTCGCCACCGGCTCCTGGTGGCTGACGCGCACGGTGGGCGTGCCGGAGAAGGTATTCGACGGCAAGGCTCGTCACGACCCCGACTACATCATCGAGAATTTCGACGCCACAGTCATGAACGAAGATGGTCACCGGCGTTACACCCTGGCGGCCACGCGGATGGTTCATTACGGCGATGACGGCAGCTCCGATCTGGAGCAACCTTATCTGATCCAATATCGCGAGAATCTCGCGCCGATACACACTCGCGCCGACAAGGGATGGATGCCGAAGGGGGGCAATCAGATCCTGATGAGCGGCAATGTCGTTTCCGCCCAGGGCCGTGACCCGCGAGGTGCCGGCGGTGAAATTCGCGCCGACAGCATGAAAATTCTGCTCGACCGATGACGTCCTCATGAAGCCAAGCAAGCTTGCCTCGCCAGTCCTGCTGACGGCTGTTTATTTTCTGCTGGGGCTGACGGTCGTGTCCGCGGCGCATGCCGGGAGGGACGACATGGACGAGCCCATACGCATCAATGCCCGCTCGGTCGAGGCCAATGAAAAAACCGGCACGGTGGTTTACCGCGGCAATGTCGTCGCCGAACAGGGCCGATTGTCGATCAAGGCGGATCGCATCGAAATCCGCGCCAAAAACAACCAGACTGAACTCATTCTGGCAACCGGCAGTCCGGTGAAGCTGCGTCAACAGCCAGATGCCACGTCGGAAGAAATACAGGCCGAGGCCAAGCGGATCGACTACCGCGTTTCCACGAGAAAACTCGACATGATCGGCGATGTCAGCCTGCGGCGCGGCGAGGACTTGTTCACCGGCAGCGTGCTGCACTACGATCTCGACGCCAAAATTCTGACCGCCACGGGCGACGACCAGAGCGATGGCCGCATCCATGCCGTCATACAACCCCGAAAGCAGACGGCCCCGCCCGCCTCCAATCCGGCCCCCAACCCCTGAGCGCACCCATGGCCGAAACGACAAAACAGGAGAGGCGCTCAAAGAGCAAACGGCCCAGCATCCAGGTTACCAGCACGCTGACCGCCGATCGATTGAACAAGCAGTACAAGGGCCGTCAGGTCGTCAACGACGTTTCGCTGGAAATACACAGCGGCGAGATCGTCGGTCTGCTCGGTCCGAACGGCGCCGGCAAGACCACGTGCTTCTACATGATCGTGGGGCTCGTGCCGATGGACAGCGGCGCCATCCGCCTGGATAAAACGGATATCGGCGATCTGCCGATGCACCGGCGCGCGCGTCTGGGCTTGGGCTATCTCCCGCAGGAACCTTCCGTGTTCCGCAACCTGACCGTCGCGGAAAACATCATGGCGATTCTCGAGACACGAGCCGATCTTGCCGACACGGATCGCACGCGCATCCTCGAGGAACTATTGCACGATCTCAATATCGCCGCGCGGCGCGACGCGCCGGGAATCAGTCTGTCCGGCGGCGAGCGCCGGCGCGTGGAAATCGCGCGTGCGCTGGCGACCACGCCGCGCTTCATCCTGCTCGACGAACCCTTCGCCGGCGTGGATCCGATTTCCGTCCTGGAGATTCAGCAATTGATCAGGCACCTGCAGGAACGCGGGATCGGCGTGCTGATCACCGACCACAACGTACGCGAGACCCTCAAAATATGCGACCGCGCGTATATTCTGAGCGACGGCCGGGTGCTGACGTCAGGCGCGCCCAGCGATATCTTATATAATGACGCCGTCAAAAAGGTTTACTTGGGAGAGGACTTCCGTCTCTGATTTTATTCGCTGTTTCCTATAGAGTATAGCCGCGGCGGCGCCGTGCGTCCGAACGGCAGACTGGGCTCCCTCCAGCACACGAATATGTACTAAACTTTCGGGAAGACAACGCGGAATAGCTCCAGGGGCTGAGCGGCCCCGCTTACCACAGAACCATCGCCTGTATTTATGAAGCAGTCACTTGACCTCAAACTTGGTCAACATCTGACAATCACCCCCCAGTTGCAGCAGGCCATCCGGCTGCTGCAGCTTTCTTCCATCGAACTCCAGCAGGAGATCCAGGAAGCGCTCGAAAGCAACCCGCTGCTCGAGGAAAACGAAAGGGAGGAAGAAGCCGCTGAAATCAAAGGTGAGGCGGACTCCGCCACCACCGAAAGCCTGGACAGCACCGAGACCTCATCCTACGACGAGGCCGAAACGCTTCCGACGACCGATTCCGGTCCCGATGTCGATACCGGCCCCAGCGACGACAACGAGTCAGACTGGACCGACAGCTTCGAAACCATGACCGCTCCCACGGGGAGCCGCTCGACGTCGGATGACGATTTCCCCGATATCGACGCCCGCAACAGCCCGCCGCAGACACTGCGCGATCACCTGCTGTGGCAGATGCAGATGACCCCATTTTCGGACACCGACAAGCAGATTGCGCTCGCTCTGATCGACGCCATCAGCGAGGACGGCTACCTGAGCTGCAAGCTGGAGGAAATCCAGCAGGCCTTGAGCAAGAACTTGCCGGTGGAAATCGACGAGATCGAGGCGGTGTTGCACCAGATACAGAACTACGACCCGCTCGGCGTCGGCGCGCGCGACCTCGCCGAATGCCTGCGCCTGCAGATGAAGGTGCTCCGCTCCGATACACCGTTTCTGAAGGCGGCGACGGAACTCGCCACCCCGCAAAACCTGGCGCTGCTGGCCGGCCGGGACTACACCCAGCTGCGACGCCAGCTCAAACTCTCGGCGGAAGATCTGCAGCAGGTGATCAATTTCATCCAGGGACTGAACCCGCGGCCGGGCAATTCCGTCACCTCATCGCAGGCGAGCTATGTCGTCCCCGACATCATCGTCAAGAAAATCCGCGGCGTGTGGCGCGCCGATCTCAATCCGGACGTCTCCCCGAATCTGCGTATCAATCGTCATTACGAAAAGATGATCCACCGCGGGGATTCCAGCGCCGACAACCGTTACCTGCAGGACCAGCTTCAGCAGGCGCGCTGGTTCATCAAGAGCCTGAATTCCCGAAACGAGACGCTGCTCAAGGTCGCGCGCACGATCGTGGACCGCCAGCGTGCCTTCTTCGACCACGGGGCGGAAGCCATGAAGCCGCTCGTGCTGCATGACGTCGCGGAAACCGTGAGCATGCACGAGTCGACCATCTCGCGCGTGACCACCAGCAAATACATGCTCACCCCGCGCGGGATATTCGAGCTGAAGTACTTTTTTTCCAGCCATGTCTCCACCGCGGACGGCGGCACCTGTTCGGCGACCGCGATCCGCTCGATTATCAAGAAGCTGGTGGAGTGTGAAATAGCGACGCGGCCCATCAGCGACAGCAAGATCGCCGAGATCCTGTCCGAGCAAGGCATCAATGTCGCGCGGCGCACAGTCGCGAAATATCGCGAGTCGATGAACATCCCGCCTTCCAACCAGCGAAAGTCGCTAGTCTAATCAGCTCCGGAGAGCCTTCATGCAAATCACGGTAAGCGGTCATCAAGTGGAAATCACCGAACCCCTGCGAGACTATGTCTCGGAAAAAATAGGGCGCCTCCAGAAACATATCGACGACGTCATTAACATCAAAGTCGTGCTGCACGTCCAGAAAAACCTGCACAAGGCCGAGGCCACCATCCACGCGCCCGGCACCACCCTGCACGCCAACGCCGAGGGACCCGACATGTATGTCGCGATCGACGCGCTCGCCGCCAAACTCGACCGGCAGATGCTCCGGCACAGAGGGAAAACCGCCAACCATCACCGCGGCGAAGAATCGCTCAAGAAACTCGAAACGCCCTGAGGTCCGGCTTGCCGGACTAGCGTGCGTACACCCATCCACCCCGGGGCATGGCACGTGCGCGCACCCGTCACCCCGGCAGGAAACCCGGCATACATCAGAGCCCGGCCCCGATGGGCGGACAGCGGCGGATTGATCCCTTCAGCGCGCTGTGCCCCAGAAACCGGAATTGGCGTGGGCTTCCTGCCCCACGACCGGCTCGACGGACCCGCCCGGTTCTTCGACGCGTTTGCCGTCCAGTTCCACGGCATGGATGAGGCGTTCCCGACCGCAAACCTGTTACAATGGCTCCCACCCTGCCGCACCCCGACAGACACAGCGGAAAAATTATGCATATTCTGTCGCGACGGAAGGGATTTTCCGCAACCACGATGATGAGGCAACAGCTGCTTGCGGCGTAAACCACGGAAGAAATCCGCCCGCGCTTCGATCAGGCCGAGCCGGTCGCGTATTGACCCCATGACCACACCACCGGTCACGGCGCACGATTTTTTCGAGGCGCAATCCGGTCTGCTGAAACTCAAATGGATTGCCGGTGAAACCGGCAAAAACCGCCTGCTCGAGCCCACGACCGCCAAGTATCCGGGCATGGCGCTGGTGGGTCATCTCAATTTCGTCCATCCGAACCGAATCCAGGTCATCGGTGAAGCGGAAATAGCCTACCTGTCTCGCCTTGATAAAAAGGAGTACGAAGAGGCGATCCGCAACCTTTTTACCTGCGAAAAAACCTCGGCTGTCATCGTCGCCAACGGCGGGAATATCGCGCCCGACCTGATTGCCGCCGCCGACCGTACTTCGCTCGGCCTGTTCTCGTCGTCACTGCCCAGCCCGGTGGTGATCGACCACCTCCAGTACTACCTGACTCGTGCGCTCGCCCCGCGTATCACCGTACACGGCGTGTACATGGAAGTCATGGGCATGGGCGTACTGATCACGGGCGAGTCCGGCATCGGTAAAAGCGAGCTCGCGCTCGAGCTGCTTTCGCGCAATCACCGCCTGATCGCGGACGATGCCGTGGAGTTTGTCCGCGTCGGCCCGGACGTGATCGTGGGCCAATGTCCGACGCTGCTTTCGGATTACCTGGAAGTGCGCGGTTTGGGTATCCTGGACGTGCGGCTCATGTTCGGCGAGACCGCGGTCCGGCACAAGAAGAAGCTGCACCTGATCGTGCGCCTGGAAACCATCCAGCGCCAGAAAATGAGCAAGATAAACCGCCTGGAATCGAAGCAGATGACCCGCGCCATTCTCGGCGTGGAAATTCCGGAGGTGGCGCTTTTCGTCGGTCCCGGCCGCAATCTGGCGGTGCTGGTGGAAACCGCCATCCGCGCCTACATCCTGCGCATGTGGGGCTTCGATCCCCTCGATGATTTCATCAAACGGCACCAGGAACACATGAACAATGCCGGGTCCGCGCATCCATCCCGGCGCGACGCGCTGGCGGGTGAAGCGCTGCGCAAGGCGCGCAGCAAAGTAGACTGAATGAGTTTTTTCATCGTCAGCGGTCTGTCCGGATCCGGAAAGACCATTGCCCTCCAGGCCCTGGAAGACATCGGTTTCTACTGCATCGATAACCTGCCGGCCGTGCTGCTGCCACATTTCTCCGGCTTGCTCGCCGACATGCGCAACAACGCCATCATGAACGTCGCCATCGGCCTGGACGTGCGCAACCGCGCCTTTCTCGCCGATCTCCCGAAGAACCTGGGCGAACTGCGCGCACGCGGCATCCACTATCGCATCATTTTCCTGGAAGCCGAGGACTCCATCCTGGTCAAGCGCTTCAAGGAAACACGGCGCAAGCATCCGATGCTCGATCATCAGACGCCATTGGTCGAGGCGATAGATGTGGAGAAAAAACTGCTCGAACCGCTGTCGTTCGACGCGTCGCTCCGCATCGACACCACCCGCACCACGCCGCATGAACTGCGCATGCAGGTGAGCAACTTCGCGCGCGGCGAGGATACCGCGGGACTGACGCTGCTGTTCGAATCCTTCGGTTACAAGCATGGGACTCCGCTCGACGCCGATTTCGTCTTCGATGTTCGCTGTTTGCCCAATCCCTACTGGCAGACCGATCTGCGACAGTTCAGCGGTCTGGACGAGCCGGTCGTGCATTTCCTCGAACAATACGACGAGGTCAAGGCCATGTTTGAGGAAATATGCGGCTTTCTGGAAAAATGGCTGCCGCGCTTCGAGCGCGAGGACCGCACCTATCTCACCATCGCCATCGGCTGTACCGGCGGTCAGCACCGTTCGGTCTATCTCGTGCGCCGGCTGGCGGAGTATTTTTCCGGTAAGAGCATCAAGACGCAGGTGCGGCACCGTGAACTGAACAGCGACACAGGGACGTGATGATGGTGAAGCTGAGGATGCAGGAGTGGTACCGGGGTGAGCAGCGCAACTGCGAACGGACGCACACGGGTGAGCGGCGCAGGCCGCGAGCGGCCTGGCCAGGGATGGCCACCCGGGCTTTCGAGCGCAGCCGGACGCGAAGCGAAGAAAATGCGCCCTGGGTTTTTGCCCGAAGCAGGAAAGCGAAAGGCAGAAGCGCCGCTTACGCTGCCAAGGACGCAAATCAACCCTCGCCACTTATCCTCTTTCGGGAATGGGCAGGGACTTCCAGGATGAAACAACAATGATTGGTTTACTGATTCTCGCGGATAAAAACCTGGGTGCCGGCCTGATCGCCGCGGCCGCGCACACACTCGGGACCCGGCCGCCGCAGCTGGCGGCGACGGACCTCGATTACACCGAAACCCCGGAGAACATGGACGCCATCCTGCGCGAGGGTATCCGGAAGGTGGACCAGGGCGATGGCGTGCTGATACTCGCGGACGTGTACGGGGCAACCCACACCAACGTGGCCTGCCACCTGCTGGCGCGCGGACGCATCGAGCTGATCACGGGCGTCAACCTGCCGATGTTGCTGCGCGTCCTCAACTACCGGCATCTCAAGATGGACGACCTCATCGACAAGGCCTTGAGCGGCGGCAGCGGCGGCATTATCTGCGCCGGCAATCCAGGGAAAATCCAGGGGACACGCTGATGCGCTGCCAGAAAATCATCATCATCAACAAGCTCGGCCTGCACGCCCGCGCCTCGGCCAAGTTCGTGAGCCTCGCCTCCGAATTTGCCGCCGAGATCACGCTCAAGCGCAACAGCCAGCAAATCAACGGCAAGAGCATCATGGGCATCATGATGCTGGCGGCCGCCAAGGGGGCGGAGATCGAGATTTGCGCCGACGGCGAAGATGAGAAAAAGGCGATCGAGTCGCTGACCGAGCTGGTCAACGACCGCTTCGGGGAAGGCGAATAATGCTCGCACTTCACGGCACCGGCGTCAGCGACGGCATCGTCATCGGCAAGGCCTTCGTCCTGCAGCGGGATCTGCCGGAAATTCCCGAGTACGCCATCCCCCAGGAATATATCGAGGAAGAAGTCACGCGTTTTCAGCGCGCGGTCGAGGCTTCGCGCCGTCAGCTGATGGCGATTCGCGAGCACATCCCCGCCAATGCGCCGCCGGAAGCGTCGAGTTTCCTCGACGCACATCTGCTCATGCTCGACGACAAGATGATCTCGATGGCGCCGATCGACACCATCCGGCAGAAACAGTGCAATGCCGAATGGTCGCTCAAGGCCCAGAGCGACATCCTGAGCGCCATGTTCGAGCAGATGGACGATCATTACCTGCGCAACAAGAAAATCGACGTCAATCAGGTCGTCACCCGGATCCTGCGCAACCTGTTGCAGCAGAATTATGACGAGCACGAGAAGATCGCCGCCGGGGCCATCGTGGTGGCGGACGATCTCACGCCGGCTGACACGGTGATGCTCAAGCACAATCACGTGCTCGCGTTTGTCACCAGCCTGGGCGGCCCGATCTCGCACACCGCGATTCTGGCGCGGAGTCTCGGCATCCCGGCTATTGTCTCGGCGCACAGCGCCACGCGTTACGTCCGTTCCGGCGAGGAACTCATTGTGGACGGCAAACGCGGCATGCTCATCATCGCGCCCGACCGACACATCGTCGCGGAATACCGCAAGCGGAAAAAGGACATTCTCAGGCTGCGCCGCGAACTCAACCGCCTCCGGACCAGCCGCGCGGTGACACGCGACCGTCGCCGTATCATGCTGCTGGCCAACATCGAGTTGCCCGCGGACGTGCGCGCCGCGGCCCAGGCCGGGGCCGAGGGCATCGGCCTTTATCGCACCGAATTCCTGTTCATGAACCGGCCCGCGCCCCCGAACGAAGAAGAGCAGTTCCGCGCCTACGTCAAGGTGGTCAAGTCGATGCCGGGCAAGCCTGTCACCATCCGCACGCTCGACCTCGGCGCGGACAAGCAGGTCGACGGCGGGCGCGCCGGCGCCGCCATCACGGTCAATCCGGCGCTGGGGTTGCGCGCCGTGCGGCTGTGTCTGCACGACACCTCGCTGTTCCGTCCGCAGTTGCGCGCCATCCTGCGTGCCTCGGTCTACGGGGACGTGCGCATGATGATCCCCATGCTCTCAAGCCAGGATGAAATTTTTCGCGTGCTCGATTTGCTCGAAGAAACCAAGAGCGAACTCAAGCGCAGCCGCATCAAATTCAACCCGAAGATGCTTGTCGGCGGGATGATCGAAGTGCCGGCGGCGGCGATCTCCGCCGATCTGTTTGCGCCGTATCTGGATTTCTTCTCCATCGGCACGAACGACCTGATTCAGTACACGCTGGCCATCGACCGCGTGGACGACGCCGTGAACTACCTCTACGATCCGCTGCACCCGTCGGTGTTGCGCCTGATTGACATCACGATCCAGGCGGGCAAGAAGGCGCGCATACCGGTGGCGATGTGCGGCGAAATGGCGGGCGATCCGCGCTATACCAGCCTGCTGCTGGGGCTCGGACTCACCGAGTTCAGCATGCATCCGGTCACCTTGCTGGAAGTCAAAAACCTCGGCTCCGCGGCCGAGGAGGCTCAGGGCCTGATCGGCGCCCTGGTAAAGCTCCACGTTCGTCGGATCCGCACTCATCCCCTCCTCGAAGGCGCGCAGGGCGTCTTCGGGCGAGCCGCTCGTGTAGAGCAGGGTGAAGCCGATGTTGCGGTGGAGCACGGGGAGCCGCGGATCGAGGGCGCGCGCTTTCGCCCACTCGGCGAGCGCGTCGTCCGTCCGGCCGCCGGAGAGGTAGAGCGAGCCGAGCAGGAAATCGAGCCGTGGCGTCCTCCGGAGCGATCTCCACCACGCGCCGCAGAACGACCAGCAACTCGGGACGATTCGGGAAGACGTAACGCGTGGACTGACGCGACGCCAGGGCGAAGTCGTCCCGTCCGGAGCGGCCCATCTTCTCGGCACAGTAGCCGCGGTAGTAGGCGACGAGCGGGTACTCCTGCGGCAGGACCGTCCCCGGCTCGGCTACGACGCCGCTGTCGCTGGGTAGCGCCGCGCCAGCAGCGCGTGCGCGTCGTCCCACAGGCCGAGCGCCATGTAGTCGACGGCCAGCTCGAGCACGCGCTCGGGGTCCGAGGCGAGATGGGACCAGAGCGCGGCGCCCGTGCCTCCGAGCAGCACGGCCTCGTGCCGGAGGAACGAGCTCGGAGGGTCGAGCGCCTGCCAGTATCGAAGGCGTGCTGCCGCCTCCTGGATGCGGCCGGCGCGCCGCAGCAGGGCGAGCTCCATCCCACCGGCCCGCAGCATCTCGGGAGACTCCGCGAGCGCCTGCCGAACCAGCTGCAGGCCACGGAAGGGGTCAGGTCTTGAATCTTGGCATTCGCCCGGCTCATGCCCAGATTCAAGACCTGACCCTCGCGGGCGGCGAGACGGCCGAGTTGCAGGAGCGACGCGGCGCGCCAGGCCGGCTGCGTGGCGGCCTGGTCCCAGGCGAAGCGGGCCTGCTGGGTCTCGCCGACGGCGACCCTCGCGAGGCCGAGGTAGTAGAGGGCCTCGGCGTACGTTGCTCTTCCGCGCCACCGCCTTGGAAAGAGGCTCTATGGCCTCGTCGTAGCGTTTGAGCTGCACGGCTAGGCGTCCCGCGGCCCGGTTGAGCCCCGGGCTCTCGGCGAACGCCAGGAGCGCCGCGGCATAGACGTCGTGCGCCTCGAGCAGCTTCCCGTTCAGCTCCTGGTGGCGGCCGAGCTCGAGCCAGTCCTCCTCGGTCCGCTGGTCGCGGGGCGGGAAGACGTGCGCCGGCTGCGGGCCGGTCCTCACCTCCGCCTTCGGCACGAAGTCGGTCGCGGCCCTCGGTGTGCGCGAGCGCCGCGGCCGGCCGCGTCGCGGACCTCGACGCTGTACGGGCCGGGTCCCGCCAGATCGGCGTACGTCGCGTCGAAGACGCCGGAGGGAGCGAGGCTCAAGCTCTGCTCGCGCACCGTCGCCGACCCGTCGCGGAGCACCACGCACCCGCCGCGAAGCTCGCGGGTCAGGTTCGAACCCGACCCGCAGCGCGTTGCCGTCGCCACGCCTGAGGTGCACGACACCCTCGTCGTTCGCGCGCGAGTAGCCGCCGATCTTCCGCACCGGCTGGTAGCTCTCGCGGAAGCGCAGCAGCTGCTGCGGCTCGAGGAACGCGTAGGTCTCCTGGTTGCGGAAGAGGCCCGCCTGGACCTCGAGGTAGGCGCTCTCGTCGTCGGAGAGGGCGCGGCGCCAGTCCCTGCCCTCGTCGTCCCAGCCCCACGACCATATCTTCTTGCCCGGCAAGTCGTGGTGGTCCGCGACGTGGACCATGCCCGACTCGGTGCGCGGGCTGTAGACGCCCATGAACGGCTCGCGGCTGCCGTGGACGAAGCGCGACACGAAGCCCGCGAGGTGGTTGCGCGGGTAGGAGAGGTCGACTCCCGAGGAGTCCACCGGCCAGGTGTCGACGTCGGCAACGTGGTGGGAGGCCGAGAACTCCATCGGGTAGAGGATGTGCGAGTCGCCCTCGGCGCGTACCGAGGCCGTCGTCCACCAGTAGAAGCGGTGGCGCACGTCGCTGCGGTTGTAGAGCGTCGTCGTCTGCTCGAGCAGCGAGCGGCCGGGCCGCAGGCGCAGCTCCACCCGCCACTGCATCCCGTACGGGCGGTCGATGTTGCCGACCCAGGCGGACGCGCTGCCGTCCGCGTGACGGACGATCCCGAAGTCCACCGGCGAGACCGTCATCCAGTTGTGCGAGACGGGGAAGTTGAACTCGACCCCCAGCGCCACCCACGCCCCGCGGTAGGCGACGTCGGCGTACTTGATCGACGGGTTCGCGTAGAACATCTCGTTGCCGGTCGCCTTGTCGACGCAGCTGTAGATGCGCCCGCCGAGGTCGGGCAGCACGACGAGCTTGAGGTACTCGTTCTCGAGCTCGAGCGTGCGCCACGTCTTGTCTGCACGGCGATCGGTCAGGTTGGTGCGAGTGGTGTAGGGGTAGATCAGGAACGGCCGCCGCGCGAACAGGTCGAACCGCGGGTTCACGTCCGGCAGGTCTTCCTCGTACGTCGACAGCGTGAGAGTGGCCTCGCGCGCCACCACGGCACTTCCGGCGGGTTTGGCGCCGCCCGGAGCCGCCGACACCGCCGGTCCCCAGGCAAGCACCACCGACAGCGCCACGCCCACGAGCAGCGCGGAACCAGACCACGAGCCCCCAGGGGGGTCTGGGGGGACGCAGTCCCCCCAGCTCAAGGAACGCAAGCCCATCGTCCCCCCACGAGAATCCCCCTTGAGGAATAACGAGCCCATCGCCCCTCCACGAGACTCACACCCCGCACCACTCGAGCGCCGCCGCCAGGTACACCTCGGCCGTGCGCAGGATCGACCCCGTCTCCACGTACTCGTCCGCGTTGTGCGCGCCGGCCCCCCGCGGCCCGAACACCAGCGTGGGGATCCCGAAGTGCTTCTGGTTCAGGAACGCGTCGCACGGCCACTCGGAGGCCGTGAGCGGAACCTCGGGCCCCAGCACCCCGCACGCCGCGCCGTGAAGGCAGCGCGTCCAGGGGTGATCGGCCGGGAGCTCGTGCCCTTCGAGCGGGGGATCCACGAGGCGCCGGACCTCGAGCGGGTGCGTCCGGAAGAACGGATCCGCGGCCGCGAAGTCGCGCAGCGACGCCTCGATCTCCGCGACCCGCGCCGGGACGTCCTCGTGGGGCAGGAACTGGAAGTAGACACGCACGCGGGCCTCGAGCGGCACGCTCCACGGGATGTCCGGGTCGAAGCGGTTGGCCTCGAGCGCCAGCACCTGCACGGGAGCGGGATCGGGGAAGTCGCGGTACGTGACGCCGCGGTCCACTCCCCGGCGCTTCGCCGTCCAGCCGTCGATCCAGCCGAGCAGGCGCCCCATCGGCACGGCCGGGCTCACGACCTCGTCCTTCGAGAAGTAGGCGCTCGGGTCGCCCGCGCGGCACACGATGTCGAAGAAGTGGCCGCCGCGCGAGGCCCGCAGCACGGCCTCGTTCGTGGGCTCGGCGATCGCGCAGGCGTCGGCCGTCGTCCCGTGCAGCCTGCCCGCGAGCGTCCCGCCGCCGCCGGCGAACTCCTCGTCCACCACCGACTCGCACGAGCACGTCGCCGCCTGGCCGCACGCCTGCCTTTCGCAGCGCGATCGCCACGGCGCACTGCGCGGCGAGCCCGCCCTTCATGTCCCAGCTCCCGCGCCCGTAGAGCCGTCCCTTCCGAACGGCGCCGGACCACGGACTCAGGCGCCAGGGGTTCGGACGAGTCGGGACCGTGTCGATGTGCCCGCTCAGCAGGAGGCTGCGGCCGCGCCCGGTGCCCGGCACGCGCGCGACGAGGTTCTTCCGGCCGCGGTACTCGCGGTCGCGCCGGACGTAGGGGTGCCGCGAGCGGCTCAGGAAGCCGACGTCGTAGAGCTCCACCTCGACGCGGTGACGCCGCAAGGTGCGGGCCAGGACCTCCTGGGCCGCGGTCTCGTGGCCGCTCGGCGGGAATCGACGACGCTGTCCGTGCGCACGAGAGCGCGCGCGAGGCCGAGGATCTCCGCCTTCAGCGGGCGCAGCAGGCGCCGCGCGTCGCGAACGGCGGCCGGAAGCTTCGGCCTCGGGTCAGTGGGCATGGGCTCTCTCCGCCTCGGCAGGAAGCAGCCTCCGCAGTCCGTCGCCGAGCGCGACACCGTTCTCCCGGGCGAAGCCCACCACGGCATCCAGCGACAGATCAGGCGGGATCGTGTGCGGGGACGTGACCTTGAACGCGGCGACGAGGGCCCCCAGGTCGAGGGCGCTCGCGAGCGGCCGAGACGCGAGCGTCGCGCGGTGGGCCGTGTTGCCCGCGAAGGGGAGGCCGGCCGCGAGTCCCGCGAGGACGCCGCCCAGGAGCGCGTCGCCGGCGCCGGCGCTGCTCACGACGCGGACGGGCAGCGTCGGGACATGAATCCAGCGGCCGTCGAAGGCGAAGGCGCCGCGCGATCCTGCAGTCACGATCAGCCGCATCCCGGGCTGCGCGGCGAGCGCGATCCCGGCGAGGCGCCCGAGGACGGGCTCGGGAGCCTCCGCCGCCAGCGGCTCGCCGGCGAGGGCCGCGGCTTCCTCCTCGTTCAGGCACAGAAGATCGACCACGGACAGGAAGCCGGTCTCGAGCGCGTGCGGGATCTCGGCCGTCGTCAGCGACGCGACGCGCAGCGCGCCCTTCTCGGTGGCGCGCCGCAGCAGGTGGCGGCGGACGGGAAGCGGCACCTCGGGCGCCGCGAGGGCGATCGCGCTCGGCGAGAGCCAGCGCTCGACGGCGTCTATGTCGTGCTCGCCGACGAGCGAGGCCGCCGAGTCGATCGTCGTCACGTTGCCGCCGCTGCCGTCGGGGTACTGGAAGCAGACGCTCAGCAGCGTGGGCCGCCCCGGCACGGCGTCGACGAAGCGCACGTCCATGCCCGCCCGCTCCATCTCCGCGCGCAGGCGCAGGCCCACCTCGTCGATCCCGACCTTGCCGACCGGGACCACGTGGAAGGGACCGTGGTCCTCGCGCGCGCCGAGCAGCACGGTCGGGTACTGGGCGACGATGTGCAGCTTGCAGTAGTCGCGCACGTCGAGCAGCCGCCCCGGCCGGCTCTCGTTGCGGCCGAGGTCGTGGTCGCCTTCGAGCGCGAAGAAGATGCCGGCGCCGATGCCGCCCACGCCGACCAGGCGCCTGTAAGGCGCGTCGCTGCCGAGCCGCAGCGCCCGCGACGGGCCGTCCGTCCTCAGAGCAGAGCCCATTCCGGGTGCTCGCTGATGGGGTGGCGGGCGGTCTCGCGCGTCGCGGTGACGAGCGCGTCGCGATGACGCTGGAGCAGCGTGATCGGGTACTCCGCCACGGGCTCGGAGAAGAGCGCCACCCGCAGCGCCGTCTGCTTCCAGCTGCCGGTGTCGCTGAAGACGCGGACCTTCGAGGCCGAGAGACACTCGCGCATGCCGAGCGTCACCGACATCGGCGGGACGAACTGGTAGGCGGACCCGAACGTGCGCTGCGCGAGTGCGAGGATCGTGTCGAGGTTGTTCTCCTGGACCCGGATCGTGGACGCGGCCAGCTCCTCCAGCCCGACCGCCAGCAGCGGGTGGCGGCGGGCCTGGTTGTAGGCCACGTGGCCGTCCTGGCCCCAGCCGCCGAGCGTGAGATCGACGGGAGCCTCGGCGATCGCGTCGCGCACGCGCTCGATCGTCGAGGGCAGCAACCAGAAGCGCTGCGGCTCGGGCACATTGAGCTCCGGCCGGATTCCGCCGTAGAAGTGGCGCTCCATGAAGCTGCGGAAGTTGTACGGGTGAGCCTTCGCGAGCGGGCGGCCCTGCCAGTCGAGGCACTCGTCCATGTGGAAGACCGTGAGCCGGGCGAGCGACACGCCGCGCGCGTTGACCATCTCGGTCCACGGCGCGTACCAGCCGCTCGGGCCGCAGGGAACGATCACGCGCGTCGAGCGACCCTCGGCGTTGTGACCGCGACGAGGTCCACCAGCTCCTGAGCCATCAACCGGCCCATCTCGCGCCCATCCTCGACCATCCGAAACGGCACGCGCAGGCCGGGGTGGCCGACCAGCTGCTCGGCGGGCACACGGCACCACTCCAGGAGCTTTCTCGGGTCGACGCGGTCGCTCATGTCCCCTCCTTCCGGCCCCGGGGCTGGTTGCGTCGGCGCTCTTCTTCGAGCGCCTGGAAAAGCTCGCGGATCTCGGCGACGCCCCGTACGGCGATGACGAGCGAGATCACGCTGAAGCCCCCGAAAGCCACCACGAACGCGACGAGCCAGAAGGCCGCCCAGCTCACGCGCGTGCCCTCTGTGGGAAGGCGAGCGAGCCCGCCACGAAGCCGGCGACCGCGAGCGCCCAGCTCAGGTTTCCCGCGGTGGCCACGTCCAGCTTCAGCTGCGGCACCAGGTAGCCGAGAGACGTCACGGCGCCGAGCAGGAAGGAAAGCACGGCGCCCGTCTCGGAGGCCCGGCGCCAGTAGAGCCCGCCCACGACCACGATCAGGGTCGGCGCCATGAAGAGGTTCGCGGTGACCTGCAGGTAGAAGTACGCCGGCCCGGGCAGGTCGTAGACGAGGCTCCAGATCATGATGAACACGGTCAGGCCGACGACCGTGGCGCGCGTGAGCCGAAGCCGCGAAGCGCTCGTGAGCTCCCTCCCGGCCAGCGGCGCCACGATGTCCTGCGCGATGATCGAGCTCCAGCCGAGGAAATAGCCGGCGTAGGTCGAGATCGAGGCCGCGAGCATGCCCGCCACCACCAGCCCGAGCAGTCCCGTCGGCAGCGTGGCCGCGAGCATCCAGGGCATCGCGAGCAGCCCCGCCTCGCTGCGCCGCTCCCGGGCGGAGTCTTCGAAGCGCGCCGCCCCTGGATCCTGCGCCTTCTCCTCGCGGGCGAGCCGCTCGAGGAGATCCAGCTGCGGCAGCGCCCGCTCGAGGCGCCCCTCGTCGAGGTCCCGACCGAACGTCTCGCCCAGCTGCTTGTCCAGCTGCTCGATCTGTGCGCTTCGCGTTGGAGCGGAGGGCGCCACGACGGGGGCGCTGCGGCCCCAGAAGAAGGCCAGCGCGGCGATGCCCCAGGCCATCGGGATGAGCGCGCGCCCCAGGAACAGGAAGCCCGTGAGGGTGAACATCTTCTTTCCGACAGCGGCGTCTTTCGTCGAGAAGGTCCGCATGGCCACCGACTGCCAGACCGTCATCAGCGCGACCCAGAGCAGGATCTGCCACAGGATGAAGCCGATGCCGAGGTCCTGGATCGGGTTCATGCCGTGGCCACCCATGTGGTCCTGGACGGCACTCACCATCCCGCCCCAGCCCACCTCGCGCAGGCACACGAGAGTGACGATCACGGTGCCGGCGGCCAGGAAGACGTACTGGACGTAGTTCGTCACGATCAGCGAGACCATCCCGCCGAGCGCCGTGTAGGCGAGCGCCACCAGGAGCAGCGCCGCCATCGTGAAGCCCAGGTACCGGCTCGGGATGCCGGTCACGACCGCGAGGAAGCGCGCCTCGATGATCGGGAAGATCCCGAGGTTGAGCGAGCCCCCGAAGGCCATCAGCACGCCGGCCAGGACGCGCACGCCCCGGCCGTAGCGCTTCTCGAAGTACTCGGGGACGGTCAGGATCTCCATCTCGCGCAGGCGCGTGATGACGAAGCCGGTGCGCCCCACGAAAAGGCACACCGCGAGCGTGATCAGGCCCGTGACGAACGCCGAGAATCCCGCCACGAAGCCGAACTGCGCCTGGTACATGTAGGTGATGATCCCGACCTCGGTCGAGAGCAGCGACGCGGCGCCGACGTAGAGCCCCATGCCGCGGTTCGCGACCAGGTAGTCCTCGATCGTCCCGATGTACCGCTTCACCCGCAGGCCGATCCAGAGCGTCGCCACGAGCGACAGGACGGTGATCGCCAGGTCCAGGAGCGCGAACGGCGAGACGATGCCGGGCGAGCTCACCGCCGGTCCTCGACGCGCGGCTTCTCGACCGCGGCAGACAGCAGCATCACTGATGGCCGCCCGCGAACTCGATCTGGGCGCGGGTGAGCGCGCGGCGGTCGGGGTGGGGATCGAGCTCGCGCGCCCGGGCGAGCTCGGCATCGGCTCCCGCGACGTCGCCCTTCTCCCTCCGGACCAGTGACAGGAGGTAGTAGCCCACGGCGCGGTCGCGGGGGCTCGCCGTGTCCGCGGTGTCGGCGCGCGCGGCCTGCTCGAGGCCGTCCAGGAGCGCGCTCGCCTCGGCCGGCTGGCCCAGGGCCTTTCGCGCGAGGGCCTGGTAGTAGGCGCCGAGCGACGGCCGCGGGTAGCGCTCGTCGAGGATCCGCTTCAGTGTGGCCGTCTTCTCGGGGCCCTGCTGGGCCCGGGACAGGCCCCAGAGCACGTGGGCGCGGAGGTCGGGCGTACGCGGCGCGACCTCGAGGTTCTTCGGGTACTCGAAGGCCCGCTGGTAGTGGCGAAATGCGAGCGGCCGGTCTCCCCGCGCGAGCGCGCGCTCGCCGAGCCGCTGCTCCACTTCGACCCACGCGTGGTGCAAGCCGTAGGCGCCTTCCCATGTGTGGAAGTGCCTCGTCGTCAGGATGCGCTCGGCCTCGTCGAGATCGCTGCCGGCAGCGGTGTCGAGCAGCAGGTCGACGTAGCGCGAGACGAGGTCGTCGCGTCCGTCGACGGTCGGGCGATGAGCCTCGAGCAGCGCCCGCCGCTCCGCGGCCGTGGCGCGGAGCCGCTCGGCGACCTGGTCCCGCTCCAGGAGGACGCGGGCGTCCGTCGGGTCGATCGCGAAGGCGCGGTCGTAGGCGACGAGCGCGCTGCGATCGTCGTTCCGCTGCGATTCGGCGTACCCGACGTTGCGCCAGGCGAGCGCGAGGCCTTCGTTCAGTCGGACGGCCTCTTGCCACTGCCGCAGGCCCTCCTGCCTCTGGCCGAGGCCGTAGAGCAGGTTCCCGAGCAGGTGGTGCGCCGCCGCATCGCCGGGAACGGCGGCGATCGCGTCCTCGAGCGCCTGCTTCTCGACCAGGCGGTGGGGATGGGCGCCCGCGACGGGCGCTCGAGCGCCGTCGCGGAAGTGGGAGGCGGCCGCGGCTTCGTCGCCTGCGGCCTTGCGGAACGAGCCGCGCAGGTAGTGGAGCATGGGGCCCGCCGGCCGGCCGCTCGCCTGCTGCTCGTCGAGGACGGCGTCGGCGTCGGCGTAGAGCCCGGCCTCGGCGTAGGCCGTCGCGAGATCGATCGCGTTCTGGACGGACCCGCGCATGATCGAGGCTCGCGTCTTGTCCCAATCGTCGACCTGTCGGCCCAGCGCCCGCAGCGCCAGGGTCCTCTCGCGGGCGGCCATGAAGTGCATGGGGTCGAGGTCGAGGGCTCGCTCGGCGTCCGCGAGGGCCTGCTCGGGCTGCGCGAGGCGGCGGTGGGCCACCGCGGCCAGCGCCGGGATGTCGGCGAAGCCGCTGTTCAGCGTCTCGGCCTGGTGCGTCCAGCCGAGGGCGGCCTCGTCCCGGCCACTCCGGAGCTCCAGCCGGGCGAGACCGAGGCGGGCCGCGGCGGCCTCGTCGCCCGCGAACGAGGCGCGGCGCAGGCTCTCGTACGCCGCGTCGATGCGACCCAGCCCGAGCGCCGCCTGCGCGCGCCCGAAGTCGATGCGGGCGCCAGAGGCGTCGCGCCCCGCGGCCTTGTCGAAGAGCGCCAGCGCGTCCCCGAAGCGGGCCTGCTTCAGCGCGAGGAAGCCCAGCTCGAGGTTGACGCGCGCGTCCAGAGGATCGCGGCGCAGCGCCTCCTCGTAGCAGCGCATCGCCTCCGGAGTGTGCCGGAAGCGGTCGAGCCACTCCCCGCAGTGGAAGAGCTCGTCCGGCGTCATCTCCCCGGGCGCGCCCCACTCCTTCTGCGGCGCGGGCAGCGGGACCTCGCGCGGCGGCTTGCGCTGCAGCTCGATCTGCGGCCGGCCCGCCGCGTCGGAGACGGTGAGCTGCAGGTCGTAGACGGTGGCCCCGGCCGGAGCCGGGACCTCCACGAGCAGCGGCCGGTCGGGCGAGACGCGCGCCCTGGTCTCGCTCAGCACGCGCCCGTCGCGAGCGTCGCGCAGGACGACCGTCAGTCCCTCGAAGACGGAAGTGGCGTAGACGCCGCCGAACGCCTTGCCGTCGCGCAGGTCGGTCTGCACGGCGAAGTCCGCGTTCGCGTTCTGGAAGCCGCGGATGTCGCGGACGGGGTACCAGTAGTCCTGGGCCCGGCGCACCTCGTGGGGCGCCATCCAGTGGTAGTCGGGCTGGTTGTCGCTGAAGGCCCCGGCCTGCGGCTCGTAGTAGGCTCCGCCGCCCTCGCTGAGGATGTCCTCCCAGATGCGGCCGGAGGGTCCCGAGCCCCAGGTCCACAGCTTCTTGCCGGGCATCACGCGGTGGTCGGCCACGTGCACGAGCCCGCCCGCGGCGCGGTGGTCGTACGTCCCGAACCAGTCGTCGCGGCTCTCCCAGGCGAAGTAGCTGCTGGCGTTCGCGACGTTCTTCCACCACGTGAGGTCGCTGCCGTCGTGGACCGGCCAGTGCCAGAACTCCGTCTTGCCGTGGCCGGCCACGATCTCGCCCGGGTACTGGGCCTGCGACCACTCGTTCGCGTGCGTCGCTCCCGTGGCCCAGAACTGGAACGAGCGCCGGTGATTCGTGGGGTTGACGAAGACGTAGTCGCAGCGCAGGCGGCTCTTGCCGGGCTCGAGCGTCATCCCGACGAGCCAGCGCATGCCGTAGACGGGCTCCGTCTCGCCAACCCAGACCGTGGCGCTGCCGTCCGCGTGGCGCACCACGCGGTGGTCCACCGGCATGAAGCCCGAGGGCCGGTGGCCGTGCGGGAAGTTCCACTCGATGCCGCCCGAGATCCAGGCCCCGGTCATGCTGATGAGGCCGGGCTTGATCGTCGGCTGCCAGTAGAGCCAGCGGTAGCCGTTCGTCTTGTCGAGCGCTCCGTGGACGCGCCCGCCGATCTCCGGGAGGATCAGGATCTGGACGTACTCGTTCTCGAGGAAGACGGCGTCGTAGGCGCGATCGGCCTTGCGGTCGGTCAGCACGTCGTTGAGCGTGTACGGGTAGATGACGCCCTGCGGGCCGGGGTACGACGGGTGGACCGACGCCGGGCCGATCTGCCAGGTGGGGATGACGAGCTTCTCTTCCCGGACCGTCACCGGCGCGGGAGCGGCCGCCGCGGCCGCGGCCAGCAGCACGAACGAGCCGAGGCCGGTCACGGAGCCACCGCGGCGCGGATCTCGAACGCCGCCTCCTGCCGCAGCGTCTGCTGCGCGACGGCGTCCGTCACGTCGAGCCGGACCACGTAAGCGCCCGGCGCGTAGGCGGCGAGCGGAATCGGACCGACCGAAGCCACGGCGTCGGCCTTGGTGAAGACGTCCTCCGCGCCTCGTGCCACCGGCTTGCCGTCCTTCAGGACGCTGAAGCGCGCCTTGAGGCTCGCCTGGCCGCTCGCGGCGATCCAGCTTCGCGCCGTGGAGCGTCGCGACCACCATCAGCGAGTCCTTCGTCGCGAACACGTTGGCGAAGCGCGGGTGGAGGCGCATCGGCCCGAGCTGCATCGCGGCGTAGGGGTCGCGTGCGTCCGCCGCTCCCGCGGCCGCGGGCTCGTCGGGATAGAGCACGAGCGGGCTCGCGACGAGGGCCGCGCCGCTGAAGTCGGGTACCTCGACCTCCAGGGTGGTCGTCGCCCCCTGGTTAGCCCCGGCCACGAGCGCGGCCACCGTCACCGTGTAGTGGCCGGGCTTGAGCGACAGGCCCCACGACGAGAGGAGCGAGCCGTCGGCCTCGGGCGTCGCCGCGACGTCGCGCAAAGCACTCGACACCACCTGTCCAGCGGCGTCCGCCGCTTGCGCAGCGACGGAGACGCGGACCGGCGGGTTGCTCGCCGCGGCCGAGGCTCTCAGCAGGCCGGCGAGGTACGACTCTCCCTTGGCCCCGCGCACCAGCAGCTTCGTCTCGGCTACGAGCGGGAAGTCCGTGCGCGGCGCAGCGAGAAGCGCTCGCGCTCCGGCGCCCGCCCCCGCGCTCGCCGCGGCTGTCGCGGCGGCAGCGAGGGGCAAGAGGCGCCCGTCGTCTCCCTGCTGGTAGGTCAGGTCGGGACGCGTGACGAGCGCATTCGCGGCGCGCTGCAGGTCCGCGGCCACGATGCCGCCTTCGGCGAACCGGCACTCGGAGTCGAAGGCGATCCGGAGCTCCGCGGACGTGAAGTGATAGGGGAGAGCGGGGCGGTCGCGATAGACCCAGGTCTCGGGCTCGCGGACCGCGCCATCGCGGACGTACGCCATGTTGTCGAACGTCCTGCTCGGCCCCTTGCCCTGAGTCTCCTCGGGGCGGCCGAGCAGCGCGAGCACCTGCCCGCAGCCGGTCTCCGAGCCCTTCTGGTTCGGAGACGAGAAGAGATCGTCCGAGCGCTTCCACACGGAGCGGACGACGTCCTCGAACTCGTTCACCGGCGTGCCCGGCGTCGGATCGCGCCGGGCCCAGAAGATCTTCTGGAACTCGCGTCGGTCCTGGTCGTCTTTCAGCGTCTTCAGGACTTCCTGCTCTCCGGGGAGAAGCAGCAGGTGAGCCAGCTTCGGGAAGCGCTTGGTGTCGACGGCCGGGCCTTCGGCGACGCCCGGAGCCCCTGTCGCGACCAGAAGGGACAGAAGAGGAAGAGGGAGAAGGCGACGATCGCGAGGGTGCATGGGAATCCTCCCAAAGGGACGAGCCCGATTTCCGGGCGCAAGCATACTCCCATTTGTCTTGCGTTTGATATTTTTCTCTTGCGTTTGCCTGTCATTTCCTTCTATCTTTCGACCCGACTGAAGCCGGGCCCCCCGAAGGACCCCGATGACCCCTGCCCTCAAAGCCTTGGCGCCCGTCGACTTCGCGGTCATCGCGGCCTACATGGCGCTGATGCTGGCGATTGGCGTCTACGCCATGCGCTTCAACCGCGGGGCCTCGGACTACTTCAAGGGGGGCAGCCGCATCCACTGGCTGGCCGCCGGCCTCTCCTCTTTCATGAGCGGCTTCTCGGCCTGGACCTTCACGGGCGCCGCCGGCCTCGCCTACGAGCACGGCCTCGTCGCGATCCTGCTCTACGTCGGCAACGCCTGCACCTTCCTGCTGGGCTACTTCCTGTTCGCCGCAGCGCTGGCGGCGCGCCCGCATCGGCACCGTCATGGAGTACCTGGTGGACCGCTACGACGAGCGCACCCGCCAGGCCTTCTCGTGGACCACGATCCTGTTCCAGTTCTTCACCGGGGCCAGCATGCTCTACGGCCTGGGGCTGTTCGTGGCCCCGACCTGCGGCTGGCCGCTGTCGTGGGCGATCGCGGGCTCGGGCGCCGTGATCCTCGTCTACTGCGTGATCGGCGGGCTGTGGGCCGTCGTGATCACCGACTTCCTGCAGGCGGCGATCCTGATGCCGTTCACGCTCGTGATGGCCGCCGCCTCGCTGGTGCAGGTGGGCGGGCTCTCGGGGCTCGTCTCCCGCCTGCCGCCGGAGATGACGTCGCTCAGCCTGCCGCCCGCGTACGGCTGGAGCTACGTCGTGTGCTGGGCGGTGATGACGAGCTTCGGCTACAACACCGCGGCCATGGCCCAGCGCTACTTCAGCGTGGAGGACGAGCGCGCCTCGAGGAAGATCGCGCTGCTCTGCTTCGGCCTGTTCCTGGTGGGCTCGTTCATCTGGTTCATTCCGCCCTTCGCCATGCGCGTGCTGCACCCGGACCTGCACTCCGATCTGGCCCGGGCTCGCCAACCCGCAAGAGTCGTCCTACGCGCTCGCGGCGCTCACGCTGCTGCCGAGCGGCCTCGTGGGGATCATGCTGGCCGCGATGTTCAGCGCCACCATGTCGAGCATCTCGGGTGTCCTGAACATGCACGCCTCGATCATCTCGAGGGACATCTTCCCGACGCTCTTCCCACGCCGCGCGGGCGAGTCCGAGAAGCTGGGCATCGCGTGGGCCGCGACCTTCGCCGTGGGCGTGATCATCACCGGCATCGCACTGGCCATGGCCGCCGGAGGTCAGAGCGTCTTCAGGATGATGGTGACCTTCAACACGGTGATGTCGCTGGCCGTACGGCCCGCCGGCGCTGCTCGGCCTCGTGGTGCGGCGCACCCCGAGCTGGTCCGGCCTCGCCTCGTTCGCGGTCGCGCTCGCGGTGGGCTCCTTCGGCACGTTCGTGCTGGGCTGGGGTGTCGTGGCCAACGTGCTGGTGGTGGTCCCGGTCTCGGTCGCGGTCTTCTTCCTGAGTCGACTGCTCCCGGAGCCGGACCCCGCGCACGCCGCGCGGCACGACGAGCTCTTCCGGCGGCTCGACACGCCCGTGGACATGGCCGTGGAGCTCGCGGGCACCCACGACCCGACGACACAGGTGTTCCGCTTCCTGAGCCGGGCCACGGGGCTCGTGGGCCTGCTGTGCCTGCCGCTCGCGTTCACGGCCCCGGGGGGCGATCGCGCGACCGTCGTCGAGTACGTGGCGATCACGCTCGCCGTGGCCGTCGCGCTGTCGTTCGTGAGAGGCCGGGGGCCCGCAGCGCCCGCGCCGGCCGTGGCACTGGAGAGCGTGAGATGAAGCAGGCGATCGCGTGTTGCGGCCTCGTGGCTTTCTTCGGGGCCGCATCGGCCTCCGCGGGTGTCGCCACCGTCTGGGCCGTCTCCGACGGCGAGAAGGTGGAGCGGGACGATCGCGCGCATCCGCTGAAGGCGCGCAACGCCGTCTGGGACGGGCGCAGCGTGCGCCTGGCCGCCGCGCGCAACGAGATCGTGGCCTTCCAGGCGATCGTCGAGGCGGACGACGCGGGCATCACGGCGCTCTCCGCCGCGCTGCCGCGGCTGCGGCGGCGTGGCGGGACGGAGGCGATCGCCTATTCCGCTCCGGCGGCCGACCCGACGCTCTCGGCCGGTCGGCCCATCCAGCTCTTCTCCGTCCATTACATGAACGTCACCGCGGAGACCCACGCGGACTGGGCCTGGAAGCCCGGGACCCCGGCCGTGCCGCGGGACACCCTTGGATGGAAGCCGGTGCAGCTCGTGCCGGAGAACGCGCGCGCCGGGCGGGGCGGGTTCCCTCTGGCGGTGGGCCCCCGCCTGGGCCAGGCGCTGTGGGTCGAGATCTACGTCGGCCGCGATCTCCCGGCCGGCGAGTACGAGGGGACGCTCACGATCACGGCGGACGGGAAGACCACGGCGCTTCCCGTCGAGCTGCGCGTGCTTGCCTTCGCCCTGCCCGAGGCGAACAGCCTGCCGGTGATGGTCTACTACGAGCCCGACCAGCCCGAGCTCTACCAGGGCCGGAACCTGGACCTGGAGTACCACCGCTTCGCGCACCGCCACCGCGTCGAGCTCGTCCACGCGTACGACGAAGCGACGGTCGAGGCCAGCCGCGGCCGCTTCGACGGGAGCGCCTTCACCGCGAAGGCCGGCTACGAGGGACCGGGCCAGGGCGTCGGCAACACGATCATCCCGGCCTCTTTCTATGGGCCCGGTCCGGCGTTCGAGCAGAGGGACAGCGCCTGGGCGCGATCAGACGCGTGGATGGCCTTCCTCGGCCGCAGCTTCCCGAAGGCGCTCACCTTCCTCTACCTTCCCGACGAGCCCTACCCCGCCCAGTACCCCGAGGTGAAGCGCCTCGCCGAGAACGTGCGCTCGAACCCGGGCCGGGAGGCAACGCTGCCGCTCTTCCTGACCAAGCGGATCATCCCGGAGTTCCAGGGCCTCGTGGACATCTGGAGCATCCCGCCGCAAGTGTTCGACATCCCCGCAGCCGCGGCCGAACGGGCGCGCGGCCGTCGCGTCTCGTTCTACAACGGCGGGCGCCCGCAAGGTCCGACACCCGTGATCGACGCGCCGGCCACGGAAGCCCGAGTCGTGGCCTGGGCGGCGTTCAAGCACGACGTGGACCTCTACTTCTTCTGGCACGGCGACCACTGGCAGCACAACCGACAGAAGCAGGGCGAGCGGAAGCAGAACGTGTGGGCGAACCCCATCACGTTCGACAACCGCGGTCAGCCCAGGAAGCCGGTCGAGGACCAGGGCTTCATCAACGGGGACGGCGTCCTCTTATATCCCGGCGAGGAGAAGCTCCACCCCGAGGAGGACCGCGGGATCGCCGGGCCGATCGGTTCCGTCCAGCTCGCGAACCTCCGCCGCGGGCTGCAGGACCACCAGTACCTCACGCTCGCGAAGACGCTCGGCCTCGAGGCGGAGCTGAAGACGGCGCTCGCCGAGGTCGTGCCGCGCGTCTTCTCGGACGCGGGCGAGACGGTCGGGTTCGCCGAGACGGGCGAGACCTTCGAGACCGCCCGGCTCGCGCTCGCGGCGGCCATCGAGAAGCGCCTGGCGCAGGAGCGGAAGTGAGGACCGCGGGTCTCGCGCTGCTGCTGCTGGTGGCGGCCGCGGGGGAGTCGGGCGTCGCGGAGCCCGTCGTCGTAGCGCGTCCGCGGCTCTTCGTCGCGGAGCGCGACCCGTTCGCCGGCCTGCCCGCGCTCAAGGCGCGCTGGACGGCGGGCGAGCGGCCCAGCCAGGACCTGCCGGGCCTGGCGCTGTCCTGGCTCCTCTCGGGAGACGAGTCGTTCGCGCGGCGCGCCCTCGACGAGCTTCGGGCCGACAAGCCCACCGGCTGGAAGGGCTCGAGCCGCTACGTCCGCTACCTGAACCGCGCGATGGCGTTCGACTGGCTCTACGGCTACGCGGGCTTCGATGCCGCGCTCAAGGACCAGGTCGCGGCGGACCTCGTGGACGGGGCGGCGCAGATGCTCGCGCTTCCGTCGCTCGAGGACCCGGCCCAGGCCTCGTACCACAACCACACCGCGCGCGAGCTGGCGCTCGCCGTGTTCTCGCTCGCCGCGGTCGAGGGCCACCCGTCAGTGGAGACGCGGGCCGCGCCGCTGCGCGCCCACGCCTGGCGCGCCTTCGACAACCTGCTGGAGCAGACCGAGCTCGTGAACCCGGACGGTGGCTACCACGAGTCCACCGACTACATGCGGATCACGTGGGCGCCGCTCGCGATGATGGCGGAGGTGAGGCGGACCACGACCGGCAACGATCCCGCCACGCGCTTTTCCGTCTTCCGCAACATGGGGCTCACCTACCTCTACAAGGTGCTGCCCGACGGCAGCGAGGCCAGGGACGACGACGACGAGTTCCCGCACCTCGACTCGCGGGACAACGTCGTGCTCGGCTACGCCGTCCACCGCTTCAAGGACCCCTACGCCGCGTGGCTGCTGCAGCAGCGCGCGTGGCTGCCGGCCGAGTGGGCGAACCCGGTGCTGCAGTTCCTGTGGAGCGACGCCACGGTCGCGCCGCGCGACCCCGCCACGACGACCGAGAGCGAGCTGCCGCGCGAGCGCCTGTTCCGCGGCATCGGCCACCTGGTGCTGCGCGACGGCTGGGGGCCGGACTCCACCTGGATCCAGCTCGCCTGCGGGCCCTACTTCGCGAAGCACGACCATCTCGACGCGGCGCACCTCGTCGTCTACCACAAGGGCTACCTCGCGATCGACGCGGGAGCCGACTACACCGACACCGAGAGCCCGCACTACCTGAACCACTATCGGCGCAGCGTCGCCCACAACACGATGCTGGTCTACCAGCCGGGCGAGTCCTTCTTCTGGAGCGAGAACCGCGTGCCCGCCGCCAACGACGGCGGCCAGCGCATGGACTCGTCGCGCTTCTGGAACAGCGTGAGGAGCCTCGAGGACTGGCGCCGGACGCGCGACCTCTGGGACCGCTGCCGGCTCGCGCCCGTGGCCGCGGAGCCGTCCTACCGCTACGCGCGCGCCGACGCCACGCGAGCCTATCAGCCGTCGAAGCTCGAGCGCTTCACGCGCGAGCTCGTGCACCTGCGCGAGCCGAACCTGCTGGTCGTCCTCGACCGCGTGCGCGCGAAGGACCCGTCCTACCACAAGGCCTGGCTGCTCCACGGCGTCAGCCAGCCACGCGTCGAGTCGAGCGCCGCGGGCGAGAGCGTCGGCCACGGCGGGACGGGCTACCGCAACGCCTCGCTCGTCACCTTCGAGGACGGGCAGGGGAGGCTGCGCGTCCACTCGCTGCTGCCCCGCGAGCGAGACGTCGTCGTGCGCGGCGGTCCCGGCTTCGAGTTCTGGACGCCAGGCGACGAGCGCGGCGGGCCCTGGGGCTCGGGGCAGAACTGGCCGCTCGACCCGCCCGAGGGCGGCCCGCTGCCCACGGACCCGTACCTGCTGACGATGTGGAAGACGTTCTGGGACGGCATCGAGCGGCTCTCGCCCTCGAACCGCCGCGCCGTCGTGCCGGGCGCCTGGCGGATGGAGGTCTCGCCGGCCGCGGCGTCGAAGGACGACGTGTTCCTGAACGTCCTCGAGATCGGCGACCGGGACGCGAAGCCCGCGGCGCGCGTCGCCGCGATCGAGGGACACGGGCTCGACGGCGCTGCGATCGAGGGCGCTCCGGCCGTGCTGTTCGCCACGGCCGAGGCGGGAAGCGCCGAGGCCACGCTGCCCGACGTGAGAACGTCGTCGCTGCTCCTCGTCGGCCTCGAGCCGGGGCGCGGCCTACGACCTTCAAGTGACGTCCGGCTTCGCTCCCGGGGCGCCCGCGTGGCGCGCCAGCGGCGAGGCCAGCGACGAAGGGACGCTGTCCCTGCCGTGGGACGACGTCCGGGACGGACGCCTGCGGCTACGGCGCTCGCACTAGATCCAGGAGGACGACATGCCCCACACGACCCCCGCACGACGCGCCATGGCGCTCGCGCTGGTGCTTGCGGCGAGCGCCGCCGCACTCGCACTGGCGGCGCCGGACCGACCGGCGATGCCGAAGATCACGAAGCCCGTGATGTTCGACACGCCCGAGGCCGACCAGGTCCTGGCGGCGCTCCAGGTGTTTCCGCCCGACAACTGGTGGAACCGGGACATCTCGAGCCTGGCCGTCCACTCCGACTCGGAGAAGATGATCGCGGCGATCGGGCCGGAGAAGGCCCTCGAGTACAACCTCGACATGGGCTTCGTGATCGTGCCGCCCGACCAGAAGAGGGTCGAGGTGAAGCTCCTCGACTACGCCAACGAGTCCGACCCGGGGCCGTACCCGCTCCCGGACAATGCGCCGATCGAGAACTGGCCGCTCACGCGAAACGAGAACCTGAAGGCGCTGCCGAAGCCGGGCCAGACCCTCGAGCAGTTCCAGCGCGAGGCCCAGGGCGACCGCCACGTGCTCGTGGTGGACCCGGTCAACGGGATGCTCCACGAGTTCTACAACACCAAGCGCACGGACGACGGCTGGCAGGCGCTGCAGGCGTCGAACTGGAACCTGCGGACGGGTGCGCTTCGCCCCGAGCGCTGGACCTCGACCGACGCCGCCGGCCTGCCGATCTTTCCCGCGGTCGTGCGCTACGACGAGTGCGCGCGGGGGATGGTGGAGCACGCGATGCGCTTCACGGTGCGGCGCACGCGGCGCGCCTACGTGCTGCCCGCGACGCACTGGGCGAGCCAGAGCCGGGACCCCGCGCACCCGCGCATGGGCGAACGGTTCCGCCTGAAGCGGAGCTTCGACGTGAGCGGCTTCCCGCCGCACGTCCAGGCGATCCTGAAGGGCCTCCAGAAGTACGGCATGTTCGTGGCGGACAACGGCAGCGACTGGTGGATGTCGATCGCCCCGGACCGCAGGCTCGAGGGGCTCGAGGCGCTTCACCGCGTCAAGGGCTCGGACTTCGAGGTGGTCGAGACGGGGGAGCGCAGCGTACAGGGGTGGCAGTGAGCCACGAGCGGCGTCGGGCGCGGGGCTCAGTCCTCAAGTATTACGTTACCTACTCGTTCCAGAACGAGTTGCGTCCGTGCGCAACAGACGCCGACGGACCAATGCTCAGGGGCCCCGGAGAACGGAACGGATCAGAGATCCCTCGGGACACGGCTGACGAAAGCCCCTCGGGATGACGAGAATCGTTCAAATCGGCTGCGGGGAGCACGCGCGGGTGGCGCACGGGCCGTCCCAGGCGCGCTGCGCGCGGGAGCGTCCGGACCTCGTGCTCGCGGGCTGCTGCGATCTCGACCGCGAGCGGGCCGAGTCCTTCCGTCGCGAATTCGGCTATGCGCGCGCGTTCACGGACGCGGCCGCGATGCTCGATGCGGAACGGCCAGACGCGGTGGTTGTCGTGGTTCCGGTGGAGCGAACCGTGGCGACCTCTACGCTGGTGCTCGAGCTCGGGATCCCGCTGCTGCTCGAGAAGCCGCCGGGCGAGACGGCGGCAGCGGTCGACCGCCTGATCGCGACTGCCGAGAAGGGCGGCCGTGTCGTGCCGCACCAGGTGGCCTTCAACCGCCGCTTCGCACCGCTCGTCCGCGAGCTGCGCCGCCGCATCGAGGAGGCCGGCCCGCCGCAGCACGTGCACTACGAGATGACGCGCGTCGAGAGGCGCGATCCCGACTTCGGGGCGACCGCCATCCACGGCCTCGACGCCGTCCGCTACCTGGCCGGCTGCGACTACGCGGAGGCCCGCTTCCGCTACCGCGAGCTGCCGGATCTCGGGAGGGGCGTCGCGAACATCCTGGTGGACGCCGTCATGGCGTCGGGAGCCACTGCCCATCTCGCGTTCTGCCCCGTGGCGGGGGTGCTCGTGGAGCGGGCGGTCGCACACGTACACGGCCACTCGCTGTTCCTGAACGTGCCGATGTGGAGCGGCGTCGACGCGCCCGGCCGGCTCTGGCACTACCAAGGCGGGCGGCTCGCGGCGGAGCTGGGCGGCGACCAGGTAGGAGACGGCACGGCGCTCTTCGAGCTGGGCGGCTTCTACCGCGAGACGGTCGCGTTTCTCGACGCCCTGGCGAGCGGAAGCGCGCCGTCGCCGAGCCTGCGCGAGTCGCGCCAGTCGGTCGCGATCGCCGAATGCATCCGAGACCGCGCGACGGAGTACCGGGCCTAGCGTCGGAAGGCCGAGAACGGAGAGGCGCATGAAGCGAGTGAGGTTCGCCGCGGCGACGGCCGCGCTCCTGGTCCTGGCGGCGCTGGCGCTGGCAGCAGAGCTCGGCCCGACACGTCCCACCCGTCTCGACGCCTGGCAGGTGATCGGCCCCGGCGGCGGCGGGACGATGCGCCGCCCGGCGATCAGCCCGCACGACAGCCAGGTGGTCCTGCTCGGCTGCGACATGACCGGGGCCTACGTGACGGGCGACGGCGGCGCCTCGTGGCGGATGATCAACTTCGGCTCGGTGCCGACGGCCTTCGCCTTCGATCCGTCGCGGCCGCAGACGCTCTACGCCGGCGCCGAGGCGGTCTACAAGAGTGACGACGCCGGGCGGACGTGGCGCATGGTCCTGCCGGACCCGGCGAAGAACACCGTGGCGAAGCCGATCGGGGACCACGGCGACCGCGTCGTCTTCACCGACGACCCGGCCTACCCGGGCAGCGGCCGCAGCGTCACGATCCACGCGATCGCCGTCGACGAGGACGACCCGGCCCGCGTATGGGTGGCCGCGAGCGCCGCCGACTCGCCCGTGCCGGGCACGCCGGCCTCGCCCACGCTGCTTCTCGGCTCGAGCGACGGCGGCCGCACGTGGTCGCGCGTCGCGAGCCTCGCCTCGGAGCGCGTGTTCGCGCTTCGGGCGCAGGGCGGGGCGAAGGCGCCGCGCGTGCACGTGCTAGGCGAGACCGGGCGTCTACGAGGGCTCCGGACCGTCGCTGCAGCACGCCCCGGCTCCCGGCGGCGCGCGTTTCACGTCTGGCAGCCTCGGCCGCGACCCGCGCTCGGGCGTCGTGTTCGCCTACGCCACGCTGCCGCTCGCGGTCGGGCCCGCCGGGACCACGGGCGGCGTGCAGGTGTCGGAGGACGGCGGCCGCAGCTGGCGCGAGGCGAACGGCTCGCTGCTGTCGGCCGTCCGCGTGGCCGACGGCAACGAGTGGGGGCCCGCCAAGGGCTCGCGCCCGTCGCTCGGGCCGATCGCCGCCTCCGCCCGCTTCCCGCTCGTCGCCTACGTGGGCCTTCGCGGCGTACGTGCTCGCCGGCCGCGGCGAGAAGCCCTTCAACGGGATCGCGAAGACGACCGACGGAGGAAAGAGCTGGAGCGTCGTGCACGCCGAGTCGGACCAGCCTTCGACCAGCCTGACCGGCTCGTGGATCGAGGCCGCGTGCCGCGGAGGACGGGCACTCCGTCTGGTTCGACTCGCCCTACGACCTCGCGGTCGCGCCGAACGATCCCGACGTCGCGTACGCGACCGACCTCTTCCGCACCTACCGGACGGTCGACGGCGGCAAGGCGTGGGCCCAGGTCAACTCCGAGAATCGCGGCGACGACCGCTGGACGACGCGCGGCCTCGACGTCACCACCACCTACGGCGTCCAGTTCGACCCGTTCGACCCGACGCACGATGTTCATCCCCTACACCGACATCGGCCTCTTCCGCAGCGACGACGGCGGCGTGACCTGGACGGGCTCCTCGACGGGCATCCCGGCGCGCTGGCGCAACACGACCTACTGGCTCGCCTTCGACCCCGAGGTGAAGGGCCTCGTCTGGGGCGGCTTCAGCGGGACGCACGACCTGCCGCGGCCGAAGATGTGGCGGCGCACCGATCCCGCGCGCTTCCGCGGCGGCGTGGCGGTGTCGACGGACGGCGGGCGGCACTGGACGCTGTCCAACCAGGGCATGGAGGAGTCGGCGATCACGCACGTGCTCCTCGACCCGAAGAGCCCCAGGGGCAGCCGCACGCTCTACGCGGCGGCCTTCGGCCGCGGCGTCTACAAGTCCACCGACAACGGGCGGACCTGGTCGCTGCAGAACGAGGGCCTGCTCGCCGACCCGCGGAACCAGCCCTTCGCCTGGCGGCTCACGCTCGCTCCGGACGGCACGCTCTACCTCGTCGTCGCGCGCCGCAGCGAGCGCGGCCGCATCGGCGACGCCGACGACGGCGCGCTCTACCGCTCCAGCGACGGCGCCGAGACGTGGCAGGCGATGACCCTGCCTTCGGGTACGAACGGGCCCAACGCGCTCACCGTGGACCCGCAGGACCCGAAACGGCTCTATCTCTCGGCCTGGGGCGTCACGCGACCGGACGGCGACACGGGCGGCGGGATCTTCCTGAGCACCGACGCCGGCGCCACCTGGCGGCCGGTCTTCACGGAGGCGCAGCACGTCTACGACGTGACCATCGACCCGCACGACCCGCGATCCTCTACGCGTGCGGCTTCGACCAGGCCGCCTTCCGCTCGAGCGACCGCGGCGTGACCTGGACCCGGATCCGCGGCTACAACTTCAAGTGGGGCCAGCGCGTGATCGCCGACCCGCAGGACGCCTCGAAGATCTACGTGACGACGTTCGGCGGCAGCGTCTGGCACGGTCCGGCCGAGGGCGACCCGAACGCCACGGAGGACGTCGTCCGATGACACTCCTCGCCTCGATCGCCTTGCTCGCCGCGGCGAGCCGTCTGCCACGCGGCTCGAGCAGCTCGTCGAAGCCAACATCCTCGGCACGCACGCCTTCCAGGTCGCCCTCGCGAAGAAGGAAGGCAAGGGCGACCCGGCGTGCTACTCGCCGGGCGCGCTGACCGACGCGCAGCTGGCCGCGCTCGAGACGCACCAGGCGGCCCTGATGAAGGCCGACGTGAAGGTCGTGCGCGCCTGGTCCGAGGGCAAGCCGTCGGCCTTCGACCCGAAGGCCGACCTCGAGCCGCTGCTCGCGTCCGGTCTGCGCGCTCGCCGACACGCTCCCGTCAACGTGTTCACGCGCTGGCTTGCCGCGCGGACGCAAGGCCGAGCCGCGTCAAGGTGCGCGCGATCGCGAGCCTGTTCCAGACGAACCTCGAGGTCGAGCGCGACGGCGACCGGCTGCAGGAGCTGTTCGCCTTCTACGCGGGCCTCGGCCTGCCCGTCTACCTCGGCCAGCTCGGCCTGCCCGGCACCGACGAGGACTTCCTCGCCATGGGCCGCGAGCTCGAGGGCAAGAGCTGCGCGTCCCCCGTCGGCACGACCGCGGCCGAGTGGCAGATCGCCGGCCCGCAAGAACTGGAACTGGGGCGAGAAGAACCTGGGCATCCGCGACGACAAGGTGCTCGCCCGCGAGCTGCTCGAGGAGCCGGACGTGAAGGCGCTCGTCCCGCGGATCCGGGCGCTGCCCGCGCAGCGGATCGCGGTCGTCGGCCACTCCTTCACGATGCAGCTCCACTGGTCGACGCCGGGCGCCTTCGTGCCGATCGTGACCGCGATCTTCGCGCGCGAGAACCCGAGCGTGGAGTTCCGCCAGTTCCAGGGCGGCGGCCTCACCTCGACGCGCGCCGTCGACCGCTTCTACGCGGACCTGCTGGCGTGGAAGCCGCAGCAGGTGCTGCTCGTGGTGATCAACCGGACCGACGAGGACCTCGAGAACTTCCGCGCGCCTCGGCCGCGGCCTCGCGGAGGCCGGCGCGCGCGTGCTGACCTTCGACGACGTTCACGACCCCAAGGGCACCGCCAACGCGCTGCGCGAGCAGGAGCTCGCGGTCGCGCGCGAGACCGGCATGACGGTGATCGAGGTGAACGCGCTGCTCGCAGCGGCCCCGGACCGCGAGCGCTTCCTGTGCCTCGACGGCATCCACATGACGGAGCCGTACCACCGGCTGATGGCGAAGCAGTGGCTGAAGTTCCTGGTCGGTGCCCGCGGGGCGGAGCTCGCGGCGGCCGGGAGTGGGAAATAGGAGCCTCGATGGAGATCCAGGTCTTCGACACCAAGCTGGAGCTGGGGCGCGCGGCGGCCAGGCGCGCCGCGGCGGCCATCGGCGAAGCGATCGCGCGGGCCGGAGAGGCGCGCGTCATCGCCGCGACCGGCGCCTCGCAGTTCGAGTTCCTGGACGCGCTCGTGGCGACGCCCGGGGTGGACTGGTGGCGCGTCGACATGTTCCACCTCGACGAGTACGTGGGCGTGAGCGACCGCCACCCGGCCAGCTTCCGCCGCTACCTGCGCGAGCGGATCGTCGAGCGCGTGCACCCGCGAAGCTTCGACTTCCTGGCGGGCGACGCGGCGGACCCCGCCGCGGAGTGCCGCCGCGTGGGCGCGCTCCTCTCCCGGTCCCCGATCGACGTGGCCTTCGTCGGCATCGGCGAGAACGGCCACCTGGCCTTCAACGACCCGCCCGCCGACTTCGCGACCGAGGAGCCGTACCTGGTGGTCGAGCTCGACGAGGCCTGCCGCCGCCAGCAGCTCGGCGAGGGCTGGTTCGCGACCCTCGACGACGTGCCGCGCCGGGCGATCTCGATGTCGATCCGCCAGATCCTGAAGGCGCGCGAGATCCTGTGCATCGTGCCCGACGCCCGGAAGGCCAAGGCCGTGAGCGAGTGCCTCGAGGGCGCCGTGACCCCGCTCCACCCCTCGTCGATCCTCCAGTCGCACCCGGCGACGACCGTCTACCTCGACCGCGAGTCGGCCGCGCTGCTGAAGGGGGAGGCGGGAAGGGGCGGGCGATGAGCGTGGCGCGGACGCTCGCTGCGCGGGTTCGCTCTTGCCGTCGCCGCCGGGCTCGGGCTGGCGGCGCGCGGGACCTCGCTCCGCAGCGAGACGAAGCCCGCCGCGCGCCACGACATCCGCTATTCGACCGAGGTCGTGACGCCGCACGTCCCGTGGGCGAAGACCCTCCCCGGGGGACCGATTCGCGGCTTCTTCGTTCCTCCCGTGACGGAGGGCCGCGACATGGTCGAGCTCATGCAGCGGCTGTCGCTCGAGCCCACGACGGTGACGATCGACCGCAGCTGGGACGTGAACTGCTGGGGCATCGGCGACTACTACGACGGCGACCACGTGCTGCGCGGCGACAGGGACGACTTCCGGATCGTCTACGGCTACGTCGAGCAGGAGCTCACCGGCGCGAAGCCCTTCGAGGTGCTCGTGATCCCCGGCCTGAACGGCTGGTCGCGCTACACCCGCAAGACGCGCGACGCGATCCTGCGGCGCGTCGACGAAGGCGCGGGGCTGGTGCTGCTCCACCCGTTCGTCGGGGACGTGAAGGGACATCCGTTCCTCGGTGACGAGCCGGCGGGCGACGAGCGGATCTGGGAGATCTCGCCGCTCGTGGGCGTGCCCGACGACCGGGTGAGCGACCGCGGCTACCCCGAGCTCAATCGGGAGGCCATCGTCGAGGGCCAGTGGCGCGCGCGGCCGCACCCGATCACGGAGGGCCTCGACCTGGACCTGATCCCCTCGGGCGCGCGCGGGGGTCGCTTCTACCGCTACCAGGCGAAGGGAGACGTGGCCGTCGAGGCGGCGGGACTTCCCGTCGTCGCGACGCGTACCTACGGCAAGGGGCGCGTGGTGGCGATCGCCGCCGTCGGCGACGGCTTCATCCCGGAAGCGATCGACCCGGTGAAGACGCGGACGTACTGGGACTACTGGGAGTATCAATACTCTCTCGTCGCGCGCGCCGTCTTGTGGGCGGCGCGCGGCGAGAGCTCTGTCCGTTTGCCCACCCTCACCGCGAGGCGCCGAGTCCGGCCTGACCCTGGTCCTGGCGTCGACGGTGGCCCGAACGGTCGAGGTCGAGGCGCGCGCACGGAGCGGCAACGGCACGCCTCTCGCCCCCGCGGTGACGCGAACGCCTCACCCTGCGAGCGGTGAGGCTCGGCTCGAGATCGCCCCGGCCGACCTCGCGCTCGCAGGCTGGCCTGGCGGTCGCTCGGTCGTGGACGTGATCGTGCGCGACCCCGGCACCGGCGCGACGCTCCAGTGGGGCTGGGCCGGCCTCGAGGCGCCGAAGACGGCGAGCCTCTCCGGCCTGCGCCCGAACGCGACGGTGTACCGCGAGGGCGACACGATGAGCCTGGTCGCGCGCGCGGCGGGCGAGCTCGCCGGCCTCAGCCTGCGCGTGCGCTCGGCGACGACCTCGGCCGCGTGCGAGCGGTCGAGAAGGCCCCGGCGCGCGGGGAGCGCACGTTCTTCCACCGGCTCGACCACGTCCTCGGCAAGCGCGTCACGGTCACGGCCGAGCTCGTGGACGCGAAGGGCCGCGTCGTGGACGAGCTGCGGCACGAGCCGATCGTCGTGGCCGCGCGCGAGCGCCGGCAGAAGGAGTACCACGGCCTGCTCTCGTTCGAGACCCCGGTCCACTACTTCGCCGAGCGGCGGCTGCGCCTGCTGCGCGAGAAGGCGATGGACACGAGCTTCACCTGGGGCGGCGAGGTGAACGACGAGCTCCACATGCCGCGCGGCTGGTTCGGCGTGTACTGGTACGACCGCGGCCCCACGACGCCCGAGGGCATGGAGCAGGCGATCGCCGAGTTCCAGAAGAGCGGCGACGTCGACTCGCTCGCGTACCTGGTGAAGAAGGAGCTCTACCGCCGCACGGGCGAGACGCGCTTCCTCGTGCGCAGCCCGAGCTTCGACGACCCCGAGGTCCAGAAGCGTCTCTTCGACCTCGCCCGCACCTCGGCGCGCTCGAAGGCCGTCTACAACATGGACTACTACTTCGTGGGCGACGAGGGCTCGCTCGGCTCGTACGCCGACGCCGTCGACTTCTGCTGGGGGAAGCACACGCTCGCCGGGTTCCGCGCGTGGCTGCGCGAGCAGTACGGCTCGCTCGACGCGCTCAACCGGTCGTGGGGGAGCGCCTACGGCGACTGGGACGCCGTGCTGCCGCTCACCACCGAGGCGGCGCGGCGCGAGGGCCGCTACGCCCCTGGGCGGACCACCGCACGTACATGGAGGTCTCGTTCGCGCGGGCCTACCGGACGGTGCGCGAGGGCGTGCGCGAGGGCGACCCCGAGGGCCACATCGCGCTTTCCGGGACGCAGGTGACGAGTCCCTGGAACGGCTGCGACTGGCACCGCCTCGACGCAGTGATCGACGACTTCCTCTCCTACTCGGGCGGCAACCAGTGGGACATCCACCGCTCGTTCGCGAAGCCCGACGCGCGCATCGGCTTTTGGACCGGCTACGGGCGCAGCGGCGCCGCGGTCAAGCACGAGGTGTGGACGGCGGCGCTCCAGGGTGTGCTCCACCCGCAGCTGTTCTGGAGCCCGTCGATCGTCAACCCCGACATGACCTTCTCGCGCTCGGGCCGCGACCTCGGCGAGGCCTTCAAGGCGCTGCGCTTCGAGGGCATCGGCCGGCTGCTGATGGAGGCGGAGCGGCTCGACGACGGCGTCGCCGTCCACTACTCGATGCCGTCCGTGCACGCCGCCGGCATCCTCGGCCAGCACGAGCGCGACGACGCGAAGAAGGGCGGCACGAGCTTCCCGGCGAACCGCGACGGCTGGGTGAGCCTGCTCGACGACCTGGGCCTGTCGTTCCGGTTCGTCGCAGCGCCGCAGATCGAGGACGGGTGCGCTCGCGGGGAAGCGCGTGCTCGTGCTGCCGTACTCGACGGCGCTCTCCGACCGCGAGGCGGCCGAGATCCGTCGTTTCGTGGAGGAGGGCGGCCTCCTCCTCGCCGACGCGGCGCCCGGCCTCTTCGACGAGCACGTCGCGTGGCGCGAGGCGGGAGCGCTCGACGCGCTCTTCGGCGTGGCGGCGCCGCGCGCGCGGACGCGCGTCGCGGCGGCGCGCGGCACGAAGGGGCCTGTCGCGCTCACGGCGAGCGGCACGGCGCTCGGGCTGCACGCCGCGGACCTCGCCGGCCTCGAGGCCTTCGAGCCGGCGGCTGCGGGCGACGCAGGGGAGGCCGCTGCTGCGCCTCGGCGACGCCGAGCTCGCGATCGTGAACCGCGTCGGCCATGGCCGCACCCTCTACCTGAACGCGCTCCTCGACCACAAGGACGCCTCGCGCGACGCCTGGCGTGCGGTCGTGCGGGCCGGTCCTGGCCGATGCGGGCGTGCGGCCGGCGGTCGCGGTCAGCGACCTCGCGGGCGGCCGGTCTCCCGGGTGCGCGTCGCCCGCTACCGCTTCGGCGAGTACGAGATCGTCGCGCTCGCTGACGGGCAGCTCGACGTCATGACGTCCTTCGGCCGCGACGGCGTCACCGTCTACGAGGACGCGGAGCAGGGCCGCGTGGTCCGGCGCGAGGTGGACGTGACGCTGCCCCGTGCGGCGCACGTCACGAACGCCCGCACCGGCGAGGCGCTCGGCGAGACCGATCGCGCCTCCACACGACGCTCACCGCCGGCGACGCGCTCGTCCTGACGCTCGGCCCGGAGCGGACGCCGCTGCGGCTCGAGGGGCCGGGCGCGCGCGAAGCGCGGGGACGCGCCGGTCTTCACCGTCTCGGCGTCGCGCCGCCCGGCGGCTGCTGCGCTGGCACGTGCTCGGGCCCGACGGGGCCCTGCGGGCCGAGTACGCGCGCGTCACCCTCGAGGAGGGCGCGAAGGCGACGCTTCACGCTGCCGTCGGCCCTGAACGATCCGCCCGGGGAGTATCGTCTCCAGGTCCGCGACGTCCTGAACGGGGCCACGGCCGAGGCGAGGCTTCGTCTCGAATGAGGAGGACCTGATGAGGCCGCTCGTGCTCGTGCGCTCCTGGCGGGGCTGCGCCTGTGCCGGTTCGTCGGGCGACGGATCGCTCGCCGGGCGGCTCGCCGACCTCCACGCCGAGCGCGCCCGTGTCGGCCAGCGCGCTACTTCCCGCCCGGAGCCGTCTGGTACCAGGACGTCTCGCACGGCCGCGCTCGACCCGCAGTCGGCCGCCGTGATCGCCAACCTCGACCGCGCGGGCTGGGGCCTCGGCCGGATGCAGATCGACTTCTCGATCGAGGTGCTGACGGCCGACGCCAGCACGCCGCTGCGGCCCTTCACGCCGACCGAGGACTTCTTCAGCCCCGACTGCGACCTCGATCCGGTTCCCGGTGCCGCCCGGAGGCGCCCTCGAGGGCGAGCAGCGGCTACGAGTGCCGGAGCGACGGCGATTGCCACCTGATCGTCGCCGACCGCTCGCGGATGAAGCTCTTCGAGATGTGGCGCGCCGACATCCGCGGCGACTCGTTCCACGGCGGCTGCCTCGCGGTCTGGGACATGACGCCGCGTCTACCCGCCGAGCGGCCGCGGCGAGCAGTGCACGAGCGCCGACGCCGCCGGCTATCCCGATCGCGCCGCTGCTGTTCGACGCCGACGAGGTGGCCGCCGGCCACATCGACCACGCGATCCGCTTCATCCTGCCGAACGCCACGATCCGCGCGCGCGAGTACGTCCACCCGGCGACGCACGGCACGCGCGCCACGAGCGGCCCGCCCGACGCGCCGCCCTACGGCGCGCGGCTGCGGCTGCGCGCCGACTACCCGCTGGCGTCGCTGCCCGAACGACGGCGCGCGGGTCGTGGCGCGCGCGATGCAGCGCTACGGCATGCTGCTCTCCGACGCCGGCCGCGTCGCGCTGACCGCGCGCAGCGACCGCTTCACGCGCGACGAAGTGGGCGGGCCTCCTCGGCGCGCTCGACCTCTCGGCGCTCCGGCCCGCGCGACTTCGAGATGGTCGCGGCCGGCGACCGCATCCCGCTCACGAACGACTGCGTGCGCGAACCCTGAGGGGTCAGGTCTTGAAATGACGCATTTCCCGACCGTGCTCGAGCGGCGGCAGTTCCTGAAGGCGGGCGCGGCGCTCGCGGCCATCGGCTGCGCGCCTGGCTCGCGCCGACGTGCGGCCGCACCTCTGGCAGGGCCACGACTTCGGCCCCGCGCCGGCGGTCGTCGGACCGGCTCGACCAGGGGCCGTTCGGCATCGAGCAGGACGAGGGCTGGTACACGATCGCCACCACGACGCCGTCCAGCGCCCGCGTGCGCAACCCCGGCCTCGGCCTGGTCGGCTACACCTGGGAAGAGAACGGCCCGGCGCTCGCGCGCGCGCGCGGGCAGCGAGACGCTCGAGCAGGCGGTCGAAGCGCTGGCGTCGCTGCCGTTCGTCGACGTGCTCTACATCCGCTGCGACTGGCGCGACGTGCAGAGCCGCCCGGGCCGGCTCGACCTGCACCCGGTCTGGGCGGCGACGCGCGACGCGGCGCGCCGCCACGGGCTGCGCATCGCGTTTCGCGTCCAGCTCTCGAACCCCGAGATCCAGCCGGCGCGGCTCGCGCTGCCGGACTTCCTGCAGGCGAAGGTGCCGCTCGTCACGATCCGCTCGGCCTCGGGCCGCGGGCCCGAGCGCGTCGAGCCGCGCTACGACCATCCGGCGTTCCAGCGGGCGTTCCGCGAGCTCAACGAGCTCCTGGCGGCCGAGCTCGACCACGACCCGCTCGTCGAGTTCGCGGACCTGATGATGTACGGCTTCTGGGGCGAGGGGCACACGAGCGACTACCCGAGCCCGATCCCGGACCGCGGCGCTCGCCGAGCGCACCTTCCTGGACATGACCGAGCGGCAGCTCGCCGCGTGGCGCCGCGTGCCGCTGGTGGTCAACACGCAGCCCGACATCAGCCGCACGGGCAACCGCAGCGTGCTCGACCGCGCCGTGCGCGGCGGCGCGTGGCTGCGCTCCGACAGCGTGATCCTCGACGAGCCCGAGCAGATCGAGGAGCTCGCGCATCGTCCGCCGTGGCTCGCCGTGGTGATGGAGGACGGCTACCACCGCCACTACCGGACGGACGGCGCCGCGTTACCGTGTCGACGCGGCCGGCGTGGACGTGATCGAGCACACGATGCTGCACGCGCTCGACCTGGGCGCCAACTACTGGTCGCTCTGGACCGAGGCCGAGAACCTGCGCCGCTACCGCGAGCAGCGGCCGGTGGCCTTCGAGCGCGCTCGAGCGGCGCATCGGCTATCGCGTGCGGCCGTCCTGGATCTGGCAGCGCAAGCGCTGCTCGAGCGACGAGCTGGTGGTGGCCTTCGCCAACGACGGGGCGGCCTCGGTGCCCGGCGTCCTGCGTGTGGCTCGCCGAGATCGCGCGACGGCAAGGCGCTTGCGAGCGGCGGCCTCGACGCGGGCCATCCCTTCGCCGGCCGCGTGCGCCTCGCCTCGCTCCGTCTGCCGCCGGGGCTCGCCGGCGAGCGAGGTACGGCTGCGGGCGGAGCTCGAGCTGAAGGGCGTGCGGCGGCCCGTGCGCTGGGCCTGCGCGCAGCCGCTCGACGAGGACGGAGCGCTCGTCGTGCGGCTGCTGAAGCACGACGATCCCGGACTGGCGGAAGGGGATATGAACGGAGCCGCACCGGATGACGACCGCGTCCTCGCGGGGTGGACTGGCCTGTGGCGCTTCTGATCGCGGCTCTCGCGTGCGCGCGTCCGGCTCACTGCGGCCGAGGCGCCGACGCCGAGTCTTCCGGGTGCTGGCGCCGGAGCCCGAGGGGCCGCGGATCACGCCGTACCTGGCGTATCAGCTGGAGCGGGCGTGGGCGTTCGACGCGCAGCGGCAGGAGCGCTTCGCGCGGGTCAAGACCGAGCCCGAGCTACTGGCGCTGCAGGACGAGCTGCGCGTCAAGGCGCTCGCTCTCATCGGCGGCTTGCCCAGCGCCAGGACGCCGCTCAACGCGCGCGTGACGGGCAGCCTCGCGATGGACGGCTACCGCATCGACAAGCTCGTGTTCGAGAGCCTCCCGGGCGTCTACGTGAGCGCGCTCCTCTACGTGCCCGACGCACCAGCCGGGAAGAAGCCGGCGGTGCTGCTCGCCTGTGGCCACGCGCCGATCGGCAAGGCCCACCCGCCCTACCAGCAGATCGCCGCCCGCCTGGCGCGTCGCGGGCTACGTCGTCCTGTGCTGGGACCCCGTCGGGCAGGGCGAGCGCAGCCAGTTCTGGGACCCGCGCGCGGGGCAGGAGCCGCTACAACCTCGTCTGCGGCGAGCACGCCGTGCTCGGCAACCTCGCGACGCTCGCCGGCACCAGCCTCGTGCGCTACATGGTCTGGGACGGCATGCGCGCGGTCGACTACCTGCTGACGCGGAGCGACGTGGACGGCGCGCGGATCGCGATCACGGGCACGAGCGGGGGCGGCTTCCAGTCGACCTGGATCGCCGCGCTCGACCCGCGCATCCACGCCGTGCTGCCGTCGTGCTTCCCGACCGCGCTGCCGATGCGGATGGCCAACCGCATCTTCGAGGACCCCGACAGCGACCCCGAGCAGGACCCGCCGGGCCTCGTGTCCGAGGGCATCGACCACCCGGGACTGCTGCTGCTCGCCTACCCGCGCCCGCTCCACGTCTCCGCGGCCGTGCTCGACTTCTTCCCGATCGAGGGCACGCGCAGGACGTTGCGGGAAGTCGCCTCCTTCTACCGCCGCTTCGGCCACGGGGACCAGGTGGCGCTCAGCGAGGGCTACCACAAGCACCAGTACTCGGACGAGAACCAGGCGCGGGCGTTCGCGTTTCTCGACCGCGCCTTCGGCAGCCCGCCCGCGACGGGCTCGATCCCGTGAAGACGCTGCCCGCCGAGACGCTGCGCGCAGCGCCGACGGGACAGGTGCGCGAGGACCTCGGCGGACGCTCGCTCGTCGACGTGATCCGTGACGACGCCCGCAGCCAGCGCCCGCCCGGACGCTCGCCGAGCTCTACCGCGGCGCCGGCTACCCGGGCGTTCGCGACTGGCCGGTCGTGCCGTTCGCGGGCCGGCGCCGCGCGACGCGATCGCGTGGGAGGCGGCCGGAAGCGACCGCGTCGGAGGCGCCGTCGTCAGATCGCTATCGGCTGCACCACAGCGGCGGGCTCGTGATGCCGCTGCGTGCACGTGCAGCGCGGGACGGCGGCCCGCGCCGAGCGCTCCTGCTGCGCGTGAGGCTCGCGCGGCAAGCTCGGCCGCGACGACTGGCGCGGAGGTCGAGGCGCGGCTGGCCGAGGGGCACGAGGTGGTGTCCTTCGACCCGCGCGGGCTCGGTGAGTCACGCCTGCGCTACAAGGCGGCCTCGATCGACGACCCCGCGCTGGCGCCGGCCGACGAAGAGGCCGCGTACGCGAGCCCCCTCTCCGGTGTGCTGGCGAACCACGTCTACAACGCGCAGCTCCTCGGACGGCCGTACCTGTTCGAGATGATCGAGGACGTCGAGATCGCGGTCCGCTTCGCCCGCGCGCGGCTCGGCGCGCAGAACGTGGCGATCGACGCCCCCGGAGACGCCCGGCTCCTGGCGCGAGCGGCGGCGATCGCCTTGCCCGACGTCGCGCTCGTCGCGCCGGACGCTTCCGGCGAGGCGTTCGCATGGGCCGAGGCCGTCGAGCATCTGCGCGAGACCTGGCCGATTCCCTACCTGGTGCCCGGGGCCGCGACCTTCCCGCTGGGCGCCTCCGGCCCCAAGCCATGAGAGTCCTCTTCCTCGGCGGGACCGGAAACATCAGCACGGCCTGCGTGGAACTCGCCCTCGCGCGGGGCCACCGCGTCTCGGTCCTGACTCGCGGGCAGCGGCCCTCGCCCTTCGGGCCCGCGGTCGAGGTCCTGGTCGGCGACCGCGACTCTGCCTCGAGCCTCGCCGCGGCCGCGGAAGGCCGCTGGGACGCCGTCGTGGACTTCCTCGGCTACAGGCCGGAGCAGGTGGATCTGGCGACGGCCGCCTTTGCCGGCCGCACCGGCCAGTACCTCTTCATCGGCACGGCCGCCGCCTACGACAAGCCGAACGCGCGCCTGCCCCTGACCGAGGACGCCCCGCTCGCGAACCCGTTCTGGGAGTACGCGCGGCTCAAGAGCGCGTGCGAGGCGCGCGTGGTCCGCGCTCACCAGGAGCGGGTTCTGCCGACCACGATCGTTCGGCCGTCCTACACCTACGGCCCGACCTGGATCCCCTCGGGCTTCGGCGGACAGGACTACACGATCGTGGATCGGATGCGCCGCGGCCTCCCGATCGTGTGTCACGGCGACGGCACGTCACTCTGGGGCATGACGCACAACAGCGATTTCGCGGTCGGCCTCGTCGGCCTGCTCGGTCGGCCGGAGGCGCTCGGCGAGGCCTTCCACATCACGACCGACGAGATCCTCACCTGGAACGCGATCTACGCGACGATCGCCCACGCGGCCGGCGCCCGTGCGACGATCGTGCACGTGCCGAGCGCGCTCATCGCCGCGGTCGTTCCGGAGCGCGGAGCCGGCCTGCTGGGCGACAAGGCCCACAGCAGCGTCTTCGACACCTCGAAGCTGCGAAGGCTGGTGCCGGAGTTCGCGCCGCGAGTCCCGTTCGCGGAGGGCGTCGCCCGCTCGGTCGCGTGGTTCGACGCGGACGCGTCGCGCCGAGTGGTGAACGCGGCCGCCAACGAGAGCATCGAGCGGGTGCTCGCCGTCTGGAGCCGGGCGTGGGAGGGGCTCCCCGAGGGCGTCTCGAGGTGAGGGCCGCTACTTCATCGACTCGTCGTGCGCCTTCTTGATGTCTTCCCAGCTCTTCTCGAGCTGCTTCGCCTCTTCCTTCGTGAGGGTCCGGAACGGCACCTCGACGGTGCTCTCGCCGAAGTTGACGACGAGCCAGTGCTGGCCGACCTTGATCCCGCCGGGCACGTGGAAGTAGAGACGCCCGACGCAGCCGCGGTTCGAGCTGAGCTCCACCTGGTCGTAGGCGATCTGTGGCCCGCCGCCGCCGAGGTTCGCGTAGAACTGGATCGAGCAGCCACGGCTCGCATCTACCGGGAAGTAGTTGATCGAGTCGCGCATCACGCGCATGCGCTGGTTGAGAGCCCTGAGGTAGCCGGCCTCGGCGTACTCCTTCTGCGTGGCGAGCCCGATCGTGCTCCCGTCGGGAGTCTTGATCGAGAGATGCTCCCGCTTCAGCGTGTAGTCCTTCGCCGGCGAGCGCATCGTGAGCCCGACCTCGAGCAGGGCCCACTCCTCGCCGATCGACTCCTGCACCGCGCGGTACCCGAGCGTGACGAAGCCCTGGTTGTTGTAGGCGACGCGCACATACTGGCCCATCAACGTGAAGATCTCGGGCACCGTCGGCTTGGGCGGGGTAACCTGCGGGGTCTGAGCCAGGGCGGGGCCCGCGGCGATGGCGAGTGCCGAAAGCAGGATTCCGAACACAAAAAGACGATGTCTGCTCATTCTCGTTCCTCCAAGCGTCCAGACGGTCGCGGTAGACCGACTATATGCCGGGTCCGGCCCGGTGGATAGTGCCGAGCGCCGTAGGCGTGCGTTGAAGGCCCCGACTTGACGCGACGCGGGGGATGTTCTCTGATGCTTGCCAGACTCGCCGCCCTCCTGGGTGAGGCTCTGCCGCCCCGAAAGGACCTCATGCGCTTCGGCTCTCGATCCTCCAGCCTGATGGCGTGCGCCGCCCTCGCCCTCGGCGCCGGCGCCAAGCCCTCGATCGACGGCATCTGGCCCCGCGAGGTCAAGACCTCGATCGGCACGGTGACGATCTACCAGCCGCAGGTGGACCACTGGGACGGCGTTCAGGTCGAGTTCCGGGCCGCCGTGTCGGTGAAGGCGAGCGCGGAGGCGGCTCCCGTCTACGGCGTCGTCTGGGGCACCACGCGCACGAGCGTCGACAAGGACGCGCGCATCGTCCGGCTGTACGACCGCCAGTTCACCAAGGCGGTCTTCCCGTCGGCTGCGGACAAGGCCGCCGCCTGGAAGCAGGCGCTCGAGAAGGAGGTGCAGCCGGCGCTCCAGGAGATAGCACTCGACCGCCTGGCCGCGGCGCTCGAGGTGGCCGCGGCCGACCGGCAGGCGCTGGCGGTGCCGGTGAAGAACGACCCGCCGAAGATCCTGTTCTCCACGCGCCCGGCGATCCTCGTGCTCGTGGACGGCGCTCCGGTCTATCAGCCCGTCAAGGACACGAAGCTCGAGCGCGTGATCAACACGCGCGTGCTGCTGCTGCGGCAGAAGAGCGAGCACTTCGTGAAGGTCTTCGACGGCTGGCTGGGCGCGGACACACTCGAAGGACCCTGGACGGTGCAGAAGGAGAGCTCCGAGCTCAAGGGTGCGCTCGCGGACGCCAAGGCCTCGGGCCAGGTGGACTTCCTGCCCGGCGGGAACCCGAACGACGCGAAGACGCTGCCCTCGCTCAAGTCGGGCAAGGTGCCGGTGATCTTCGTCGCCACCTCGCCGAGCGAGCTCGTCGTCACCGAGGGTGAGCCGCAGTACGTGAAGATCCCCGGCACCGAGCTCGAGTACGTCAAGAACACGACGGGCAACGTGCTGCGGAGCACCGCGGACCAGAAGCTGTACCTGCTGCTGTCCGGACGCTGGTTCCGGAGCGCCTCTAGCGCCGGTCCCTGGGAGTACGTGGCGAGTAACGCGCTGCCCGTGGACTTCGCGAAGATCCCGGACGACAGCGAGAAGGAGAACGTGAAAGCGGCCGTCGCCGGCACGCCGCAGGCGAAGGAGGCGCTGATCGCCAACGCGATCCCGCAGACCGCCGAGGTGAAGATCCAGGAGACGAAGATCGACCCGCCCAAGTTCGACGGCGAGGTGAAGCTGGCTCCAATCGAGGGCACCACGCTGCAGTACGTCGTCAACACGGCGACGCCGATCATCCGCGTGAGCGACAGCTCGTGGTTTGCGGTGCAGAACGCCGTCTGGTTCACGGCGAAGGGCGCGGGCGGCCCTTGGTCGGTCGCGACGTCGGTGCCGACCGTGATCTACACGATCCCGCCGAGCTCGCCGATGCACTACGTGACCTACGTCAAGATCTACGAGACCAAGCCCGACACGGTCTACGTCGGCTACACGCCCGGCTACTACGGCAGCTGCGTTTCGAACAACACCGTGGTCTACGGCACCGGCTACTCCTACCCGCCCTACGTGGGCACGGTGTGGTACGGGCCGCCCGTCACCTACGGCGTGGGCGTGGGCATGACGTACACGCCGTGGACCGGCTGGACCTATGGCTTCGGCTTCGGCTGGAGCTGGGGCGCCGTCACCGTGGGCTGGGGCTGGGGCGCCTACCCGTGGTGGGGCCCCGTGGGCTGGGGCTACTACTACCCGTACCCGTACTACCGCCCGCCGTACTGGGGCGGCGGGGCCGCGTGGGGGCCGTGGGGCGGCGGAGCCGTGTGGGGGCCCGGCGGCTGGGCGGCGACGACGGGCAATGTGTACCACCGCTGGGGCGCGAGCTCGGCCGTGACCCGCACCTCGGGCGGATACAACGCCTGGACGGGCGACGCGTGGAGGAACTCCGCCGGCATGTCGTACAACTCGCGGACCGGGAACCTCTCGGCCGGCCAGCGCTCCGCGGTGGGCAACGTCTACAGCGGCAACTACGCGTACGGCGGCCGGAGCGGTACGGTGAACACAGGCACGGGCGGCAGCGCGAGCGGCGGCCGTGTCACCGCGGGCAACGTCTACACCGGCAACCAGGTCACGGCGGGCCGGGTCTCCGGCACCACCGGCTCCGGTGAGTCGGGCTCGGCGGCCTGGGCGCGAGGCGAGCAGGGCGGCGTCGCGCGCGTCGGCGACGACGTCTACGCGGGCCACGACGGGAACGTCTACAAGCGCGGCGAGGGCGGCGGCTGGGAGCAGCAGCAGCCGGGCGGGAGCTGGGAAGGCGTGCAGGACCGTGGGCAGACGGGGACGCTCGACGCGCAGCACGGCGCGCGCACCTCCGGCACGACGCGGACCCAGGGCTACGACCACGCTCGCACCAGCGGCTACGGCCAGGGCTACCGCGGCGGCGGCGGCTACGGCGGCGGTGGCATGCGCGGGGGCGGCGGGCGGCGGCGGTAGCGGCCATGGACCGGGCACTCGTCGAGCTCGTCAAGCGGGAGTGGAAGGACGCGCTGTTCGCGATGCTCGGGCGCTTCCCGGAGGCGGCGACTCCCA
>CAVVRV010000014.1:0-11422 GCA_963750625.1 uncultured Gammaproteobacteria bacterium | reverse complement strand
GCCGAGGAGGGTGTCATGGGAAGCGGCGCCTGCGCGGCGTTTCGCCGAGAAGGCAGGCCGACTCCATGGGATCGGATGAATCGCTGTGGACCATCTTCATCAATGCCGTGCTGGTCAACAATCTTCGTCCTTGAGCCTGTTCTCGGCTTGTGTTCTTCTACCTGGGCGTGTCAGCCAAGTACAACACCGCGTCGCCCATGGGCATCGCGGTCACGTTCGTAATCATGGTGGGTCGCTGTGCGCGACTATGCGCCAACCTACCGCTGGCGTATTTCGACCGTTGAGTTCCCTGCGGCCATCAGCTACATCGTGGTCATCGCTTCCACGGTACAGTTGGTCGAGATGGTGATGAAGAAGTACGCCCCGGCGCTGTTCCGCGCGCTCGGGATCGATCTCCCGCTCATCGCCACCAACTGCGTGGTGCTGGCACCGCCGCTGTTCCAGACCGCGCGCGGATACGACCTCGCACAATCGCTGGTCTTCAGTCTGGGGGCGGGTCGCGGCTATATCCTGGCAATCGTCCTGCTGGCGGGCTTGCGCGAGCGGATGCACCTTGCGAATGTCCCGAGCGTGGCGCAAGGCGGCGCCCTGACCGTGATGCTGGCCGGAATCCTGTCGCTCGCGTTCATGGGCTTCGCCGGCCTGGGAGGATAAACCGATGCTGCGCTACCTGATTCCCGCCGCGATCATTCTGGTGTTGCTGCTCGGATGGGTCCTGGTACAACATCTCGCGCGCCGCTACGCGGCGCGCCACCCGGAATTCGGACCCGCGCGCGAGGAGGGTCTTGGCTGCGACGGAGGCTGCGGCTGCCAGGCCAGACACTGCGAGCGCGATAAAACACGACCGCGCGTAACGACCGACAAGAAAATTAGACAGGATCTACAGGATTAAACAGGATTACCAGGTCTCGATTTCTAAAAACTGAATTTCTGTGAAATCCTTAATCCTGTAAACCTGAAAAATCCTGTTAATCCTGTCTCATTAAATTTTGTAGGCTTTAAGTGCCGGAGGTATCGGCAATAGGTTTCGCGCACGCGCAGGCTCGCGACAAATCCGAACACGACACAGGCAAAGAAGATCAGCATGCCGGCGTGGTACTGCGCCGCGGCGCCTTGTGCCAGGCCCGCGCGGTCTATCGTCCAGCCCACCAGCGGCTGCAGAATGCCGGTGCCGAGGAACACGCCGGTGTTGGCCACGCTGGTGGCGATGCCGGAGAGCGCGTGCGGGTTCACTTCCTTCACACACGCCCAGCTCAGGGTGAAACTCGCGGCGCTCAAGTCCCATGAGCAGAAACAGAGGATAGCTCGCGAGCCGCGGCAGCGGCAGGGAAAATACCAGCGGCAACCAGCACAGCAGATGAACGAAAGCGGTCGCGATCAGCACCGGCTTGCGCCGGCCCACGCGATCGGACAGCGTGCCCACCGAAATCGCGCCGACGGCGAAACCCGCCAGCAGCAGACTCGTGTGCTGCGTGGCCGCGGCGCGATCCATGCCGTACACGGCCGCAGAAACGGCACCGCCCACAATCCGGCAAACGCGAGAAACGATCCGCCGATACCGAGATTCATCCAGAAGTTCGGCCAGGTGAGGCGGTTGCGGAGCACGGTCATGAGTCCCTCGAACCAGTGGCCCTCGTGGCGCGGATGCGCCGCCTCGCCGTCCAGTTCGCGCAGGCTCGGCAAGCCGGCCTCGCCCGGATGATCGCGCACGAACAGCCAGGTCAGCACGGCGGTCGCGAACGACACACCGCCGAGGACCACGAACACCGTGCGCCAGGACGTGAACTGCAACACCCACGCGAACGGCGCGGCCGCCAGCACCGAGCCGACATTGCCGAGCAGCAGCGTGAGCCCGACCGCGGTGCCGAAGTGGCGGTCGTGGAACCAGGCGGCGTTGAGCTTGAGCAGCGAGATGAACGCCACCGACACGCCCAGCCCGATCAGCAGCCGGCCGATCGAGGCATCGGTCAGCGTTGCGGCATAGGCGAACAGAAGCGAACCGGCGCCGGCCACGATGCCGCCCAGGGTGACGATGCGGCGCGGCCCGAGGGTATCCACCAGAATGCCGGTCGGGATCTGCATCACGGTGTACACGTAAAAATACGTCGCGGCCAGGCCGCCGAGCGCCGCAGCGCTGGCGTTGAATGTCTGCTGCAGATCGGAAGCGATGGCGGCCGGCGCCACGCGGTGGAAGAACGCCAACATGTAGGACACGGCCACGAGGGCGAACGCGGTCCAGCGCAGCCGCCGCACCCGCGTCCCCACGCCGTGATGTGGAACGGTTTTCGTGTGCGGACGGGTCGCTGTTGTCATGGTCGATACCTTTGTGAAAAACAGGGCTTTGTGCGATCGGTAACGCCGACGGTCAAAAAATAATTTCGAGTCGGCATCTTCATTAGGACCCCACGCAGGCGGCAGGAAGCGTATTATTCTCTATCCATGATGTCCATTTCCCCGAACAGCGCGACACCCGGCGGTATCAGCGAGGCGCTCGCCAGCCGGCGCATCCGCGAAATCCCTTACAACTACACCTCGTTCTCCGACCGCGAGATCGTCATCCGCTTTCTCGGCGAGGAGATGTGGGGCGTGCTCGACGACCTGCGCGGCGCACGCCGCACCGGGCGCTCGGCGCGCATGCTGTTCGAGGTGCTGGGCGACATGTGGGTCATCACCCGCAATCCGTACATCCAGGACGACCTGCTCGACAACCCGAAGCGTCGGGAATCGCTGGTGCACGCCCTGCACCATCGCCTCGATCAGATCGTGGCGCGCGCCGAGGGCAACGAGCTCGCGCTGCGGCTCGAGGACGCGGCGCGCACGGCGGTGCGCCGGTTCGAGGCCTGGTTTCCGGCGCAGAAGCGAACTGCGCCGCAAGGCGCTCGGCGTTTGGCGCAGCGTCACGCGCCGCGACAACATCGACTTCGGCGGGCTGGCGCGCGTCTCGCACGTCACCGATGCCACCGACTGGCGCGTCGAGTTGCCGTTCGTCGTCATCACGCCCGACACCGAGGACGAAGTCGCGCACGTGGTGCGCGCCTGCATCGATCTCGGGCTGACCATCATCCCGCGCGGCGGCGGCACCGGCTACACCGGCAGCGCCGTGCCGCTGTACGACGATACCGCGGTCATCAACACCGAGAAACTCGAAGCGCCTGGGCGCGGTCGAGATGCGCGCCCTGGAGGCGTCGCGCAGCCGGTGCCGACCGTGCGCGCCGAGGCCGGCGTGGTCACCCGGCGCGTCACGGAGCTCGCCGGGCAATCGGATTATGTGTTCGCCGTCGATCCCACCTCGCAGGATGCCTCCACCATCGGCGGCAACGTCGCCATGAACGCCGGCGGCAAGAAGGCGGTGCTGTGGGGCACGACGCTCGACAACCTGGTGTCGTGGCGCATGGTCACGCCGGACGCGCAGTGGCTGGAGGTCGAACGGCTCAATCACAACCTCGGCAAGATCCACGAGCAGGAGACGGTGCGCTTTCGCCTCACCCGCTATGCCGCCGACGGCAGCACGCGCATCGGCGAACCGGCGGAATTGCGCATGCCCGGGCGCGAGCTGCGCAAACCCGGTCTCGGCAAGGACGTCACCGACAAATTCCTCGGCGGTCTGCCCGGCGTGCAGAAGGAAGGCTGCGACGGCCTCATCACCTCGGCGGTGTTCGTGCTGCACCGCATGCCGCGCTTCACGCGCACCGTGTGCCTGGAATTCTTCGGCGCCGATCTGCACCCCGGCGGTGCCGGCGATCGTCGAGACCAAGAATTATCTGGACGCCGAACCCGACGTGCTGCTGGCCGGTCTCGAACACCTCGACGAGCGCTACGTGCGCGCCGTGAACTACAGCACCAAGGCGGCGCGGCGCGAGCGGCCGAAGATGGTGCTGCTGGTGGACATCGCCGGCGACGACGAGGAGGCCGTGGCCGAGCGCCGCCTCGCACGTGGTGCGGCTGGCCAATGCGCGCGACGCCGAGGGTTTCATCGCCGTCAGTCCCGAGGCGCGCCGGCGTTTCTGGGCGGACCGCGCGCGCACCGCCGCCATCGCCGCGCATACCAACGCCTTCAAGATCAACGAAGACGTGGTCATCCCGCTCGAACGCCTGGCCGAATACAGCCGAGGGCATCGAGCGCATCAACATCGAGCAATCCACGCAAAACAAGCTGCGCATGATCGACGCGGTGCTCGACTACCTGGCCGGCGACCTGCCGGAGCTGCGCCGGACCCCGAGGCCGAACGCAGCGCCGAGGGCGACGCCATCCTCGAATCCAAGAAACGCGACGCGCGCCAGCACCTGACCGAGGTGCGCACGCGCTGGCGCGCGATCCTGGTGAACCTCGACGCCGACGCGCAACGCAACGCCGCGGCTGCTCGACGACGCCGACGCGCCAGGCTGCGCCCGGGCGACAGCTTCTTCGACCTGCTCGCTGCGGCGCGACCTGCGCATCTCCTACCGCCGCGAGGTCGAGCGGCCGCTCAAGAAGATTTTCCCCGGCGGCGAACTCGAGACGCGTGCGCCGGCGGCTGGACGAGATCCACGCCGGATCCGCGCCAGCCGCCTGTTCGTCGCCACGCACATGCATGCCGGCGACGGCAACGTGCACACCAACATCCCGGTCAACTCCAACGACTACGCCATGCTGCACGAGGCCGACCGCATCGTCGACCGGGTGATGGCGCTGGCGGTGTCGCTGGGCGGCGTGATCTCCGGCGAGCACGGCATCGGCATCACCAAGCTCCACTACCTGAGCGCCGGAGATCGACGGCGTTTGCGCGCTACAAGCACGAGGTCGATCCACACGGGCACTTCAATCGCGGCAAGCTCCTGCCGGGCGCGACCTGACGCGCGCCTACACGCCGTCGCTGCGCCTGGTGCAACAGGAGGCGCTGATTCTCGAAGCGAGCGAGCTCGGCGAACTCAACGACGAGATCCGCCACTGCCTGCGCTGCGGCAAGTGCAAACCGGTGTGCACCACGCACGTGCCGCGCGCCAACCTGCTGTACTCGCCGCGCAACAAGATTCTCGCCACCGGTCTGATCATCGAGGCGTTCCTGTACGAGGAGCAGACGCGGCGCGGCATCTCGCTGCGCCACTTCGACGAGCTGAACGACGTCGCCGACCACTGCACCGTCTGCCACAAGTGTCGAAGCCCCTGCCCGGTGGACATCGACTTCGGCGATGTCACGATCCGCATGCGCAACCTGTTGCGCGCCCGCGGCAAGAAACGCCTGAGCCTCGGCACCTAGGCGTCGATGGCCTTCCTCAATGTCACCGATCCCGCGACCGTCAAGCTGATGCGCCGCTTCCTGATCGACTGGGGCTATGCGGCGCAGCGGCTCGGCTACCGCCTGCGAGCAAGCCGTTCTGCTGCGCCGCGAACGGCGACCCGCGGCCACCACCGGGCAGCACCTCGATCGTCGCGCAGGTCATCCAGTTCGTGAAGAAGCCCGTTGCCGGCCGGCTCTGCCGTCGCAGACCATGCGCCAGTTGCTCGGCGTCGAGGACAACAAGCAGGTCGCCATCCTGCGCGACCCGCGCAAGGTCAACGACGAATCGGAGGCCGTGTTCTACTTTCCCGGCTGCGGCTCGGAGCGGCTGTTCAGCCAGATCGGACTGGCCACCCTCGCCATGCTCTACGAGGTCGGCGCGCAGACGGTGCTGCCACCGGGCTATCTGTGCTGCGGCTATCCGCAGACCTCGGCCGGTGACACCGACAAGGGCCACCAGATCTCCACCGACAACCGGTGCTGTTCCACCGCGTCGCCAACACGCTCAACTACCTCGACATCAAGACCGTGATCGTGTCCTGCGGCACCTGCATGGACCAGTTGCTGAAATACCAGTTCGCAACGATCTTCCCCGGCTGCCGCCTGCTCGACATCCACGAATACCTGATGGAAAAGGGCGTCAAGCTCGACGGCGTGCCGGGCGTGCAATACCTCTACCACGACCCCTGCCACACGCCGATGAAGACCTACGCGCCGATCAAGGTGGCCGCGAGCTAATGGGGCAGGAGGTGCTGCTGTCCGACCGCTGCTGCGGCGAGGCCGGTACCTTCGCGGTGTCGCGCCCGGACATCGCCACACAGGTGCGTTTCCGCAAGGAAGAGGAGATACACAAGGGCATCGCGCAACTGACCGGCGAACGCCCGCGCCCGCGGCGGCAACGTGAAAATGCTCACCTCCTGTCCCGGCCTGCCAGCAGGGACTGGCGCGCTATGCCGACAGCACCGGCCTCGACACCGACTACATCGTGGTCGAACTGGCGCGGCTGAAAATGGGCGAAACCTGGGCGCAGGATTTCATCGCCCGGGCCAAGCAGGGCGGTATCGAACACGTGCTGCTGTAACCGGTGTTTAAAACGGCAACTGGATATGCAGGAGCTCCGCGCTGCCGCCATTGTGGATCGCCGCAGCGCCGGCGAGCACGTTGAACCAGTAGTGCAACGCCGCGCCTTCGCCCGTCGCGTAGTCGTTTTTCTGATGCAGCCAGCCGAAATAAAAACCCGCCGCCGTCGCCTGCAGCGCATTGGCGGTCTGGCCCTGGCCGGTGTGAGCCAGCCCGAAGATCACCGAGGACGTCACGAGGCCGGCGCCGTCGCCGTAGCGGCTGCTGAACTCGTTGTTCAGGAAGCCGCGGAAGAACGCCTCCTCGCCCACCGCGGTCATCTCGTTCGCGGTTAGATTGAAGACATGCAGATCGCGCTCGCTCACGTCATTGGCGCGATAGATGCCGTAGGCATCCTTGCTGTCTTTTTCGTGATACAGCACGGCCGCCTCGAGCGCGAGCGGGATAAAGGTCGTGGGGCGCGAGAGATAATCGAAGGAGAACGGCGCCTTGGCCAGGTCGCCGAGCGACTCGCGCGGGGCCGGCGTGCGAAATCCGCTGTTGTCGCGTTGACGCGCGTCGCGATAGGCCGCGTAGCCGGAATAAAGCGCCATGTCGGTCGCGAGCCTGGCGGCGTAGTCGTAGCGCAGTGTCGTCTTGTTGATGAACTCGCGGTTGTTGTCTTCGTCGTAGCGCTGGTCCGCATCCAGGTAGTCGCTCTTGTCCTGGTAACGGATCACGCCATAGACCGACACCGCGAAGACGCCGAAGTGCAGCGCCGCCTCGCCGTAGTCGCCGTTACTCGCCTGCCCCGCGCCCGGGACGACCAGGCTCGCGAGGCCCTTCAGCCACGGCTCGGCCGGATCGGCCCGCGCCGCGGCCGCGCCCAACACCAGCATAATCGCCAGCAGCGCCCGGAAAATCGGGTTTTTGTCGGCACAGAACATCAAACTCACTCTCATCCCAGACTCAACTGGTTTGCCATCGTCCGATACCTCTGTGCAACACTTTATCATCCACGGTGCCGACACGGATAGACGGTTCAACGTCATGCTGGCTAAACTGAGCTGCCGCTCATGTGAATTAGCAAAGACCGAACCGTCTGCTTGCCTTATCCCTGCCTGAAGCAGTTATTGACCCGGCACGACTGTTCTTGAACGAAGGCAGGTCATGATAGACATTACTGGGTATTCGTGATGGCATGGGCGTGCCGGGTCAATAACGAAGATCATTAATGATTTCTGATTATTGCGGCGGCTTGACGGCTTCGATCCCGGGCCGGGAGAATAACAACCCACCAGACATGTTCAAGGAGATTCATGCCGCCGCAATAATCTCATACGCGTCGCCGCGACGCGACTTGGACATAAAAACATGATTCCGTTTACAGGAGGTTGCCCACCGTGGATACCAGCACCATCGCTGTCACCGTAGAAAGCTTTTCCGGAAAAATTCTCGACTACGCTCTGCTGCTCGCCGCCATCGGCACCATCGCCATGGCGCTGCTGGAACTCATCAAGAGCGTGACGTACTGGCGCCGGCATTTTCACCGCCGCCGCCTCGAGCGCTGGCTGGCGACTGCGCCCGATTCGAAAGCTGCTTACCAGCAGCTCATGCTGCTGGCGGCAGGCGGGCCCGCGGAACGCCAATGTGCTTTACGACCAGCCGACCGCGAAACTCATGGGCCAGGTACAGGCGGCGGCGAACGTGGCGCTGGATTTCCCCTCGAAGTATCCCGCGTTCTATGAATTCATTGCCGCCATGCCCCAGGTACGTGAGCTGCGGGAGGGAGGCGACGACGCCAAAGTGTGGCGCCGCTTCAGCGCGGAACGCATGGAAGGCCGTCCACGCAAGGCGAGCGTCGCGGACGACATGCAGGCGCGCGGCGCGGCGCAGGCGCGCGCCCGGCTCGGCAACCTGGTGAGCCGCAAGCTCGACGTGCTGCAGAACGAAATCGAATTCGCCTGGGCGCGCCTCAACCAGCTGTGGTCGGTGGCCGGCGGTGGCGCGCTGCTCGCCTGGGTCCTGCTGAACCAGAAATCCCCTCCGAGCCCGGAGCTGGTCGTGCTGCTGTCGCTGCTGGGTGGCCTGGTCGCGCCGTTCGCCAAAGACGTGGTCAGCGCGCTCACCAGTCTGCGCGCGCGGCGATAATCGCGTGGCGCTCGAACCGACCGCGAGGCTGTCCTTCCGCCAGCGTCCCCAGGGCGGCGAGGTCAAACCCGAGCCGTCCGAACCGGAGTACCGCGCGCTCACCGGCCGGCGCCATCTGCTGCTCCTGATCCACGGCTACAACAACGATCTCAAGGCCAGCGAGGACGCCTACCGCGGATTCGAGGCGCTGCAGCGAGAACTGGCCAAGCTCGACGACGACTCGCCCGTCGCGGGCGGACGCCTGGTTCAGATTTACTGGCCGGGCGACGCCGACTGGGGCGTGGTCTCGCCGCTTTTCTACCCGTGGAGCATCGAGCGCGCGCGTCAGACCGCCGCGGCGCTGGCCGACACGCTCGCGCGCGCGGCGCGTGAAAGCGGCCACAAACAGGTGGACATCGTCGCGCATTCCATGGGCTGCCGCCTGACGCTCGAACTGCTCAAGGCGTTACGCGGCAAGAGCGATATCACCGTCGGCCGCGTGGTGCTGATGGCCGGAGCGGTGCCCACCTTCATGCTCGAACCGCGACCCGACAAGCAGAAGCTGCGCGACGCCATCGACACGGTATTGACCGACGCGGGCCTGAGCCTGTACTCGTCCAACGACAAGGTGCTGGCCTACGCCTTTCCGCTCGGTCAGACCGCGGCGCCGGGCAGCGAGGGTTTTTTTCCGACGGCGCTCGGCCATGAGTTCTGGGCGGACGCCGTCGCGCCCGTCAAACTCACGCAGCAGGAAAATCCCGACGCGGATCATTCCGATTACTGGGGCTGGAATCAAAAGCCGCCATCACTGGCCTGCGCCCGCGCCGCCAACGCCAGGGTCAAGGAGTTCCTGCGCTTCGAGCAAGCGGGCGAACGCGCCGTCGCGGAGCGGGGAACGGTCGAGCGCGAAACGCGGGATGCACGCGCCACCGGCGCGGCGCGCGAAACCGTCGAGCGAAACACGTAACCAGCGAACCGCCGCGCCGGGCAGACGCCCTTGGATCAGTTCTTCTTCAATTCGAGGCAATGCAGGAATCGCTATCGTCGATGGCGCACGACGATGACTTCAATACGCCCGCGCGGACCGATGAAGTAAGACGCAGCCCAGCCGGTCAGGCTCACGACGATTGATCCAAGCAACGCCGATCCGAAGTCCGCGATGGTAAAGTTGTCGAACAGCCACGCGACCAGCCCCAGCATGCCCGCGTTAATGACCAGCAGAAATAATCCGAGCGTCAATACCGTGATCGGGAGCGTCAGGATCACGAGCAACGGTCGCACGATGGCGTTGACGATCCCGAGCATCAGCGCCGCGCCAAGCAGCGTCCACACGCCCTTTACTTCGATGCCAGGCACCCACTCCGAGGCCAGCCACAGCCCGAGCGCGACGATAAGCAGACGTAATATGAAACCGGTCATGGGCTTATGTTTTCACATCCAAGCCAGCTCTGAAATGCCCGATTATGAGCGCTGCCAGAGAGCTTAAAAACCCGTCCAAGAATCGAAAACGCTATTGACGGACATGGAAATTGCAAACCTTGGCACAAGGCGTGCGCAGGCGTCCTGCAAAACCGGCTCGCGTGACTTATCCCGGCGCCTGATTCTGGGTTTCGGCGACGATCGGTTCGACGATGATCTCCACGCGCCGGTTGAGGCGGCGCCCTTCCTCGGTGGTGTTGGCGGCGCGCGGCGCGGTCTCGCCCCGGCCGAGGAACTCGAGCCGCTGCACCAGGACGCCCTTGTTGCGCAGGTAGTCGTTGACCGCCTGGGCGCGATGCTCGGAGAGGGTCTGGTTGTACTGGTTGGTGCCGACGTTGTCCGTGTGCCCGACGATAGTGAGGTGCGTCTTGCCGTAACGAATCAGCACGTTCGCGATCTTGTCCATGGTGGTATAGAAACCCGGCTTGATCGTCGTGGAATCGAAATCAAACGCCGTCTGCGATGTCATGGTGATCAGCAGGTTGTTCTGGTTCACCTTCTGGATATCAATCGCTCCCGCCTGGACCTCGGACGCGAGCACCTTCTCGAGATCCTGTTTCTGCGAATCCATGTAAGTGCCCACGGCGCCGCCGGCAATGCCGCCACCGACCGCGCCGATCAGCGCGCCCTTGCTGCGGTTGTCTTTATTGGCCAACGCACCAACGGCCGCCCCGAGGCCGCGCCGATGATCGCGCCCTTCTCGGCGTCGGTCATGGGCCGCGGATTGCCGTACTCATCGGTCGCGCAGCCGGTGGTAACGGCCGCGAAAACGGCGATGAGGGTGAAAATCGTTAAACGTTTCATGTGTCGAAACCTCCAGATCATTGAGAAAAGTATTTTATTACAACCGCACTTCCACCGCGGCCCCGCGCCGCGTCGGTCCGGCAGGAAATGCATCAGCTCCGGCGTTTACGCCGCATGCGCTTGATCGCGTTTTCACCCAGCGGCCGGAAAATCTTCACGCGCAGGCTTTCGCTCCACTCGGCCGCGAAGTCCCGCTGCAGGCTCAGATTGATCGCCGCGGTCACCAGCATGGCGATCAACGCCCCCAGGCTGGCGAGCGCCATGTCCTTGTGCGCGTCCCAGACATCGCCCTGTGTGCCGAGGTAAGCCACGCCGAGATCGCCGCCGAAAAATTCGGCCGCGCCCCACTCGAACAGCTCGAACAGCATGGAGGTCGACATGGTGATGTCCAGTGGCAGGAAATAACCCCAGAAGCCGCGCACCGTGGCGATGCGGATAAATACCTCACGGACCGGGTACGCCAGCAGCAATCCGTAAACAAAATGAAGCGCGCGGTCGAAGTGGTTGCGTTCGAAACCCAGCGCCTCATTCAGGCTGAAGCCGAAGAGCAAGTTGAAACCTTCGTCGTACGGTACCTTGGCATAAGTGTAGTGCGCGCCTATTTCATGCAGCAGAAGAAAGACAAAAATCAGCGTATAGGAGAGGCGCGACAGCGGAAACACGCGATGCGTCGCCGCCAGAGCCAGCACAAA
>CAVVRV010000013.1:0-13826 GCA_963750625.1 uncultured Gammaproteobacteria bacterium | reverse complement strand
GATGTGAAAGACCTGTTAGCCAGCGCGCGCAGCCAGTTTCCGAATGGCGTTATTGCCGACACCGTCGTGCAGGATTTGCATGGCTTCATGCTCGAACGCCTGAAGCCTTATTTGAAAGAAAAGGGTTTCGAGCCGGACGAGATCGACGCCGTGGTGTCGCTCGCGCCCACGCGTCTGGATCAGGTGCTGCCGCGCCTGAAGGCGCTCAAGGAATTCCGCGCGCTGCCCGAGGGGCAAGCGCTGGCCGCGGCCAACAAACGCATCCGTAATATCCTGCGTCAAGCCGGCGGGACACCCTCCGACAAAGTGGACACCGGGCGCTTGGCCGAGCCGGCGGAACGCAAACTTTCCGAGGCGATACAGACGCTGGAAGCGCAGGTGGCGCCGCTGTTCAAGGCGGGTAATTATACCGAGGCGCTCAAACGCCTGGCCGGGCTGCGCCCGGCGGTGGATGAGTTTTTCGACAAGGTGATGGTAATGGTGGATGACGTTGCCGTGCGCGATAATCGCCTGGCCTTGCTCAATCGGCTCGGCAACCTGTTTTTGAACGTTGCGGATATTTCGCGGCTGCAAAGCTGAGGAGGAAGTATGACAATTTCGTCTGGAACGAAATTGGGCGCACGAAGGACGCCCGCAGGGCGCGCTCCAGGAAAGGAGCGCGTCAACAAGGATTCCTACCAGGACATGCTTGCGACAGTACAGTCGTTTCACGACAAGCACCGTTTCCGCGAAACCGGTGGCGAGGAACTGGCCTATCGCGTGGCATTGATGACCGAAGAGCTCGGCGAAATATCGGCCTGCGTGACCAAGGGAAAATCGAAAGAGCATCTGGCCGAGGAATGCGCCGATCTTTTCATCCTGCTTCTCGGCACGGCCATCGCCGCCGATTTCGATCTGCGCCAGGCGTTTTGGGACAAAATGAAGAAAGTGGAAAGCCGCGAATCGCGCATGATCAACGGCCGCATCCGCGTCTCGGAGTTCCGCGACACATGAAGCTCGTCATCCTCGACCGCGACGGCGTCATCAATCACGACTCGGACGAATACATCAAGTCGCCCGAGGAGTGGGTGCCGATCCCCGGCAGCCTCGAGGCGATCGCGCGCCTGCATCGCGAGGGTTACAAGGTCGTGGTCGTCACCAACCAGTCCGGCGTTGGCCGCGGGCTGTTCGACATGAACATGCTCGGGCGCATTCACTCCAAGATGCTCGAGGCGGTGCGCGCCAAGGGCGGCGAGATCGACGCCATTTTCTTCTGTCCCCACCGGCCCGAGGACAACTGCCGTTGCCGCAAACCGCAGCCCGGCCTGTACCAGGAAGTCACCGAACGGCTCAAGGTGAACCTGAGCGGCGTTTATTCGGTGGGGGATAGCGAGCGGGATATCATCGTGGCGCGTCTGGTTTCGGCGCGTCCGGTGCTGGTGCGCACCGGCAAGGGCAAGCGCACCCAGAAGAAAAGCAAGGCGCTGGCGGACGTCCCCGTGTTCGAGGATCTGGCGGCGTTCACCGATAATCTCCTCTCCGGCAAACTGCCCGCGAACTGACTTGGTCCTGCTCCGTTCTCTCCTGTTTAATGTCGTGATGTTGCTGTCGGCGGCGGTCTACGCCCCGCTCATGCTGCCGACCGTTGTTCTGCCATTTGCGCTCCGCTATCGTCTGATCAGCGCCTGGGCGCGATTCCAGTTGATCGTGCTGAAGCATTTGTGTGGACTCGATTACCGGGTGGAAGGACGCGAGCATCTGCCGCGGGGGCGGCGATCATTCTGTCGAAACACCAGTCGGCCTGGGAGACGATCGCCTTCCAGGGAATCTTTCCGCCGCAAACCTGGGTGCTGAAGCGGGAATTGCTGTGGATTCCCCTATTCGGCTGGGCGCTGGCGCTGCTGCGGCCGATTGCGATCGACCGGAGCGCGGGCCGCAAGGCGATCGAGCAGGTTATCGAACAGGGGCGCGAACGCCTGCAATCCGGCATCTGGGTCGTGGTGTTTCCGGAGGGCACGCGCGTGGCGCCCGGTACGCGCAAGCGCTACGCCATGGGCGGCGCGGTGCTGGCGGCCGAAACCGGTTACCCGGTGGTGCCGGTGGCGCATAACGCCGGCTCGTTCTGGCTGCGGCGCGGTTTCCTCAAGCGCCCCGGCACCGTGCGCGTCGTTATCGGCCCGGTAATCGACCCCCGCAGCCAGACGGCGGAGGCGATCATAAAACAGGCGGAAGAGTGGATTGAAATGAAAATGGTGGAATTGGAAAAAACGGCATAACCACAGCGTTGCTTAAACTGCTTACCACGCGCCTCCATATCAATTCGCTTGTCGGCGATGGCGAAAAATTCCATAAAGTGATCATCTCGGTTCCGCGTTGCTGAGTGAAGCGAATTCGGCGAGCGAGAGCGTTTCGGCGCGCCGGACCGGGTCAATACCCAGGGCGAGCATGTCCTCCACGCTCAGCAATCCCCTCAGGTTATTGCGCAGGGTCTTGCGGCGGCTGGCGAAGGCCGCGCGCACCAGCATCGCAAACCGTGCGGGGTCGTCGACCGGCACGGGCGGGGTGGTATGCGGCACGAGACGCACGACGGCGGAATCCACCTTCGGTGGCGGCGTGAAGGCGCCGGGCGCGACGTCAAAGAGTTTCTCCACGGCGCAGCGGTACTGAATCATGACCGAGAGGCGCCCGTAATCCTTTCCGCCCGGCGCCGCGCGCAGCCGCTCCACCACTTCCTTCTGCAGCATGAACAGCATGTCCTTGATGCATCCGGACTGATCCAGCAGATGAAACAGGAGTGGCGTGGAAATGTTGTATGGCAGATTGCCGACCACCCGTAACTGGTTGCCGGCAGGCGCGAGCGCACAGAAGTCGAATTTCAGCGCATCGCCCTGGTGCAGTGTCAGCTGCTCGCGCGGGAAGTCGGATTCGAGGTGCGCAATCAGATCGCGGTCGAGTTCCACGGCGTCGAGATGCGTCACGCGCGCTAGCAGTTCGCGCGTCAGCGCGCCCGTGCCCGGACCGATCTCGACCACATGGTCGCCGGCCTGCGGCGCCAGTGCCGCGACGATACGCCCAACGACATTCCGATCGTGCAGGAAATGCTGGCCGAAGCGCTTTTTGGGATGAGGGGAACTCATGCAAACGAAAATTTCACGGGATTTACAGGATTAAGCAGGATTAACAGGATTAAATCAAAAACTTTATCAAAAAGTCCTGTAAATCCTGAAGATTCTTGTGAATCCTGTCTATTGTTTTTTGCTTGCCAGCGTAAGCGCCGTCTCGATCGCGGCATTCAGGCTCGTGGAGTCAGCGCGGCCGGTGCCGGCGAGTTCCAGTGCCGTGCCGTGGTCCACCGAGGTGCGCACGAACGGCAGACCGAGCGTGATGTTCACGGCATGGGCGAAGTCGTGGTGCTTCAGCACCGGCAGGCCCTGATCGTGATACATGGCGAGTACCGCGTCCGTGTCCGCGAGCTGCGCCGGGATGAAGGCGGTGTCCGCGGGTACCGGGCCGCGCAGGCGCATCCCTCGTGCCGACAAATCCCGGAGCACCGGTTCGATCACCTCGATTTCCTCGCGCCCCAGATGCCCGGATTCGCCGGCATGGGGGTTCAGGCCGCAGACCAGAATACGCGGGTCGGCGATGCCGAACTTCTGCTTCAGATCGTCGTGCAACACTTCGAGCACTGCCGTCAACCGCTCGCGCGTGATCGCGCCCGGCACCGCCGCGAGCGGAAGATGAATCGTGGCCAATGCCACACGCAGACCGGGGCAGGCGAGCATCATCACCGGCTGTGCCGCGCCGCTCTGCGCGGCGAGTAATTCGGTGTGGCCGGTGAAGGCGATACCCGCGTCGTTGATGATGCCCTTGTGCACCGGCCCGGTGACGAGTGCGTCGAACTCGCCGCGCAGGCAGCCGGCGACGGCGGTTCTCAGTGTTTCGATCACGTAGGGAGCGTTGGCGACATCCAGTTGGCCGGGTTTGACGGGATGTTTCGCCTTTGCCGGCAGCACGTAAACGCCTGGACCCGCGGCATCGCGTCCCTTCCATTGGCGCGTGACGAATGTCAGATGCAGTTGTTGTGCCCGCGCTTCCAGCATGGCGGGATCGGCGATCAGAACCAGTGTATAGGCCGGCGCTTGCTGGACGAGACGTACGGCAATATCCGGCCCGATACCAGCAGGCTCGCCGGGGGTGAGGGCGATGACGGGAGCGTGGGGCGTGAGGCGTGGGGCGAGGGGCGTGTTCGATAATTCCTTTTGCTCTTTACTCCTCACCCCTTATTCCTCACTCACGAGGTATTCCACGAAAGCTTCGTCGCGCAATTGCCGTGCCCATTGCTCGTAGCGTTCATCGGCCTTGCGCGCGTGGATTTGCTGTCGGGCAGCGGCCTCCATACGTTCCTGGGTAATATCGTGGGTGCGCCGGTCGAGCACCTGGATGAGATGCAGTCCGAATGACGTGCGTACCGGCTGGCTCAGCTGGTTCGGCATGAGCAAGTTCATGGCTTTTTCAAACTCCGGCACCATCATGCCGGGATTGACCCAGCCGAGATCTCCGCCGTTGGCGGCCGAGCCGGTATCTTCGGAATGCGCGCGCGCCAGCGCCGCGAAATCATCGCCGTTCTCGACGCGCTCGCGCAGGTTGAGCAGCTTTTGGCGGGCGTCCTCCAGTGACTGGATTTCGCTCGTCCGCAGCAGAATGTGACGCACATGAGTCTGGGTCACGGCCTCGGCCTGCGCCGCGCCGCGCTTGTCGTTCAGCTTCAGGATATGGAATCCATTGGGGCTGCGGAGGATTTCGCTGATGCCGCCTGGTGATAAGCTGCTGAGCGCACTCAGAAACAGTTCGGGCAGCTCGCCCGGTTTTTTCCAGCCGAGACTGCCACCCTTGAGGGCGTCCGCCCCCTGGGAATAGCTGACGGCGATTTGCTCGAAATCGGCCCCCGCTTTCAACTGACGCAGGATATCATCGGCGCGCTTTTTTGCCGCCTGAATTGCCTCGGGCGAGGCCGATTCGGGAATGCCGATCAGGATGTGCGAAAGATTGTAGGTAACATCCATGTCCGCCCGGCTCTGCGGATTTTCCAAAAAGTGGCTGACCTCGCTATCGGTCACGTTAACGCGGTTACTAATCTCGCGTTCGAGCAGATGCTGGATGGTCAACTGGTCGCGGGTTTGGGCACGGAACGCGTCGACATCCATGCCGCTCTTCGCCAGGGCCTTGAGGAAATTTTCTTGGCTCAAGTTATTACGCCGGGCGATGGTTTCAATCGCCTGATCCACATCGGATTCGCCTACACGAATCCCGGTCTGTACGGCGAGCTGGAGCTGCAGGCGCTCCAGCACCATCCGGTCGAGCAATTGTTTCCGGAGTATGTCGTCCGGAGGTGTTTTGATTTTTTCGAGAGTGAGTTGTTTTTTGGTTTCCAAGAGACGATTCGCCAGTTCGGTTTCAGTGATCACGTCGTCATTGACAATGACCAGGATGCGGTCGATCTTCCCGGAGACATTTGAGGGTGCGGGAGCGGCCGCCATGATCGACGGCAGCAACAACAGGAGCAGCCCGAGTATCGCATTTCTGGGCGCGGTGGATTTGGCAACAAGATGCATGGTTTCCAATAGGGATTTAAATGGAGCCCTGCTTCGCTCGTCTCGTCATAAAATGGGTAGCCCTGCTTCGCTCGTCTTGTCATTCATATCAATGACCGACACTCCGGCGCGGTACCGGAGTAACGCTAGGATAACATGAACTAGCTGCCGGCTCCCGTGGCGCAACGGCTTCGGACGAGACGCAAAGCCGTCATATTGATGAAGCGCCAACTCTGAGCCGCCTGGCCACTATTGTCGATAGCGCTCATGCCCCTAGGGCGGTGGCGCTAGGGAACGGTGGCCTGTGGCGCCGTGGATGGTGAGGGGAAGGAAAACATGCTTTGGTGCAGCGGGCTGTCCGGTATGCGGCCAAACTTGGACAGACCGGTCAGTTCCAATTCGAACATGATCGAAGTGTTCTGGGTGGCGGCGTTGTTATTGGTTGTGTCGACCAAAAGCCGCCGGGTGCCCACGACGCGCAGTGCCCAGCAGCAGGCGCCGTATTCCACGCCGGCGTAGCTGTCCACGTTGCGGTGGTCGCGTTGTGAATACAACGAGCGCGCCCGGAATGTCCAGCGCCCCGCGAGCGGCCACTCGGTGGAGATGTCCGTCTGATCGAGGTCGTCGCGGGAAAACCGCCTGCCGACATTCACGATGCGGTTTTTGGCCGGGTTGTACTGGAAGTAGTAGTTGTATTTCTGGAAACGATCGTCAATCCCGTTCCATTGAACGGTGGAGCGGGCATGCCAGTGGCTGGCGAGGGTGGCGGAGGCCTCGCCGAAGATGTCGGAGAAGGCCGCCCCGTTCGTCCCCGGCGGCAGGTTGACCTGCCGGTCGGCGAAGTAATAAATCCTGCCGATGCTCGCGCGTCCGCGTTCGGCGCCGTCCTTCTCGTCGAGGAACCGCGTGGTCAGCGCCGCGGTGATCTGGTTGGAGTCACCGATGCGGTCGCCGCCAACGAAGCGGTTGTCGCGGAACAGGTTGGAGAAGCTCAGGTCCGGGACGGTGGTATCGAAATTGGGCAAGCCGTCCTGGCCCTTGGCCGGAATGTAGAGATAGTACAGGCGCGGCTCGAGAGTTTGCGTGTACAGGCGTTCGCCCCAGCGTGAGTCGCGCTCAAAGATCAGCCCGCTATCGAGGCTGAATACCCCCCTTGTCAGTGCCGGTGTCGCATCGGGGGCGTCCGTGAGATGGTAGGAGATTTGCCGCACGCCCAATTTGGGGATGAGAAAACCATAGCTGTTTGAAAGCGGCAGGTTCACGGCGGGGTACAGGTTCAAGCGTTCGCCGGTAACACTTGCACTGCGCTCAAAATTCACCGCCTCGCTATCGAAGTAATAATTTACCCGGTTGGGTTCAACCGGCCGATTGAGAGCAAGGTTGAATTGCGGCAGCCGTGCGTAAGGACGGTCGGTCACCGCGACGGTGGGGTCGATCGTTTGATATTCCGCTGCGAGAGCGCTGAAGTTCCACATCGGGCCGCGGTAGTCGACCTCGGCGTTCTGCGGCAGGTGCGTCTGGCTGGTGATGCCGATGTTATCCCCGAAATCGTTGAAATAATTATCATCCGACACATGTCGCACGTCTATTTTGCCCGACCACAACTGACTGAAGACCTGCTTGTGCTGATAAGTAACTGCCGTACGGTCGTCATCGTTAGCCATGCGGTCGTTTGGGAGCGCCTCGAGATCGAACTTCCCTTCCGAGTGTCGGGTCAGGTAGCGAAACTGATTTTGCAGTTGCAAGCCGCGCTTGCTCATATACTGCGGTATCAGGGTATCGTCGTAATTCGGCGCGAGATTGAAGTAATAAGGAGCGGCGATCTCCAGACCGCGTTGGCTCGAGTGGCCCAGGCGCGGAGCCAGAAATCCCGACTTGCGTTCATCCGATATCGGAAAATTGAGATAGGGCAGATAGAAAACCGGCACATTGAAAAAATTGACCGAAGCGTCATAGGCGGTGCCGATATCTTCCTGGGTGTCGAGCTTCAGTTCGCGCACTTTCAGAAACCAGTCGTCCTGGCCCGGCGCGCAGGTGGTGTAGCGTGCCCGCTTGAGAATCGTCAGGTCTGGCCCTTTGAAGTCGATGTGCTGCGCATCGCCACGGGCGCTGTCGTTCTCCAGGCGGAAGGTGCTGGGGCCGGCATAACCGATGCGCGATTCAAGATTAAGCTGTGTCTCCTGTGTCTGATAATACGAGCGGGCGGAATCCTTGAGGGTGACGTTGCCGGTGGCATCCGCCTGACCCGTGGCCTCGTCGTAGCGCAGTTGATCGGCGGTCAGGGATTGATCGCCCCGGTGCATTTCCACGTTCCCGGCGAACTCGCTGAAACCACCCTGCGCCGAACGCAGTTCCTGCGCGCGTATGTCTGTCGGTAGATTCTCGGCGGCCGGCGGGCGAGGTTTCTTGGCGGTGGACAGGCGAGGAGGCCGCTCCGGGCAGATGCCTTCTTCCACAGACCGTGCCGCCGGGCTCCATCCCGCTGCCACGACGACGATCAGGCACAGGGCAACACGGGCGGAATGCACAAGAGGCATGGGAACCAGAGTGTCATTGTTTTATGATGGGTGACATAAAATTGCATACTATGTATCCCCCATCAAGCTTTTCCGCCCGCGCGGGCGACATTCGCAAGGCCGCACTTGGACACACGTCTTGACGCACTCAAGGACTGGATCGCGCGGGTGCTCGGAGCCGGCCGGTTCGACATCCGTCCGGCCTCGGCGGACGCGAGCTTTCGCCGTTATTTCCGGATTACCGCGGGACAACGAAGTCTTATTGCCATGGACGCGCCGCCGGACAAGGGCGACATGCATTCCTACGTGGCGATTGCCCGCCGTTTCCATGAGCTGGGACTGAACGTGCCGGAGGTCCTGGAGGAAAACCACGATCAGGGATTTTTCCTCATTTCCGATCTGGGCGACCAACTCTACCTGCGGCACCTGAGCGACCAGACCGTGGAGCGGTTGTACGGCGATGCCATGGGGGCGCTGGTGGTCTTGCAGGCCGGCAGTTTCACTCAGGCCGCCGGGAAATTCCTGCCGGACTATGATGAGACGCTGCTCCAGCGTGAAATGGAGATCTTTCGCGAATGGTATCTGGGACGTCATTTGGGGCTGAAACTCACTGCCGGGCAGCAGGCGGCGCTGGATGAGACGTTTACGATTCTGGCGCGCGCCGCGTTGTCGCAGCCGCGGGTGTGGGTGCACCGCGACTATCATTCACGCAACCTGATGGTGACCGATCGCAACAACCCCGGCATCCTCGATTTTCAGGATGCGGTCCGGGGACCGGTGACCTACGATCTCGTGTCGCTGTTGCGCGACTGCTACATCGCCTGGCCGCGCGAACGGGTCGAGGACTGGGTGCAAGGGCTATCACGACCTGGCGCTGCAGTCCGGCATACCGGTGGGCGATGACGACAACCAGTTTCTCCGCTGGTTCGACCTCATGGGCGTCCAGCGTCATCTCAAGGCCACCGGCATCTTTGCCCGACTCAATCATCGCGATGGCAAGCCCGGCTACTTGAACGATATTCCGCGCACCTTGGGTTACGTGCAAGCGGTGGGCGCTCGCTACCCGGAACTGCAAGCGTTGAATGCGTTGTTGCGAGAGCTCAAGCTGACGGAGGGCGCATGAGTTTAAAGGTCATGATTCTGGCGGCGGGCCGCGGGGAACGCATGCGACCGCTGTCGGACACCGTCCCCAAACCGCTGCTCGAGGCTGGCGGCAAACCTCTGATCGTGCATCTGATCGAAGGACTGGCCCGTCACGGGCTGCGCGATCTCGTGATCAACCACTCACATCTGGGGGAAAAAATCAGCACCTATCTCGGCGATGGCGGCCGGTACGGGGCGCATGTCGCCTATTCGCATGAAGAAGGCGGTGGGCTCGAGACCGGCGGTGGTATTTTCAAGGCACTGCCCCTGATCGACACCGATCCGTTCATGGTGATCAATGGCGACATCTGGACCGATTACCCCTTTGACCGTCTGCCTACCCGTCTCGACGGCTTAGCACATCTCGTGCTGGTGGATAATCCGCCGCAGCATCCGCAGGGTGACTTTGCGCTGCGGGAGGGAAAGCTGTTCGCGGAAGGAGCGCCACGCCTGACGTTCAGCGGTATTGGCGTCTATGCACGCGCCCTGTTTGCGGAATGTCGTCCGGGCAAGTTTCCGCTGGCGCCGTTGCTGCGCACCGCCATAGCGCAGGGTCTGGTCAGTGGCGAGCATTACACCGGTCGCTGGCGGGATGTGGGCACCCCGCAACGCCTGGCCGACCTGGATCGGGAACTGCGCGGCGCATGAAAAATGACAAGACGAACGAAGTAGGGCTACTCATTTTATGATAAGACGAGCGAAGCAGGGCTACATTAATGACGCGCTCCTGCTGACGGGAGCAGTTTTGACCGCGATAAGGTCTTGTTTTCCCTTGTGTTACCTCTAGAGCGGGGCGCGCGAGCTCGATACTCCGAAAATCATCCGGCGGAAATGTCGAAGATCTGAGAAAGACGGGTCGACGACAGGTAATAAATGTCGCTCTGCTGCGCTCGTACGTCTGAACAAAATAAAAAAACCGGTAACACCTCGCTAGCCTTAACAACCAGGCGGGTGCTACCGGCTTATCACCTGCGAAGGCGGACGGGGTAATCCGAGGCGGCGACGATTTACCGCGCTGCCATCGAAATTCCCCTCGCCTGTCGCGTTATTTCTTCTTCGGTGCTTTTTTCTTGGCCTTTTTCTTGGCTGCCATGATGAGCTCCTTTGGTTTGGGGTTAAGGGACTTGCAGGGAAGTCAGGGGCCAAAACCCCCCGACGCTACTGCTCGTTGCCACGATTTTGCCGGGAGCAAAATCGGCCGCGCCGAAAGGCGCGAGAAAATGAAAAAGACAGTCTTGGACTGTCTTTTGATGGATTCGGGACAGAGGTACGGGCCAGGGTTTACTGGCGGATATGACATAGCGAGGGGAGCGGGAAGAACAGGACCTGGCAGCCGGACACCGCTGCAGGTGGGTACTATTATGCTTGCTACCAGTTGTCGAGCTTCGCAATCGATCCATTAACTCTTGGTTGATCCTGGTTCCACCCGGCGCCGCGATGATCTGCATGCTTATCGGCGGCATCCCGCAATCCGGGCAGTGACATCCGTGTTCAACGTTCACTTCATGTCTAGCACACTGTCCTAGTGTGTCAAGACATTAAGTCAACGGAAAAAAAATTGCAAACACTTTTTTGCATCCTTCGCTTCGTCACCGCGCCTATTCAAACGACAGGACGAGCGAGCGAAGCGAGCAGGGCTTCCGTCTCGGCGCACTTCTGAAAATTTTCCGCGCGCATCAAAACATCATCCGCACTTCGAGTCGCCGCAGTTGAGACAGGTCATGCATCCATCCATCTTGATGACGGCCTTGGTCGAACACTTGACGCAGAGTTGCGCATCGGACGGGAAGTCGCAGGCCTCATCGCTGGCGGTTTCTATCGCGCTGGCGCGTTTTTTCAGTTCGGCATGCTTCTCGGCGATGAACTGCTGGCGCGCCGCGTCCGGTTCCTCGGTCTGGATGAGGCCGATCAGCTTGAGGTGACGCTCGATGACATCGCCCAGGTCGGCCACGAGCGAGGGGGTATACTTGCCCTTCTTGAAATAGCCGCCGCGCGGATCGAACACCGAGTGCAGTTCCTCCACCAGGAAGGTGACGTCACCGCCCTTGCGGAACACGGCCGAGATGACCCGGGTCAGCGCCACCACCCACTGGAAGTGGTCCATGTTCTTGGAGTTGATGAAGATCTCGAACGGCCGGCGCTTCTCGTGGGGCGTGTCCGGGTTGAGCACGATGTCGTTGATCGTGACGTACAGGGCATGCTCGGTGAGGGGGGTCTTGATCTTGTAGGTCGACCCCAGCAGCATCTCGGGCCGCTCGAGCTTCTCGTGCATGTGCACGACGTTGCTCTCGGGGGCGCGCTTGGGCTCCTCTTTGACGACCTCGTAGCCGGTGATCTTCTGTTCGATCTTGATAGCCATAATGAACTCCTGATTCTCTATCCTTAAATTGTGTCGCCTTCGGCGACGTTAAAAGCTACTTGCGGGCGGCTCCGCCCCTGCACCCTGGGTGACTTTCTCTTGCTTGTCCAAGAGAATGTATTTCTGATATTTCTGGTCCATGTATAGGCCTCTTAAAACCGACCGTAATAGCCTTCCTTGAGGGCGTCGTACAGGTTGGCGGCGGTATGGATCTCGCCGTCGTACTCGATCTCCTCGTTGCCCCGGACCTCGATCATCTCGCCATTGGCCAGCTGGAAGCGGTAGATGGTGTTCTCGAGGTCCTTGTCCTTCACCAGCACGCCCTGGAACGCCTGCGGGTTGAAGCGGAAGGTGGTGCAGCCCTTGAGGCCCTTCTCGTAGGCATACAGATAGATGTCCTTGAAGTCCTCGTAGGGGTAGTCGGTGGGCACGTTCGCGGTCTTGGAGATCGAGGAATCCACCCATTTCTGCGCGGCCGCCTGCACATCCACGTGCTCGCTCGGGTTGATGTGGTCGACGCGTGACGAAGTAGTCCGGCAGCTTCGCCTCGGGTCGTCCGCACTCCGGGTCGGCCTTGGGATTGATCAGGGTGCGGTAGGCGAGCAGCTCGAAGGAGAACACATCCACCTTTTCCTTGGTTTTCGTGCCCTCGCGGATCACGTTGCGGCTGTACTGGTGGGCGAATGACGGCTCGATGCCGTTGCTGGCGTTGTTGGCCAGCGACAGCGAGATGGTGCCGGTCGGGGCGATCGAGGTATGGTGCGTGAAGCGCGCGCCGTTCTCGGCGATGCGAGCGGTGAGCGCGGCCTCGAACTGCTGCATGTAACGGCTGTACTTGGCGAGCAGCACCTTGCCCTTGACCTTGTCGCCGACCTTGTACCCGTCGCGGCACATCTCCGGACGCTTGACCAGCATCTCTTCGGTGACCGTGAACTCGTCCTCCATGATCGGGGCCGGACCCTTTTCCTCGGCGAGCTCGATGCCGACTTCCCAGCCCACCTCGGCCATCTCGCGCGCCACGCGTTCGGTGAACTCGAGCGATTCGGGCGAGCCGTATTTCATGCGCAGCATGGTGAGCGTGGAGCCCAGGCCCAGGAAGCCCATGCCATGGCGGCGTTTATGGTGGATTTCGTGGCGCTGCTGCGCGAGCGGCAGGCCGTTGATCTCGACCACGTTGTCGAGCATGCGGGTAAAGATCGCCACCACCTCGCGATACTGCTCCCAGTCGAAATGCGCGCGCATCGGTAAACGGCTCTTCCACGAACTTGGTCAGGTTCACCGAGCCGAGCAGGCACGAGCCGTATTGCGGCAGCGGCTGCTCGCCGCACGGGTTGGTGGCGCGGATGTTCTCGCAGAACCAGTTGTTGTTCATCTCGTTGATCTTGTCGATCAGGATGAAGCCGGGCTCGGCGTAATCGTAGGTCGAGGCCATGATCAGGTCCCACAGGCGGCGCGCCGGGAGGGTCTTGTAGATCTTGCAGGCCACCTGGCCGAGGTTGTTGGTGATGTAACCCTTGGTCTCCGGCCAGTGGCGCCAGACGATGCGTGACTCGGGGTCTTCGTACTCATGACGGTTGACGGGGAACACCAGGTCCCAGGACCCGTCCTTTTTGACCGCCTGCATGAACTCGTCGGTGATCAGGCAGGACAGATTGAACTGGCGCAAACGTCCGTTCTCGCGCTTGGCGCTGATGAAGTCCATGACGTCCGGGTGCGCGATGTCGAAGGTGCCCATCTGCGCGCCGCGCCGGCCGCCGGCGGACGAGACGGTGAAGCACATGGCATCGAAGATATCCATGAACGAGAGCGGACCGGAGGTATAAGCGCCGGCCCCGCTCACAAACGCGCCTTTGGGGCGGAGCGTAGAGAACTCGTAACCGATGCCGCAACCGGCCTTCAGCGTCAGGCCGGCTTCGTGCACGGAGGACAGGATGCCGTCCATGGAGTCCGGGACCGTCCGCGAGACCGTGCAATTGATGGTGGTGGTGGCGGGTTTGTGTTCGAGGGCGCCGGCGTTGGAGATGATGCGCCCGGCCGGAATCGCCCCGTTTTGCAGTGCCCACAAGAACTTTTCGTACCACTCCTCGCGTTTTTCCGGGGGTTCCTCCACGTCGGCCAGGGCCCGGGCGACCCGGGCATAGGTCCCGGCGATGTCCTGGTCGATGACTTCCCCGGTTTTGCTCTTGAGGCGGTACTTTTTATCCCAGATATCCAGCGAAGCCGGTTGTATGGGGATTT
>CAVVRV010000012.1:0-104240 GCA_963750625.1 uncultured Gammaproteobacteria bacterium | reverse complement strand
ATCGTGCTGATGCTGACCGCTACCCATCGTGTGTTCCCGTTGTCGCGCCTGTCCTACACCTTGATCTTTATCTTCCTGGTGCTGCATGAAATCGGCGCGCATTACACCTACTCGCTGGTGCCATACGACAATGGCTTTCGTTTCCTCTTCGGCTTCAGCCTGAACGAGGTGCTGGGTTTTCAGCGCAATCATTTCGACCGGGCGGTGCATTTTTGCTACGGACTGTTGCTCGCCTACCCGATCCGCGAGGTGTTCATCCGCATCGCCAGCGTGCGGGGATTCTGGGGATATTTTCTGCCGCTGGACATCACCATGTCGACGTCCATGATGTTCGAATTGTTCGAGTGGGGCGCGGCCGAATTTTTCGGCGGCAATCTCGGCGTGGCTTACCTCGGGACACAAGGCGATATCTGGGACGCGCAGAAGGACATGGCGCTGGCGAGCCTGGGGGCGTTGATCGCCATGCTGATGACCGCCGCGATCAACCTGAGCCTGCAGCGGGACTTTGCGGCCGAGTGGAGCGAAAGCCTGCGTGTGAAGATTTTCCGGCCGCTGGGCGAAAACGAGGTCAAGCGCAAGCTGCGTAAACGCCGGAGCTGATACATTTCCTGCCGGACCGACGCGGTGCGGAGTCAAGCGCTGGAACGGCGATAGTAATAAACTACTTGTCTCAACCTTCTCCGGAGATTTCTGCCCATGAAGCGTTTAACCGTTTTAGCCATCATCGCCGCTTTCGTGACCGTCATCGCCGGCTGCGCGACCGCTGAGTATGGCGAGCCGCGTCCCATAACCGACGCCGAGAAGGGCGCGTTGGCCAAGAAAGACAACCTCACCAAGGACGTGCTGATCGGCGCGGTCGGTGGCGGCATTGCCGGCGGCGCCGTGGGCACTTACATGGATTCGCAGAAACAGGATCTCGAGAAGGTGCTCGCGTCCGAAGTCCAGGCGGGAGCGATTGATATCCAGAAGGCGAACCAGAACACCCTGCTGATCACCATGACATCGCAGACAGCGTTTGATTTCGATTCCACGACGATCAAGCCGGGTTTCTATACCACCATGGACAAGATCGCGAAGGTATTGATTCGTTACGGCAAGACGTACCTGACCATCGTCGGGCACACGGACAATGTCGGTAACAACCAGCACAACCAGACCCTCTCCGAACAGCGCGCCCAGGCGGTCAATGACTACCTGCGCAACAAGGGTATCCTGGTGCAGCGGCTCGAGTTCCTCGGCCGGGGCGGGACCGCGCCGCGCGCCAGCAACGCCACCGAGGAAGGGCGCCGCCTCAACCGGCGCGTGGAGATCGTCGTCGAACCGATCGTTGCCGAATCCCAGAATCAGGCGCCGGGATGAGTCACGCGAGCCGGTTTTGCAGGACGCCTGCGCACGCCTTGTGCCAAGGTTTGCAATTTCCATGTCCGTCAAAAGCGTTTTCGATTCTTGGACGGGTTTTTAAGCTCTCTGGCGGCGCTCATAATCGGGCATTTCAGAGCAGGCTTGGATGTGAAAACATAAGCCCATGACCGGTTTCGTATTACGTCTGTTTATCGTCGCGCTCGGGCTGTGGCTGGCGTCGGAGTGGGTGCCTGGCATCGAAGTAAAGGGTGTGTGGACGCTGCTTGGTGCGGCGCTGATGCTCGGGATCGTCAATGCCATCGTGCGACCGTTGCTCGTGATCCTGACGCTCCCCATCACGGTATTGACGCTCGGATTATTTCTGCTGGTCATTAACGCGGGCATGCTGGGACTGGTCGCGTGGCTGTTCGACAATTTTACCATCGCGGACTTCGGATCGGCGTTGCTTGGATCAATCGTCGTGAGCCTGACCGGCTGGGCCGCGTCTTACTTCATCGGTCCGCGCGGGCGTATTGAAGTCATCGTCGTGCGCCATCGACGATAGCGATTCCTGGATTACCTCGAATAAAAAGAAGAACTGATCCAAGGGCGTCTGCCCGGCGCGGCGGTTCGCTGGTTACGTATTTCGCTCGACGGTCTCGCGTGCGGCGCCGGTGGCGCGTGCATCCCGCGTTTCGCGCTCGACCGTTCCCCGCTCCGCGCCGACGCGTTCGCCCGCTTGCTCGAATCGCAGGAACTCCTTGACCTTGGCATTGGCGGCGCGGGCGCAGGCGAGTGATGGCGGCTTTTGATTCCAGCCCCAGTAATCGGAATGATCCGCGTCGGGATTTTCCTGCTGCGTGAGCTTGACGGGCGCGACGGCATCCGCCCAGAACTCATGGCCGAGCGCCGTCGGGAAAAAGCCCTCGCCCGTTGCCGCGGACTGACCGAGCGGAAAGGCGTAGGCGAGTACCTTGTCATTGGACGAGTACAGGCTCAGGCCCGCGTCGGTCAATACCGCGTCGATGGCGTCGCGAAGTTTCTGCTTGTCGGGTCGCGGTTCGAGCATGAAGGTAGGCACGGCCCCGGCCATCAGCACCACGCGGCCGACGGTGATATCGCCCGTGCCCCGTAACGCCTTGAGCAGTTCGAGCGTCAGGCGGCAGCCCATGGAATGCGCGACAATGTCCACCTGTTTGTGGCCGCTTTCGCGCGCCGCGTGCGCGAGCGTGTCGGCCAGCGCCGCGGCGGTCTGACGCGCGCGCTCGATGCTCCACGGATAGAAAAGCGGCGAGACAATTCTCCAGTCGGCGTCGCCCGGCCAGTAAATCTGAACCAGACGCCCGCCCGCCACGGGCGAGTCGTCGTCGAGCCTGGCCAGTTCTCGCTGCAGCGCCTCGAATCCGCGGTAGGCGTCCTCGCTGGCCTTGAGATCGTTGTTGTAGCCGTGGATCAGGAGCAGCAGGTGGCGCCGGCCGGTGAGCGCGCGGTACTCCGGTTCGGACGGCTCGGGTTTGACCTCGCCGCCTCGGGGACGCTGGCGGAAGGACAGCCTCGCGGTCGGTTCGAGCGCCACGCGATTATCTCCGCGCGCGCAGACTGGTGAGCGCGCTGACCACGTCCTTGGCGAAGGGTGCGACCAGGCCACCCAGCAACGACAGCAGCACGATCAGCTCCGGACTCGGAGGGGATTTCTGGTTCAGCAGGACCCAGGCGAGCAGCGCGCCTCCGCCGGCCACTGACCACAGCTGGTTGAGGCGCGCCCAGGCGAATTCGATTTCGTTCTGCAGTACGTCGAGCTTGCGGCTCACCAGGTTGCCGAGCCGGGCACGCGCCTGCGCCGCGCCGCGTGCCTGCATGTCGTCCGCGACGCTCGCCTTGCGCGGACGACCTTCCATTCGTTCCTCGCTGAAACGGCGCCATAATGCGGCGTCGTCGCCGCCCTCCCGCAGCTCCCGGACTTCGGGCATGGCGGCAATGAATTCATAGAACGCGGGATACTTCGAAGGGAAATCCAGCGCCACGTTTGCCGCCGCCTGTACCTGGCCCATGAGTTTCGCGGTCGGTCTGGTCGTAAAGCACATTGGCGTTCGCGGGCCCGCCCGCCGCCAGCAGCATGAGCTGCTGGTGCGCGGCTTTCGCACCGGACGCGGTCGCCAGCCAGCGCTCGAGGCGGCGGCGGTGAAAGTGCCGCCGCCAGTACGTCACGCTCTTGATGAGTTCCAGCAGCGCCATGGCGATGGTGCCGATGGCGGCGAGCAGCAGCGCGTAGTCGAGAATTTTTCCGGAAATACTTTCGACGGTGACAGCGATAGTACTGGTATCCACGGTGGGCAACCTCCTGTAAACGGAATCATGTTTTTATTTCCATGTCGCGTCGCGGCGACGCGTATGAGATTATTGCGGCGGCACGAATCTCCTTGAACATGTCTGGTGGGTTGTTATTTTCCCGGCCCGGGATCGAAGCCGTCAAGCCGCCGCAATAATCAGAAATCATTAATAATCTTCATTATTGACCCGGCACGCCCATGCCATCACGAATACCCAGTAATGTCTATCATGACCTGCCTTCGTTCAAGAACAGTCGTGCCGGATCAATAACTGCTTCGGCAGGGATAAGGCAAGCAGACGGTTCGGGATTTTTCTAGTTCACATGAGCGGCAGCTCGGTTTATCCCGCACGACATTGAACCGTCTATCCGTGTCGGCACCGTGGATGATAAAGTGCTGCACCGAGGTATCGGATGATGGCAAACCAGTTGAGTCTGGGATGAGAGCGAGTTTGATGTTCTGTGCCGGCAAAAACCCGATTTTCCAGGCGCTGCTGGCGATTATGCTGGTGTTGGGCGCGGCCGCGGCGCGGGCCGATCCGGCCGAGCCGTGGCTGAAGGGCCTCGCGAGCCTGGTCGTCCCGGGCACGGGGCAGGCGAGTAACGGCGACTACGGCGAGGCGGCGCTGCACTTCGGCGTCTTCGCGGTGTCGGTCTATGGCGTGATCCATTACCAGGACAAGAGCGACTACTTGGATGCGGACGAGCGCTACGACGAAGACAACAACCGCGAGTTCATCAACAAGACGACACTGCGCTACGACTACGCCGCCAGGCTCGCAACCGACATGGCGCTTTATTCCGGCTACGCGGCCTATCGCGACGCGCGTGCCCGTGATAATTCCGGTTTTCGTACGCCGGCGCCGCGCGAATCGCTTGCTGATCTCGCTGTTGCGCCGTTCTCTATTAATTATCTCTCGCGCCCCACGACCTTTATTCCGCTCGCGATCCAGGCATTGGCGCTCTACCACTACAAGGACAGCACGGATGCCTATGGTATCTATCGCGCCAATGACGTAAGCGAGCGCGATCTGCACGTCTTTAATCTGACCGCGAACGAGATGACTGCGGTGGGCGAAGAGGCATTCTTCCGGGGGTTTCTGAACAACGAGTTCAGCAGCCGCTACGGCGACAACGCCGGTCTCGTGACGTCCTCGGCGATCTTCGGGCTGGCTCACACCGGTCAGGGCCAGACGGCCAATGCCCTGGAGGCGACATTGGCCGGCGCCTATCTAGGCTGGGTGCACCAGAAAAATGGTTTCGAGGCGGGCGAGGGCGTGGCACTGCACTACTGGATCAACGTGCTCGCCGGCATCTCGGCGATACACAATGGCGGCAGCGCGGAACTGCTGCACATCCAGCTGCCGTTCTAGCCCGGCATCGTCGGCCGTTTATTATCGTGTTGGCGCGAGGTACATTGAGCGACATGCCGCCCGGCGGCGGAATGCCCGCAGGCATTGGCAACGGGCTCGGAGGCGCGAGCATGAAGGACATGATGAAGGGAATCATGGGACGTTGACGCAGTCGTCCGCCATGCAAGCTGGACGATGATGCAGAAACAGACGGTGCTTTGACGCGCCGCGCGAAAATAGAATAATAATTACATTTGAATGCGAGCCTTTGATGACCGGAAATCAGCCTGACACCCCTTTGCTCGATGAAGCGCGCGCGGTTTTTATCACCCATCGCGTTGCCATGAACGTGGCGTCGTGCAGTGCCGCGCGGGTACCGTCGCTGGTGCGCGCCCACGGCTGCCGCATCTCTGCCGACCGCCGTCGCGTGACGGTGTTCGTGTCGGTGCCGCGCGCCGCGACGGTGCTCGCGGACCTGCGCGCCGGTGGCGCTATTGCCGTGGTGTTCAGCTTGCCCCGGACCCACGAAACCATCCAGCTGAAAGGCGCGCAGGCGAGCATCGTCCCGCTCGAGGGCGGCGATCGCGAGCTGATGAAGACCTATGCCGGAAAGTTTTGTCGACGAAATCCGTCGGCTTGGCTACAGGGAATCGCTCGTTCGCACCATGATGTCGAGCGCGGACGAGGAGTCTGTGGGTTTGACGTTCGAGCCGACGGCCGCCTTCGTGCAGACGCCGGGGCCGAACGCTGGCAGCCGCTTGGAGCCGAAACCATGACGCCGACGCTCGGCGCGCTGCGCCGCTGTTTCGAAGGCGCGATACCATCGGCCATCGCCACCTGCGCGCCGGATGGCACGCCCAACGTCGCCTACCTGTCGCAGGTGCATTACGTGGACGACGGGCACGTGGCGCTGACCTACCAGTTTTTCAACACGACCCGCAAGAACATCCTGGCCAATCCGCGCGCGACCGTGCAGGTGATCGATCCGGACACGGCCGCCACTACCGCTCTGCAGCTGGAATACCTGCGCACCGAAACCGAAGGTCCGCTGTTCGAGAACATGAAGGCCCAGCTCGCCGGCATCGCCTCGCATACCGGCATGAGCAAGGTGTTCGCGCTGAGCGGCTCCGACGTCTACCGCGTCCTGGGCATTCGAATGCGCCGGTTCGCGGCGGGACGCCGACCGAGGCCACGGAGCGTCCGAACCTGCTTCCCGGGACTTGCGCGCCTGCCTCGCGGCGCCTGGCTGCGGTGCGCGGATCTGGCGCACCTGTTCGACGAGGCGCTGCAACGGACTCGACCGGCACTGCGGCATCCAGCACGCGATGCTGCTCATGCATCGACGGCAGCCCGCAGCCGGCTGTACACCGTCGCGAGCCTGGGCTATTCGCAATCGGGTGTCGGTTCGGAGATCGCGCATTGGCGAGGGCATTATCGGTGTCGCGGCGCGGAGCGGACCCCGATCCGCATCGGCTACTGCGGCGCAGGAATATCTCTACAGCCGCGTCCTGCGTCAGGGCTTCGAGAAGAGCGCCGACAGCGATGCGCTCGAAACCGAAATCCCGTTTCCCGGGCTCGCCGGATTCGCAGCAGCCAGCTCGCGGTCCCGTCACTGGCGCGCGGCCGCGCCTGCTCGGCGTGCTGTATGTGGAAAGCCCGCAGGAGCTGCGTTTCACCTACGAGGACGAAGACGCACTGATCGTGCTGGCCGGTCAGCTGGCGCTCGTCCATGGAGCTGCTGTCCCACTCCGCCGAGCAGCACGAGCGAAGCGGCGGTTGAGTGCCGCCACCGCGCCGCGGTGCAGGGCGACACCGGTGGCGGTGCGGCACTTCGCCGCCGACCACAGCGTGTTCATCGACAACGACTACCTCATCAAGGGCGTGGCCGGCGCATCCTCTGGAAACTGCTGCGCGATCACGCGCCGCCGGCCGCAGCGAGTTCACCAACCGCGAACTGCGGCTCGATCCCTCGCTGCGCCTGCCGGACGTCAGCGACAACCTCGAAGCGCGCCTGATTCTGCTGCAGCGCCGGCTCGCCGAGCGCTGCCCGGTGATCTGCGCTCGAAAAGACCGGACGCGGCCGTTTCCGGCTGAACGTCGGTCGGACCGCTGCGGCTCAGGGACGACGCCCGGCCGCTCAGGACGCCGCGCCGCCTCGCGTTCGGCCGCTGTGCGCGCTGCCCCGCTGTCGACTGACTGCACATGCGCGTCGCCGCCGCAACGATGGCGTCGGCCTGCGGCACGAACGCCTGCTCCAGCGCCCAGGTCGACGGCGCGGGCGCATCCGGGCCCGGTCAGGCGCACGACCGGCGCGCGCAGCGCGTCGAAGGCCTTCTCCGCGAGCAGGCCGCGACTTCGGCGCCGACGCCGCACAGGCCGCTGGCCTCGTGCACGACGACGAGGCGGCCGGTCTTGCGCACCGAGTTGCGAGAACGCGTCGCCTCGTCCAGCGGCTTGAGCGTGCGCAGGTCGATCACCTCCGCCGAGATGCCCTGTGCCTGCAAGTTGCTCCGCCGCCTGCAGGCAGACCTGCACGGTCTTGGCGTAGCACACCAGCGTCACGTCGCTGCCCGCGCGGCGCACCGCGGCCTTGCCGATCGGCACGACGTGCTCGCCGTCGTCCGGCACCTCGCCCTCCTGGTGCAGCAGCGCCATGTCGGTGAAGAACAGCACCGGGTTGTCGTCGCGGATCGCGGCCTTGAGCAGGCCCTTGAAGTCGGCCGGCGGTCGGACGGCATCACCACCTTGAGCCCCGGCGCGTGCACGAACATCGCCTCGAGGTTGTGGTTGTGCTGCGCGCCGACGGCCAGCCGCTGCCGGTCATGGCCATCGCCACCAGCGGAAACGAGAACTGTCCGCCGGAGAGGTAGCGCAGCTTGCCGGCGCTGTTGACGATCGCGTCCATGGCGTAGCGTCAGGAACGGCGCGAACAGCAGGTCGATCACCGGCCGCAGGCCGCTGGCGGCGGCGCCGACGGCGGTGCCGGCGATGATCGCCTCGGCGAGCGGCGTGTTGCGCACGCGCGCTGGCGCCGAACTCCTGCACCAGGTCGTGGCGCTTGGTCGCGACGCCCTCGCCGAACAGCAGCACGCGCGGGTCGCGGCTGCATCTCCTCGGCGCAGCGCCTGGTGGATGGCTTCGTTCGACGTCATGCGGGTCATGTGCAGTGTCTCCTTCGTTCAGGCGTAGACATGTCCGGTCAGCGTGGTCGGCGCGCGGGCCAGGCGCTGGCCTGCGCGAAGGCGACAGCGCGTCGTCGATGCGCGCGCGGCACGCGCTGCTCGCATGCGCGGCCGAGCTCGCCGGCGTCGAGCGAGCCCTTGTCGAGCAGCCGCGCGCCCATGGCGCGCGATCGGGTCGCGCGCCTGCCAGCGCTGCGAGTTCCGCCGGCGTCGACGTAGGCCTGGTCGTCGGGCTCGAAGTGGCCGCGCAGGCGGTAGGTGACGAGTTCCGAGAAAAGCGGCTTGCCCGTCGGCGCGGATCTGCGGCGACCGCCTGCGCGGCGGCGGCGTGCACGGCCTCGACGTCGTTGCCGTCGACGCGTCTGCGCCGGCAATGCCGTGGCCGCGCGCCCAGGCTGACGATCGCCTCGTCGGGCATGGTCTCGCGGCGGTGCACGAAGGCCTGCCACTGGTTGTTCTCGCAGACGAACAGCAGCGGCAGCTGCCACTGCACGGCGAGATTCAGCGACTCGTGGAAGATGCCTTCGCAGGCGGCGCCGTCGCCGAAGAACACGCGACGATGCCGCCCGGTTCGCCCTGGCCCATCTTCTGCGCCAGCGCCACGCCGGGGGCCATCGACAACTCGCCGCCGACGATGGTGGAGGTGAGCACGACGCCGAGTTCCTTGGCCGAGATGTGCAGGCGTGCCGCTGCGTGCCGCCGCAGTAGCCGTCGACGCGGCCCAGCACCTCGGCCATCAGCCGGCCGGGTCGGCGCCGCGGGCGATCAGGTGGCCGGCGCTGCGATGGTTGGTGAGGATGCGGTCGCGCGCCTCCAGCGCGTCGACCACGCCCACCGCGCAGGCCTCCTGGCCGACGGTGGTGCAGGTGCCGGGCGCGCCGTTGCGCTGCAGCTCGACCAGCTGCTCCTCGTAGGCGCGGATCAGCAGCATGGTTTCGAGCTCGCGCGCAGGTCCGCGTGCGGGCTGTGTCGTTTCAGTCATGGTGGTTTCTCCTTGAGTGGCGGCTTAGCGTGCTTCTCGCGTGCTGTGCGGCAGGTTCTTCGGCGCGAACTCGATAGTACGGTGTCGCCACCGCCACCCGGGCGCGGCCGTGGGCCGGCGCCGGCTCGCCGGCCGGGCCGAGGCTGCGGATGTAGCGATACATCGCGATAGATCGGCGTCGGTCATGTCGCGCAGGTTGAACCAGGCATCGGCGGACGCATCGGCTGGCGCGCGCGCGCCAGCCACTGCGCCTCGGACATCTTCTGTACAGTGAGACGCAGGTTCGCCGGATAGGTCGTGCCCCACGGCCCCTGGAATCCCACGGCATTGCCGGTGAGCCACTCTGCCTGCGGCGTCTTGCCGCCCGATTCGGGATAGCCGGGCGTGTGGCAGTCGTTGCAGCCGCCGGTCACGATCAGATAGCGCCCGTGCTCGATGCTGTTTTGTCCGCCGGCGCCTCGGCGGCCTGGGCGGAGAAGGTGAACAGGATCAACGGCATCAGCAGTGAATACAGAAGATTTGTGCGATTTCATGGGTGGTCTCCTCGATACAGGGTTCTTGTTCGGGAAAGTCTAGCGGTGGCCAAAACGTCCGTTGCTAAATCTTGGCTCACCATTTCCTGAATATTTCTTAACTGGCCGGCGGCGCGCGGGCGTGCTTGTGCCGATCCGCTGTTGATCAGGAGGGTGACCTTGAAAAAAGGCGTTTGAACGCGGGTGGCCGCTTCGCCGTCAAAGCAGCACGTGCTCGATACCGCCCTGCTTGGCCCGGGCGATGAAATCCTGTGCCCAGGTTTCGCCCATTTTCAGCCGCGCCAGTTCGACCACGATATAGTCGGTGTCGAGGCCGGTGCTGTCGGCGTAGCGCGCCAAGCCCTGCTGACAGGCGGGACAGGAGGTGAGCATTTTCACGTTGCCACCGCGGGCGCGGGGTTCGCCGGTCAGTTGCGCAATGCCCTTGTGTATCTCCTCTTCCTTGCGGAAACGCACTTGTGTCGCGATGTCCGGGCGCGACACGGCGAAAGTACCGGCCTCGCCGCAGCAGCGATCGGACAGCAGCACCTCTTGCCCCATTAACGCCGTGGCCACCTTGATCGGCGCGTGGGTTTTCATCGGCGTGTGACACGGGTCGTGATAGAGATATTTCACGCCCGGCACGCCGTCGAGTTTCACGCCCTTTTCCATCAGGTATTCGTGGATGTCGAGCAGGCGGCAGCCGGGGAAAATCTTGCCGAACTGGTAGCGCAGCAGCTGGTCCATGCAGGTGCCGCAGGACACCAGCACGGTCTTGATGTCGAGATAGTTGAGCGTGTTGGCGACGCGGTGGAACAGCACCTGGTTGTCGGTCGAAATCTGGTCGCCCTTCTTCGCGTCGCCGCTCGCGGTCTGCGGGTAGCCGCAGCAGAGATAGCCCGGCGGCAGCACCGTCTGCGCGCCGACCTCGTAGAGCATGGCGAGCGTGGCCAGGCCGATCTGGCTGAACAGCCGCTCCGAGCCGCAGCCGGGAAAATAGAACACCGCCTCCGATTCGTCATTGACCTTGCGCGGGTCGCGCACGATGGCGACCTGCTTGCTGTCCTCGACGCCGAGGAACGCACGCATGGTCTGCGACGGCAGAGCCGGTGGCAACGGGCGTTTCACGAAATGCACGACCTGCGCGACAACCGAGGTGCTGCCGACGGTGGGGCCCGGGTGCGATTCGCGGCGCGCGAACGGCTTGCTCAGCAGGGTGTAGGCGAGGCGCTGCGCCGCATAACCCCAGCCGATCAGGAAGCGGCGCATCAGCTTGATGGTCGCGGGATCGGTGACGTTGAGGAACGCGAGCGATGCCTTGGTGCCGAGGCTCAGGCGTTTCTTGCCGCGGGCGCGCAACAGGTTGCGCATGTGGATCGTGACGTCGCCGAAGTCGATGTCCACCGGGCAGGGCTTTTCGCACTTGTGGCACACGGTGCAGTGGTCGGCGACGTCGTTCATCTCGTCGAAGTGGCGGATCGAGATCCCGCGGCGCGTCTGTTCCTCGTACAGGAACGCCTCGATGATGAGACCGGCGGCGAGAATCTTGTTGCGCGGCGAGTACAGCAGGTTGGCGCGCGGCACGTGCGTGTTGCATACCGGTTTGCACTTGCCGCAACGCAGGCAGTGCTTGATCTCGTCGTTGAGCGCGCCCAGCTCGCTCGCTTCCAGAATCAGCGCCTCCTGTTCCACCAGTCGCAGCGACGGCGTGTACGCGCCGTCGAGGGTCGCGCCCGGCAGCAGCTTGCCGCGATTAAAATGTCCGTCGGGATCGATATCGTGCTTGTAGCGCGCGAACGCCTCGATCTCCGGCGCGTCGAGATAGTGCAGCTTGGTGAGGCCGATGCCGTGCTCGCCCGAGATCACGCCGCCGAGCGACACCGCGAGCTGCATCACGCGGTCGACGATGCGATGTGCCTCCTGCAGCATGGCGTAGTCGTTGGAGAACACCGGGATGTTGGTATGCACGTTGCCGTCGCCGGCGTGCATGTGCAGCGCGACGAACAGCCGGCTGGCGCGCAGTCCGGCGTGGATCTCGTCCAGCCGGCGGCGCACGGCCTCGAGCTCGCCGCCGAGGAAAATGTTCTTGAGCGGCCGTTCCACCTCGCGGCGGTAGGAGATGCGCAGGTCGCGCCGCGCGCAGCAGGTCGAAGAAGCTGTCGCCCGGGCGCAGTCTGGCGCGTTCGGCTTCGTCGAGCGCCGCGGCGTTGCGTTGCGCGTCGGCGTCGAGGTTCACCAGGATCGCGCGCCAGCGCGTGCGCACCTCGGTCAGGTGCTGGCGCGCGTCGTGTTTCTTGGATTCGAGGATGGCGTCACCCTCGGCGCTACGTTCGGCCTCGGGACCCGTGTGCAGCTCCGGCATGTCGCCGGCCAGGTAGTCGAGCACCGCGTCGATCATTTTGAGCTTGTTTTGCGTGGATTGCTCGATGTTGATGCGGTCGATGCCGCGGCTGTAATCGGCCAGGCGTTCGAGCGGGATGACCACGTCCTCGTTGATCTTGAACGCATTGGTATGGGTCGCGATCGCCGCGGTGCGCGCGCGGTCGGCCCAGAACCGGGCGCGCGCCTCGGGGCTCACGGCGATGAAACCCTCGCCGTCGCGCCGGTTCGCCAGCTGCACCACGTGCGCGGCGGCGCGCGCCACGGCGTCCTCGTCGTCGCCGGCGATGTCCGCCATCAGCACCATCTTCGGCCGCTCGCGCCGCGCCGCCTTGGTGCTGTAGTTCACCGCCTTCACGTAGCGCTCGTCGAGGTGCTCGAGCCCGGTCAGCGCCACGCCGGGTTCGGCGTCAATGTGACGCTTGACCTCCACGATCGCCGCCACCGCCGGGGTGATGTCGGCGCCGAAGAATTCGAGACACACCGTGCGCAGGAAACGCGGCATGCGGTGCAGCACGAACACCGCCGAGGTGATGATTCCGTCACAGCCCTCCTTTTGCACGCCCGGCAGTCCGCCGAGGAACTTGGAAGTGACGTCCTTGCCGAGACCGGGTTTGCGCAGCTCGCGCCCGGGCATTTTCAGTTCCACCGGTTCGCCGAGGCGCGTGCGGCCGTCGGCGGCATAGCGGGTGAGACGAAAGCGCACCGTCTCCTGCTCGTGAATCTTGCCGAGGTTGTGATCGAGCCGCTCGACCTCGAGCCACTGCGCGTCCGGCGTGACCATGCGCCACGAGGCGAGATTGTCGAGCGTCGTGCCCCAGCGCACCGCCTTCTTGCCGCCGGCGTTCATGGCGACATTGCCGCCGAGGGTGGAGGCGTCCTGCGAGGTGGGATCGACCGCGAACACATAATTCGATTGCCCCGCGATTTCCGCGACGCGCCGCGTGACCACGCCGGCCTCGCCACGCACGGTCGGCACCGGCTGCGCGACGCCGGGCAGGGCGCGCATCTCCACCGCGCCCAGGCCTTCCAGTTTCTCGGTGTTGATGATGGCGGTGTCGGCGTACAGCGGCACGGCGCTGCCGGTGTAGCCGGTGCCGCCGCCGCGCGGGATGATGGTGAGCCCGAGATCGATGCAGGCGCGCACGATGTGCACCACTTCGTCCTCGGTGTCGGGCGTGATGACCACGAACGGCAGCTCGACGCGCCAGTCGCTGGCATCGGTGACGTGCGACACGCGTGTCATGCCGTCGAAGCCGATGTTGTCGCGGCGCGTGACGCGCGCCAGCCGCTTGAGCGCCTGCTGGCGCAAGTGCTTCTGCGCCGGCAGCCAGGCCTCGAACCGGCGCACCGCCACGCGCGCCGCGTCCTCGAGCCGGAGCGCGAGTTCATTGTCGTCGGCGCGCGCCAGGATCTGGTCGAGGCGGTGATGCAGCGCGTGCGTGAGCGACTTCCAGCGCTTCGGGTTCTCCATGAGGTCATCCTGGATGAACGGGTTGCGGGTGATGACCCACATGTCGCCCAGCACTTCGAACAGCATGCGTGCCGAGCGTCCGGTGCGGCGCTGCCCGCGCAGGGTGTCGAGCACCCGCCAGGTTTCCTCGCCGAGAAAACGGATGACGATCTCGCGGTCGGAGAACGAGGTGTAGTTGTACGGAATCTCGCGGATGCGCCGGCTGGCGAGCGCCTCGCTGATGCCGCCGGGTGTCGCGCTGTTCGGGGAAATGGACATCATGGATAGAGAATAATACGCTTCCTGCCGCCTGCGTGGGGCCCTAATGAATATGCCGACTCGAAATTATTTTTATCGGATGGCCGCCGCGCGCGACCGGCGATCGCACAAAGCCCTGTTATTAACGAAGGTATAGACCATGATTAACACGGACCGTCCGCCTGCGAAACCCGTTCCGCATCACGGCGTGGGGACGCGGGTGCGGCGGCTGCGCTGGACCGCGTTCGCGCTCGTCACCATGTCCTACATGCTGGCGTTTTTTCACCGCGTGGCGCCGGCCGCCATCGCTTCCGATCTGCAGCAGGCATTCAGCGCCAGCGCCGCGGCACTGGGCGGTCTCGCCGCGACTTATTTTTACGTGTACACCGTGATGCAAATCCCGACCGGCATCCTGGTGGACACCCTCGGGCCGCGCCGCATCGTCACTCTGGGCGGCATCGTGGCCGGCGCCGGCTCTCTCATGTTCGCTCATGCCACAACGCTGACTGACGCCTCGATCGGCCGGCTGCTGATCGGGCTGGGCGTGTCAGTGGCGTTCATCGCGCTGCTCAAGCTCAACGCCGCCTGGTTCCACGACCGCCACTTCGGCACCGCGGTCGGGCTCACGCTGCTGCTCGGCAACGTCGGCTCGGTGCTGGCGGCCGCGCCGTTCGCATGGGTGTTGCAGTTCACGTCCTGGCGCACGGTATTCGTGGTGCTGGCGTGCGTGTCGTTCGCGACCGCCGTGCTGACCTGGCTGTTCGTGCGCGATCATCCGGGCGAGGCCGGTTTGCCGAGCCTGCGCGAGCTGGACGGCGAGGCCGCGCATCCGCGCCACGAGGGTCACTGGTTCGAAGGGCTCATGACCGTGCTCCGCAACCGCCTCACCTGGCCGAATTTCTGGATGAATCTCGGCATCGGCGGATCGTTCCTCGCGTTTGCCGGCCTGTGGGCGGTGCCGTTTCTGCAGGACGTGTACGGCATGGATCGCGCCGCGGCCACGCAGCACACGAGCCTGATGCTCGCGGGCTTCGCCATCGGCGCGTTTTCGGTGGGCACGCTGTCCGACCGCGTGGGCCGGCGCAAGCCGGTGCTGATCGCGACCGCTTTCGTTCATCTGCTGTGCTGGTTGCCGCTGGTATTTTCCCTGCCGATGCCGCGGCTCGCGAGTTACCTGTTGTTCCTGCTCATGGGATTGAGCGCCGCGAGTTTTACCCTGAGCTGGGCGTGCGTGAAGGAAGTGAACCCGCACGCGCTCTCCGGCATCGCCACCAGCGTGGCCAACACCGGGGTGTTTCTCGGCACCGGCATCCTGCAGCCGCTGGTGGGCTGGACGATAGATCGCGCGGGCCTCACGACAGGCGCCGCGGCGCAGTACCACGCCGGCATGCTGATCTTCTTTGCCTGTGTCGTGTTCGGATTTGCCGGCAGCCTGCGCGTGCGCGAAACCTATTGCCGATACCTCCGGCACTGACCCGTCGGACGTTACGCGTGATCGTGTTTTTCGCGCTCGCAGTGCCTGGCCTGGCAGCCGCAGCCTCCGTCGCAGCCAAGACCCTCCTCGCGCGCGGGGCCGAATTCCGGGTGGCGCGCGGCGTAACGGCGCGCGAGATGTTGTACCAGGACCCATCCGAGCAGCAGCACCAGGATGATCGCGGCGGGAATCAGGTAGCGCAGCATCGGTTCATCCTCCCAGGCCGGCGAAGCCCATGAACGCGAGCGACAGGATACCGGCCAGCATCACGGTCAGGGCGCCGCCTTGCGCCACGCTCGGGACATTCGCCAGGTGCATCCGCTCGCGCAAGCCCGCCAGCAGGACGATCGCCAGGATATAGCCGCAGCCCGCCCCCAGGCTGAAGACCAGCGATTGCGCCAGGTCGTATCCGCGCGCCGTCTGGAACAGCGGCGGCGCCAGCACCACGCAGTTGGTGGCGATGAGCGGGAGATAGATCCCGAGCGCGCGGAACAGCGCCGGGGCGTATTTTTTCATCACCATCTCGACCAACTGTACCGTCGAGGCGATGACCACGATGTAGCTGATGAGCCGCAGGAACTCGAGGTCGAAATACGCCAGCAGCAGGTTGAGCGCATAGGCGCACAGCGAACCCACCATGATGACGAACGTGACCGCAATGCCCATCGGCAACGCGGTGTTGTACTTGGCGGACACGCCCAGGTACGAACACAAACCGAGAAACAGGCTCAAGACGAAGTTGTTGACCAGCACGGCATTGATGAAAATGGTCCACAGCGATTCATCCGATCCCATGGGTGGCCTCCTTCTCGGCGAAACGCCGCGCGCCGCGCGCCTTGATCCAGTTGAGCAGCAGCAGCCAGGCGCCGAGCACGAAGAATCCGCCCGGCGGCAGCATCATCACCAGCCACGGCTGGAAGTGCGGGCCGAAGACATGGAATCCCGCGAACGTCCCGTTGCCGAGCAGCTCGCGCACCGCTCCCAGGCAGAACAGACCGAGGACGAATCCCGCGCCCACGCCCGCGGCGTTGACCACGGCCGGCAGCAAGGGGCGCTTGGAGGCATGGCCCTCGACGCGTCCGAGGATGAGCGTGTTGACCACGATCAGCTGAATGAAGGCGCCGAGCGCGTTGTAAAGATCGAGACTGATCGCGTGGATCACGTAGTCCATGATGGTCACGAAGGTGGCAATGACGACGACATAGGTGACCAGCCGGACTTGATGCGGAATCACCTTGCGCGTCAGCGACGCGAAGGCCGCGGCGGCCACCAGCACCAGGGCGGTGGCGACACCCATGGCGACGGCGTTGATCACCGAATTGCTCACCGCCAGCGTCGGGCACATGCCGAGCATCATCACGAATATCGGATTCTCCCGCCAGATGCCCTCGAGGAAGGTATCCATGGTTACCGGTGGCGGATTGGCCGGAGTGTTTGCCATTACGGTTTGCTCCGGATTTTATCGAGATCGCGCACCGCGCCCGGCAGCAGCGCCTGCGCGCTTTGATTGAGCATGCGACCCACGGCCTTGGAGGTGATGGTGGCGCCCGAGATCGCGTCCACCTGCCAGTCCTCGGTCTTGGTGCCGTGTTTGACCGTGACGATGGGATGCTGCAACGCACTGCCCTCGGGATTGAGGCGCGCGTCCAGGGCGCGGAAGTTGGCGAGAAAATCCGGATCGGTGCTGATCTTGTCGCCGAATCCCGGGGTTTCGGTGCTCTGCAGCACGCTGATGCCGGTGATGCACTGGCATTCGGGCGAGTAGCCGTATAACAGGCGTATCACGCCCGCGTAGCCGTGGGCCGCCGCCTCGGCGACCAGGCCGCGCAGCTCGCCGGTCTTGTCGTAAGCGGCGTGCACCAGAATCTCGCCGGGCGCGGCGTGTCTCCGCCGGCCGCAGGCCGTTCGCGCCGAGCACGAAGCCCACGCGCGTTTCCGTTTGCGGATAGATTTTAAGCACCGCGCGTTCGACCGCCAGGCGCTGGTTGGCCTCGATATAGGGCAGCGTCAGTTGATAGGTGAGTGCCAGGAGAAAGCCGGACAGCAGGGCCACGCCGCCGAGCGTGATGATCATGGCGCGGCTCGCCGGGGAAGGTGGCGCCACGGGTTGAATCGCGCTCATGTCGGCTTCCTGCGTTTGACTTCGCCAAACGCGCGCGGCTGCGTGAGTACCGCGATCAGCGGCGAGGCCGCGTTGCCGATCAGGATCGCGTACATGACGCCTTCGGGCAGGCCGCCGAACAGGCGGATCAGGACCGTGAGCACGCCCATCAAGGATCCGTAAATCCACACCCCGCGCGGCGTGAGCGGCGAGGCCACCATGTCCGTGGCCATGAACACCGCGCCCAGCATCAGGCCGCCGGAGAACAGCGTGAACAGCGGGTCGGGATATTTCGCCGAGTCGATCAAATAGAAAACGCCGGCGAGCGCCGCGGCGCTCCCCAGCATGCCCGCCGGAATGCGCCAGTCGAGCATGCGGCGCAGCGCGAGATAAGCGCCGCACAGCAGGATCAGCAGCGCCGCGGTCTCGCCGGTCGAGCCGCTGGTCATGCCGGTAAAGAGATCCAGGGTGTTCGTGGTGACGTGGTCGAATTTCTGCAGAGCCAGCGGTGTCGCGCTGCTGACCGCGTCCACCGTGGCGCCGGGTCCCGCCGCTCCCGTCGGAGGCAACATGAACGGCGGCGTGAGCGTGGACGGGATCAGCGCGGAGAAGCGCGACGGGGCCAGGGCCGGAGACCAGGAGGTGATCGCCACCGGAAACGCGGCCTGCGCGAAGGCGCGCCCGACCAGCGCGGGATTGAACACGTTCTGACCGAGCCCGCCGAACATCACCTTGCCGAGCGCGATCGCGATGAAGCCGGCGGTGGCGCCCATCCATAAGGGGAAACCCGGCGGCAGCGTCAGCGCCAGCAGCAGGCCGGTGATCGCCGCGCTGAAATCGCCCAGGCTGTTCGGCTTTTGCGCGAAGCGGTTGAACAGATGCTCGGTCAGCAGGCAGGCGCCCAGCACCGTGACGATCAGCGCCGCCGCGCTCAGCCCGAAGAGATAAACCGCGAAGACGCAGACCGGCACCAGCGCATACACGACGTGGCGCATGATCACGTCCACGCTCACCGGATCATGGATGTGCGGTGAGCTGCGGATCTCGATGCGCGGCGGTCCCGCCATGGCTAAGCCGCTTGCTCGCGGTTCAGGGCCTTGGCGATGCGCATGTATTGCACCAGCGGAATGTGCGCCGGGCAGACATAGGTGCAGGAGCCGCACTCGAAGCAGTCGTTCAGGTGGAAACGCTCCTGCATCACGCTGGTACTCGCGCTTGACGGCGAGCAGCCCGAGCTGCGAGGGATTGAGACGCAGCGGGCAGGCGGCGATGCAGCGCCCGCAACGGATGCACGGATAGACCTTGGGCGCGCCCGCCGTGGACGTCTGCACCGGCAGCACCACGATCGCCGTGGTGCCCTTGGTGATCGGGACATCGAGCGAGCTGACCGCGCTACCCATCATCGGCCCGCCGAGAATCACGCGGCTCATGTCGCCCACGAAGCCGACCTGCTCGAGCACGAAGCCCAGCGGCGTGCCGAACGGCACCAGGTAATTGCCGGGCTGTTTGACGCCCTCGCCGGTGATGGTGACCACGCGCTCGATCAATCCCTGGCCGAGCGGCAGCAGGCGCCCGAGCATGACCAGCGTCGCGATATTTTGCACCACGGCACCGACATCGTAGGAGCGCCCGCCGGAAGGCACTTCGCGTTTGAGCAGCACTTTAATCAGCAACTTCGCCGACCCCTGCGGGTACTTGGTCTTGACCGCCGCTGACCGCGATCGGACCGTCAGCCGGCAGCCGCTGGCGCAGCGCCGCGATCGCATCCGGCTTGTTGTCCTCGACCCCGATGATGGCGCGCTCGGCGCCGCTCGCCGCCAGCGCGATGCGGATTCCGACGAACAGATCGTCGACCCATTCCAGCATCAGGCGGTGATCGGTGGTTTGATAGGGTTCGCATTCGCAGCCGTTCACGATCAGCGTTTCGACGTTGTGCTCGCGCGCGGAAGCCAGCTTGGCGTGGGTCGGAAACGCCGCGCCGCCCTGGCCCGCCAGGCCGATATCCTGAATGGCGCGGATCAGTTCCGCCGGCGTGAGTTCGTCGATGGCGCGCGGCGTGCCGTAGAGCACCTGCTGGTTGTCCGCCGCGATAGGTCTTGATGACAATGGCCTCGGTTTTCGGCCCGCGCGCGCTCGGCATCAGCCGGATGGCCTCGACCACGCCCGTCACCGGCGCATGGATCGGCACCGAGAGAAAGCCGTCGGCCTGGGCGATCGGTTCGCCGCGCACCACCTCCTGACCCGGGCGCACGCACGGCACGGCCGGCTTTCCGATGTGCTGCGACAAGGGGACCGTCAGGCGCGGGGCAAAGGCAAAGCGGCGGATCGGCCGTTCGCGCGTCAGATCCTTGTGCTCGGGCGCATGCACCCCGTGGCCGAAGGTCCTGCGCGTGAATGCCTCAAGCAAGCGTCATCATTGTTCCTCGCTCAGTTACTGATACTTGGCCGCGCGCTGGATCAGCTGATCCAGCCCGGGCTCGTTCGGATTGGCCGGCGTGCCCGGATGGATGATGCGTCCGGTGCATTTTTCGGCGGCGCGCACGATATCGCGGAACGGCCCGCCGCGCGGATCGCGCACGACGGCCTTCTCTTCGTCGTTGTAGGCGAAGATATGGGGGTTGATCGTGGTGCACTCGTCGCAGGTGGTGCACTCCGGTGTCTCGATCCATACCGGCTCGAACGCCGCCGCGCCTGCCGATGGCCGGCAGCGCCGCGCCGGCGGCGGCCGGCGTTGCGCCCGCTGGCACCGGCATGACCATCGCCGGTTATCGAATGAATCGCCGCTTCGAGTTGTTGCGCCATCTCGTTGCGCGCCGCGGCGGCGATGGCGTCGGCGTCGATGCCGTTGCCGGCGCCGGCGAGCGACTTGAGCAACCGCCAGAACCCGCGCCGCTCGGCGCACGCCCGCACCATTTCCGGCGCCACCAGCACGCGCGTGAGATGGTTTTGTTTGTCGACCGCCCACAGGAACGGGAACCGGCCTTCGCGCTCGTCCTCGGCGAGGTCGAGGTATTCGCTCAACGGCACCATGTTGTCGTCCCAGAGTCTCGCGCGGCGCCGTCCGGAAATGCTTGCGGAAGCGGCCCTCGCTGAAGGCGAAATCGGCGAAGGTCAGGGGCAGCTCCATGGACTGCGGCGTCGCCGTTTTCATCGAGGTAACCGAGCTTGTAGGTCGGCCAGTCGGCCTCGACCGCGGGATTGCCGTCGAGGTCGATGCACTCCTTGAGCGTCGGCCCGCTTGTCCGGGTTGTAACGGAACAGCGGATAGGCGCGTCCCTCGACCGCCAGCTTGCTCTGGTGCGCGGCGCGTGTCGTCGCCGACGCCGTGTTCGGGCTGGCACACGGCGTACACGTTGAACAGCGCCGGACGGCGGCTGTTCAGGCCGTCGATGTAGCTCTCGATGCAGGTGGGTGACGTTGGCGATCGATGCCCTGCATCACGTAGGCGGTGCGGTGCGCCATGCCGATCAGGCCGATCTCCTTGCGCGATCTCCTGCTTGCCCTTGCGCGCGCTGCCGTACGGCGCCATGTCGGACACCTGGCCGATGAAGCCCGAGGTGCAGGCCTGGCCGCCGGTGTTGGAATAGACCTGGGTGTCGACCACCAGCACCTTGATCGGCATGCCGGACATCATCACGCGCGAGAGGTTCTGGAAGCCGATGTCGTACATCGCGCCGTCGCCGCCGATCGACACCACCGGCGGGCACAGCTGCCACTCCGTCGTCGCTGAACTGGCGCCAGTCGAAGTGGGCGAAGAAATCGCATCGTGCCTGGCCGGTTCGTACTCGCCGGCCAGTTCGAGCTCGGCGCATGCGTATCGGCCTTGAAGCCCTCGGCCATCTTGGCCATGTGGCCTTCGAACATGCCCATCGCCACCGACGGCGAGTCCTGGAACAGGTGGCTGGTCCACGGGAACGGGTAGGGGTTGTACGGGATAGGTCGAACCCCACACCGAGGTGCAGCCGGTGGAATTGATCATGCCCATCGCGGCGCGGCCGCTGCTGGTTGGCGCCGGTCGGTGTACGCGCCATTGCAGGTCGCTGGAGTTTCTCCAGCAGTCCGGTGACGCGCGTGAGCCACTCCGGATCGAGCGGTTGGGTCGTCCGCTGCGCGTCGAGACGCGCGGCGAGGCTGCGCCAGGGTCAGGTCCTGGGCCGGCGCTCGAGGCGACCGCCTCCTGGATCGCCGCGGGTCGGTCAGGTCCATGCCTTCGGCGAGCTTCAGGCGGATGTGCTGCTCGAGTTCGTCGATCAGTTCGTCGAGCTGCTCGAGGTGCTGCTTCACCCGCGGCTGCATCAGCGCCGTCGACGGTGGCGGTGAACAGGTGGATCGACGGTCTTCTCGCCGCAGCCCAGGCAGGCGCCGTCGCCGCAGACCATGGAGCGGTAGTTGGCCTTGTCGAGCAGCAGCGTCTCGAGCGCGCCGATGCTCTGCGTCGAGATCGTCGATGCGGCTGTAGTCCGGCGGCGTGGTCGGCAGGTCGAGCCAGAAGTTCCAGTCGCGGCGCAGTTGCTCGACGGCTTCGGGAGTCTGCGTGACGGTCCGCAGCGCGTCGTCGTCGCAGACCTCGACGCACTCCATGCAGCCCTTGCAGGTGTACGGATTGACCGTGATCGAGAACAGCCCGCCGCTGCCCGTGGCGCGCTTTTCCTTGACGTGGTAATAGGGCTCGGGTGATGGCGAACTCGAAATCGCCCAGCGCCTCGCGGAACCAGTTCGAACTCCTGCGCCAGGCCTGCGCGCTCGTCGGCGCCGGCTGGATTCGGCGAGCGTGTCGTCGATGGCCTCGGCCGAGCAGCGCGCGCACCTGGACGTCCGTCGCCCGCCGCGGCGATCGGCGGCGCGCAGTTTCTTCTCGACGCCGCGCACGGCGCGGCGCAGGTGGCGCGTCGGCCGGCCGCCGGTCTCGATGCGCTGGATCGCGGTGTTGAAGACCTCGCCGATCGCTGTTCACCAGCCCGGGAATGGCGCTGTCCGGGCAGACCGTGTAGCAGTTGCCGCAGGCGGTGCAGTTCTCGGCGATCCATGCCGGATGCTCGAAGCGGATCTGGGTCATGTCGCGGAACAGCGCCGGTCGCGGCCGGCATCAGCGCCAGGCCGATGAACGGGTCGGCGAGGTTGTCGTTGCCCGTCGCCGTGGGCATAGAAGCTGCCGGTCTGTTCCCAGAAGCGATGAATGTCCGCGATCGCCGGTCGTCGCTCGCCGGCATCCGCTTGAGCATGATCGGCAGGGCGGCTTGCTTGCGCAGCGCGACCGCGGCGCGGCGCACTCACGGTTTTGTCGGTGATCTCGCGCAGTTCGTCGTAGCCGCGCCGCACCACGCGCAGGTTGTCCTCGACCACGCGCGCTCCCTTGCCGCCGAACTTGTCGCTGCAGCTGGTCTTCGATGGCATGGAACAGCGTCTGCTTCGCGGAAACCGCGCGATGCCGGCGTGATCGCAGGCGGCGAAGAACGCGCCCTGGAAGGCGTTGCCCTGCATGCGCAGCTGCAATTCCGGCGTCGCTCGCCTCGTCGCGCGCGATCTTGAAGGCGTCGAGATAGAACACGCGAATGTCCTGTTCGACGATGAACTTCTGCGCCGCACGCCGGCATCGACTGCCACACCGCCTCGGGCGTGTCCAGGTCGCTCTGGATGATGAACACGCCGCCCGCTTCAGGCCGTGCAGCGGATTGGAGTGACGGAACACGTTCGGGTCGGGCGACAGCACCACGTCGACGTAGGTGTATTCGCAGTTGATGCGGATCGGCTCCGGCGCGGCCGACGAGATAGTAGGTCGTCGGCTGGCCCTTCTTCTCCGAGCCGTACTTGGGATTGGCCTTGATGTGATAGCCGAGCAGCTCGAACAGCGTCATCGCCAGGTTCTTGCCGGTGGTGATGGCGCCCCAGCCGCCCACCGAGTGCATGCGCACCGTGATCGCGCCCTTGGGCATCAGGTTGGGATTCTCGCTGCCGCGCACGCCAGTTCGCGGATCCGCGGATAGGCGTCGAGCAGCGCCTGCTGATGCAGTTCCTGCTTCGGCGAGTCGGGATGGCGGTGCAGAAATCGATCGACAGGTAGAAGAACTTGCTGCTTCGCGCCCTTGGGCAGCATGTTCTCGATCGCGCCGATCAGCGCCTCCGGCTGCAGGTCGCGGCTGCCCAGGCCGAAGGAGCCGGAATACAGCGGCGGCATGTCGTTGGCGACTTGGCGTAGACGGCATAGCCCGGATAAGGCAGCGCGCCGTCGCGCGCCAGGCCGTTCTCGATGCACTTGCTGACGCAGGCGCGCACCTCGCGCATCAGCGGCAGGTCCTCGGCGAGCGGCTGGTCGGTGCGCTCGAGCACCGCGACGCCCTTGCGGCCCTTGAGCAGTTCGCCCAGCAGGTCGCCGGGGAACGGCCGGAACATGGTCAGGTTGACCACGCCGACCTTGACGCCGCGCGTCTCGCGCAGGTAGTCGGCGACGGCCTCGGCGGTGCACGACCATGCTGCCCTGGCCGAGGATCAGGTAATCGGCGTCGTCGACGCGGTAGGTCAGAACGCGCTGGTAGCGCCGGCCGGTCAGGTCGTGGAACTCGGCCATGCACGCGGTCGGTGAGCGCCGTGACGTGATCGAAGAAATACGGCCGCTGCGCCGCCACCGCCTGCATGTAGGCGTCCTGGTTCTGCACGCAGCCCGACGGTCATGGGATTGTCCACGTCCCAGAGCGCCGGAATGCGGCGGCGCTTGCGCGCCGTAGATCATGCGCTGGGCCGGCGTCGGCGTGTCGATGATGTCGTCCGGCCGGCCGAGGTATTCGGCGATCAGCTCGCGCTCGGGCAGCAGCAGCGACTCGATCAGGTGCGTGGTGAGGAAGCCGTCCTGGGCGACGAGGCCGGGGTTGAGCGCCAGTTCGGCGATCTTGTGCGCGATCAGGTTCAGGTCGGCACGCCTCCTGCGCGTTCTTGCGCCATGACCTGGAAGAAGCCGGTGTCGTCGACGCAGTGGTAGTCGTCGTGGCCGGCATGCACGTTCAGCGTCGCCTTGGTGATGGCGCGGCAGCCGATGTTGAGCACGTAGGTCAGGCGCTTGCCGACGGCGGCGTACAGCGACTCGTGCATGTAGGCGATGCCCTGGCCGGAGGAGAAGTTGGTGGCGCGCAGGCCGGTCATCGCCAGGCCGGCGGTGACGCCGGCGGCGGCGTGTTCGCCTTCGGGCTCGATGAAGATCAGCGGGCGGTCCGAGATGTTGAGATGGCCCTGGCTCGCGGCCTCGGCCCAGTACTCGCCCATCTGGGTGGAAGGCGTGATCGGGTAGGCGCCGGCGGCATCGCTCGCCTCGCGTTCGCACATGACCACGGCGGTATTGCCGTCCAGCGCCTTGCGGATGCCGGGATATTTGAATTTCGGCGGTTTGCGGAAAACCGCGAAAGGCCCGCGCCTGGTCGTTGCCTTGACCGCTCCATCCGCCACCGTATCAACGGCATCCATGTCCCTCGGGATGTTATCGGTTGTATTTTTGGTCATGGGGTTTTCTCCACAGGCAATGCTTCCTTGCGCAGGATTTTGGCGGCGCGGCGGCCCTTGATGGTTTTTTCGCCGGACTCCATCCACACGATCGCGCCGGTCGGGCAGCGCTCGATGGCGTCGCGCGCGGCGCGCGCGTTCTTTGTGTAATCGATAACCGCGAGGTTTTCATTGATCGAGATCAGTCCCGCGGGCGCGTCCGCCACGCAGCGGCCGCAGGCGTTGCAGATCACCTCGCATTGCGCCTCGGCCTCGGCCCCGAAGTCGCGGTTGCTGCACGCGACCCAGAGCTTGTGGCTTTCGTTCTGGAGTGAAATGAGATTCTTGGGGCAGACTTCGACACAGTCGTTGCACGCGATGCAGCGCGCGTCATGCACGACCGGCAACTGGAACGGATCCATGTGGATGGCGTCGAAGTCGCACACGTCGACGCAGTCGCCGAAGCCGAGACAACCCCAGGCGCAGCCCTTGCCGCCGCCCGCCACGAGATGGGCCGCGCGGCAGCTTTCCAGCCCGGCGTAGTGCGCGCGGTTGATGGCGACCTGGCGGCCGCCGGCGCAGGCGATACGCGCCACGCGCTTTTCCTGCTCGCCCACGGTCACGGCCAGCAGGCTGGCAATCGTTTGCGCCTGCGCCGGGGTGCACACGGTGCACTGGCCCGGCGCTATCTCTCCGCGGATCGCGGCTTCGGCAAACGCGCGACAGCCGGCGGTGCCGCAGGCGCCGCAGTTATTGCGCGGCAGCAGCGCTTCGACTTCGTCGATGCGCGGGTCTTCGTAGACGTAGAGTTTTTTGTTCGCAGCCGAGAGCAGCACGGCGAGTGAAACACCGAGCCCCGTCATGAACAGTCCCGCGGTGGCCAACATCGCCGCCGTTGTCATCATGGCTGGTTCCTCCATCGGGAAACCGAGCTGCACCGATGCACGAACCGGCACCGGATTTGGAATCAATATAATGAAAACCGGGGAGCTTGAGTAGCATTTGATACAATACTGATGTTCGGCGTCGTAATAAGCAGTTGCTAATCATTCTTAGACTTGTTCGAGCTGATTGATCGAAACGGTCGGATATAGTTCTGCGCTTCAGACTCTGTGCTTGAAACGATGCGTGATACCACGCGCCGCTTCGGGAGTGTGGTGATCGGCGGTTCCGCTCAGTGCCACGGATTCATCTTAATGATCATGATTCGTAATCGGGAGGACGCATGAAAGAATCCCTCAAGCCGGGCATCGCCCATGAACTCAGGTTCCGCCTTCCGGAATCCAAGACCGTCCCGCATCTCTATCCGGAGGCGCCGGAATTCCAGGCGATGCCGCGCGTGTTCGCGACCGGTTTCATGGTCGGCTTCATCGAGTGGGCCTGCATCCAGGCGGTGCACGCGCATCTCGACTGGCCGCGCGAGCAGAGCGTGGGCACGCACGTGAACATCAGCCACCTCGCGGCGACGCCACCGGGGCTGGAGGTCGTCGCGCGGGTGCGGCTCATTGAGGTCGACGGCCGGCGGCTGGTATTCGAGGTCGAGGCGAGCGACGGCGTGGACGTGATCAGTCGCGGCACGCACGAGCGTTTCATTATCGACGCGGAGCGATTCATTCAGAAAGTACGGCAGAAGGCGGCCACTGACGGCGTGTGACGCGTTTCAGTGGCGGCGTCGAACAACGCTTAGCGCTTTAACCCCAGCGGATCGTCCGGATTCACGCCATCCTGAAACGGTTTCTTGCGGTCGTTGTTGGTGACCTGATAAACCTTGCCGATCCAGTTGTTGATCACGGCCTCGGCGGTGTCGTGCCAGGTGTTGTCGAGGCTGGGCACGACGATGGATTCCGGCAGGCCGTGAAGCGTGGCGCCCTTGGCCTTGGCCGCGATCAGCCAATCCCGGTGTTCATCCAGAATCGCCTCGGTAATGAGGCTGAAGTAGTTTTCCGGGAACGGCGGATAATCCGCGCGTTCGCCTTTGACGAAGCGCGCGATCTCGCGCTTGTATTCCTTGAACAGGCTGATGGTGTCGTACTCCGGGTGCCCCTGGAAAAATACGATGCGAAAGCGATCCTCGCTCGCGGCCAGATGCACGCCGGCCTCGTCGCTTTCGACCAGGATATGCAGTCCCGCGGCCTCGAACTGCTCGCGGTCGATCTCGTTGAAGCGCGAGTGCGGCACGTCGAAGCGGGTGTTCACGTCGGACACCAGCGGGTGCGTGCGGTCCACCACGCGGTGTGAATAAACCCCCCAGCGCTTGAAACCCAGGTGCCGGCGCTTCTTGCCGTAGCGGAACTGGAGCACGGCATGGGTGGCGAGGCACGAGCACAGCGTGGACGTGACGTTGTCGTAGGCCCAGTCGATCACCTCGATGAGCGGTTTCCAGAACGGCTCGAGCGCCAGATCCGGCTGGGTCACGTTGGCGCCGGTGATGATCAGCGCATCCAGTCCCTGTTCCTTGATCTGGTCGAAGCTCTCGTAGTACTGGCCGACATAGGCCTCGGCCTCGGGGCTGCGCTTGAGTTCCTTCAGCGTGAACGGGTGCATGTAGAACTGCGCGATCTGGTTGCTCTCGCCGACGAGGCGGAAGAACTGGCGCTCGGTCGCGGCCAGCGCCGCGTCCGGCATCATGTTGAGCAGGCCGATGTGCAGCTCGCGGATGTCCTGATGCAGCGCGACGTCGCGCGGCACGACGTTCTCGCCTTCCTGCTTGCAGGCGCTCGAAGGTCGGCAGCTTGGAATTGGCGACCAGTGGCATGGCGGAGCCCTGCGGACTTAGGCCTTGTCCAGAACCTTTTCCACCAGACGCAGGAAGCCCGCCTCGTCGCGCACTTCCTTGAGCTCGTCGGTGGTGATGCGTGTAACCGTATTTATCCGCGATGGCCTGATAGCGCGGTATGCGCGAATAGAACAGGCGCGGGAACATCCAGCGCACGAAATCATCCGGATCGATCTGCGCCACGTAGGCGCAGCCCGTGTCGCGCAGGTAGATCTCCAGCTGCTCGTCGAGGAACGCCTCGCGATAGTAGAGCGGTTTCGGGTCGTCCTCGGCGCGGCGGATCAGTTCCTGCTCGTCTTTTTCGTTGGCCTTGATGTACAGGATCAGGGTGTGGTCGGCCAGCACCTGGATCGTCGCCGGATCGTCGAGTTCGCACAGCGAGCCGCCGGCGTCGTTGACGAAGTGCCGGTAGCCGTAGATCTCGCCGGCCTTGCGGATGAATTCCGGCACGTCGCGCATGGCCGCGATCTCCGCCTGCCGGTGCAGCTCCTGGCGGTGCTTGAATTCCTTGAGGCCGAGACCGCCCTGTTCCGGGTTGCCGAGCTTGCCGAGGAAGCTCGACACCGGCTGGAGATTGTCCACGGTGATGTTGTTGCGGATGTAGATCGAGTCCGAGCGCAGCAGCTCGCGCAGGAACGGCACCTGCATCGCCTGCTGCTTGATGTGGTCGAGGATCGGCTCGTCCAGATAGCGCGTGCCGATGCGGTAGTCGCCCGAATAATGGAACCAGTTGCGCTTGCGCAGCCGCGCGGCCAGGCGCGTCTTGCCCACCCCGGACATGCCGAGCAGGGTGACGCACTTGTTGTCCCAGGCCTTGAAGTCTTTGGCGCTTAATTTCATCTTGGTGTTGTTCGCCGATGGTCTGTCTATTGTATGACAGGATCGGCCGAATCGCCTGCGCCCGTCACGGCGCGCGGCGTCGCGCCCGGTCGCCTCGTCATTCCCGGAACTCGCCGCTATAATGGCCGCCCTTTTGGACCCGACCGACTAACGCATGACCACCGCTATTCCGATCAAGCTCGAGGGCGATATAAAAATCACCCCCGAGAACAAATGCACCTACTGCCGGGGCGCGACCTGCTGCACCTACTTCACCCACCACATCGATACGCCGCGTTCGATGGAGGATTTCGACCTGCTGCTGTGGCAGATCTCGCACCAGAACACGCAGATGTACAAGGACGAGGACGGCTGGTTTCTGCTGATCAACAATCCCTGCCGGCATCTGCAACCCGGCGGGCGCTGCGGTATCTACGAGACCCGTCCGCAGATTTGCCGCGAACATTCGAACGACGGCTGCGAGTTCGAAGGGCCGAGCGGCGAAGAGGATTTCGAACTGTTTTTCCGCGACTACGATTCGCTACTCGCCCATTGCCGCAAGAAGTTCAAGCACTGGGACCGGCGGTTCAAGGGCGCTGGCCCGCAGAAGGCGCGCGTCCCGCAAGCTCAAGCGTAAATATGTTTCCCAGCGCCTGACGCAGTTCGCGTCCGCTGACGGGCTGGCCGGTGGCGGAAGTCTGCCAGACGGCGCAGCTCAGGCGCGACACCAGCGGCTGACGCGCCGACTGGAGTTCAAGCACCCGCGCCTGTATCTGCAAACCTTCCTGGGTTTCGGTCTCTGTTCCGGTCCGGGCAATGACAAATTCATCCGCCGTGATGGTCTGGGGCGCGTTCTTCGGTTCGCGTAATTCAAACTTGCAGTGCGGGTGATAGCGGCTGACCTGCGGCCATGGCAGCCACTGTCCTCCCTGCAGGTAAATCGCCGCGGCAAAGGCCGGGATCGTCACGGACTGGTGCAGCACCAGGCGCGAGCCGAGGGGAATGACGAAGTAAGGCGAATTTTCGTCGGTCTCGCCGCGGTTCTGGCACGACGAGAACAGCAATGGCAGTGTCAGCAGCAGGCGCTTCAGGTTCATCGCGGTAATCCGGTCCACGGGCGGGTGATGATGCCAGATTGGATGCGTGGCGTCGCGCCGCGCTACGTGGCTACTTACGGTGCTTGTCCGGATGAAATAACTAACTTTTGCGCGGGGCCAATTGCAGCGTGAATATCTTGCCCAAGACCTTGCGTATTTCCATGATTGAAACATGCTGACCTTCGGAGGGATATGCCGATTGTCCGCAGCTCAGAAGGTATACGTCGGGCTGCTTGGCGGAGCGCAGCATGAGCCGCGTCCTGTAGGTCTGCAGGCTGGCACCGCCGTGGTCCATCCCGACGTTGAGCCCGATACCGGCCGACATTTGCGCGAGCTGAAGACTGTCGAGCGCGACGCTGTCACTGGTTTCCTGCACCACCTTGATGATTTCGAAATCGTCGGGCTGCACGGTTTGCCCCGTGTCCCGGCGATGAATCAGTTCGAATTTGCAGTGCGGATAATACTGGTTGATCCGGCCCCCCGGCACGACCTCGCCGCCCTGCAAATATACCGCCACCTGTTCGGCCGGAATGGTAACGGTGCGGGTGAGCGTTAGGGTTGAGCCCACTGGAATGAGATAATAAGGCGAGTTCTCGTTACCCTCGTAGTCCGCTGTCTGGCAGGCGGCAAGGAAGGCAACCACGGACAGGAGAATAAGCTGTCGCATATCTACCTCCTTCACGGGGTGTCGCGGTCCCCTCAAATGATATGCCTAATTTCTTTACCCTGACAGCCGGGCCCGCCGTCAATAAAACGCCTTCTCTCCGTGGGGACGCACGCGAAAACGTTTGTACACCCACTGATACTGCTCCGGCGCGGCGCGCACGCATTTTTCCACCATGGCGTTGACCGTGGCCGCGGAAGATTCGATGTCGCCATGATTGATGTCCGACGGTGCGGGGAGAAAATGCAGGTGATAACCGCGGCCGTGCGGCAGGCGCTCGGCGTAGCCGAATATCACGGGCGCGCCGGTTTTGAGGGCGAGGCGTGACAGCAACACCATGGTGCTCGCCGGAATACCGAAGAAGGGCGCGAACACGCTTCCGCTGCGCGAGGACGGCACCTGATCCGGCAGGATCCCGACCATCTCACCGCGCTCGAGCGTCTTGTACAGCGCGCGGATGCCGGTGTTGTCGGCGGGCACGAGGCGCGCGCTGAAGCGCTCGCGGGTAACGCGCATCAGTTTCCCCAGCTGCGAAATGGACGGTGCGCGGTACAGACTGGTCATGGGGTGATGAAGCGAAGCCCAGAGTCCGACCATCTCCCACGCACCCAGGTGCGGAGCCGCGAGCAGCAGCCCCCGGCCGCGGTGTATGGCTTTTTCCAGCGTGTCTTTCCCGCTGACTCGCCGCACCAGCCGGCGGATTTTTTTTTCATTGCTGGTCCAAAGCACGCCGATCTCGGTGACGGACTTGCCCGACTCGATCATGTTGCGTCGCAATAACCGCCGCCGTGCCCCTCGACTCATTTCGGGAAAACACAATTCAATATTGATTTCGGCGGTGCGCCGGCGCTTGTTGGGGATGACCAGAAATAACCAGCCTAAAACGGCACCCAGCGCATGCGCCACCGGCAGGGGAAGCGCGGCGAACAGATAAAACGCGAGCTTGAGAAAAAACGCGCGCATCAGGAGCCGGGCATGATCTCGCGGAAACTGCGGATGCCCCGGAATTCGCCGACGTCCTTTTCCGGCAGTTTCGAGTCAGGCTGGTACACGGCGAGCAGCTGGCCGATGCCGTGGGCCCGCGCCGAGCGCAGCACCGGCAGGCTGTCGTCGATGAGCAGGGCGGATTTTTTGTCGAACGGTTGCACTTTTTGCATCCGGTCCCAGAAGTCCATGTGCTCTTTCGGCAGCCCGAGATCGTGCGAGCACACCACGGCGTCGAAATGCCCGCCGAGCGCGGTGCGCCGGAACTTGATGGCCAGCGTCTTGCCGTGGGCGTTGGTGACGAGCACGATGCGTTTCTTGAGCGCCTTCACCGCTTCGAGAAAATCCAGCACGTGCGGATGCACGGCGATCAGATGGTCGACCTCTTCCTTGAGTTGCGGAATGTCGAGCCGTAGCTCGCGGCTCCAGTAGTCCACGCAATACCAGTCGAGCGTGCCTTCCGCGCGTTTGTACCGTCCCAGCACCTCGGCTTTGGCTTCCGCGGCGGGAAGCGCGTGCACCTCGGCGTAACGGCGCGGGACGTGTTCGAGCCAGAAGTGGTTGTCGTAGTGCAGGTCGAGCAGCGTGCCGTCGAGGTCGAGCAGCAGGGTATCGAGATTATTCCAGGCGACCATGGAAGCGGACAGCGGGAAGGAGAGCGGAATCAGCGGCCGTGCAGCCAGGCGTCGGCCGTCGTCGTGTCTTCGAAATGTTTTATCTCGGCGTCGGTAAACGCCGACGGTAGCCAGCCGAGCCAGGTCGCCCACAGCTTGCCCGTGACCACGGCGATGCGCCGGAAATCGTGGGCGTGAGCGCGGGTGAAGCGGATGTCTTCCCACATGACATCCACGGTGTAACCCGACATCTTGGTCAGGTTGAGCAGCAGTTTGATTTTGGGCCCCCCTCGCAATTCACTGTTGACGGCGGTCTCGAATTCGCGGAAATCCGCGAGCGAAAGCTCGGCATAGACCGACACCTTGAGCAGGTCCTTTTCTTCCTCGATGACGATCATGTGGGCAGGTCTCGCGACGTGAAATTTCCTTCGGCGCAAGCATATACCCGATTCCCCAAGGATGAAATTCCCATATTTTTGTTCCCGGGACAAAAAAGGATTAATCTTGACTAACTCAATCCCGCCACCCGTCATGAACCGAAAGCCCGTCATTACCGACACCGAAACCATCGCCCGGACACGTCTGTTTCGTGTCGAGCGGGTCGGTTTGCGTTTCGCCAACGGACGCGAAGTGAGCTACGAGCGTCTGCGCAGTTCCCCGGGCGGCGCGGTGATGGTGGTGCCGATGCTGGATGACACCACGGTGCTGCTGATCCGCGAATACGCCGCCGGGGTGGAACGCTATGAACTGTCGCTGCCCAAGGGACGCATCGAGGACGGCGAATCGATCGTCGCGGCCGCCAACCGCGAAATCATGGAGGAGATCGGCTACGGGGCGCGGCGCCTGACCCATCTCAAGTCGGTGACGCTCGCGCCCGGCTATTTCAGCCACGCCACGCATCTGGTGCTGGCGCAGGATCTTTATCCCGAGCGGCTCGAAGGCGACGAGCCGGAGGCGATCGAAGTCGTGCCATGGTCGCTCGACCGCCTGACCGAGCTCTGCGCGCGGGAGGAATGCACCGAGGCGCGTTCCATCGCCGGGCTGTTTCTGGTGCGCGATCAGCTGGCGGGAAGGCGCTGAGCGCGCATGACGGATTTCAATCCCTGCGTTCATCTGGAGGCGGTGCGCGAGATCGCGCACGCCGCGGGCCGGCGCATCCTCGACGTGTACGAGCGCGAGTTCAAGGTCGAGCACAAGGAAGATCGTTCGCCGCTGACCGAGGCCGACCGCGCCGCGCATGAAATTATTACCACTCAGCTCGAGACGCTGACGCCCGACATCCCGGTGCTGTCGGAGGAATCGGCCGCGGTCAATTACGAAACCCGCGCCGGCTGGAAACGGTTCTGGCTCGTGGACCCGCTCGACGGCACCAAGGAATTCATCAACCGCAACGGCGAGTTCACCGTCAACATCGCCCTGATCGAAGGCAACCGGCCGGTGCTGGGCGTGGTGTACGTGCCGGTGCCGGCGCTCACCTATTACGCCTGCGCCGGACAGGGGGCGTACAAGCAGAAAGGCGAGTGCGCGATTCAGCCCACTCGCGTGCGCCGTTTTGACGGCGGCAAACCGATCGTGGTGGCGAGCCGTTCGCATGCCGGCAAGGAAACCGAGGCGTTTCTAAAAAATATCGGCGAACACGATATCGTGAGCATGGGCAGCGCGCTCAAGCTGTGTCTGGTCGCGGAAGGCGCGGCCGACGTGTATCCGCGTCTCGGCCCGACGATGGAGTGGGACACGGCGGCGGCGCAGTGCGTGGTCGAGGCCGCCGGCGGGCGCGTGACCGATCTCCATCGCCAGCCGCTGGTCTACAACAAACCGTCGCTGCTGAATCCCTGGTTCCTGGTGAGCGCCGCCGGCGACTACGACTGGTATCGGCACCTTCCCGCCGCGTGAATGCCGCGCTCCGCCGCGCATCCCAAACACCGCTTTACCTCTGTATCGACCAGGGCGGACACGCGAGCCGCGCGCTGGTGTTCGACGGCCGCGGTGTGTTGCACGCCAGTTCGCTGCGCGAAGTCGGTGTTCAGGCGCTGCCGCCGGATCGGGTGGAGCAGGATCCGGAAGAATTGGTCGCTTCGCTGCAAGCGGTGATCGCGGAAGCGGTTGTGTCTCTCGGCAGATCGCGCCGATCAAATCGTCAGCGCCGGAATCGCCACGCAGCGCTCGAGCATCGTCTGCTGGGACCGGCGCACGGGCGCGGCGCTGTCGCCCGTCATCAGCTGGCAGGACCGGCGCGCGCACGAGTGGCTCTCCCGGTTTGCCGCGCAGCCGAATGAAGTCCATCGGCGCACCGGTCTGATGCTCTCGGCGCATTACGGCGCTTCCAAGCTGCGCTGGTGCCTCGATCATCTGCCGGCGGTCACGGCGGCCCGGCGCGAAGGACGCCTCGCCATGGGACCGCTCGCCAGTTTTCTGCTGTTCCGCTTGCTCGCGGAAAAACCGCTGCTGGCCGATCCGGCCAACGCCGCGCGCACGCTGCTGTGGAATATCCGCACCATGGATTGGGATCCGTGGCTCCTCGAGCGGTTCGGCGTGCCCCGGGAGCCGCTGCCGCGCTGTGTGCCCACGCATCATCCCTTCGGCACCCTGCACGTGAATGAACGTCGCATTCCTTTGACCGTCGCCACCGGCGATCAGTCAGCGGCGCTGTTTTCGCTCGGTGCTCCGCAACCGGAGGCTGCTTATATCAACATCGGTACCGGGGCATTCATCCAGCGCGCGTTCAACCAGGCGCCGGAGGCCGACGGTCTGCTCACCGGCATGGTTTACCGTGACGCGGACCGGGCCGTCTTCGTGCTGGAAGGCACCGTCAACGGTGCCGGTGCGGCGCTTCGATGGGCGGAACGGGAATGGGGATTGGAAAACATCGAAGCGCGCCTGCCGGAGTGGCTGGCGCGCGATGGCGATGTTCCGCTGTTTCTCAATGGCGTCGGCGGCCTGGGCGCGCCGTACTGGGTCGGCGGAATTCGACTCGCGCCTGGTCGGTGACGGCGAGCCGTGGCAAAAGGCGGTGGCGGTGGTCGAGTCCATTGTATTTTTGCTTCAGACAAATCTTGGAACTCATGCAAAAGCTTCCGCCGGCCCCGGCGCGTCTGGTGGTGAGCGGCGGACTGGCGCGCTACGACGGCCTGTGTCAGCGGCTGTCGGATTTAAGCGGCTTGGCGCTGTATCGGCCGGCGGAGCATGAAGCCACCGCGCGCGGGACGGCGTATCTGCTGGCGGGATTTCCCGATGATTGGCCGGAGGAAAAACCGGGCACGCCGTTCGTACCGAAAAAAAATACCGGACTCAGGCAACGCTATCAGCGCTGGCGCGCGGAGATGCAACGCGCACTGTAGAAACGTCGTCGTCAGAAGCAGATTTCAGTATTCTCTCCTCAGGGCCGTTCGAAACTGAGCGAGGCCCAGATGCTTTCCCATTGTGCCTCGCTGCCGCGTGGCGCCGGGATCATGTGCACGGCGGTCACGAGCCAGGTGCCGCGGCGCTTGATATCGAAGATCACGCGTCCGTCCGGGTCGGTGCGCGCCTTGAGCTTGTCGAGCGGCGCGGCCTTGTTGAAGGCGACCACCAGCGCACCCGCGAGCGGCCGGTTTTCATACAGCAGGCGGAAGGGAACCGGTCCGCTGCCGGCGTAGGGACTTTTTTCCGCGACCAATTCGATGCGGAAGCCCAGCACCCGGTCCGCCGGTGTCGCGGCCGTGCCGTTCATGACCAGGCCTTGGCGCAACGCGAATAGTTTTCCGTGATTTTCCCCGGCGACGGTTTGCCCTTGAGCAGCGCCAGGTTCCGTTCCAGCCCTTCCTTGATCAGGTACTTTTCGAATTCCTCCGCGGTATCGAAGCTCACGGAGAATTTCGCGCTGCGGTAACCGATGACCGTCAACCCCGCCGCCGTGATCGGCACCGTGCCGGCCGGGTCGTCGCCCGGCAGCCCGGGGACGGGCTTCTCTCCCTGGGCGTTGACGTAAACGTAGCGTTCGAACCATTCCGGGATATACGGCGCCGGATCGCCCTTGAAATCCATGCCCACGTAAAGATGCACGGGAACTTTCTGTCCCACGGCCGGACGGAAGCTCTCGGGCTCGATCCAGAAATCATGGGCCTGAACCGCCGGGACGAAGCAAACAAAATAGAACAGCGCCGCGCGCCGGCACGCTTTTTTTACAGTAGACTGACGGCGTTGTTGGGAGAGCATGACAGTGTGTGGACTGGCAGACGGTTAAACCGGAAGCGGCTCAAGCATAACACAGCCCCTCTGAGCATCCCTACGCGGAACTTTTTGTTGTCGCCATGATGAAAAATCATTTCTGGTTTATCCTGCTCGCGCTGGCGGCGTTGTGCTGGCCGTTCGGTTCAATGGCGCACGAAATCCGCCCGGCCATCGTGACGGTCACGTTCAAGGCCGATGGCCGTTATCAAATCGATATCTCCGCCAACATGGAAGCAGTGCTTGCCGGCGTCAGCCCGAAGCATGCCGACACCAACGAGTCGCCGAACGCGCGCACCTACAATCAGCTGCGCGCGTTGCCGGCCGCGGAACTGAAGGCGCGCGTCCAGGATTTTTCCAGGACCTATCTCGCCGGCATTGCCATTGAGTTCGACGGCGCGCGGGTAAGCCCGGTACTCGAATCGATCGAGGTGCCGGACGCGGGCGATCTGCAACGCGCGCGCTTGAGCACGCTGCATCTGGCCGGAACCGCGCCCGCCGGCGCCCGCGAGTTCCGCTGGACCTACGCACCGGAGTTCGGTTCCAGCGTGCTGCGTTTGCAGAAGCAAGGCCGCGAAGGCATGGCGGCGTTCTGGCTCAAGGAAGGAACCCGGAGCGAGCCGTATCCACTCACCGGGGAAGTCAAAACGATGGCGCGCGGCGAGGTCGTGCAGCAGTACACGGCGCTCGGGTTCACGCATATCCTGCCCAAGGGGCTGGATCATATTCTCTTCGTGCTCGGCTTGTTTCTGCTCAGCGTGAAGTGGAAGCCGCTGCTGATTCAGGTCACGTCTTTCACGGTGGCCCACACCATCACGCTGGGCCTGTCCATCTACGGATTCATTTCGCTGTCACCGGCGATCGTGGAGCCGCTGATCTCCGCCTCCATCGTGTACGTGGCGATCGAAAACGTGATCACGTCCGAACTGAAACCATGGCGCGCGTTCGTGGTGTTCGGCTTCGGCCTGTTGCACGGGATGGGATTCGCCGGGGTATTAAGTGAAATTGGTCTGCCGCGCTCGGAATTCCTGACGGCGCTGCTGACGTTCAATCTCGGCGTGGAGCTGGGCCAGCTCAGCGTCATCACCCTGGCTTATCTGCTGGTCGGCCTGTGGTGGAGGAACAAGCCGTGGTATCACCAGCGCATCGTGCGCCCGCTCTCGATCCTGATTGCCGCGGTCGGATGTTACTGGACGGTGGAGCGGGTCTTCGGCTGAGCGCGGCCCTAGGGACGTTCTGATTAATTATGGTTTTCGCTCCATGAACATAAAACGCAGTATCAAAATCAGAGGCTTAAAGTTCCATGTCCACGGGTGATTTGAATTATTCAGAACGTCCCTAGCCGGTTTGCTGTTGCCGGGAGGAATGGCGGGGAGAGATCGTAATCGTTATGACGTCGCGCCCCCGCCACGCGCCGCTCCACCCCGCGCCACGCCTGGCGCTTCACGCGTTGTTCCGGACGCGCACGGTAGACACACTCGCGCACGGACAAGCGGCTGCCATTCAGCATGGTGTTGTGCAGGTTGACGATCGCTTCGCAGGCGGCCTGTTCCGGCACCAGATACACATGGCCGTAGCCCAGCGGCAAGCCGGTGGCGGTGTCGCGCATGACGATGGCGTTGATGATCGTGCCGTAACCACCGAACAACTGGCGCAGATCGTCCGCCGTGACCGCCGCCGTGAGATTGCCCACGAAGATATTCATTCCCGCCCCTGGGTGACCTGATGATCTAATTATTTTGCATCATTCTCTGCAAGCAATGCCGGGCTGACAAGCGGTCTCTCGCGTGCGCTGAAAAAGAGCTTTTGCGCCAATGAGTTTGGAAGCAATGTCGATGCGATTTGCCAACCTGAATAGACTTGTTTCAGGCCGCAGATCGACAAAAGCACCGCTCAGGGTGAAAGACTGATTTCGGATGTATCGGCGCGCGACGCGCGCGCCGGCAGGGATTTTTTCAGCAGGCGCATTACCTTGACCGCGGTGGCGCGGTAGCCCGTGAGTTTCCCGCCGTAGACGGTAATGAGTCGCACGCGATCGGGATTGTCCGGATGCAGGATGGTTTCGCGCGAGCGATGAAACGCCGCTCCGGAGCCGTGCGGCAACACGCGCAGGCCGGCAAAGCTGCCGAGCAACTTGCCGCGGTGGCCGGGGAAATAACGCCACAGCGTTTCCTGTAAATACGCGACTTCCTCCGGCCGCGCGCGTCACTGCCGCGGGATCGCCGTCGAAGGGGGTTTCCGTCGTGCCGACCAGGGTGTGTTCCTGCCACGGCATGATGAAGACGGCGCGCCCGTCTTGCGGCGCTTCCAGGTAATAGATGCCATGGCGGGTTTCGTTCTCGACGATGATGTGCGCGCCCTGGACGAGATCCACCGGCAGCACCGCGGGACGCGGTGTGATGCGTTCGAGCACCGTGCCGGCCCACGGGCCGGCCGCGTTCACCAGGGTTCTGGCGCGGCAGGTATGTTCATCCTTGCCCTCGAGGATATGCACCACGAAATCATCGCCTCTGCGCCTGGCCGACAGGAAGTTCGCCGGGCAGCGCAGCTCGGCGCCGAATTTCTGCGCCGAGCGCATCACCGCCTGCGTCAGCAGGGTGTCGTCGGTCTGCGCGTCCTCATAGCGAAACACGGCTTTCAGGCCACGGGTATCGAGCCCGTCGAGACTGTCCCAGCGCGCGCGTGGCAGAGTGTCGAAGCGCGCATGGCGCGAAAGACCGCCGAGCAGGGCATAGAGGCTGAGTCCGGCGCGGATCATCCACGGCGGGCGGCGACTGTTGCCGTAGACGGGAATGTGGAACGGAATCCGGTGCACCAGGGCGGGCGCGATCCGCAGGAGGATTTCACGTTCGCGCAGCGATTCGCGCACCAGCCCGAACCGGGCGCTTTCCAGATAGCGCAGTCCGCCGTGGATGAGTTTGCTCGAGCGGCTGGAGGTGCCGCTCGCCAGCGCCGTGCGCTCGAGCAGTAATACCGAGTAGCCCGCGGCCGCGGCCGCCTGAGCCACGCCCACGCCGTGGATGCCGCCGCCGATGACCACGACGTCGTAATCCGCCGCGGACATCAGCGAGTGTCCGGGCGCGCCAGTTCCTGGAGCATCTCGCCGACCGCGAAGGTCTCGATGAAATCGACGCCGCGCGCGGCCAGGTCCAGGGCCACGCGCGGTTCCGCGACTTCGAAGATGACGAGCTTCATGCCCGGGATCCGGAGTTCTCCTTCCCGCGGCAGGTCGTTGACGTCGCAGAACAGAAACTGCGGCTGGATGGCGGCAATGAGTTCCTGCTGACGTTCTTTCCAGTGATCGATGACCACGCCGATCTGTCGCCAGCCGTTACGGCGCGCCGTGAGCAGGGCTTCCAGGGCATAGGAGATCAGCACGCACTGTTTGAGTGCTGGTTTGAGCGCGCGCCGCACGAGATTCAGCATCGTCTCGACGCCGAAGTGTTCGAGACTGGAGCGCTTGAGCTCGATGAAGGCGGTGACGTCACGGTGGCGCTGCAGGAAATGTCCGAGCTCGGCCAGGCGGGTGATGTGCACGTCGTTGAAACGGTCGCCGAATTTCCCCGGCTCGCTCGCGCGAAATGCCCATAGCTCGTCATAGCGGTAATCTTGTATCCTGCCGTCCACGCCGCAGAGGCGCTTCAGGCCACGATCGTGAAACAGCACCGGCACCTGGTCGCGGGAGATTTGCACGTCCACCTCGACGAAGCGCGCACCGGCGGCCACGGCGGCCTCGATGCCGACCAGGGTGTTTTCCGGATAATGCCGGGGGTAACCCCGGTGTCCCACCAGTTGCGGGATGATCATAGGGCAACTTTAGCACTATCTGTTTAAACCGTTTCTCATTCCCCGTTGAGTTGGCATTGTCTGAAACGACGGCGATGACCGATCTGATTTAGAATGACTGCGACACGACACCGGCTCAATGGCACCATGAAAACCACGGACGGCCACGGTTCCAGAATTCGTCTCGGCATCAGCAGTTGCCTGCTGGGCCAGAAGGTGCGTTTTGACGGCAATCACAAGCACGACAGTTTTCTGACCGGGACGCTCGGGCAGTTCTTCGAATGGGTACCCGTCTGTCCCGAGGTCGCCATCGGCCTGGGGATCCCGCGTCCGCCGATACGGCTGGTAGGTTCACCGGCGTCACCGCGCGCCGTGGGCGTGAAGGATGCGTCAATCGACGTGACGGACAAGCTCGCCGCCTACGGAAAGCGCCAGGCGCACGCGCTTGAAGGCCTCAGCGGCTATATCTTCAAAAGCAAATCGCCCAGCTGTGGCATGGAGCGCGTCAAGGTTTACCAGACCGGGGGCGCGCCCGCCGCGAACGGCCGCGGAATCTACGCCGACGCCTTTCTTTCCGCGCAGCCCTGGTTGCCGGCGGAGGAGGAAGGCCGGCTCAGCAATCCGCGCCTGCGGGAAAACTTCATCGAGCGCGTTTTTGTCTACCGGCGCTGGCAGGAACTCGTGGCGCGCGGGCTGTCCGCCTCCCGGCTGGTGGAGTTTCACACGCATCACAAGCTCGCGCTGATGGCACATGACGTCGAGGCCTACCGCGCGCTCGGCCGGCTGGTGGCGCAGACCGGGCGGCGCAACCTGAAAGAGTTTGGGCATGATTACATTCACCGGTTAATGGTTGCGCTCCAGCGGCCGGCGACGCCGGCGCGCCACGCCAATGTCATGATGCATTTGATGGGCTACCTGAAAATGCGGCTCGATGCCGAAGACAAGGCCGAATTGCTCGAGATGATCCATGCCTATCGGCGGGGCGAGACGCCGTTCGCGGCGCCGCTGACGCTGCTCAGGCATTATTTCCGGCGCTATCCTGACCCGTACATCCTGCGCCAGACTTATCTTCATCCCGACCCGCGCGAGCTGCTGCTGCGCGGCGGTTTCTAGCGCGGCGCGGTGCTGGTGTGCCTGGCGGGCATGCTGACCATACGGTTTGCCGGAAAGCGCCTGCTTCCGGAGGTAAAACTGGTTCGGCGCTGAGCATCCAGAGACCGTATAAGTCCAGCAGACGGGCGGTTTATTTTTGTTGGCTTTCACCTTGTCAGTGCCGGAACCTTGTCCCAAAATAAATGAACCGAACCGCGGAAATGCACCGCATTCTTCCAATAATGGACCTGGAGATAACAATGGACAGCCTGGATCGAGCGATTGAACTGGTAATGCGCTGGAAAGCAGACCGGCAGAAGCAGCGTGCCGACGTGCTGTCGCGGCTGGATGCCGTGGTGAAGGAATGTCAGACGGCGGTGCAGGTATGGCAGGGATATCTCGCCAAGCCGGGGGCGCCGGGAGATCAATGGACGATTGTCAGCTGGGTCGGTCCGGACCGCGCGAAACAATTACACGAGATAAACCTGCGCGCCAAGCAGAACGTGGAGGAGGTATGCCGAATGGCCGGGCCCCGGTCGGGACGTTTTGTCACGTTGGATGACGACGTGATTGAAATGGCCTATCGCATGCTCAAGCCCGGCGAAACCGGCGCGGATGCCGCCAACACCGCTGTCCAGCGTCTGCAGGAACGCATGGAATATATTCGCGGACTGATGCAACGCCTCAAAGCGGCGCCGGCCAAGGCGCAGGGAAAGAAACCGGCGACAAAGCATGGCGCGCCGAAAAATGCCGGAAAAAAAGCCACCAAGTCTTCGAAGAAGAAAGCGGCTCCCGCCAAGAAATAACGACCGCCGGAAACCGCAAGACAAAAACAAAGCGCCCCAACCGGGGCGCTTTGGTTTACAACATGAAGCGGGAGATTACTTCGCCGGGGCCGGAGCGGCCGGGGCAGCAGCGCCTTCCTTATTCATCTCTTTGTCTCTTTCTTGGCGTGCTTCTTGTTCGTCTTCTTTTCTTTCTTGGTCTTCTTCTCAGTCTTCATTTCTTCCTTCTTCTCGGTCGGCGCAGCGCCGGCGGCAGGAGCTTCGGCATAAGCGATCGTTGCGCTGCCGAAGATGAAGGCGAACATAAGGGCGAACAGGGCGGTGAGTGACTTTTTCATATGTAAAAACTCCTTCAGAGAGGGTGAACATCGTTTTTCAATATCTGATGGTTCGGTAAGGACTGGTTTCCGCCATCATTGCGATCGTAGTAAAAGCAATCGCTGTGCCAACGCCAGATGATTTATAATTCTTTTAAAATCATATAGATATATAAAATTCCTGGTCTGCGCTATGCTTGTGATTTTGTAGCAAGCATCAAAATTTGTAGTTCACAACATTTCAAGAAAATTCATGCCGTCAAGACTGTTCGGATTGGGCCGTCTCCAGCGCAAGGTGCTGCTGGTGATTTCCGTGATTGTGATTGTGCCGATGCTGGTCGCCGGGTGGCTGGCGGCCGAATGGGTCTCGATCAGTTTTGAAAAGCGCCTCGAGCAGTGGATCGTGGATGCCGCCCGCGCCAACCAGAACTGGCTGCAGGCCTATCAGAACGATGCCGTCATGCTCGGGCGCGTGCTCGCCGATGATCCAGGATACGTGGCCAATATCGAACGCAACCCGAAGAGGCGATCCCGCCGCCAGTGCGGCGCATTTCCCAGGAGCTGAGCATCAATCTCATTCAGCTCTACACGCCGGACAAAAAACTGCTGTACTCCTCGATCCCCGTGGAGGTCAGCGCGCTGTGGGAACGCGGCCAGACCGAAGCGGTGCTCAAGGTGGTGCGCAAGCAGAAGACCATGCTGGCGGCGGTGGGCATCACGCCGATCCCGCGCCACGGCAAGCCGCGCTACTACCTGGTGCTGGGCAGCCTGCTGGGACAGGATTTCACCGACGAGATGGCGCAGCTGACCGGATTGAAGGCGCGTCTCTATTACCGCGAAGGCAAAAATTATTTCGATCTGTTTTCCGCCCCGGGTGAAGTGATTGCACTCAAACATCTGCCGGCGGCGGCGCTGGAGCGGCTGGAGAAGCACAAGAAATCCTACTACAGCCTGCGATGCCGAGAACGGTCAGTACCGCGGTCTCTACATGCCCATCGTCGATCCCACCGGACGCGTGGAGGCGATCATGTTCAGCGGTCTGGAGCGCCGCGGCGTGCAGGAAGTGCTGACCAACCGTGTCGCCCTGTTCCTGTTCATTTCGCTGCTGGGAATCGTTATCGGCGGTCTGACCGGCCTGTTGCTGTCGCGCCTGGTGGTACGGCCGCTCCAGTATCTGCGCAACGGCGTCATGCAACTGGCCGGCCAGAATTTCAGCGCCAACGTGCCGATCACGTCCAACGACGAACTGGGCGATCTGGCCAAGGCGTTCAACGCCATGGCCGCGCGCCTGCGCGAGGCGCGCGACGAGCAGGCGCAGCGTTTCCAGAAGGACAAGCTGACCGCGATGGGGGAGATGTCGGCGGCGCTGGCGCATGAAATTCGCAATCCCATCGGCATCATCAACACTTCGGCGGCGCTGCTCGACAAGCCGGATTATGCGCCGGAGAAACGGGCGGAACTGACGCGCATGATCCGCGAGGAAAGCCTGCGCGTCTCGAATCTGGTGCAGGACTTCCTGCAGCTGTCGCGCCACCGTCAGCCGTCGTTTGCCGTGATCGATCCCGCACAGCCGCTGACGCGTGCGCTCGATCTGGCGCTGGCGGGCAACCAGCCGGTGACGGTGGTCCGGCAGTTCGATCATGGCGACGCGAAGATCAAGGCCGACCCCGGTCTGCTGCAGCAGGCCTGGGGCAATGTCTTCACCAACGCGTTGCAGGCCATGAGCGGGAAAGACGCGACTCTCAAGCTCCGCTCCGGTGTCGAGAACGGGCAGGTCACTCTGTCGGTCGAGGACAACGGGCCCGGCTTGCCGGCGGACATCATGCCGCGGCTGTTCGAGCCGTTTTTCACGACCAAGGAACAGGGCACCGGTCTCGGGCTTACCATCGCCTTTACTCTGGTGGAAGCCAATGGCGGGCGCCTCGAGGCCATGCCTCCCGAGGGCAGCGGCGCCCGGTTCGTCATGCGCGTTTCCTGTCTGTGAGGAGACATAAGTCATGAAACGACACCGTACTGGTGGTGGATGACGAACAGAACATGCAGGCGGTGATGCGCATGGTGCTGGAAGGCGCCGGTCACGAAGTGCTCGTCGCGGACAGCGGCGAGGCGGCGCTGGCGCACATACAGAATCCCAATCTCGACGTGGTGCTCAGCGATCTCAAGATGCCCGGCATGGGCGGCGAGGCCTTCGTCATCCGTTGCCGCAAGGACCGGCCGGACGTGCCGGTGATCATTGTCACGGCGCACGGCACCATCCGCTCCGCGGTCAAGAGCATCCACGACGGCGCGGCCGATTACCTCACGAAGCCCTTCGAGCCGGAGCAACTCGAGATCGTGGTGCACAACGCCATCAAGCTGCGCGACATCCTGCGCGAGAACGAACAGCTCAAAGCCGCCGTCAGCGAATCGCGCGGCACCAAGCGCCTCGTCGGCGAAAGCCGCGTCGCGCAGCAGCTGATCGAGGAAATCCGGCGCGTGGCACCGTACAAGACCGGCGTGCTGATCACGGGCGAATCCGGCACCGGCAAGGAACTGGTGGCGCGCACCATCCACGAACTCTCGCCGCGGCACGAGCGTCCGTGGGTGGCGATCAACTGCTCCGCCATTCCGCGCGACCTCATGGAGTCCGAGCTGTTCGGTTACGTCAAGGGCGCGTTCACGGGCGCGAGCCAGAACCGCCCGGGCCGGCTGGAACAGGCGCAGGGCGGAACACTGTTTCTCGACGAGATCGGCGATCTCGATGCCTCGCTGCAGGCCAAGCTGCTGCGCGTGCTGCAGGAGCGCGAATTCTCTCCGGTCGGTTCGAATCAGGTGCGGACCGTGGACGTGCGTTTCATCGCCGCCACCAACCGCGATCTGAAGGAATACGTGCGCGAGGGCAAGTTCCGCGAGGACCTGCTCTACCGCCTGGACGTCTATAGCATCGTCGCCCCGCCGCTGCGGACGCGGCGCGAGGACATTCCGCTGCTGGCGCAGACCTTCCTGCGTGAGCTGGCCACCGAGACGGACAAGAAGGTGACGGCCTTCACGCCCGCGGCGCTGGAGATTCTGGAGCGCTACGGCTGGCCCGGCAACATCCGCGAGCTGCGCAATACCGTGGAGCGCTCGTTGCTGTCATGCCGCGGGCAGACGATCGATGTCGAGGATCTGCCCGGCGCCATTGTCGCCGGCAGCGGTCCGGCCGGGAACGTCGAGCGTTTTTCACTCAACAAACCGGGCGAAAAAAATCTCGACCATTGGCTGGAGGAGGTCGAGCGCGGCGCCATCCTCGAGGCGCTGTCACAGTGCAAGGGCGTGCAAGCACATGCCGCCAAGCGCCTCGGCGTTTCCGAACGCAGCCTGTGGCATCGCATCAAGAAGCTCAACATCCAGATCAACCGAGTCATCAACTGAGGTATTCACCGTCATCCCGGCGGTTGCCGGGACGGGCCGATGGCTTCATCATGTCGTCCTGGCCACAGGAGACAATCGATGCTATCGCCTGCCGTCATTGCCTGGCTGGAATTTTCCCTGTGTGCGGCGCTGATTGCCGTCGCCGGCACCCGGCTGTCGCGCTACGGCGATATCATCGCCGACAAGACCGGACTGGGGGGCGCCTGGATCGGGCTGGCGCTGATGGCAACGGTGACATCTTTGCCGGAGCTGGTCACCGGCATCAGCTCGGTAGCGCTCGTCGACGCGCCGGACATCGCGGTCGGTAACGTGCTCGGCGCCTGCATCATCAATCTCACCATGATCGTGATCCTCGATCTTCTGCAGCGCGAGGAGTCGATCTATTCGCGCGCCAGCCAGGGCCATATCCTGTCGGCCGGTTTCGGCATCATCATGGCCGGATTCGTCGGTTTCAGCGTCTTGTTCTCGCAGCACGGCGAGGCCATGTCGCTCTATTACATAGGTGTCTACAGCCCAATCCTGCTCCTGCTCTACGGCGTGGCGATGCGCACGCTGTTCCGCTACGAGCGCAGCCAGCGCGCCGCGGCGGTCGAGGAGCGCGTCGAGCGATACCCCGGCATCACCCTGCGCGACGCCTTGATCCGCTACGCGCTGGCGGCGAGTGTGGTGGTGGCCGCCGGCCTGTGGCTGCCGTACGTGGGGCGCGACATCGCGCAGGCCATGGCGTGGCAGGAGACCTTCGTCGGCACGCTGTTCGTGGCGCTCGCCACCACGCTGCCGGAAATCGTGGTGACGGTTTCGGCGTTGCGCATCGGCGCGCTCGATCTTGCCGTCAGCAACCTGTTCGGCAGCAACCTGTTCAACCTGGCGATCATCGCCATCGACGATGTGTTCTACGTGAAGGGACCGCTGCTGTCCCATGTCTCCGGGCTGCACGCGGTGTCGGCCCTGTCGGTGGTGATGATGAGCGGCGTGGCCGTTGTCGGGCTGTTCTATCGGCCGCGGGAGAGGTTGTTCCGCACGGTCGGTTGGACCAGCCTGTTGTTGCTTTCGATCTACCTGCTGAATACCTTCTTTCTCTATCTCTACGGAGGCTGACGATGGGCGACGAGGATCTTCATCCGCCCTCCGCCGAGTCGGCCTGGTATCAACTACCGGCCGAGGAGGTCGTCCAGCGTCTGCAAACCGATCTGCACCAGGGACTGAGCGCGGACGAGGCGCAAAAGCGCCGCGAGCGCTATGGCGCCAACGAGATCCGCGAGGGCCGGCGCCGCGGGCCGGTCGCGATGTTCCTCGGACAATTCACCGATTTCATGATCCTGGTGCTGATCGGCGCGGCGATCGTCTCGGGAATGATCGGCGATGTGGTGGACACCCTGGTGATCGTGGCGATCGTGGTGCTGAACGCCGTGATCGGCTTCGTGCAGGAGTATCGCGCCGAGCGCGCCATCGCCGCGCTCAAGCAGATGGCGGCGCTGCAGGCGCAGGTGCGGCGCGACGGTCATGCCGCGATGATTCCCGCGAACGAACTCGTGCCCGGTGACGTGGTGCTGATCGAGGCCGGCAACGCGTTGCCGGCCGACCTGCGGCTGGTCGAGGCGGTGCAACTCAAGATCGAGGAGGCGGCCCTCACCGGCGAGTCGCAGCCGGTGGAGAAACTCGCGCGCCGGATGCACGAAGCCGACCTGCCGCTCGGCGACCGGCGCAACATGGCGTACAAGGGCACGCTCGTGACCTATGGCCGCGGGCGCGGCGTGGTGGTGGCGACCGGCATGGAGACCGAACTCGGCCGCATCGCGGCGCTGCTGCGCTCGGAGGACGAGGTCAAGACGCCGCTGCAGAAGCGCCTCGCCCGCTTCGGGCGGGTGCTCGCGATCGCGGTGCTCGCGATCTGCGCGATCATGTTCGCGATCGGCATCCTGCGCGGCGAGCCGCTGCTGCTCATGCTGCTCACCGCCATCAGTCTCGCGGTGGCGGCCATCCCCGAGGCGCTGCCGGCGGTGGTGACGGTGTCGCTCGCGCTCGGCGCGAGAAAAATGGTCGGCAAGCACGCGCTCATCCGCAAGCTGCCGGCGGTCGAGACGCTCGGTTCGGTGACCTTCATCTGTTCCGACAAGACCGGCACGCTCACCGAGAACCGCATGCGTGTCGAGGAGTTCTACGCCGAGGCGCGGTCGGAACGCGCGCTGCCGGACGATGTCGCCGCGCAGGAGCCGTGGCGCACGCTGCTGACGGCGCTGGCGCTCAGCAACGACGCGCGCGCCACGGCGGATGGCGGGATCATCGGCGATCCCACCGAGGTGGCCTTGTATCGGGCGGCGCGTGACGCCGGTTTCGACAAGGCATCGCTCACGCCGATACAACCGCGGCTGGCCGAGATCGCGTTCGATTCCGAACGCGCGCGCATGACCACGCTGCACAGCGACTCTTCCGACTCCCCCTCTCCCTGCGGGAGAGGGCAGGGGAGAGGGTGCGAAGACGGGCAGTCGATAATCGCCTTTACGAAAGGCGCGCCGGAGCATGTGCTGCCGCTGTGCCACGACGGTCTCGAAGCCGGGGGCGCCGCGCCGCTGGATCGCGCCGCGGTCGAGGAGGTCGTCGAACGCATGGCCGCCGAGGGCCTGCGGGTGCTGGCGGTGGCCATGCGCCGCTGGCCGGCGCTGCCCGAGCCGCTCGAGGCGGAGAACATCGAGACGCGGCTGACCTTCGTCGGGCTGGTCGGGCTCATGGACCCGCCGCGCGCCGAGGCGCGCGAGGCGGTGCGGCTGTGCCAGACCGCCGGCATCACGCCGGTCATGATCACCGGCGATCACCCGGCGACGGCGCGCGCCATCGCCGCGCGCCTCGGCATCATCGCCGATGATGGCGAGGTGCTCACCGGTCGCGAGCTGGCGCGCCTGGAGATGAAGGAGTTCGAGGAGCGTGTGGAACACGTGCGCGTGTACGCGCGCGTCGCCCCGGAGCAGAAGATCAAGATCGTCAAGGCGCTGCAGGACAAGGGCGAATACGTCGCCATGACCGGCGACGGCGTGAACGACGCGCCGGCGCTGCGGCGCGCCGACATCGGCATCGCCATGGGCATCACCGGCACCGACGTGGCCCGCGAGGCCGGGCACATGATCCTGCTCGACGACAACTTCGCGAGCATCGTCGCGGCGGTGCGCGAGGGCCGGCGCATTTTCGACAACATCCGCAAGTTCGTGCGCTTCGTCATGACCGGCAACTCCGGCGAAATCGGCACGCTGTTCCTGGCGCCGTTCCTGGGCCTGCCGATCCCGCTGCTGCCGATCCACATCCTGTGGGTGAACCTGGTGACCGACGGCCTGCCGGGGCTGGCGCTGGCCGTGGAGCCCGAGGAGAAAGGCATCATGCAGCGCCCGCCGCGCCCGCCGCGGGAGAACCTGTTCGCGCACGGGATCTGGCAGCATATCCTCTGGGTCGGCGGCCTGATCACGGCGTTGTGCCTGATCACGCAGGCGTGGGCGATGCGCGTGGGCGACGCCCACTGGCAGACGATGGTGTTCACGGTGCTGACGCTGTCGCAGATGACGCACGTGCTCGCGATCCGTTCCGAGACCGAATCGCTGTTCACGCGCGGTTTCACCACCAACCTGCCGCTGCTCGGCGCGGTGCTGCTCACCTTCGTGCTGCAACTGGCGACGATTTATGTCCCGGCGCTCAACCCGATCTTTCACACCGAACCGCTGACGGCGGTGGAACTGGGAATCTGCCTGTTGTTGTCGGCGTTGATATTCGTCGCCGTGGAGATCGAGAAGGCGCTGGTGCGCCGCGGCTGGCTTGTACGGCGCGGCGCCGGTGCGGCGCGAAGTCAGGTCAGGGTCTTGACGCCCTGGTCGGAGAGCGAGCAGCAGCACGTCCGCCGGGCGGCGCGCGAACAGGCCGTTGGTGACGACGCCGGCGAGGTGATCGAGTTTTTCCTCGAGTTCCACCGGGTTCATGATCTTCAGGTTGTGCACGTCGAGAATGACGTTGCCGTTGTCGGTCTTGAAGTTCTCGCGCAGCACCGGCTGGCCGCCGAGCAGCACGATCTGGCGCGCGACATAACTGCGCGCCATGGGGATGACCTCGACCGGCAGCGGGAACTTGCCGAGCACGCCGACGAGTTTGGAATCGTCGGCGATGCAGACGAACTTCTGGCTCGCGGCGGCGACGATCTTCTCGCGCGTCAGCGCGCCGCCGCCGCCCTTGATCAGGTGCAGATGCTTGGTCGCCTCGTCGGCCCCGTCCACGTACAGCGGCAGGTCGCCGGTGGCGTTCAGATCGAGCACCGGAATGCCGTGCTTCTTCAGGCGTTCGGCGGTGGCGTTGGAGCTGGCCACCGCGCCGTCGAGCTTGCCCTTGATCCGGGCCAGCCCGTCGATGAAATGATTGGCGGTGGAGCCGGTGCCGACGCCGATCACCCAGCCGGATTCCACGTATTCCAGCGCTGCCAGCGCGACCGCTTTCTTCTTGTCGTCCGGAGTCATGATGTTCCTCGTGATGCCTGAAAGGGCGCCAGAATACCTATTATCCGCTGTGATAATGAAGCGTTCTGATCTGGTAGATTAGCCGGCATGCCCCAGAAATACCTGAAGAAAATCGAGAATGCCCGCGTGTACGACGTCGCGCGCGAAACACCTCTCGAACTCGCGCCCGATCCTTTCGCGCCGCACCGGTAACCACGTCTGGCTCAAGCGCGAGGACGAGCAGCCGGTGTTTTCGTTCAAGTGCCGCGGGGCGTACAACAAAATGGCGGGCCTTCCGAAGGCGGAACTGAAGAAAGGCGTGATCGCCGCCTCCGCCGGCAATCACGCGCAGGGCGTGGCGCTCGCCGCCTCGAAACTCGGCACCAAGGCCGTGATCGTCATGCCGCGCACCACCCCGCAGATCAAGGTGGACGCCGTGCGCAACCTGGGCGGCAAGGTGGTGCTGCACGGCGACAACTACGACGAGGCCTACACCCACGCGCGCGAAATTGCCAACCAGCGCAAGCTGACCTTCGTGCATCCCTATGACGACCCGGACGTTATCGCCGGGCAGGGCACGATCGGCATGGAAATCCTGAAGCAGCACAGCGGGCCGATCCACGCGGTGTTCGTTCCCGTGGGCGGCGGCGGGCTGATCGCCGGCATCGCGGTGTACATCAAGCAGCTGCGTCCCGAAATAAAGATCATCGGCGTCGAGCCGGAAGACGCCGACGCCATGGAAAAATCGCTCAAGGCCGGCAAGCGCGTGCTGCTCGATCACGTCGGCATCTTCGCCGACGGCGTCGCGGTGCGGCAGGTGGGCGAGGAAACCTTCCGGCTCTGCAAGCAGTTCGTGGACGAGATGGTGATCGTCTCGAACGACGAGATCTGCGCCGCGATCAAGGACATCTTCGAGGACCGCCGCTCGATCCTCGAACCGGCCGGCGCGCTTGCCTACGCCGGTTTGAAGCGTTACGCGGAGCAGAAACGCCTGAAGGGACAAAAATCTCGTCGCCATTGCCTCCGGCGCGAACGTGAATTTCGACCGCCTGCGGCTACGTGGCCGAGCGTGCCGAGATCGGCGAGCGGCGCGAGGCGATCCTCGCGGTCACGATTCCCGAGCGCCCCGGCGCGCTCAAGCAGTTCTGCACCATCCTCGGCGGCCACAACATCACCGAGTTCAACTACCGCTTCGCCGACCCCAAGGCGGCGCACATTTTCGTCGGCGTGCAGATCCCGCCGGACGCCGCGGATGTAAAAAAGCTCGTGGGCACTCTCCGCAAACACGGCTATGCGATGCTCGACATGACCGACAACGAAATGGCCAAGCTGCACATCCGCCACCTCGTCGGTGGCCGCGCGCCGAACGCGGTCAACGAAATCCTCTACCGCTTCGAATTCCCGGAACGCCCGGGCGCGCTGATGAATTTCCTCAACAAGATGGGCGGAAGCTGGAACATCAGCCTGTTCCACTACCGCTACCACGGCGCCGACTTCGGCCGCGTGCTGGTCGGCATGCAGGTCCCGCCGAAGGACAAGAAGAAATTCCAGAAATTTCTGGAGAGCCTCGGTTATGAATATGCCGAGGAGACGGGGAATCCGGCGTATAAGTTGTTTCTGAGTTGATTAATTTTTGTCATTCCCGCGAAGGCGGGAATCCAGGGTGTAAATGGTATCGCGCGCTTTGCGCGCGATTCTGAAAACCTACTTGCGGGTGGCTCCGCCCCTGCACCCTGGGTGGCTTTCTTTTGTTCGGCCAAAAGAAAGCCACGAAAGAAAAGGCCGCCCGAAGCGCCGACACCTTCCTGCGCTTCTCGCCAGAATCGGCGCTCGCCTAACTCGCCGGGCGCTAAACACGCGCCTCGGGCTCAAACACGAGGCTCGCTTCTTCCGATTCCGGCTGCGATGCTCGGCGGCGGCTACGGGGTTCAAAAAACTGCATTACTACTACCACACCTTGACTCAAAAGACAGAAAGCACAAACATGGTTAGCATTATCTGTTCTGCTGCTACATCAAATAGCTTATGAATAATTATTCATTGCTTCTATCTCGTGCCGCAGAAGAAGTGCGATCTTTTGTAAGCAAAAATGCGCCCAAATCTCCACCGCTTTCCGCATGGAACGATCTCGCAAACAGCATGAGCCTTGCTGCGAGTCAGCCAGATGACGAAAAGGCAGAATATCTGATTGACGTTATATCTAGGCGTGTCATTGATGAATTTCCTTTGAATCAAGACTACGCTCCGAGTTTCGACAAGGCCCTGGATGGATTGCAGAGAAAAAGAAAGAAAATACGGCGAAGAAAACAAAAGTAATGTGTAACGTTATATGTTTTTGTTTTTCCCTTTCATTGTTCCTCTATCGATAAGTCAATTACACGGCGGCAAGCCCTGCAAGATGTTTCCCCTGACTGGCGCCGAAAAGACGGTTTGTCGAACAAGCGCGAACGAGAATGCTCCATTGCGGTTCCAGGGCATGAGCGAGACCAAGCGCGCCAGCGGGCAGTAACTGATCATGACCATGGCCGTGGTCCCAAACTTGAAACCAGTACCAAACAACATCGGAGCTTCTCAGCAGCCCGGCACCAGCAGTCGAAATAGCCGCGCCGGACCTGCACCGGGAACGCTGTAATGCTGCGATCCCGAATGCTTACGTGTATCCCAGTCCAAACACCGTGAGGCCGATAGCGAGCTGGAAACCCGTTGGCCACCCCGACACGCTGCGGTCACCGGAAAGCCATGGTCGGCGGTGCCGGCCGAGATAATGCAGTGCATGCACCACACCGAGCGCGATGGCCGCGTGAAAAGCCTGCCTGAATCCCGCCAAGGCCGGTGGCCAGCAGCACCGCCATGGCCAGCGGCGGCCTGCTCCTGATTCGGCGTGAACATGACGCCGAAGGTGGACAGCACGACATCGAAGCTCGCGTCGGGAAACGGCAGATTCTCAGCGTCGGCTTGCTCGAAGCGGACGTCGTGGCCCTCGGCGCCGGCGCGGGCGCGGGCGCTATCGAGAAGCGCCGGCACATAGTCGGTCGACACGACATCGCACGCGCGGCGCGCGGCGGCGAGGGTCGCATTGCCGTTGCCGGCCGCCACGTCGAGCACGGCGCTTCCGGGGCGCAGATCGAGCGCCTCGCACAGCGACTCGCCAACGAGCTGCAGCGTCGTGCCGATAACGGCGTAGTCGCCGGAAGCCCAGGTCTGCTGCTGGCGCGCCTTGACGGCAGCGAGATCGGGTTGGGTTTGGGTGATAGATTGGACTTGCATGACACTTGTCTCCTGTTCCGATTGACGTTTAATTTGGGTTGGTAATGTAAATAATCGTGTGCTCATCTCAACCTCCCTAACTGGTTGTCATCGTTTTTCTCCTATTTGCATGCAAAGAAATTCACCGCGTGCACGCGCAGGTCTTTCGAGACCTTGACCTCGGCCGAGGTGTTGCGAAAGCAGTCGAAGCGCTCGGTGATGCGACCGTCGCGCAGTCCCGCCGCGGCCGCGATCTCGAACAGCTCCGGCTCCGGCAGCGCGCCACCAATGCAGGCGGCCCACAGGTCGGGATTGGCGCGCGCCTCCATCTTGAGCTCACGCGCCACCACCACGTCCGCCAGGTACAGACGCCCGCCGGGCTTGAGCACGCGCTCGATCTCGCGAAACACGCGGGTCTTGTCGGGCGCGAGATTGATCACGCCGTTCGAGATCACGACGTCGACGGAGGCATCCGCGACCGGCAGTTCCTCGTACATCCCGGGACGGACCTCCACGACGCCGTCCAGGCCGGCCTCGCGCGCCGCGATGACTGCGCTCTCGCGCATCGCCGGCGTCATGTCCACGCCGATGGCGCGACCGCGTGGCCCCACGCGCCGGGCTGCGAGCAGCAGGTCCATGCCACCACCGCAGGCGTGATCCAGCACGACCTCGCCAGGCAGGATCAGTCCGATACGGTGCGGATTACCCACACCAGCGAAGCGGGCCGTAGCGCGTGCCGGGATTTGAGCGAGTTCGCGCCGGTCGTAGTTCAGGTATTCCGCGGCGTACTCCGGGCCGCGGTGAAAGTGAAAATCGCCTTCAGGTTCGCGCGCCACGCGATCGTAGGTGGCGAGTACCTGGGCACGAAGACTTTCGATATCGAATCCAACAGGACAAGTAGCTGCCATGACAAGTCTCCTTATGAGTTAATCGGTTGAGTTTGAATGCGCCGCGCTATCAGTCCGCGGCGCCCATCAGATACATCACGACCGGCACGGCCAGCCACGCCAGTCCCTTCACCAGGAAAAACGCGAAACCGGCCATGCCCAGACGTTTCCAGAAACGATTTTCGATGTTGCCCGTCAGCGTGCTCATGTCATTTCCTCCTGGTCGCGGGTGGCGCGGCGCAGGCCGCACCACCCGATTTTTCTAGGCCGCCTCCGAATCGATCCCGGACGGACGTCCGCCGAGACGCGGCACCAGCATCGGCACCTGCTTGCGGTATTCGCTGTAACGCGCGCCGTGCTCGGCCACCAGATCGTGCTCCTCGAAGCGGATGGCGATCAGGATGTAGGCCGTCGTCATCAGCGCGAAGAACAGATGCGCCGCGGTCATGGTCGGCGTGGCCCAGAAGGCGAAGAAGAAGCCGACGTAGAGCGGATGCCGCACGATCTTGTACAGGCCGGGCGTGCCGAAATTGAGCGGGCGATATTCCTTGCCGCGCAGATGGAGCCACACCTGGCGCAGGCCGAAGAGATCGAAATGATTGATCAGGAACGTCGCCACCAGCACCAGCCCCCAGCCGAAGGCGCAGAGTCCGTAGAGGACATCCCGACCGACCGGGTTCTGCACGTCCCAGATCACGCCGCCGATCGGCTGCCAATGCACGAACAGCGCGATCAGCGCCAGGCTCGAAAACAGCACATAGGTGCTGCGCTCGACCGGCTTCGGCACGAAGCGCGTCCACCAGCGCTTGAAGGCCGGGCGCGCCATGACGCTGTGCTGCACCGCGAACAGCCCGAGCAGCAGCGCGTCGATCAGCAGCGCCTGGCCCAGCGGGCCGTCCGGCGTCGAGTCGATGGACTTCGGCACGATGAAATTGCCGACGAAGCCGACGGCGTACAGAAAGGTGCCGAAGAAAATGGCGTAACAGATCACGCCGTAAGTGAATGTCGTGATTCTTTTCATGATTGCTGTCTCCTCAATGAGATGGTGGATTTACGTGGGCATGAAGATATTTGGCAACGAGCCAGGGTTAATTGACGCTGACGATCGGAGCCAATGCTTCAGCAATCCTTTGACCCTGCTTGGGCGTGATCAGGCGCGAAAGGATCCCACTGAAACGTGGTTCTTGGACGCCCGATATGATGTATTGCCAGCGATAAGCGGCCAGAACACCGGCACGTATGCGCTCCTGTTCTTGAGGTGTGAGCGTGCGTCCGCAAACCGTGACGAAATATTCGCTGTCACTGCCAGCCTGGGCTTGAAGCATCCCGTCCACCGCCGCGACGAGCTCGATCAGGTCGTCCACCGCGCGGTCACGTTCCGCGTCCGTGAGTTTGGCGTCCTCACGCTCCCACTCGAGCTCGTCCATAATTGCGTGCTGCGATTCTTCCCTCCAGTGAAACAGGAACACGTCCTTGTAGAGCTCGGACAGATTCTCGTCAGGCTCGATGCTTTGACGGTAGTGCGCCTGGGTGAACAGCTCGATGTGGCAGGTCAGCGCCAACACGGCCCAGGTCGATTTCCCGAGCACGACCGCAGGCCACTTCGTCCGGCTGCGGCAGGAAGCTGTAGCCGTCGCGGCATCCCGCTTGCGACCATGCGCTCGATGCGGCGGAACAGCTCCTGATGCTTCAGCTCTTCATCGCTGAAGCGCACCAGCGCCTCGAGCGCGGTCTGGTCGCCGAGCCAGTGGTCGCGGCTCACTTCGAGGATCTTGGCGTTGATGAAGCGCTCCACCAGACCGAACATGTTGGCGTAGGTGCGTCCCTGGATCTGGCTGAGCAAGCCGTTTTTCCTGGTCGCTCAGGAAACGCCAGTCCGGTCGAGCTTCGAGATGCCGTCCGGCAGAAACTTCCTGGAAAAATCGAACCGGCGCCCGCGAATGACGTCGCGATCGATGTCCCAGCGGATGCGCTTGGACACCTCGATGCACTTGGCATAGCGCGGGGTGTCTGTTTGATACGTTGCGGTTTGCATAATGTTTCTCCTCTTAATCTGGCATCGATTTAGGTCCGATGGACAGGTGGCGTCAGTTTTTTTGCAGCCGACGTCCGGCCGACCACGCCGTTCACATGCCGATCAGCCGCGCATCGAATCCGCGGCGCACGACGGCGCCGAGAATCTTCTGCGAGTTGACCGTTTCCGGGTCGTAGTCCACGAGCACCAGACGGCGCGTCCGCGGGCTCTATCTGCGCCCGGCTCACGCCGTTGATCCCGCCGAGCTCGCTTTCCAGCGCATCACCATGCTTGCGGCTGAGCACCTGCTTCAAATCCACTAACACATTGGCCTGATTCGTTTGCATGACACTTGTCTCCTGTTCAGATTGATGTTTAATTGGGTCGGCTGTCCGTTACCGGCTTAACCCGCCCGCCTTGCATCGCCGTCCTGGCTTTCGTCTCCCATGGACCGCCGAGTCGATCACCTCCGGGTCGTAGTCCACGAGCACCAGGCGGCTTGATCCTCGAGCTCGCCTGCGCCCGGGTTACGCCATCCATCCCGTCGAGCTCGCTTTCCAGCTCGGTGATACGGTCCCGGTTCGGGGTACGTGCTTCAAATCCACTACGACATTGGCCTGATTCGTTTGCATGACACTTGTCTCCTGTTCAGATTGAGGTTTGATTCGGGTCGGCTTTCCGTTACCGGTTGAACCGCCCGCCTTGCAGCGCCGTCCTGGCTTTCGTCTCCGCATGGACCGCCTCTGCATGTGACGAACTCTAGGCCCGGTACGTATCAGGATGATTTCGCGCCAGGGGATTTTTGTTGTCGGTTTGTATCGGCGTGTTGCTATAATCCGGGCGTTATCAGGCCGGACCCGGGAGAAAGCGTGGAGAACAAGCAGCGCGTTCTGGTCGTCGACGACGAAGCCGAAATCCGCGAGATGCTGTCCGAATACCTCAACTCCCACGGATTCGAGGTCATGGCGGCGGACAGCGGCAAGGCCATGCGCGAGCTGCTGGCGAAAAACGTTCCGGACGTGGTGCTGCTGGACGTGAACCTGCCGGGCGAGGACGGGCTCACGCTCGCGCGCTATATCCGCGAGCGCTTCGACCTGCCGATCATCATGGTGACCGCGGCCGACGAGGTCGTGGACCGGGTGGTCGGCCTCGAGGTCGGTGCCGACGACTATCTCACCAAGCCCTTCGATCCGCGCGAGCTGCGCGCCCGCATCAAGACCGTGCTGCGCCGCTACCAGCGTCCGGGCGCGGCCCCGGCCGCGCGCGCGGAGGACGAATCCACGCGCCGGCGCGTTCCCTTCGGGCGCTGCACGCTCGACCTCGACACGCGCCAGCTGCTCGACGCCGACAACCGTGAAATCCCGCTCACCAGCATGGAATTCGACCTGCTCAAGGTCTTCGCCGAACGCCCCAACCGGGTGCTGACCCGCGACCAGATCCTGAACATCACGCGCAACCGCGACTGGGACCCCTTCGACCGCAGCATCGACATCCGCATCGCGCGCCTGCGCAAGAAAATCGAGGCCGACCCGGACAAACCCGGCACCCTCAAGACCGTGCGCGGCTCGGGCTACATGTTCGTCCCCAACCCCGACTGAGCCCGCCCGGCGCGCCGGCGGCGTTTTGTTTCAATTGTTTCAGGTTTGTAACACCTGCTTGGCAGCGGACGGGGCGCGGGTACACTAGCGTCTGATCAGCCATGGCCACGCAACCCGAATCTCTCATACCACCGATGACGCGCGACGCGGACAGCGTCCTCGTCCTGCAGCAGATTCTCGACCACGCCACCGCCGTGGTGTACGTCAAGGATCGTGACGGCCGCTATCAATTCGCCAACCGCCTGTTCCTGGAGCTGTTCCACCGGAGCGCGAGCGAGGTCATCGGGCGCACCGACGCGGAAATTTTCCCGCCCGAGATCACCGCGAACCTGCACCGCAACGATGCACTCGTGTTCGAGCGCAATGCACCCGTCGAGTTCGAGGAGCAGGTGCCGCAGGAAGACGGCATGCGCACCTACCTGTCGCTCAAGTTCCCGCTGTACAACGCCCAGGGCGAGGCCTATGCCGTGTGCGGCATCTCCACCGACATCACCGAGCGCAAGACGGCCGAAGAGGCGCTGCGCGCGAGCGAGGAGCGCTATCACACGACCTTCAACGCCTCCGTCGACGGGCTCGCCCTGTGCACGCCCGACGGGCGCATCATGGATGCGAACCCGGCGTTCTGCCGCCTGCACGGTTACACGCGCGAGGAGCTGCTGGCGGCCGAGTCGTTCCAGTTCGTGCATCCGGACAGTCACCTGCGCTGCTGGGCGTTCTTCGAGGCCGCGAGCTGCGGCCACAGCCTGAAGTCCGAAGCCAGGGCCAAGCGCAAGGACGGCACGATCTTCGATGCCGAGGTCCACGGCGTGCCGGTGCACTACGGCAACGAGCCGCACCTGCTGCTGATCATGCGCGATATCTCCGAGCGCAAGCAGGCCGAGGCCGAGCGCGCCCGGCTCGAGGCGCAGTTGCGCCAGGCGCAGAAGATGGAGGCCATCGGCCATCTCACCGGCGGCGTGGCGCACGACTTCAACAACATCCTCACCGCCGTCATGGGCTACGTCGCCATGGCGCAGGAGCGCGTCGCGTCCCAAGGCGACGAAAAGCTCGACAAGTATCTCGACCGCGCGCTGCGCTCGGGCCGCCAGGCGCGCGATCTGATCCAGCAGATGCTCACCTTCTCGCGCGGCCAGCGCGGCGAACCGCGCGCGCTGCAGCTCCCGCCGCTGGTGAAGGAATCGGTCAAGCTCATGCGTTCCACGCTCCCGTCCAGCATCGAGTTCGACACCGAGCTCGATGCCGCGCTGCCGGCGGTGCTGCTCGACCCGGTGCAACTTGAACAGGTGCTGATGAACCTGTGCATCAACGCGCGCGATGCCATGCAAGGCGCCGGTACGCTGAGTATCGCGCTCAAGAAAACCACTCACCACGACAGTGTCTGCACCTCCTGTCACCAGCCGGTGCGTGGCACCTACGTCGAGCTGGCCGTCAGCGACACCGGCCCCGGCATCTCTGCCGAGGTCGTGGAGCGCATGTTCGAGCCGTTCTTCAGCACCAAGGAGACCGGCAAAGGCAGCGGCATGGGCCTCTCGACCGTGCACGGCATCGTGCACGAGCACGGCGGGCATATCGTGGTCGAGACGGCGCCGGGCCAGGGCGCGCGCTTTCGCGTGCTGTTCAGACCCATGGCCAACGCGGAGGGCGAGGCAATCCGGGCTGAGACATCGCGGGCCGGTATCCGCGAGCCGCCAGCTCAAGGGCCGCGTGCTGCTGGTGGACGACGAGCCGGCCGTCGCCGAGTTCATGGCTGAGCTGCTGGGGAGTTGGGGGCTTGAGGTGACGGTACATCAGAACCCGGTCGAGGCCCGGGCCTTGTTCGCGGACGATCCTGAAAAATACGACCTCGTGGTGACCGATCAGACCATGCCCAGACTCACCGGCCTCGATCTCGCGCGCACGCTGTTGACGCGGCGTCCCGATCTGCCGGTGATTCTCTACACCGGCTATGCCGAGCGCCTGACCGAGGCCCAGACACGCGGTTCCGGCATTCGCGCGTTTGTCACCAAGCCCATCGATATCGGCGCATTCTTCACGCTCGTTGAGGGACTACTGAAACGGTAGCGGTGACCTCAGGCCGTTCTTATTGGGCGATACGCTCGACTTTCTGAATCACCACATCCTTCACCGGTACGTTCTGAAACGGTCCCACGGTATGGGTCGAGACTGATTCGATCTTCTTCACCACGTCCATTCCCTTCGTCACTTTCCCGAACACGGTATAACCCCAGCCCGTCGTTGTTTTATCGCGGTGATCGAGCGCGGGATTGTCCACGGTGTTGATGAAGAATTGCGCCGCGGCCGAGTGCGGGTCCGGCGTGCGCGCCATGGCGATGGTGCCGGCGAGGTTCTTTAATCCATTGTCGGCTTCGTTGCGGATCGCCGGGCCTTTGACCTTCTCGTCCATGCCGGGACGGAAGCCGCCGCCCTGGATCATGAAGCCGGGAATCACGCGGTGGAAAATCGTGTCCTTGTAGAAGCCGGTCTCGACGTAATTCATGAAATTTTTCACCGTGTCCGGCGCGTGCTTCGCATCCAGCTCGATCTCGATCACGCCGAGGCTGGTGGTCATGCGCACGCGCGGATTGTCCGCGGCGGCGGCGAAGGCCGCGAAAGGCAGGGCAACGGTCAGGGCGAGCAGGACGGCAAATAATTTTTTCATGTTCATTCCTCCGGGGTCGATTCGACAATTTTTTCCAATTTCAGGATGGCGTTCCATTCCCTGGCGGTGACCGGCATGACCGACAGCCGGCTGCCGCGCTGCACCAGTCGCATGTTTTTCAGCGCCGCCTGTGCCTTGATGGCGGAGAGCGTGACCGGCCGCTTGAATTCGCGCTGGAAGCGCACGTCCACCATGTCCCACAACGGCCGTTCCGGCGTGCTCTTCGGGTCGTAATGATGGTTTTCCGGGTCCCAGGCGGTGGGATCGGGATAGGCCGCGCGCGCGATCTCGATGATGCCATAAACGCCCGGCACCGCGCAGCTCGAGTGATAGAAAAACGCGAGGTCGCCTTTTTTCATGGCGCGCATGAAATTGCGCGCCTGGTAGTTGCGCACGCCGTCCCAATGCTCGGTTTTTTTCGGACGCGATTTCAGGTCGGCGATGCTGAACGACTGCCGGCTCGGATTTCATCAGCCAGTAGTTCATGCGTACGGCTCGAATTGCGGGATGACCTCGGTTTCGGCGCGCGCGTCCGCGACCCATTGCTGGATCGCCGGCAGGGCGGTGATGGTCTGGACATAGGCCGCGGAAACCGGGTCGAGCTCGACCGCGTAGGTCACGAAGCGCAGCGCCACCGGCGCGTACATGGCGTCGGCGACGCTGAATTTTCCAAACAGAAAACCGCCGCTCTTGCCGAAACGCGCGCGGCAGTCGTTCCACAGCGCCGTGATGCGCGCGATGTCCTTCAGCACCTCGGGGTACGGCCCTTGCCCGGCAGGTGTTTGCGGCAGTTCATGGACATGTGTTGGCGCAAGGCCGAAAAGCCCGCGTGCATCTCGGTGGCCACCGAACGCGCCACGGCGCGGGGCGCCGGGTCGGCCGGCCACAGATGCTTGTGCGGGAATTTTTCGGCGAGGTATTCACCGATCGCGAGCGATTCCCACACCGTGATTTTGCCGTCGATCAGCACCGGCACCTTGCCCGAGGGCGAATACTTTCTAATCTCGGCGCGCGAGGTTTCGGTGTAGAGCGAGACGGAAACTTCCCGAAAAGGAATACCCGCCTGTTTCAGTACCAGCCACGGCCGCAGCGACCAGGAGGAATAATTCTTGTTGCCGATGACGAGAGTGAGGTCCATCCCGGCCGGCATCCCGAAGACTAGGCGACCTTGATCGTGGTCTTGGCGGTGTTCTCGTCAACCCGCAGGCGCGTGATGGTGCGGCACAGGCCGGTGCCTTCGTCGAGGTCGAGCAGCACGCCGCAAATGGTGCCGAGGCCTTCCGCCACCTCGAAGCGCTCGGGCAGTTTCTGCACGAATCGCTTGAGCGATTTCTGCGTGTCCATGCCGATGACGGATTCATAGCAGCCGGTCATGCCGACATCGGTGATGTAGCCGGTGCCGCGCGGCAAAAGGCGCTCGTCCGCGGTTGGCACATGCGTGTGCGTGCCGACGACGGCGCTCACGCGCCCGTCGAGATACCAGCCCATGGCCATTTTCTCGCTGGTGACTTCCGCGTGCAGGTCCACGAGCACCATCTTGACGTCGTCCGGTTTCGCCGCGAGCGCGCGCTCGGCGGCGGCGAACGGGCAGGCGAGATGCGGATGCATGAAGACGTTGCCCATGAGATTCAGAATGCCGACCTTATGGCCCGATCCGAGCGTGGCCACGAACCAGCCGGTGCCGGGCGTGCCGTCGGGATAATTGTGCGGGCGCAGCAGGCGCGGTTCGGTGGTGATGTATTCGAGAGCTTCTTTCTTGTCCCAGGCGTGGTTGCCGTTGGTCAGCACGTCCACGCCCGCGGCGAACAATTCATTCGCGGTCTTTTTGGTGATGCCGGCGCCGTCGGCGATATTCTCGGCGTTGGCCACGACGAGATCGAGCTTGAAGCGTTGGCGCAGGGTGGGGAGCTGATCGGAAATGGCGCGCCGTCCGGGTTGACCGACCACGTCGCCGATAAAGAGCAGATTCATGACGCTTACCTTTTCGAAATAAATCTAATGACTGTTAGTAAAGATAGACCGCCCGGTCGGTGATGACCCCCTGCAAGGGGATATCCCAGGGATCGGGCGTCAATCCGTTGATCCGCTGGAAATCATACGCGATTCCGAGCACCTGTGGCTTGTGCCAGCGGGTGCGGTGGCGCAGGAACTCCAGGCTGCGGTCGTAGAAACCCCCGCCCATGCCCAGCCGGTTGCCATGGTCGTCGAAGCCCACCAGCGGCATGAGGATTAAATCCAGCTCCTGCGCCCGCACCAGGTGGCGTGCCGGCACCGCCGGCTCGGGGATGCCGAAGCGGTTCGGGACCAGCCTGGTCTCGGGTTTGGCCTCGGCGAACCACAGCCGGTCGTGCGCCAGCGGCGAGAGCACCGGCAGGTAAAGGATTTTGCGCAGGCGGCGGATGTGCTCGATGACACGGCGGGTGTCGATCTCGCCGTCGTTGGGGAGATAACAGGCGATGCGCCGGCTGGCGTGATACAGGCGTGTGCCGGCCACGTTCGCGACGAGCGCGCGCGCCGCGAGTTTCTGATCTTCGGCGGACAGCGATTGGCGTCGGGTGCGCAGGGTGCGGCGCAGGTCGGATTTTTCTTTGGGCACGGAAATCGTCAAGGAAAAAAGAAAGACGCCCTCCGCAGATGCCGTGTTGCTCCGTAGCCTTGAACCGTGAGGTTCAAGTGGGTGCCTCAGAGATGCATCAGGCTTCCCGCTACGAGGCGGGCATGCACAACAGCATCTACAATCCGGCTCCCGTTAAAAGCACTTATAGGTTCAGAGGATAACTGGAGCAATCACGCACACCGCAGGGGGCGCATTACAAATATATACCTATTGGCGGGTTTGTGCATCCCAGCGTAACGCGGCGTCGATCTTGGTCTGGAGGAATTTTATTTTCTGCACGGTGTCAATAGCCATGCCGCCGCGGTTGCGCAAGTCGAGGAATTCATGCGCGATGTTGAGCGCGGCCATGACCGCGGTGCGCTCGGTGCCGATGACCTTGCCGCTCGTCTGGATCTCGCGCATTTTTTTGTCGAGATAGCTGGCCGCCGCCGTCAGCGCGGCGCGTTCGTCCTCGGGGCAGGCGACCATGAACTCCTTGCCGAGAATGGTGACGGTCACTCCGTCGCGCGATTCCTTCACGTCAGCTGCGCTCCAGCGCCTTGAGGCGGTCGATCATGGTTTCGATGCGCGCGCGGGCGACACGGGTTTTCTCCATCAGCCGCGCGTGCTGTTCGTTCAGGTTGTTCTGCTCGGACTTGAGCGAGTGATTCTCGCTCTTGAGACGCCGGCAGGTCTCGATGAGTTCATCAATGCGGCTTTCCAGAATCTTGAGGTCCGTGCTTTCCGCGCGATCGTCGTTAGCCATTAATGTCGCCCTACTGCGTTCGTCTGGGCATAATAATCGTCGCCCTACTTCGTTCGTCTGGACATAATCATATGCCCACTATAGGACCGACGCCGGCACGGGTCAACGCTTCCGGCCCCGGGCGCTCGGGTGTAGACTTTCCCTCCCCCATTCGGATCGCCGTCTGGCACCGCGTTCGCGCACTGTGGAAACCACCCCCGATCTTCCCGCCTATGACCATGCAACGCGTCTGCTGCACGAAGCCGGCGTTACCACCGGTGCGGCCGAGGCGCATGGCATCATTACCGGTGTGCTGTGCGCGCCGCAAGGCGCCGGCGTGGCCTGGCAGGATCTGGTCCTCGGTCGCGAGGCAGGAAAAAACCGCGAAGCGCCGGAGGCGCTGGCGCAGTTGCTGGCGGCGATGCACCGATCCGCCTACGCACACCTGAGCGGGGTGGAATGCGATTTTGTGCCGCTGCTCCCCGGCGATGACCACAGCCTGGCCGAGCAGATCGAGGGGCTGACCGATTGGTGCCGCGGTTATCTCTTCGGCCTGTATGCCGGGGGCGTGAAGGAATCGCAGAAACTGCCGGGCGATGCCGGCGAGGTGGTGCGCGACATCACCCGCATCTCCGAAGCCGAGCTGGATGGATCGCTGGCGGATGAAGAAGAGGCCAGGGCGCTGATCGAGATCGTCGAATACCTGCGCGTCGGTGTGCAGCTCGTGTTCGAGGAATTGCAGCCGCCTGCATCGAAGCATTAGCTGGCTTGGAACCCAAAGAGAAAGTAAAAAAAGACAGAATTTCCAGAATTTCGTTAATCCTGTCTATTTTATTTTCTGGAGCCTTATTTCGCTCTTCGAGGCGCAACTCGATCTGCTTCAGGGTCTCGCGGAAGGTGTCAATCTGCGGCCCGCCCAGTTCCACGGCGCGCTGCGCGGCGGTACGCGCCTCCGGCCATTTGTTCTGATCCGCCAGAGCCTGCGCGAGATTGTTGAACGCCGCCGCGGCGTCAGGATGATCCTGCGTCGCCTGCCGGAACGCCTCTTCGGCGCCTGACACATCCCCGAGCGCGTAGCGACTGTTGCCCAGCCCCATCCGCGCGGCAAGGCTTTTCGGCCAGCGCTTGAGCGCGGTGCTGTATGCCGTGCCCGCCTCCGGCCAGCGCGCGAGTCGTTCGAGCGGCGCGACCGCCTGGACGTACGGAATTTCCTCGGCCGTGAATGGCAGCCGGTCTGGCGACATCACCACCATCGCCCAGTAATGGGAGCGGCGCCAGGTTCGTTCGAATATTTCGATGGGGATATCATGACGCGATTCTAGTCCCGAGCGCAGTACGATCCGGTCGTGCGGCAGGTCGAAGCCCACGACCACGGCGTAATGCCACTTCGGATACCACCAGAAACTCAGGTTCTGCAGAATCAGCACCGGGTTGCCGGAAGCCACCTCGGCAAACAGCGATTCGAGTTCCGGCCGCAATACGTAGGGAACGCGCCCGTGGCGGCGCGCGGCGCCGACCATTTCCAGTTGCAGGCTGCCCCGGCGTTCGGGCAGGTAAATCTGTTGCGTCAGTTGGTCGGGCGTGACAGAAACGCCGGTCCATTCGAGCACCGTCGCCAGCGCCGCCGGTCCGCACTGGTATTCCTCCTGCGGGAAGAATGGAACGGTCGTGAGCTCGACCGGTTGCGGGAAAGCGCCAGCCGTGGCGCGGACCCGCTCGGTTTGCAGCGTGGCGCAGCCTGAGGAGAGCAGCAATATCAAAAATAACAAACCGCCCGAAATGATTCGGGCGGTTTGAGTGTCACTCATCGGCAACGCGAAGATGGCTTAGCGCTTGGGATGTTTGACGAACGGGAAGATATTGGTGAAGCCGAGGATATCGGTGATCAGCAGTACGATGAAGATGAACACCAGCGCTCCGAGGAGGCTATCACCGCCGGCCGGCAGCTGATCGATCTTGCCGGAGAGGGATTGCACTTCCTGATCGGTCAGGCTGTCGACGCGCGCCTGCACCTGTGCCGGATCGACGCCGCGGGCGAGAAGCTGGGCCTTGACGTCGTCGCGGTTGAAGACATCGCGCAGGCGCTCGCGGTCCTGTTGCACCTGGGCCGCGTTGACCACCGCCTCGGTGCCGATCATGCCGGCGTGCGCCGCGGGCAGAGTGCAGGCACAACGCCAGCAGGCCGAAGACGACCAGATGACTGACGGGTTTGGTGAGGCGACGAAGTATTTCCATTATGTGGATCTCCTGAAGGTCGAATTTAGAGTAATTCAAGAAAGCGTTAATCAAATCAGCGCTTGGGATGTTTGACGAACGGGAAGATATTGGTGAAGCCGAGAATATCGGTGATCAGCAGCACGATGAAGACGAACACGAGCAGTCCCAGGGCATCACCGCCGGCCGGCAGCTGATCCAGCTTGCCGTTCAGGGCCTGGACTTCCTGGTCCGTCAGGCTGTCGACGCGCGCCTGCACCTGTGCCGGATCGACGCCGCGGGCGATCAGTTGGGCCTGCACGTCGTCGCGGTTCAATGCGCTGCGCAGGCGCTCGCGGTCCTGTTGTACCTGGGCCGCGTTGACCACCGCCTCGGTGCCGATCATGCCGGCGTGCGCCGCGGGCAGATGCAGGGATAGCGCCAAAATGCCGAAGGCAACCAGATGGCTGACGGGTTTGGTGAGGCGACGAAGCTTTTCCATTACCTTGGTCTCCTGAAACGTGGAATGAAGGCGGTACAGCATAATTTAACCGCATTAGACCGGGTAATGGCGCCGGCCATTTTCGGTCTTGCAAAAGATACCGGCTGTCGGATATCCGCCCAATGGCGCGGGGATTATAGCAAGCCGCCGGATTCACACCAGCCGGCCCCGATTTTGGCATAATGCCCGATATGGACATGAAGGTTTTTGAAAAGCGCCGCGAGACGCTGATGAGCCACATGCGCGGCGGCGTCGCCATCCTGCCGACCGCGCCGGTGCGCGTGCGCAACCGCGATGTGCATTATCCGTTCCGCGCCGACAGCGACTTCTATTATCTCACGCACTTTCCCGAGCCCGAGGCGGTGGCGGTGCTGGTGCCGGGACGCGAACACGGCGAGTACATCCTGTTCTGCCGCGAACGCAATCCGGAGAAGGAGACCTGGGAAGGCCGGCGCGCGGGGCTGGACGGCGCGCGCGAGCTTTACGGCGCGGATGACGCCTTTCCGATCGACGACATCGACGAGATCCTGCCGGGCCTGCTCGAGAACCGCGAGAAGGTGTTCTACAGCATGGGGCGCTATCCGGATTTCGACGCGCACCTGATGAACTGGGTCAACGAGGTGCGCGGCAAGGCGCGCAACGGCGTGCACGCGCCGGGCGAGTTCGTGGACCTCGATCACCTCCTGCACGAGATGCGCCTGTTCAAGGGACCGGAGGAGATCCGGCTGATGAAACGCGCGGCGAAAATTTCCGCGCAGGCGCACCGGCGCGCGATGCAGGTGTGCCGGCCGGGCATGATGGAATACGAGATCGAGGCCGAGCTGCTGCACGAGTTCAAAAAAGGCGGCAGCGCGTTTCCCGCCTATCCGCCGATCGTGGGCGGCGGCGCCAACGGCTGTATTCTGCATTACACCGAGAACAACGCCGAGCTGAAACCCGGCGACATGCTGCTGATCGACGCCGGCGCCGAGATCGACGGTTATGCCGCCGACATCACGCGCAGCTTTCCCGTCACCGGTCGTTTCAGCGGCGAGCAGCGCGCAGTTTACGAACTGGTGCTCGCCGCGCAAAAGGCGGCCATCGAGCAGGTGCGGCCGGGCAAGCACTGGAACGATCCGCACGAGGGCGCGGTGCGCATCCTGACGCAGGGCCTCAGGGACCTGGGGCTGCTCAACGGCAGCGTCGACGGCCACATCGAGAGCGGCGACTACAAGCGTTTCTACATGCACCGCACCGGGCACTGGCTGGGCCTGGACGTGCACGATGTCGGCGACTACAAGCTCGACGATACCTGGCGGCTGCTCGAGCCCGGCATGGTGCTGACCGTGGAGCCGGGACTCTACATCGCGCGACGCCAAGGACATCCCGGCGGGCTTCCGCAACATCGGCGTGCGCATCGAAGACGACGTGCTGGTCACGCGCGACGGTAACGAGGTGTTGTCGCGCGACGCGCCCAAGACCGTCGACGAGATCGAAGCCTTGATGCGGCACTGATGACTACGCGCGCCGATTATGATGTCCTGATCATCGGCGGCGGCCTGGTCGGCGCCAGCCTCGCCTGCGCGCTGCGAGCGAGTGGCCTGCGTCTCGGCGTGATCGAGGCGGTTCCGCTCGCGGCTTCCTCCCAGCCCGGCTACGACGATCGCACCCTGGCCCTGGCCTACGGCTCCAAACGCATTTTTGAAACCCTGGGCGTCTGGGAAGGCATCGTCCCGGAAGCCACGCCCATCGACCGCATTCATATCTCGGACCGCGGCCATTTCGGCATCACGCGGCTCACGGCCGCCGAAGCCGGGCTGCCGGCGCTCGGTTATGTCGTGCCCAGCCGCGCGCTTGGCGCGGCGCTGCTCGATGCCCTGAAAGACTCGCGCCAGATCGACTGGCTGTGCCCGGCGGAAATGCGGGATATTCGTGTTGCGCCCGAGTGCGCCACGGTCACGGTCCATCATGAAGGGAAGGACAAGATGCTCACGGCGCGTCTCGTCATTGCCGCCGATGGCGCGCATTCCGCGGTGCGCCAGGCCATGGGCATCGAGGCGGTGCGCACCGAATACCGTCAGACCGCCATCGTGACCACGGTCACGGCCAGCCAGCCGCATGGCAACACTGCGTACGAACGCTTTACCGACACCGGTCCGCTGGCGTTGTTGCCGCAGCGGCAGAACGACTGCGCCGTGGTGTGGAGCGCGCGCGAGGAGGAGGTGAAGACCATCCTCGGCTGGAGCGACGCGGAATTTCTGCGCCAGCTTCAGGAGCGTTTCGGCGACCGGCTCGGCAGCTTCACGCGCCTTGGCCGCCGTGCTTCCTATCCGCTCGCGCTCACGCGCGTGCCGGAACAGGTGCGTCCGCGCCTCGCGCTCATCGGCAACGCCGCACACACGGTGCATCCGGTGGCCGGGCAGGGCTTCAACCTGGGCCTGCGCGACGTGGCCGCGGTGGCGGATATTCTCGCGGACGCGCAACGCGCCGGCGACGATATCGGCGATCTCACGGTCCTGCGCCGCTACGCCGACTGGCGCCGGCGCGACAACCAGGTGATCTCGCTGTTCACCAACGGCCTCATCCGGATTTTTTCCAACAATATTTTTCCGCTCACGTTGTTGCGCAATGCCGGTCTGCTTGCCGTGGACCTGATGCCGGGCGTCAAGCGCGGTTTCGTGCACGTCACCAGCGGGCTCGCCGGTAAACTTCCACGCCTCGCGCGCGGGTTGCCGCTGTAGGCCATGGCCGCCACGAAACAAAAATCCGGCGCCGCCTATGACGTATTAATCGTCGGCGGCGGCATGGTGGGTGCGGCGCTCGCTTGCGCGCTGGGAAATTCATCACTCAAGGTAGCCGTGCTGGATCGCGCGCCGCCCGCCGCGCCGGACAAGGATTATGATGTGCAGGGACGCACAAATGCCGCGAGCGCAGGAAGCGCAGGAGCGGCCGACCAGCGCGTCAGCGCCATCACGCTTGCCTCGCAGAGCCTTTTTCGAAAACATCGGCGCCTGGGCGGGCATGGTCCGGCGGCGCGTTTCGCCGGTGCGAGAGATGCAGGTGTGGAGCGAGGGCGGCAGCGGTGCGATTCATTTCAACGCCGCCGAGATCGGCGAGCCCTGCCTCGCGTGGATCATCGAAAACCGCGTCATCCAGACGGCTCTGATCGAGCGGCTACACCAGTTCACCAACGTTCATTACCTGTGCCCGGTCGAAGTCGCCGATATCACCCTCGCGGACAACGGTGCGGTGATTACGCTGAAGGACGGACGCCTGTTGCAGGCGCGGCTGCTGGTGGGCGCGGACGGCGCGGATTCAGAGGTGCGGCGCGCGGCCGGCATCGATACCCAGTCGCTCAATCTCAATCAGAAAGGCATCGTGGCCACGGTGACCACCGAAAAGCCGCACGAAGCCACGGCGCGTCAGCGTTTCCTCACCACCGGGCCGCTGGCGTTTCTGCCGCTCGACGAACCGCATACCTGTTCCATCGTCTGGTCGGCCGATACCGCGCGCGCGGATCAATTGCTTACCCTCGCTGACGCCGCTTTTATCTCTGAATTGCAGGCGAAGTTTGGTGAAGCGCTGGGAAAGATTAAAACAGTCAGCCCACGTGCCGGATTTTCACTGGCGCTGTCGCACGCCAAGGCCTACACCGCGCCGCACCTGGCCCTGGTCGGCGACGCCGCGCACACGGTGCATCCGCTCGCCGGGCAGGGCGTGAACCTCGGTTTCCTCGATGCCGCCACGCTCGCCGAAGTGTTGCTCGAGGCCGTGGCGAATCAGAAAAACATCGGCACCCACGCGGTGTTGCGGCGCTACGAGCGCTGGCGCAAGGGCGACAATCTCGCGATGGTTTCGATTACCGGCGGATTCCGTTATTTGTTCGGGAATGATTTGCCGGTGGTGAGCCAGTTGCGGAACTGGGGGCTGGAGTCTCACCAATGCCGCGACGCCCGTCAAGAATTTCATCATGAGAAGGGCGAGTGGGTTGGAAGGGGATTTGCCGAAGCTCGCGAGGCGAGCTTTGCATTAAGACTTTTTGGAGTGCGTGCTCCGCGCTCGAACTACTGTCATCTCCGCGAAAGCTAAGTTTGTTGTCATGCCCGCGGAGGCGGGCATCCAGGCGTTGTCACCCGCGAAGGCGGGGATCCAGGTTTTAAATGGTATCGCGCGCTCCGCGCGCGATTTCAAAACCTACTTGTGGGTGGCTGACCCACGGCAGGTTACTTTTCTTTGCTTGTGCAAAGAAAAGTAACCAAAAGAAACACACCCCGGAGCGCGCGAAAACCCCTTGCGTTCCTCGCCCCACCGGGCGCTCGCCAACTCGCCGGGCGCGAAAATGTATGGCAAGACGAGCGAGCGTTAGCGAGCAGGGCTACATTTTCGCGCCACGGGCTCAAACACGAGGCTCGCTTAAATACTCCCGGTGTGGCTGCGGTACTCGGCGCGCGCTACGGGGCTTGGAGCAACACCTTGCCCTGCCTACTTTTCACTCAGCTGGCCTTGCAGGGTTTGTCGGTTCGGTTAATACTGCCTCGCCATGCCGACTTATAACCTAAGTGCCTGATGGTAAGTGATTTAATACAACCACGTCTCTCCCAGGTTATACGTCACCGGGCCAAGTTATACGTCAAAACTGACGTCTAAATTACGTTAGGCGGTCGCTATGAAGACATGCATTCGAATGAGGCTGAGCTCGATCCTGTTATGTTGCTCGCTGTCGAGTATTGTTGTCGCGGTTGAGCTGGCGCGCTGAACGTGTCGAACCGGAATTCTGTACACACTGCTGCCCATAACGTTGCCGATACTAGGTCTGACTTCGAGATGGGGTTCGTTGTTACCTACAGCATGACGAATTCGATTAGCAGATGCACAAGTAGATAACCTAGACAGCAATCGTGCTACTGAATTCACATGCCCTTCGTAGATAACGAATGGAGTCAGTGATTTTGTCTACGCGAAGCGAGCCGAGTATCGCAGCATCGTTCTCAGGGATATCGCAAGACTCTTGTCGAGACCGAGGCGCGTAGTCGCGCCCGGCGAGTTAGGCGAGCGCTGTGTCGCGAGAAGCGCAAGGATATCGCCTGTGTCTATTGGCGCGGGTCGACAGCTAGCAAACGGTCGGCAGCTGGTCATGACACCGCCACCGAACAACCGCGTCGCAGGCGGACCGCAAAAACGGCGCTGCAGCTCACGCGCAATCAGCGTTAGTATCGTCTAGACAATATGTTATCAGCGATGAAAGACTACAAATACCTCGCTTCCCGTGATAATGAACAACCCCAGGGGAAATCCCCGGAGAAGGAAACCATGAACTATATTGCGCGTCCGGCGTGGCTGAACCAGTGGTGGCAGATCGGCATCATGTTCCTGATGCCGGTTGTTTTCGTTCTGGCCTATCTGAAGGGCCATCAATATTTTTCTACCGAAAACCTGCGGGTGGTTTACGTGGTGATCGTGGCGGTGTTCGTCTATCTGATCGCGGTGGTGATTTACCGGCGCTATTCATGGGCCTACACGATCAATAGCGAGACCATCGAAAGCCGCGAGGGGCTGATCGCGCGCAAGGTGAAATCCATCCGCGTCCAGGACCTGCGCAACATCAACGTGAACCAGTCGCTGTGGCAGCGCCTCATGGGCGTGGGCGATGTGGAGTTCTCCAGCGCCGGCGGCAGCGGCATTGAAGTCAGCTTTCGCGGCGTGAGACGAGCCGCTGCAGGTCAAGTCGACTGGCGCAACGCATGCAAGGCAAAAGCCCGGGCGATTGATTATCCGGCATGACCAACGACTTCTGGAATTCCCGTTTCTCCGAGCCGGGCTACGCCTACGGCACGGAACCGAACGCCTTTCTGGTGTCGCAGAAACATTATTTGCTGCCCGGCCTCAAGGCGCTCGCGGTGGGGGACGGCGAGGGGCGCAACGGGGTGTGGCTGGCGCAGCAGGGGCTCGACGTGCTGTCGGTGGACGGCTCCGAGGTGGGCTTGCGCAAGGCGCGGGAACTGGCCAAGAGCCGAGGCGTTTCGATTGGCACGGAATTAGCCGATCTCACGAATTGGAAATGGCCCGAGAACGAGTTCGATATTGTCGTCGCGATTTTCATCCACTTCCCGCCGGAGCACCGCGCGCGCATGCACGACAAAATGCTGCGGGCGCTCAAGCCCGGCGGTGTGCTGATCATGGAGGCGTTCACGCCGGAACAGCTCGAATACAAAACCGGCGGCCCGCCGGTCAGGGAAATGCTCTATACCGTGGAGACGGTGCGCGAGGACTTTTCGAAGGGAGAAATCCTGTTGCTGCAGCAGATGTTGACGGATTTACACGAAGGGCCGCACCACCGCGGCACGGCGTCGGTGGTCAGGCTGGTTGTGAAACAAAAATCCTTGCCCTAGCGGCTGTAACCCCAGCTGTCCTTCAGGTAGACATCCAGTCCGGTGTAATCGTTCTTGCCGGCGAAGGCCAGACCCTTATCGGCGCCGTTCGCCGCCATCAGGCGGCTCACCACCTGAGAGGCCTCGGGTGAAACCAGCGCCGCGGCGATGCGCGCCTGATCTTCCCGTGAAATGCGCGGACCGGCGGAGAACGCCTGGTTGGGTATGGGCTGCGTCATGTAGATCGCGCGCAAGAGATTTTTGCTTTCGTTGAATTTTTTCACGCTGGCCGCGGGCAGAATGCCGGCATTGCATTGTTTCTCGATCGCTACGCTCTCATAGACCTTCGTCGATCCCAGGGTGTTGACGATGAGTGGCTGGCGCGCGGGGTTGTCGAACTGGCCGAGCACTGCCAGCGTGCCGAAGTCCGGTGGCGTCATGCCGCATATCCTCAGGCCGGCGAGTTGCTTGAGGTTGGTAATCCTGTCTTCCTTGCGCACCACGACCACGAATGCGTATTCGTCAGCAAGCTTCACCAGGGTATGGTGTTGCAGGTTGGAAATGCGCCAGCTGTTCAAGTGCGGTCCATCAAACACGAGATCATAGCTGCCCTGCTGCATTTCCTTCTGGTAGGTGAGCCAGTCTTTCGGGTAGTGAAAAACGATTTTTTTGCCGATGATGTGTGTCAGGTACTCGGCAATGGGACGATAAGTGCGCAGGGCCTCGGCCTCGGTTTCATGCGGGGGCGCGGAGAACACCAGCGCTCCCTGTTCCCCGGCAATGCGTTCCGGGAGATTGCTTTTTTCGAAGGCGGGCGAAGCGGGTGTAAACGAGACCTTCTTCATGGCCGCGGCAGAAGAGGCCTGCATCGGCGCGAGATTTTGTGCTTCGGTGGATTCCGCGACCGACAGCCGCGAGATGAAAACGAAGAAAAGTGCCAGAAAAACGGCCAGTGCGGATCTGATCTTCACGATGACTCTCCTTGCTGCGCCCACTTCCCGATTGCTTCTTGTCGATGTCTTGGAAGAATCACGGATGCCGCAGGAACGTCATGTCAGACCGAGCGAACTACCGTGTTCTCTATATGAAGAGAAGCGTAGCCGGAGAAGGCGTCAAATCCAGATGACCAATATTGGCATTCGTTCCGGCCCGACAAGCGGCCGGTTTGTTTGCGCGAGCGGTAAGGCATCCTGAACGTTACAAGGGTTTTCTCTGTCCTTACCGCTCAGAGTGCCCTGAACTCAGGAGTGATCACATGAAAATATTCATGAACGGCATACCACGCCCGGGTTTGAATCTTCTGTGCATATGTTAATGGATTTACACGAAGTGCCTTGCCGCCATGACACGTCCTTGGTAGTCAGGCTGGCTGTAAACGAAAACCTTGTCCTAGCGGCCGTAACCCCAAGTATCCTTCAGGTAGACATCCAGCCCGGCGTAATCTTCCTTGCTCGCGTAGGCCAGACCCTTGTCGGTGCCATGGGCTGATATTAACCGGGCCATGGCCGGAGAGCCTTCCTGAGAAATCAATGCCGCCGCAATCCTCGCCTGGTCTGCCGTGGAAATGCGCGGACCGGCAGAGAATGCCTGGTTCGGCAACACCTTCGTTTTGTACACGATACGCACGATGTTTTCGCTGTTGGAGAATTTCTTAAGGTTTGCCATCGGCACAATCGCGGCCGTGCATTTCTTTTCGAATGCCACGCCCTCGTATGCCTTGGCCCAACCGACGTTGTTCATGATGAGCGGTTGGCGCGCCGGATTATCGAACTCGCCGAGCACCGCGAGTGTGCCCAGGTTGGGCGGGTTCATGCCACACACCTTCTGCCCGGCAAGTTGCTTGATGTCGGTGATGCGGTTGTCATCCTTGCGCACCACCACGGCGAATACGTGCTCACCGGCAATTTTCACGAGGGTACTGTGCTGCAGCTTGGAGATGCGCCAGCTGTTGAAATGCGGGCCGTCAAAAACGAGATCGTAACTGCCACGCTGCATCTGCGTCTGGTAGGTGAGCCAGTCGCTGGGATGTTTGTACACGATGGTTTTGCCAATGATGCGCGACAGGAATTCAGCGATCGGTTGATAGGTGCGGATGCCTTCTTCCTCGGTTTCGCGCGGTGGCGCGCTGAACACCAGTATGTTATCGCTGCCGGCTGGCATGCCTCGGGCGATGCCTTCGAGTGACGGTCGATTGGCCGCCGTCTCCGGCGGAGCGAAGGAGGCTTTGCGGGCAGTGGGGGCTTTCTCGCGAACGTTCTGTTCGGCGGCGCTGGCACCCAGGGCAAATATCATCGCGCCCAGTGATATCAGGCTGGTGGCAGTCGTCATTATTCTGTTAAATCCAAACACAGGACCTCCTTGTTCAACCAGATGATGTGTCTTGAAAGGGTCTCACCACTGCGCTTCCTGCGCCTCAGTAGTAACCCCATTCATTGCGAAGATATTCCGCCAGTCCCTGGTATTCCTGGTTGCTGGCCAGCGCAAAGCTGTCGCCGACCTTGAAGGCAGCGCGCAGTTTTTCCGTTGGCCCGGCGGCATCCGGTGACGCCAATGCCTGGGCGATTTTCGCCTGATCTTCCAGCGATACGCGCGGACCGGCGGAAAACGCCTGGTTCGGCATGGCCTGGGTCTTGAAGACAATCTTAGTCAGCCCGGCTTGATCGTATTTCTTCAGATTGAGCATGGGCAAGACGCCGCCCACGCATTTGCCGCTGACCACACCTTCGTAGATTTTATCCCAGCCATTCGTGCTGACGATCACCGGTTGGCGCGACGGGTTATCGAACTTGCTCAGCAGCACAAGCGTGGCGAGATTCGGCGGTGCATGGGCACAGAAGGTGCGTCCCGCCATCTGCTGGACGGTGTCGAAGGAGGCCTTGTCTTTTCTGACAATGACCACGAACTCGTGGCGTTCGGGAATCTTGACCAGAATGTTGTGGCTGAGCTTCTCCATGCGGTAGCTGTTGAAATGCGGTCCGTCGAAGATGATGTCATATTTTCCCTGCAGCATTTGGGTGCGGTACACGCCCCAGGTTCCCGGGTGTCTGTACACAACCTTCTTGCCGATGGTTTGGCTCAGGTAGGCCGCCACCGGCTGGTAAATTTCCAGGGCGGCTTCCGGCGATTCGCGCGGCGGAGCAGTGAAAACCAGGGCTTCCTGCTCTTCCACGATGCGTTCCGGCAGATTATTTTTGGCCGGCGCGGAAGACGCCGGCGAGAAGGTGGTCTTGATGGCGGCGGCGATTGCCTGCAGCGGCGGTATGTTTTTGGCGCCGGAAGATTCCGCGGCAAGCGGTGGCGCGATCGAAACGGCGAGCAACGCGAGAGAAATAATCAGAGCAGATTTGATATTCATGACAACTCTCCTTGTTGCACCCGATTCCCCAAACAGCATGACCGCTTATATTTTTGTGTCTTTGGGAGATTTTTTATTTATTATTTCGGGGCCGCGAAGACCATCATGTCAGAACGCGCGATTCTCATATCCCAGTCAAGGAGAAGAGCCTAGCCCCGGAATCCGTCAAATCCAGTGACCATTTTTTGACATGCCATGTAAACCGACAAGCGGCCGATTTGTTTATGCCAGCGGTCGTGCAGCCACGCAGACTGGAGCTTAACTTAACTCCTTGCAGCTTCAGGAACACCGCGTGACCTGACTCCAGCGATATTGTGGCTGTATGAAATTAAGCACGCAACGCGGTGGACCTGTTTTAATAGGGAAGTTCATGAAAGCCAAGCGTCGCCAATCTGATTCTTCCTCCCCGGACGTTTCCCTGTCTGTGCTTTTCTGGATTTTCTTCCGTATTGCCTGCACCAGTTTCGGCGGCTTCATGGCCATGATCGCGGTGGTCGAGAACGTGGTGGTGGAGCGCAAGAAGCTGCTCACGCACCAGGAAATGCTCGATGGCATTTCGCTGGCGTCGATGCTGCCCGGTCCGGTCGCGGTCAATGTCTGCACTTACGTGGGTTACCGGCTGCGTGGCAGCATGGGTGCACTGGTCGCCGCATCGGCCGCGATTCTTCCCGCCTTTGTGCTCGTCGTGGTGCTGTCCGCTGCCTACTTCCGCTGGGGCCAGATCCCGGCGGTGAATAAACTCTTCATGGGATTCATTCCCGCCGTGACCGCTGTGATCGTCGCGGCCGCGTGGAACATGAGCCGCAAGTCGCTCGCCGGTGTGCGCGAGGCCGCCATTGCCATCGGCGCTTTCGCGGTGCTGCTCGGGATCGGTGGCTTCTATAGCACGCTCGCGATCATTGTCGGCGCCGGCGTTATCGGCTGGCTGTTGTTCCGTACGGAAAGCGGCACGCCTACCAAACCGAGAAAAAAACGGAGAGCTTCCAGGTCGAAATTCAACGCCCACGCGTTTCTGTTGGGTACGATGCCGATGGTTAATGTGCCATGGTGGAATCTCGATCCCGCCATTCTCACCAAGCTTTTTGCCGTGTTTGCCGGCATGAGCGTCATGCTCTTCGGCGGCGGTTACGTTTTCATACCGCTGATTCAGGAAATCGTGGTCAATCACCAGCAGTGGGTGACGACGCAGGAGTTCATCGACGGCATTGCGTTGGGCCAGATCACGCCGGGACCGATTCTGGTCAGCGCGGCGTTCATCGGGCTTAAGGTCGCCGGACTTGCCGGCGCGGTGGTCGCGACCATCGCCATCTTCGCGCCGCCGGCGCTGCTCATGGTGGTGGCTTCCGGCGCCTATGCACGCCTGCAACGCTCGAGCGCCGTTCAGGCGGCCCTGCGTGGCGTGCGCCCGGCGGTGATCGGCATGATCTTCGCCGCCGCCGTGGTCGTGGGGCGGAGCGCGGTGCCGGTTTGGTATTCAATCGCGATTTTCGCCGTCGCGCTTTATGCGCTGATTCGTTTTCGCGTGGAAGCGGTGTGGATCATCCCGGCCGCGGGCGCGGCGGGCTGGTGGTTGTATTGAGTTGTCGGGCGTCGCGGGCGCGGCGCATCAAACAGGAAACCTTGCTCCAGGAGTTATTGCCATGAATATTTTCATGATCGGAACCCAGCGTTCAGGCTCGAATCTGTTGCGCCTGATGTTGAACGAGCTGCCCCGCATTGCCGCGCCGCACCCGCCACATATCCTGCAACGCCTGATGCCGCTGGTGCCGAACTACGGCGACCTCGACAAGAGCGAGAACTTCAGCCAGCTCGTCGAGGATGTGTGCCGCCTGGTCGAACTGAATCCGGTGTCGTGGGAAGGCGTGACGCTCAAGCGCCGCGATGTCCGGATGCGTTGCCGCCGGCACACCCTCATGGCCGTGTACGAGGCGGTGTACGACACCATGGCGGAAGCCTGGAATGCCGGCAGCTGGTGCTGCAAGAGCATGTCCAACATTCAGTACCTTCCGCAGATCGAGGCGCATTTCCATAGCCCGCGCTACATCTACCTCTATCGTGACGGACGTGACGTGGCGGTATCGTTTCGCAAGGCCGTGGTCGGTGAGAAACATTTCTATCACATCGCCAGAGAGTGGGCCGCGACCCAGCAACTGGCACTCGCGATGCGCGAGCGTATCGGCCCGGACCGGTTCTTCAGCATCAGTTACGAGTCGCTCACGAGCGCGCCGGAACCGTCCATGCGGCGTCTCTGCAAATTTCTGGGTATACGCTTCAATCCTTCCATGCTTGAGTTTTACAAATCCGACGAAGCCCAGCGTGCAGCCGAATCGAGCGAGCTTTGGGGTAACGTGGTCAAGCCCATCATGGCGGACAATACCCGCAAGTTCCTGCGCGATGCCTCCGAGAACGATATCCGCATCTTCGAATCGGTGGCGGGCGACTTATTGGACGCCCTGAATTACGAGCGCATGTATGTTCCGCGCGGCGGTGAGACGATTTTCAGAGAGGAAGACATTCAACGGTTTGACGCGGAAAACCTGCGGCTCAAGGAACAGATGCTCGATCGCACCGACGCGGCAGACCTCAAACGTCGTGACCGTCAGGCCATATTGATCCAGGAAATCCGCGCGCGTGGCCAGATGGCGCCACCGGACATGCGCGCCATTGCCTGATGGCGATGTCGATCAAGGACCGACCGGCTACTGGCGAAAGCTGATCTCCTCCGGTTTGCGCGTCAGGATGTTGCGTCACCCGCCCGGTTTTTTCGCCGCTTCCAACTTGCGGCCGCCTTGGTTCCGGCCCGACAAGCGGCCGGTTTGTTTGCGCGAGCGGTAAGGCATCCTGAACGTAGCGGGCTTTACTTAGTTCTTACCGCTCAGGGAACCATGGATTCAGGGGTGATCGCGTGAAGATTTTCATGATCGGAACACCACGCTCAGGCGCCAATTTGCTGCGTTTGATGCTGAACGAACTGCCGCGCGTCGCCGCACCGCATCCGCCGCATATCCTTCAGCGCATGATGCCGCTCATGCCGAACTACGGAGATCTCGAGAAGCGGGAAAACTTTGCGCAACTCGTCGAGGATGTCTGCCGGCTGGTTGAGCTCAATCCGGTTCCGTGGGAAGGCGTAACGCTTGACCGTGCCGACATCGAGCGGCGTAGCCGTCGGCGCACGCTCATGGGAGTGTACGAAGCCGTGTACGACGCGATGGCCGCAGCCTGGGAGGCGCGCAGTTGGTGCTGCCAGAGCCTGGCGAATATCGCCTACCTGCCGCAGATCGAGGCGCATTTCCGCAGCCCGCGCTATATCTATCTCCACCGTGACGGGCGCGACGTCGCGGTCTCGTCGCGCAAGGCGGTCACGGGCGAGAAGCATTTCTACCATCTCGCCCGGGAATGGGCGACGACCCAGTTAATGGCGATCGGGATGCGCGAGCGTATCGGCCCGAACCGGTTCTTCAGCATCAGTTACGAATCGCTCACGAGCCAGCCGGAGCTTTCCATGCGCCAGCTGTGCAAGTTTCTGGGTGTGCGTTTCAGCCCATCCATGCTGGAGTTCTACAAGTCGGACGAGGCCCGCCGCGCGGCGGAATCGAGCGACCTGTGGAGCAACGTCGTGCGTCCGATCATGGCTGGCAACACTCGCAAGTTCCTGCACGAAGCCTCGGAAGAGGACATTCGCCTGTTTGAGTCGGTGGCGGGCAACGTGTTGACCGCACTCGGTTACGATCTCGCGCGCATTCCGCGCGGCCCCAGAAGGATGGTCAGCGAGGAAGATATCGGACGGTTCGAGGCGGAGAATCGCCGGCTCAAGGAAGAGGCGCTCGCGCGAACCAACGTGGAGCATTTCATGCATCTCGAGCGGCAGACGAATCTGGTCCACGAGATTCGTTTGCGTGGTCAGATGGCGCCGCCGGGCATGCGCGCTATCGTCTGATTAGCGCCCGGGGACCAGGCTGTCTAGAGGCCGAGGTCCTTGAGCTTGCGTGTCAGGGTGTTGCGTCCCCAGCCGAGTTTTTTCGCCGCGTCCAGCTTGCGTCCGCCGGTGTGTTTGAGCGCGGCTTCGATCAGGATGCGCTCGAAGCTGTCGTTGATGTCCTTGAAAATCTCACCATCGCCACGCGCCAGCCGCTGTTCGACGATGTTCTTGAGCCGCGTCTCCCAATCGGCGCCGCGGACATTTTCGGCGTCGTCGGCAAGCAACTCCGGCGGCAGGTCCTCGACGCGGATCGTCTGACCCGGGGCCATCACGGTCAGCCAGCGGCAGGTGTTCTCCAGCTGCCGCACGTTGCCCGGCCAGGACAGGCCGCTCATGTATTCCTCCGCCTGCGGCATCAGTTGTTTCGCTTCCACGCCCAGCTCCATGGCGGATTTCTTGAGGAAGTAGCGGGCCAGTGTCGGAATGTCCTCGCGCCGTTCGCGCAGCGGGGGCAGGTGAATGCGGATGACGTTCAGGCGGTGGAACAGGTCTTCGCGGAACTTGCCAAGCTTCACCCGGTCCTCCAGGTCCTGATTGGTCGCGGCGATGATACGCACATTGGTTTCCACCTGATCGTGTCCGCCGACGCGGTAGAACTTGCCATCCTGCAACACGCGCAGCAGGCGCGTTTGCAACGCCGGCGGCATGTCGCCGATTTCATCGAGGAACAGCGTGCCGCCATTGGCTTGCTCGAACCGTCCCTTGCGTTGCAGCGTGGCCCCGGTGAAGGCGCCCTTTTCGTGGCCGAAGAGCTCGGATTCGAGCAGTTCGCTCGGGATCGCGGCGATATTGATGGCGATAAAGGATTTGTCGGCGCGCGGACTGTGGTTGTGCAGGGCGTGCGCCACCAGCTCCTTGCCGGTGCCGGATTCGCCGTTGATCAGCACGCTCAGATGCGAGCCCGAAAGCCGTCCGATGGCGCGGAAAACTTCCTGCATCGAAGCCGCGGAGCCGATGATTTCCGGCGTACGATCGTTGCTCGGCGTCTCCACCTTCTGCCGGCGGCGGTGTTCGACAGCGCGGCGCACCAGACGCACCGCCTCGTCGACATCGAATGGCTTGGGCAGGTATTCGAAGGCGCCGCCACGATAGGACGCGACCGCGCTTTCCAGGTCGGTGTGCGCCGTGATGATGATCACGGGAATTTCCGGCGCCTTGGCGTGAATGGTCTCGAGCAGTTCGAGTCCGCTGACGCCGGGCATGCGAATATCCGAAACGACCACATCCGGCCGCTGCCGGTCGAGCAGGTCCGCGATCTCGTTGGCGGAATCGAAACTTTTCACCGTCATGTCCGCCTGGCTGAGCGCCTTCTCCAGCACCCAGCGGATGGAGCGGTCGTCGTCGATAACCCAGACGATATCCTGCCTAGCCATGACTGTTCTCCAGCGGAAGGTAGATGCTGAACACCGTCAGCCCCGGCCGGCTGTCACATTCGATCAGGCCGCCGTGCTTGGCAACGATGTCCTGGGCGATGGACAGCCCGAGGCCTGTCCCGCCGGGCTTGGCCGTTACCATGGGATAGAAAATATGGTCCCGAATTTCCTCGGGGATGCCGGGGCCGTTGTCCTCGATATCGGCGCGCAGCACCAGACGATGGCGCTTCTGGCCGATGGTAAAACTGCGTTCGACGCGCGTGCGCAGGTGGATGATGCCCTGGTGCTGAATCGCCTCGGCTGAATTGCGCACGATGTTGAGCACGGCTTGGGTCAGCTGTTCCGGTTCGCCCTCGAAATCCGGCAGACTCGGGTCGTATTCCGTTTCGAGCGTGAGGCCGACCGGCACTTCCACGAGCATCAGCTTGCGCACATGTTCCAGAATCTCGTGGATGTTGACCGGTTTCTTCTTCAGCGGCTGATTCGGGCCCATCATGCGGTCCACCAGGTTACGCAGGCGATCGGCCTCGTGGATGATGATGTGGGTGTATTCCTTGAGCGATTTGTCCGGCAGTTCGCGCTCCAGCAGCTGGGCCGCGCCGCGTAGCCCGCCGAGCGGGTTCTTGATCTCGTGCGCCAGGCCACGCATCACCGCGCGGTTGGCGGCCTGACGGTCGAGCATGTTTTCGTCGCGCGCCAGACGCATCAGGCGGTCCACCTGCGTGAGTTCGACCAATAGCGCGGTTTCCTGACCACCATCGACAAGCGGCGTGACGATGCAATCCACGGTGATGGTTCTTTCCATCGGCAGCCGCAGTCGCACGCCGCGTACCGTGAATGGGTGCCGACTCTCCAGCGTCTGGCGCAGGGTCTTCACCAGGCGTCGTGATTGCGGCAACAGGTCGGTGAGTTTCTGGCCGACAATTTTTTTAGCACTGACCTCGAACAACATCTCGCCGGCGGGATTGATGCTGGTCAGACGCAATTCAGCGTCGAACGTCAGCACCGCCGTCGTCAGGTTTTCGAGTATGCGTGAAGGGGATCCTGTGAGCATGGGCCACCTGTCGGGGGTTCTCAGGCCTGAATAAGCATGTTTCACGCCGGTCGGATTTCCTTGAAAATAAGCAATGTTGCGAGCTTCCCTTGTCCCAAGTTCTATCATGCACCATTTTGGTGCGTAAAGCGATATTGCTCGGTTATCCAAAAACGAACGCCCCCATCTCGGGGGCGTTCGGCAGTACCGCGAGTGTCGCGCCCTCGTTAGACGCTGTAATACATATCGAACTCGATCGGATGCGTGGTCATGCGCAGGCGCGTGACTTCCGCCATCTTGAGATCGATATAGGCGTCGATCACGTCGTCGGTGAACACGCCGCCGGCCTTGAGGAAGGCGCGATCCTTGTCGAGCGCCTCGAGCGCCATGTCGAGCGCGTGGCACACGGTCGGGATCTTCTTCGCCTCTTCCGGCTGCAGGTCGTACAGATCCTTGTCCATCGCCTCGCCCGGATGGATCTTGTTCTGGATGCCGTCGAGGCCGGCCATCATCATGGCGGCGAAGGCGAGATAGGGGTTGGCTGCCGGCATCCGGGAAACGCACCTCGATGCGCCGGCCTTTCGGGTTCGGCACGTACGGGATGCGGATCGAGGCCGAACGGTTGCGCGCCGAGTAGGCGAGCATGACCGGCGCTTCGAAGCCCGGCACCAGACGCTTGTAGCAGTTGGTGAGCGAGTTGGTGATGGCGTTCAGTGCGCGGGCGTGCTTGATGATGCCGCCGATGTAGTAGAGCGCGGTCTGCGACAGGCCGCCGTACTCGTTGCCGCTGAACAGGTTCTTGCCGTCCTTCGCGAGCGACTGGTGCACGTGCATGCCGGAACCGTTATCACCGACGATCGGCTTGGGCATGAAGGTCGCGGTCTTGCCGTAGCTGTGCGCGACGTTGTGCACGCAGTACTTGTAGATCTGGAGCTCGTCGGCCTTCTTCACCAGGGTGTTGAACAGCATGCCGATTTCGTTCTGGCCGGCGGTCGCCACTTCGTGGTGATGGGTTTCAACTTCAGGCCCATTTCTTCCATGGCCAGGCACATGGCCGAGCGGATGTCCTGCTGCGAATCGACCGGCGGTACCGGGAAGTAGCCGCCCTTCACCGTCGGGCGGTGGCCCAGGTTGCCGCCTTCGTACACCTTCTCGGTGTTCCAGGAGGCTTCTTCGGAATCGATCTTCACGAAGCAGCCGCTGATGTCGGCGCCCCAGCGGATGTCGTCGAAGATGAAGAATTCGGCTTCGGGGCCGAAGAAGGCGGTGTCGGCCATGCCGGTGCTCTTGAGGTAGGCCTCGGCGCGCTTGGCGAGTGAACGCGGGTCGCGCTCATAACCCTGCATGGTGCTGGGCTCGATGACGTCGCAGCGCAGGATCAGAGTCGGTTCCTCCATGAACGGGTCCATGACCGCGGTGGCGGCTTCCGGCATCAGGATCATGTCGGACTCCTGGATGCCTTTCCAGCCGGCGATGGAGGAGCCGTCGAACATCTTGCCATGCTCGAAGAGCTCGGCGTCCACGGTGCTGGCCGGCACGGAGACATGCTGCTCCTTGCCTTTGGTGTCGGTGAAACGAAAGTCGACGAACTTGACCTTCTTGTCTTTGATCATCTTGATAACATCGGCGCCGGACATCGGAGTTCCTCCTGGGAAACGTTAAGCGTTATGTGTGCTGCAGTGCAGCGGAAAATTGAGTGCGTATTTTTGCACGAAATATGCCAGTCACGAACTTGTTTTAAATCAAAAAGTTATCAATGTTACCCTTGATCAATACAGGTAGTTATTGCACCATATTGGTGCAATTATTTTATATATGCACTTAAATAGTGCATCAATGGTAGTAGACATCTACCTTGCCAATGTCCCGGTCATTCCGAACCGCGGCGGCGAACCGCTGGGCCAGTTGCCGGGCAGTGGTTGAGTGGGTGACCGCGTCCTGAGGAAGCAGCAGTTCGATATCGATGCGTCCGTTCAGATAATGCAGTGTCATGTGTTCGATCAACCGCGCCTCGGGGATATCGCGAAAGTAGTTATCCAGACGCTTCTGAAGTTCATCGCGCAACGGCAGTCCGGCGCAGCTGGCGACGTTGACGTCCTCTTCGGTGTCGATGTGGACCATGACGTCGGCCAGGGACGCAATCTCCCTGATGAGCTTGGCGCGCACCATTTCGCTGATCTGATGTCCCTCGGAGACGCTCAGATGGTCGTCCACGATGATATGCACGTCGGCCAGCGCCTGCTCGCCCACGCGCCGCGTGCGCAGCAGGTGCAGCGCCTTCACCCCGCTGATCGAAAGGATGACCTGGCGGATGGATTCGAGGTCTTCCACGTCCAGTCCGGTGTCCACCAGTTCGCGCAGCGACTGCCAGGCGAGTTCACCGCCGACCTTCACCACCATGAGCGCCACGATCAGGGCGGCGACCGAATCGAGGTATCCGAACCCCAGCAGGCTGCCGCCGATACCGGCAGCCACGATCAGCGAGGACAGGGCATCCGAACGATGGTGCCAGGCGTTGGCGCGCAGCATGTTCGAATCGAAACGGTCGGCCACGACCATGGTATACCGGTAGAGCCCTTCCTTGGCCCCGAGCGTGATGACGGCGATCCACAGGGTCATAGCGGAGGGCACCACGAAAGTTTGCGCCGAGGACAGGCGTATGCCGGCGCTGATGGCGATACCGGCACCGACCACCACCAGCATGATACCGAGGATCATGGTCACCGCGGTTTCGATGCGCGCGTGGCCGTAGGGGTGTTCCTGGTCGGCGTCTTTTCTCCCGTGCTTCAGGGCGAACAGCACCATGAAATCGGTGATGAAGTCCGATAGCGTGTGCAGGCCATCGGCCACCAGCGCCTGGGAATGGCCCACGAAACCGATAATGATCTGCGCGACGGTGAGGATCAGGTTCCAGACCACGCTGACCAGCGTGACCCGCCGGCTCGCCGTCGTAGCGGGCGTCGTTCGAGGTGTCGAAATGACCGTGTTCGTGAGCGGCGCTCATGCCGCCCCTCCGACCCGCAAAGTGATCGATACTTCTTTGTCGACATGCGTGACGGAGACAATCTCGTGACCGTGGACCCGGCACCAGGACGGAATGTCGTGCAGAGCACCGGGATCGGTGGCATGCACCTCGAGAGTGTCGCCGGGCGCGAGTTCGGCGATCCGGTTCTGGGTCCGGATCACGGGCATCGGGACACAGCAGATAACGCGCATCCAGCACGAAATGGCTCATAAATGTAGCCCTGCTTCGCTCGTCCTGTCATATGACGTCAGCCCTGCTCGCTGCGCTCGCTCGTCCTGACATATGACGGGTAGCCCTACTCCGCTTCGCTTCGTTCGTCTTGCCATAAGATGGCGCCCTGCTGCTGTCGCTCCGCTCTCGTCTTGTCATTATAAATACCACTCCGGGGGAATCTCGGTTGCCGGCAGCGGAGCGACCTTAAGCTCGCGGCTGTTCCCCTGTAAGTCAGTCACGGTCAGGGTGACCGATTCGGTGTCGCGGCCTTTGCCGAAACGCGCGGTCAGGCGTGCGGCGAGCGCCAGGTCGTCCTCGTTCACGGTTCCGTCGATAAGTACCAGCGGGCCTTCATGGCTCGTGGCATGGAGGTGGACGAAGCGCTTGCGGTAGCCCTCGAGAAAATTGTTCTCGCCCTCGTCGCGGCCGACGATCAGCTTGAAGTGTCGGTCGCGGACGCAGATGCCGGCCGACCTTGAGCAGCATGATGTCGTCGAACTCGTATTGCTTGCTGCCGCGCGTGGACCACAGGTCCGCGAGCTTGTGCGAATACTGCTCGTTGGTGAGAAAACAGCAGCCGCCCGGCCGGTTGGGCGTAATCCGTGAAACCGTATTTCGCCGCCAGCGCCATCTGCGGCTTGCGGCTGCGGCCGTTGAAATCGAGCAATTTGTTGCGATCCACCCAGCCCTCGCGCTCCGGCAGGGTTTCGGGCAGGAGTCTGGCGCACAGCGGCCGCAACAGCCGGTCGAAGGCGCCGGATTCGCGCGCCACCACCGGCATGGTGTCGCGGCGCTGCGACATCGGACGCTGGCCCAGCACCTCGCCGGTGATGATGAAATCGAAGCCGTTCTTTTCCATCCATTCGCGCGCCTTGCGCACCATGAAGCCCTTGCAGTCGAGACAGGGATTGAGATTGGCGCCGTAACCGTGCTTCGGGTTGATGACGACATCCTTGTACTCCTCGATGACCTCGATGATGTGCAGCTTGATGCCGAGCTGCTCCGCCGTCCACAGGGCGTTGTTGCGCTTCGGCTTGGCGTGCTCGTGGTTGCGGATCGCGTGCGTGTGTCCCTCGACGCAGAAGCCGGTATAGAAGTTGATGCCTTCGACGTGGATGCCCTGTTCCAGCATGACCTTGGCGGCGAGCATGGAATCGAGCCCGCCTGAGATCAGCGCCACGGCCTTGCGCGGCGCACCCATTGCCGGGGCCGCGCGCGCGGGTGCAATCGAAGTGGCCGGGAGCGGCTGCTGGGGTGACATGGAGAATACCGTTATGGAAATCCGGGGAGGGAGATACTAGCCCAAACGGGGGCTCTGGGCACGCCTTGGTCAATGATGCGTCTGTGGGTGCGAACAAAAGGGCCCTTGCGGGCCCTTTTGTCATGCCGGACTGCTTGGGACCGGCTTTTTCCTCCGTGGCGATTCAGGCGAGACCCGAAGCACGCCGGAACATTAACCAAATCCGGGCATGGTGTCTACCCGGGAAAGGGGAACCGATCGATCCATTGCCGGTCTTTGTGACCAGCGCGTCGAAACGAAAGCCACATGGTCGGGTAAGCCCCGGCGGCGGTGCTAAAATAGCGACACCGCCGTCACCAGGCGGCTTGGAAGGGATGGTTTAATCGGTATGTTCTGGAAACGGCGCCGCGGCAAACGCGGCTTGAAAGGATTTCTGCGGCGCGCCGGGCGAGTATTGCGCTGGTCGTTTCGAATCCTGTTGTTGCTCCTGGTCCTCGACCTGTTTTATCTCGCGGTGACCTGGCCCGACTGGAAGAAGCTTGCCACCGGGCCGGTGCCCAAGTCGGCGTTCATAATCGAATACGAAAAACAGTTGGCCGATCACAAGGACTGGCCGCGGTTGCGGTGGCAACCCGTGCCTTTGTCGGCCATCCCCAAACACATGATCCGCTCGGTGATCCTGGCCGAAGACAGCCGCTTCTACCAGCACAGCGGATTCGATCTGATCGCCTTCAAGGAGGCGATGGATTACAACCTGAACCAGGGCCGCCTGGTGCTCGGCGCGAGCACCGTCTCGCAGCAGACCGTGAAGAACCTGTTTCTCAGTTCCTCGCGCAACCCGCTGCGCAAGTGGCATGAGTTGATCCTCACCTGGGGCATGGAACGGAATCTCAACAAGCGGCGCATCCTCGAGCTCTACCTCAATGTGGCGCAGTTCGGGCGCGGCATCTACGGCGTGCAGGCGGCCGCGCAAACGTACTGGGGGCTCGCCTCCGATCAATTGTCCGCGGCGCAGGCGGCGGAACTCACCGCCAGCCTGCCGAGCCCGGTGAAAAACAATCCGGCTACCCACACGCGTTATTTCGAGAAGCGCGCCCGGAAGATTCTCGCGCTGCTGGAACGCTACCCGGGCGATGCCGTCGACACCGTGTACGAACGTACACCCGAACTTTTTGCGCCACCGCCGGATAACGGCAGCGACATGAATGAACCCATGCCCGAAAACGGAAGCGCGCCACCGCCGGTGGAAGAGCGTAACGAGCCGCCGGCGACCGAAAACGGAAGCGCACCGCCGGAGACCGATACGACCGGCAAACCGCCGGTGGAAGATCTGTCCATCCCGGCGAATCGGCCCTGAACCCGTCCTGTACCCGGGGGCGGGGCGGGGTATAATCCGGCCAAACAAGCCGGACGTCCCGCAAAAAACATACGCCCGTGACCTTCCAGGAACTCATCTTCACGCTGTCCCGGTACTGGGCCCGTCAGGGCTGCGTCATCCTGCAGCCGTACGACATGGAAATGGGCGCGGGCACCTTTCATACCGCGACCTTCCTGCGCGCGCTCGGGCCCGAGCCGTGGAAGGCGGCCTATGTGCAGCCGTCGCGCCGCCCGAAGGACGGCCGCTACGGCGAGAACCCGAACCGCCTGCAGCATTACTACCAGTTTCAGGTGGTGCTCAAGCCGTCGCCGGACGACATCCAGGATCTCTATCTCGATTCGCTGCGCGCCATCGGCATCGACACGAAAAAGCACGACATCCGTTTCGTCGAAGACGACTGGGAGTCGCCCACGCTCGGCGCCTGGGGCCTCGGCTGGGAAGTGTGGCTCGACGGCATGGAGGTGACGCAGTTCACCTACTTCCAGGAAGTCGGCTGGCTGCCGTGCAAGCCGGTGTTGGGTGAAATCACCTACGGCCTGGAACGCCTCGCGATGTACCTGCAGGGCGTGGAAAATGTATTCGATCTGGTCTGGACGCAGGGCACGAGCTACGGCGACGTGTACCACCAGAACGAGGTCGAGCAGTCGAAATACAACTTCGAACACTCGAACGTGAATTGGTTGTTCCAGCAGTTCAACGACTACGAATCCGAGGCCAAGCGGCTGATGGAGCTGAACCTGCCGCTGCCCGGTTTCGAGATGGTGATGAAGTGCTCGCACACGTTCAATCTGCTCGATGCGCGCGGCGCGATCTCCACCACCGAGCGCGCCGCCTACATCGGGCGCGTGCGCGCCCTCGCGCGCCTGGTGGCGCAGAGCTACTACGATTCGCGCGAGCGGCTGAACTTCCCCACTGCTCAGGCAGGAAAAGACGAAAGGAAATCATGACCTCGCCACCTTCGGCCGAAAGCGCGCCATCATGGCGCCTTGCTGGTTGAACTGCTTACCGAGGAGTTGCCGCCCAAGGCGCTCGCGCGGCTGATGGAGGCGTTCAGCCGGGGTATTTTCGAGGGGCTCAAAGAGAAAAATTTTCTGGCCGGCGCTGCCGAGTCGCGGCCGTATGCGACCCCGCGACGTCTCGCGGTCGTCATTTCAGACGTGCTGGACAAACAGCCGGATCGCGTGGTCGAGCGCAAGGGGCCGGCGGTCGACCACGGCGCTCGATGCCGCCGGCAATCCGACACCCGCCTTGCTGGGATTTGCCAAGTCGTGCGGCGTGGATGTCGCGAAACTCGCGCGACGTCCCGGCGACAAGGGCGAGTACTTTGTCTATTCCTCGAAACAGAAGGGCGAGCCGCTCAAGCAGCACCTCGCGGCCATCGTCGAGGCGGCGCTCAAGAAATTGCCGATTCCCAAGGTCATGCGCTGGGGCAGCGGCGAGGCGCAATTCGTGCGACCGGTGCATGGCGTGATCCTGCTGCATGGGAAAAAATTCGTACCGGGAACGGTGCTCGGACTCAAGAGCGGCAACAAGACCCGCGGTCACCGTTTCCTGAGCCAGGGACCGATCACGATCGGCCACGGCAAGAGATTACGAAAAAATCCTGAAACAATCGGGCAAGGTATTCGCTTCTTTTGAGACGCGGCGCGAGACGATCGCCAAGGCGCTGGATGCGGAAGCGAAGAAGATCGCCCCGGGTGCCGACTGGAATCTGGGCAAGACGGCGGAACTGATAGACGAAGTCACCAGCCTTGTCGAATATCCCGTGGTGCTCGCCGGCGGTTTCGACAAGGCGTTTCTCGAGGTGCCGAAGGAATGCCTCATCATCAGCATGCAGCAGCACCAGAAATATTTTCCGCTCGCCGACAAAGAGGGAAAGCTGCTGCCGCGTTTTCTTTTCGTGAGCAACATGAAGGCCGCCAACCCGAAAGAGATCATTCACGGGAACGAGCGCGTGCTGCGCGCGCGGCTGTCGGACGCCCGGTTTTTCTACGATCAGGACCGCAAACAGAGGCTCGCCGACCGCCTGCCGCGGCTGGCGAATGTCGTGTACCACAACAAGCTCGGCAGCCAGCTCGAGCGCGTGCAGCGGCTGGAAAAACTCTCCGGCAAGATCGCGCAACTGCTCAAGGCCGATCGGGCGCATGCCGAACGCGCGGCGCAACTGTGCAAGGCCGATCTGCTCACCGAAATGGTGGGTGAGTTCCCGGAATTGCAGGGCATCATGGGGCGTTACTACGCCAAATACGACCACGAGCCCACGGTGGTGGCGGATGCGGTCGAGCAGCATTATTGGCCGCGCACCGCGGGCGGCGAGCTCCCGAAGCATCCGATCGCGGTGTGCGTGGCGCTGGCGGACAAGCTCGACACCCTGGTCGGCATCTACGGCATCGGCCTGGTGCCGACCGGCGAGAAAGACCCCTTCGGCCTGCGGCGCGCGGCGCTGGGCGTGGTGCGCATCCTGGTGGAGAAATCGCTGGCGCTCGATGTGAAGGACCTGCTTGCCAGCGCGCGCAGCCAGTTTCCGAACGGCGTTATTGCCGACAGCGTGGTGCAGGACTTGCATGGCTTCATGCTCGAACGCCTGAAGCCTTATCTGAAAGAAAAGGGTTTCGAGCCGGACGAGATCGACGCCGTGGTGTCGCTCGAGCCGACGCGTCTGGATCAGGTGCTGCCGCGCCTGAAGGCGCTCAAGGAATTCCGCGCGCTGCCGAAGGGCAGGCGCTGGCCGCGGCCAACAAGCGCATCCGCAACATCCTGCGTCAGGCCGGCGGGACGCCCTCCGACAAAGTGGACGCCGGGCGGCTGGCCGAACCGGCGGAGCGCAAACTTTCCGAGGCGGTCCAGACGCTGGGCGCCCAGGTGGCGCCGCTTTTCAAGGCGGGCAATTATGCCGAGGCGCTCAAGCGCCTGGCCGGGCTGCGCCCGGCGGTGGATGAGTTTTTCGACAAGGTGATGGTGATGGTGGATGACGCTGCCGTGCGCGATAATCGGCTGGCGCTTGCTCAATCGCCTGGGCAACCTGTTTCTGAACGTCGCGGATATTTCGCGGCTGCAAAGCTGAGGAGGAAGATGACAATTTCGTCGGAACGAATTGGCGCACGAACGCCCGAGGGCCGCTCCAGGAAGGAGCGCGTCAACATGGATTCCTACCAGAACATGCTTGCGACGGTGCAGGCGTTTCACGACAAGCACCGTTTCCGCGAAACCGGCGGCGAGGAACTGGCCTATCGCGTGGCACTGATGACCGAAGAGCTCGGCGAAATATCGGCCTGCGTGACCAAGGGAAAGAGCAAGGAGCAGCTCGCCGAGGAATGCGCCGATCTTGTTCATCCTGATTCTCGGCACGGCGATCGCCGCGGATTTCGACCTCCGGCAGGCGTTCTGGGACAAGATGAAAAAGGTGCAAGAACCGCGAGTCGCGCATGATCAACGGCCGCATCCGTGTGTCGGAGTTCCGCGACACATGAAGCTCGTCATCCTCGACCGCGACGGCGTTATCAATCACGACTCGGACGAATACATCAAGTCGCCCGAGGAGTGGGTGCCGATCCCCGGCAGCCTCGAGGCGATCGCGCGCCTGCACCGCGAGGGTTACAAGGTCGTGGTCGTCACCAACCAGTCCGGCGTGGGCCGCGGGCTGTTCGACATGAACATGCTCGGGCGCATTCACTCCAAGATGCTCGAGGCGGTGCGCGCCAAGGGCGGTGAGATCGACGCCATTTTCTTCTGTCCCCACCGGCCCGAGGACAACTGCCGTTGCCGCAAACCGCAGCCCGGCCTGTACCAGGAAGTCACCGAGCGGCTCAAGGTGAACCTGAGCGGCGTTTATTCGGTGGGGGATAGCGAGCGGGATATCATCGTGGCGCGTCTGGTTTCGGCGCGTCCGGTGCTGGTGCGCAGCGGCAAGGGCAAGCGCACCCTGAAGAAAAGCAAGGCGCTGGCGGACGTCCCGGTGTTCGAGGATCTGGCGGCGTTCACCGATAATCTCCTCTCCGGCAAACTGCCCGCGAACTGACTTGGTCCCGCTCCGTTCTCTCCTGTTCAATGTCGTGATGTTGCTGTCGGCGACGGTCTACGCCCCGCTCATGCTGCTCACGTGTGTTCTGCCTTTTGCGCGTCCGCTATCGTCTGATCAGCGCCTGGGCGCGATTCCAGATGTTCCTGCTGAAGCATTTGTGTGGGCTCGATTACCGCGTGGAAGGACGCGAGCATCTGCCCGGGGGCGCGGCGATCATTCTGTCGAAACACCAGTCGGCCTGGGAGACGATCGCCTTCCAGGAAATTTTTCCGCCGCAGACCTGGGTGCTGAAGCGGGAACTGATGTGGATTCCGCTGTTCGGCTGGGCGCTGGCACTGCTGCGGCCGATCGCGATCGACCGGAGCGCGGGCCGCAAGGCGATCGAGCAGGTTATCGAACAGGGGCGCGAACGCCTGCAGTCCGGCATCTGGGTCGTGGTGTTTCCGGAGGGCACGCGCGTGGCGCCGGGTACGCGCAAGCGCTACGGCATGGGCGGCGCGGTGCTGGCGGCCGAAACCGGTTACCCGGTGGTGCCGGTGGCGCACAACGCCGGCTCGTTCTGGCCGCGGCGCGGTTTCCTCAAGCGCCCCGGCACCGTGCGCGTCGTCATCGGCCCGGTGATCGACCCGCCACGGCCAGACGGCGGAGGCGATCATTAAACAGGCGGAAGAGTGGATTGAAAACAAAATGGTGGAATTGGAAAAAACGGCATAACCACAGCGTTGCTTAAACTGCTTACCACGCGCCTCCACATCAATTCGCTTGTCGGCGATGGCGAAAAATTCCATAAAGTGATCATCTCGGCGCCGCGTTGCTGAGTGAGGCGAATTCGGCGAGCGAGAGCGTTTCGGCGCGCCGGACAGGATCAATACCCAGGGCGAGCATGTCCTCCGCGCTCAGCAAACCCTTCAGGTTATTGCGCAGGGTTTTGCGGCGGCTGGCGAAGGCCGCGCGCACCAGCAGCGCAAACCGTGCGGGGTCGTCGACCGCCACGGGCGGGGCGGCATGGGGCACGAGACGCACGACGGCGGAATCCACCTTGGGCGGCGGCGTGAAGGCGCCGGGCGCGACGTCGAAGAGTTTCTCCACGGCGCAGCGGTACTGAATCATGACCGAGAGGCGCCCGTAATCCTTTCCGCCCGGCGCCGCGCGCAGCCGCTCCACCACTTCCTTCTGCAGCATGAACAGCATGTCCTTGATGCATCCGGCCTGATCCAGCAGATGAAACAGCAGCGGCGTGGAGATGTTGTACGGCAGATTGCCGATCAGCCGCAACTTGTCGCCGACCGGACGCGAGTTTGCAGAAATCGAATTTCAGCGCATCGCCCTGGTGCAGTGTCAGCTGGTCGCGCGGGAAGTCGGATTCGAGGTGCGCAATCAGATCGCGGTCGAGTTCCACGGCGTCGAGATGCGTCACGCGCGCGAGCAGTTCGCGCGTCAGCGCGCCCGTGCCCGGCCCGATCTCGACCACGTGGTCGCCGGCCTGCGGCGCCAGTGCCGCGACGATGCGCCCGACGACATTCCGATCGTGCAGGAAATGCTGGCCGAAGCGCTTTTTGGGTAGGTGACGTGTCACAGGTGAATTCAACAGGATTTACAGGATTCATTCCAGTAATTTATGAATCTTGTTCATCCTGTTTTAATCCTGTGATTCCTGTCTATTTATTCCTCGTCAACTTTACAGCGAGATCGATCGCGGCCATGCAGGCTCGTGGAATCGGCGCGGCCGGTGCCGGCGAGTTCCAGCGCCGTGCCGTGGTCCACCGAGGTGCGCACGAACGGCAGGCCGAGCGTGATGTTCACGGCATGGGCGAAGTCGTGGTGCTTCAGCACCGGCAGGCCCTGATCGTGGTACATGGCGAGTACCGCGTCCACGTCCGCGAGCTGCGCCGGGATGAAGGCGGTGTCCGCGGGTACCGGGCCGCGCAGGCGCATCCCTCGTGCCGACAAATCCCGGAGCACCGGTTCGATCACCTCGATTTCCTCGCGCCCCAGATGCCCGGATTCGCCGGCATGGGGGTTCAGGCCGCAGACCAGAATACGCGGGTCGGCGATGCCGAACTTCTGCTTCAGATCGTTGTGCAGCACTTCGAGCACGGCAGTCAACCGCTTGCGCGTGATCGTGCCCGGCACCGCCGCGAGCGGAAGATGAATCGTGGCCAATGCCACACGCAGACCGGGGCAGGCGAGCATCATCACCGGCTGTGCCGCACCGCTCTGCGCGGCGAGTAATTCGGTGTGGCCGGTGAAGGCGATACCCGCGTCGTTGATGATGCCCTTGTGCACCGGCCCGGTGACGAGTGCGTCGAACTCGCCGCGCAGGCAGCCGGCGACGGCGGTTCTCAGTGTTTCGATCACGTAGGGAGCGTTGGCGACATCCAGTTGGCCGGGTTTGACGGGATGTTTCGCCTTTGTCGGCAGCACGTAAACGCCTGGACCCGCGGCATCGCGTCCCTTCCATTGGCGCGCGACGAATGTCAGACGCAGTTGTTGTGCCCGCGCTTCCAGCATGGCGGGATCGGCGATCAGCACCAGTGCATAGGCCGGCGCTTGCTGTGCGAGACGCACGGCAATATCCGGCCCGATACCGGCGGGCTCGCCGGGGGTGAGGGCGATGACGGGAGCGTGAGGCGTGAGGCGTGAGGCGTGAGGCGTGTTCGATAATTCCTTTTGCTCTTTACTCCTCACCCCTTACTCCTCACTCACGAGGTATTCCACGAAAGCTTCGTCGCGCAATTGCCGTGCCCATTGCTCGTAGCGTTCATCGGCCTTGCGCGCGTGGATTTGCTGGCGGGCAGCGGCCTCCATGCGTTCCTGGGTAATATCGTGGGTGCGCCGGTCGAGCACCTGGATGAGATGCAGTCCGAATGACGTGCGTACCGGCTGGCTCAGCTGGTTCGGCTTGAGCGCATTCATGGCTTTTTCGAACTCCGGCACCATCATGCCGGGATTGACCCATCCGAGATCTCCGCCGTTGGCGGCCGAGCCGGTATCTTCGGAATGCGCGCGCGCCAGCGCCGCGAAATCATCGCCGTTCTCGACGCGCTCGCGCAGGTTGAGCAGCTTTTGGCGGGCGTCCTCCAGTGACTGGATTTCGCTCGTCCGCAGCAGAATGTGACGCACATGAGTCTGGGTCACGGCCTCGGCCTGCGCCGCGCCGCGCTTGTCGTTCAGCTTCAGGATATGGAATCCGTTGGGGCTGCGGAGGATTTCGCTGATGCCGCCTGGTGACATGCTGTTGAGCGCACCCAGAAACAGTTCGGGCAGCTCGCCCGGTTTTTTCCAGCCGAGACTGCCACCCTTGAGGGCATCCGCCCCCTGGGAGTAGCTGACGGCGATTTGCTCGAAATCGGCCCCCGCTTTCAACTGACGCAGGATATCATCGGCGCGCTTTTTCGCCGCCTGAATTGCCTCGGGCGAGGCCGATTCGGGAATGCCGATCAGGATGTGCGAAAGATTGTAGGTAACATCCATGTCCGCCCGGCTCTGCGGATTTTCCAAAAAGTGGCTGACCTCGCTATCGGTCACGTTGACGCGGTTATTAATCTCGCGTTCGAGCAGATGCTGGATGGTCAACTGGTCGCGGGTTTGGGCACGGAACGCGTCGACATCCATGCCGCTCTTCGCCAGGGCCTTGAGGAAATTTTCTTCGCTCAAGTTATTACGCCGGGCGATGGTTTCAATCGCCTGATCCACATCGGATTCGCCTACGCGAATCCCGGTCTGTACGGCGAGCTGGAGCTGCAGGCGCTCCAGCACCATTCGATCGAGCAATTGTTTCCGGAGTATGTCGTCCGGAGGTGTTTTGATTTTTTCGAGATCGAGTTGTTTTTTGGTTTCCAAGAGACGATTCGCCAGTTCGGTTTCGGTGATCACGTCGTCGTTGACGATGACCAGGATGCGGTCGATCTTCCCGGAGGCGTTTGAGGGTGCGGGAGCGGCCGCCATGATCGACGGCAGCAGCAACAGGAGCAGCCCGAGTATCGCATTTCTGGGCGCGGTGGATTTGGCAACAAGATGCATGGTTTCCGATAGGGATATGGAGTGTCATTAATGTAGCCCTGCTTCGCTCGTCTTGTCATTCATATCAATGACCGACACTCCGGCGCGGTACCGGAGTAACGCTAGGATAACATGAACTAGCTGCCGGCTCCCGTCGCGCAACTGCTTCGGACGGAGACGCAAGGCCGCCATCGTTATGAAGCGCCAACTCTGAGCCGCCTGACCGCCACCGCCGGAAGCGCTCATGCCCCTGGGCCGGTGGGCGCTAGGGAACGGTGGCCTGTGGCGCCGTGGATGGTGAGGGGAAGGAAAACATGCTTTGGTGCAGCGGGCTGTCCGGTATGCGGCCAAACTTGGACAGACCGGTCAGTTCCAATTCGAACATGATCGAAGTGTTCTGGGTGGCGGCGTTGTTATTGGTTGTGTCGACCGTAAGCCGCCGGCTGCCCACGACGCGCAGTGCCCAGCAGCAGGCGCCGTATTCCACGCCGGCGTAGCTGTCCACGTTGCGGTGGTCGCGCTGTGAATACAACGAGCGCGCCCGGAATGTCCAGCGCCCCGCGATCGGCCACTCGGTGGAGATGTCCGACTGATCGAGGTCGTCGCGGGAAAACCGCTTGCCGACATTCACGATGCGGTTTTTGGCCGGGTTGTATTGGAAGTAGTAGTCGTATTTCTGGAAACGATCGTCGTTCATATTCCACTCCACGGTGGAGCGGGCATGCCAGTGGCTGGCGAGGGTGGCGGAGGCCTCGCCGACGATATCGGAGGCGGCCGCCCCGTTCGTCCCCGGCGGCAGGTTGACCTGCCTGTCGGCGAAGTAATAAATCCTGCCGATGCTCGCGCGTCCGCGTTCGGCGCCGTCTTTCTCGTCGAGGAATCGCGTGGTCAGCGCCGTGGTGATCTGGTTGGAATCGCCAATGCGGTCTCCTCCGACAAAGCGGTTGTCGCGGAACAGGTTGGAGAAGCTCAGGTCCGGCACGTTGGTATCGAAATTGGGCAAGCCATCCTGGCCCTTGGCCGGGATGTAGAGATAGTACAGGCGCGGCTCGAGAGTTTGCGTGTACAGGCGTTCGCCCCAGCGTGAGTCGCGCTCAAAGATCAGCCCGCTATCGAGGCTGAATACCCCCCTTGTCAGTGCCGGTGTCGCATCGGGGGCGTCCGTGAGATGGTAGGAGATTTGCCGCACGCCCAATTTGGGGATGAGAAAACCATAGCTGTTTGAAAGCGGCAGGTTCACGGCGGGGTACAGGTTCAAGCGTTCGCCGGTAACACTTGCACTGCGCTCAAAATTCACCGCCTCGCTATCGAAGTAATAATTTACCCGGTTGGGTTCAACCGGCCGATTGAGAGCAAGGTTGAGTTGCGGCAGCCGTGCGTAAGGACGGTCGGTCACCGCGACGGTGGGGTCGATCGTTTGATATTCCGCTGCGAGAGCGCTGAAGTTCCACATCGGGCCGCGGTAGTCGACCTCGGCGTTCTGCGGCAGGTGCGTCTGGCTGGTGATGCCGATGTTATCCCCGAAATCGTTGAAATAATTATCATCCGACACATGTCGCACGTCTATTTTGCCCGACCACAACTGACTGAAGACCTGCTTGTGCTGATAAGTAACTGCCGTACGGTCGTCATCGTTAGCCATGCGGTCGTTTGGGAGCGCCTCGAGATCGAACTTCCCTTCCGAGTGTCGGGTCAGGTAGCGAAACTGGTTCTGCAGTTGCAGGCCGCGCTCGGTCATGAACTGGGGCGTGAGAGTGTCGTCGTAGTTGGGCGCGAGATTGAAGTAATAGGGAGCGGCGATCTCCAGACCGCGTTGGCTCGAGTGGCCCAGGCGCGGAGCCAGAAATCCCGACTTGCGTTCATCCGATATCGGAAAATTGAGATAGGGCAGATAGAAAACCGGCACATTGAAAAAATTGACCGAAGCGTCATAGGCGGTGCCGATATCTTCCTGGGTGTCGAGCTTCAGTTCGCGCACTTTCAGAAACCAGTCGTCCTGGCCCGGCGCGCAGGTGGTGTAGCGTGCCCGCTTGAGAATCGTCAGGTCTGGCCCTTTGAAGTCGATGTGCTGCGCATCGCCGCGGGCGCTGTCGTTCTCCAGGCGGAAGGTAGCTGGGGCCGGCATAACCGATGCGCGATTCAAGATTAAGCTGTGTCTCCTGTGTCTGATAATACGAGCGGGCGGAATCCTTGAGGGTGACGTTGCCGGTGGCATCCGCCTGACCCGTGGCCTCGTCGTAGCGCAGTTGATCGGCGGTCAGGGATTGATCGCCCCGGCGCATTTCCACGTTCCCGGCGAACTCGCTGAAACCACCCTGCGCCGAACGCAGTTCCTGCGCGCGTATGTCGGTCGGTAGATTCTCGGCGGCCGGCGGGCGAGGTTTCTTGGCGGTGGATAGGCGAGGAAGCCGCTCCGGGCATATGCCTTCTTCCACAGACCGTGCCGCTGGACTCCATCCCGCTGCCACGACGACGATCAGGCACAGGGCAACACGGGCGGAATGCACGAGAGGCATGGGAACCAGAGTGTCATTGTTTTATGATGGGTGACATAAAATTGCATACTATGTATTCCCCATCAAGCTTTTCCGCCCGCGCGGGCGACATTCGCAAGGCCGCACTTGGACACACGTCTTGACGCACTCAAGGACTGGATCGCCCGGGTGCTCGGTGCCGGCCGGTTCGACATCCATCCGGCCTCGGCGGACGCGAGCTTTCGTCGCTATTTCCGGGTTACCGCGGGACAACAAAGTCTTATCGCCATGGACGCGCCGCCGGACAAGGGCGACATGCATTCCTACGTGGCGATTGCCCGCCGCTTCCATGCGCTGGGGCTCAACGTGCCGGAGGTCCTGGAGGAAAACCACGATCTGGGATTTTTCCTCATTACCGACCTGGGCGACCAACTCTACCTGCGGCATCTGAGCGACCGGACCGTGGAGCGGTTGTACGGCGATGCCATGGGGGCGCTGGTGGTCCTGCAGGCCGGCAGCTTCACTCGGGCCGCAGGGAAATTCCTGCCGGACTATGATGAGACGCTGCTCCGGCGTGAAATGGAGATCTTTCGCGAATGGTATCTGGGACGTCATCTGGGCTTGACGCTGGCGGCGGGCCAGCAGGCGGCGCTGGATGAGACGTTTACGCTTCTGGCGCGCGCCGCGTTGTCGCAGCCGCGGGTGTGGGTGCACCGCGACTATCATTCACGCAACCTGATGGTGACCGATCGCAACAACCCCGGCATACTCGATTTTCAGGATGCGGTCCGGGGACCGGTGACCTACGACCTCGTGTCGCTGTTGCGCGACTGCTACATCGCCTGGCCGCGCGAGCGGGTCGAGGACTGGGTCAAGGGCTATCACGACCTGGCGCTGCAGTCCGGCATACCGGTGGGTGAGGACGACAACGCAGTTTCTGCGCTGGTTCGACCTCATGGGGGTGCAGCGACATCTCAAAGCCACCGGCATCTTTGCCCGCCTCAATCATCGTGATGGCAAGCCCGGCTACTTGAGTGACATCCCGCGCACCCTGGGGTACGTGCAAGAGGTGAGCGCCCGCTACCCGGAACTGCAAGCGTTGAATGCGTTGTTGCGCGAGCTCAAGCTGACGGAGGGCGCATGAGTTTAAAGGTCATGATTCTGGCGGCGGGCCGCGGGGAACGCATGCGGCCGCTGTCGGACACCGTCCCCAAACCGCTGCTCGAGGCCGGCGGCAAACCCCTGATCGTGCATCTGATCGAAGGACTGGCCCGTCACGGGTTGCGCGACCTCGTGATCAACCACTCACATCTCGGGGAAAAAATCAGCGCCTATCTCGGCGATGGTGCACGGTACGGGGCGCATGTCGTCTATTCGCATGAAGAAGGCGGTGGGCTCGAGACCGGTGGCGGTATTTTCAAGGCACTGCCCCTGATCGACACCGATCCGTTCATGGTGATCAATGGCGACATCTGGACCGATTACCCCTTTGACCGTCTGCCTGCCCGTCTCGACGGCTTAGCGCATCTCGTGCTGGTGGATAATCCGCCGCAGCATCCGCAGGGTGACTTTGCGCTGCGGGAGGGAAAGCTGTTCGCGGAAGGAGCGCCACGCCTGACGTTCAGCGGTATTGGCGTCTATGCACGCGCCCTGTTTGCGGAATGTCGTCCGGGCAAGTTTCCGCTGGCGCCGTTGCTACGCACCGCCATAGCCCAGGGTCTGGTCAGCGGCGAGCATTACACCGGTCGCTGGCGGGATGTGGGCACCCCGCAGCGCCTAGCCGATCTGGATCGGGAATTACGCAACGAGTGAAATCGATGCCTGCCATGTAAATTATTGTTTCTTATCATTTTATTGGCATGGATGCCAAGGTACTTCGACACGGTGAATATCATCCTGCGGGAACCTCACAGACCAGAGAGAAGACTGGTCGGCGTCAGGCAATAAATATCGTCCCAGTGCGCATGTTTGGACATATAAAAAAACCGGTAACACCTCGCTAGCCTTAACAACCAAGCGGGTGCTACCGGCTTATCACCTGCGAAGGCGGACGGGGACATCCGAGGCGGCGACGATTTACCGCGCTGCCATCGAAATTCCCCTCGCCTGTCGCGTTATTTCTTCTTCGGTGCTTTTTTCTTGGCCTTTTTCTTGGCTGCCATGATGAGCTCCTTTGGTTTGGGGTTAAGGGACTTGCAGGGAAGTCAGGGGCCAAAACCCCCCGACGCTACTGCTCGTTGCCGCGATTTTGCCGGGAGCAAAATCGGCTGCGCCGAAAGGCGCGAGAAAAAGAAAAAGACAGTCTTGGACTGTCTTTTGATGAATTCGGGACAGAGATACGGGCCAGGGTTTACTGGCGGATACGACATGGCGAGGGGAGCGGGAAGAACAGGACCTGGCAGCCGGACACCGCTGCAGGTGGGTACTATTATGCTTGCTACCAGGTTGTCGAGCTTCGCAATCGATCCATTAACTCTTGGTTGATCCTGGTTCCACCCGGCGCCGCGATGATCTTCATGCTTGTCGGCGGCATCCCGCAATCCGGGCAGTGACATCCGTGTTCAACGTTCACTTCATGTCTAGCACACTGTCCTAGTGTGTCAAGACATTAAGTCAACGGAAAAAAAATTGCAAACACTTTTTTGAAATTTGCTCGCACGTGCATTCAAGCGCATCAAAACATCATCCGCACTTCGAGTCGCCGCAGTTGAGACAGGTCATGCATCCATCCATCTTGATGACAGCCTTGGTGGAACATTTGACGCAGAGCTGCGCATCGGACGGGAAGTCACAAGCCTCGTCGCTGGCGGTTTCTATTGCGCTGGCGCGTTTTTTCAGTTCGGCATGCTTCTCGGCGATGAACTGCTGGCGCGCCGCGTCCGGTTCCTCGGTCTGGATGAGACCGATCAGCTTGAGGTGACGTTCGATGACATCGCCCAGGTCGGCCACGAGCGAGGGGGTGTATTTTCCCTTCTTGAAGTAGCCGCCGCGGGGATCGAACACCGAGTGCAGTTCCTCCACCAGGAAGGTGACGTCACCGCCCTTGCGGAACACGGCGGAGATGACCCGGGTCAGCGCCACCACCCACTGGAAGTGGTCCATGTTCTTGGAGTTGATGAAGATCTCGAAGGGCCGGCGCTTCTCGTGGGGCGTGTCCGGGTTGAGCACGATGTCGTTGATCGTGACGTACAGGGCATGCTCGGTGAGGGGGGTCTTGATCTTGTAGGTCGACCCCAGCAGCATCTCGGGCCGCTCGAGCTTCTCGTGCATGTGCACGACGTTGCTCTCGGGGGCGCGTTTGGGCTCCTCTTTGACGACCTCGTAGCCGGTGATCTTCTGTTCAATCTTGATAGCCATAATGAATCTCCTCTTAAGCCAGACACTTGTATCGCGGTTGACACGATTGTTATTGTCGTTGCTATCGCATTGTTATCATGGTCACGTTCTTCAAAACCGCCCGTAATAGCCTTCCTTGAGGGCGTCATACAGGTTGGCGGCGTTATGGATCTCGCCGTCGTACTCGATCTCCTCGTTGCCCCGGACCTCGATCATCTCGCCGTTCGCCAGCTGGAAGCGGTAGGTGGTGTTCTCGAGATCCTTGTCCTTCACCAGTACGCCCTGGAACGCCTGCGGGTTGAAGCGGAAGGTGGTGCAACCCTTGAGGCCCTTCTCATAGGCATACAGGTAGATGTCCTTGAAGTCCTCGTAGGGGTGGTCGGTGGGCACGTTCGCCGTCTTGGATATCGAGGAGTCCACCCATATCTGCGCGGCCGCCTGCACATCCACATGCTCACGCGGGTTGATGTGGTCGGCGGTGATGAAGTAATCCGGCAGCTGGTTCTTGCCGTCCACGGCCTCCGGGTCGGCGTCGGGATTCACCAGGGTGCGGTAGGCGAGCAGTTCGTAGGAGAACACCTCGACCTTTTCCTTGCTCTTCTTGCCTTCGCGCAGCACGTTGCGGCTGTATTTGTGGGCGAACGACGGCTCGATGCCGTTGCTGGCATTGTTGGCCAGCGACAGCGAGATGGTGCCGGTCGGTGCGATCGAGGTATGGTGCGTGAAGCGCGCGCCCTTCTCGGCGATGCGCGAGGTGAGCGCGGCATCGAACTGCTGCATGTAACGGCTGTAGCGGGCGAGCAGCACCTTGCCCTTGACCTTGTCGCCGACCTTGTGCCCGTCGCGGCACATCTCCGGACGCCTGACCAGCATCTCTTCGGTGATCGTGAACTCGTCCTCCATGATCGGGGCCGGACCCTTTTCCTCGGCGAGTTCGATACCCACCTCCCAACCCACCTCGGCCATCTCGCGCGCCACGCGTTCGGTGAACTCGAGCGATTCGGGCGAGCCGTATTTCATGCGCAGCATGGTGAGCGTGGAACCCAGGCCGAGGAAGCCCATGCCATGGCGGCGTTTATGGTGGATTTCATGGCGCTGTTGCGCGAGCGGCAGGCCGTTGATCTCGACCACGTTGTCGAGCATGCGGGTAAAGACCGCCACCACCTCGCGATACTGCTCCCAGTTGAAACGCGCGGCATCGGTGAAGGGCTCTTCCACGAACTTGGTCAGGTTCACCGAACCCAGCAGGCACGAACCGTATTGCGGCAGCGGCTGCTCTCCGCACGGGTTGGTGGCGCGGATGTTCTCGCAGAACCAGTTGTTGTTCATTTCGTTGATCTTGTCGATCAGGATGAACCCGGGCTCGGCATAATCGTAGGTCGAGGCCATGATCAGGTCCCACAGGCGGCGCGCCGGGAGGCTTTTGTATATCTTGCAGGCCACCTGGCCGAGGTTGTTGGTGATGTAACCCTTGGTATCCGGCCAGTAGCGCCAGACAATGCGTGATTCGGGGTCTTCGTATTCATGACGGCTGACGGGGAACAGCAGGTCCCAGGACCCGTTCTTTTTCACCGCCTGCATGAACTCGTCGGTGATCAGGCAGGAGAGATTGAATTGGCGCAACCGGCCGTTCTCGCGTTTGGCCTTGATGAAATCCATGATGTCCGGATGCGCGATGTCGAAGGTGCCCATCTGTGCGCCGCGCCGGCCCCCGGCGGACGAGACGGTGAAGCACATGGCATCGAAAATATCCATAAAAGAGAGGGGACCGGAGGTATAAGCTCCGGCCCCGCTCACAAACGCCCCTTTGGGGCGGAGGGTAGAGAACTCGTAACCGATGCCGCAACCGGCCTTCAGGGTCAGGCCGGCTTCGTGCACGGAGGACAGGATCCCGTCCATGGAGTCCGGGACCGTCCGCGAGACCGTGCAATTGATGGTGCTGGTGGCGGGTTTGTGTTCGAGGGCGCCGGCGTTGGAGATGATGCGCCCGGCCGGAATCGCCCCGTTTTGCAGGGCCCAGAAGAACTTTTCGAACCATTCCTCGCGTTTTTCCGGGGCATCCTCCACGTCGGCGAGGGCCCGGGCCACCCGGGCATAGGTTCCGGCGATATCCTGGTCGATGACTTCCCCGGTTTTGCTCTTGAGGCGGTATTTTTTATCCCAGATATCCAGCGAAGCCGGTTGTATGGGGATTT
>CAVVRV010000011.1:0-21774 GCA_963750625.1 uncultured Gammaproteobacteria bacterium | reverse complement strand
TCCTCAAAACCGCCCGTAATAGCCTTCCTTGAGGGCGTCATACAGGTTGGCGGCGTTATGGATCTCGCCGTCGTACTCGATCTCCTCGTTGCCCCGGACCTCGATCATCTCGCCATTGGCCAGCTGGAAGCGGTAGGTGGTGTTCTCGAGGTCCTTGTCCTTCACCAGCACGCCCTGGAACGCCTGCGGGTTGAAGCGGAAGGTGGTGCAACCCTTGAGGCCCTTCTCATAGGCATACAGGTAGATGTCCTTGAAGTCCTCGTAGGGGTGGTCGGTGGGCACGTTCGCCGTCTTGGATATCGAGGAGTCCACCCATATCTGCGCCGCCGCCTGCACATCCACATGCTCACGCGGGTTGATGTGGTCGGCGGTGATGAAGTAATCCGGCAGCTGGTTCTTGCCGTCCACGGCCTCCGGGTCGGCGTCGGGATTCACCAGGGTGCGGTAGGCGAGCAGTTCGTAGGAGAACACCTCGACCTTTTCCTTGCTCTTCTTGCCTTCGCGCAGCACGTTGCGGCTGTATTTGTGGGCGAACGACGGCTCGATGCCGTTGCTGGCATTGTTGGCCAGCGACAGCGAGATGGTGCCGGTCGGTGCGATCGAGGTATGGTGCGTGAAGCGCGCGCCCTTCTCGGCGATGCGCGAGGTGAGCGCGGCATCGAACTGCTGCATGTAACGGCTGTAGCGGGCGAGCAGCACCTTGCCCTTGACCTTGTCGCCGACCTTGTGCCCGTCGCGGCACATCTCCGGACGCCTGACCAGCATTTCTTCGGTGACCGTGAACTCGTCCTCCATGATCGGGGCCGGACCCTTTTCCTCGGCGAGCTCGATGCCCACCTCCCAGCCCACCTCGGCCATCTCGCGCGCCACGCGTTCGGTGAACTCGAGCGATTCGGGCGAGCCGTATTTCATGCGCAGCATGGTGAGCGTGGAGCCCAGGCCCAGGAAGCCCATGCCATGGCGGCGTTTATGGTGGATTTCATGGCGCTGCTGCGCGAGCGGCAGGCCGTTGATCTCGACCACGTTGTCGAGCATGCGGGTAAAGACCGCCACCACCTCGCGATACTGTTCCCAGTTGAAATGCGCGGCATCGGTGAAGGGCTCTTCCACGAACTTGGTCAGGTTCACCGAGCCGAGCAGGCACGAACCGTATTGCGGCAGCGGCTGCTCTCCGCACGGGTTGGTGGCGCGGATGTTCTCGCAGAACCAGTTGTTGTTCATTTCGTTGATCTTGTCGATCAGGATGAACCCGGGCTCGGCATAATCGTAGGTCGAGGCCATGATCAGGTCCCACAGGCGCCGCGCCGGGAGGCTCTTGTATATCTTGCAGGCCACCTGGCCGAGGTTGTTGGTGATGTAACCCTTGGTCTCCGGCCAGTAGCGCCAGACAATGCGTGACTCGGGGTCTTCGTACTCATGACGGCTGACGGGGAACAGCAGGTCCCAGGACCCGTTCTTTTTCACCGCCTGCATGAACTCGTCGGTGATCAGGCAGGAGAGATTGAACTGGCGCAACCGGCCGTTCTCGCGTTTGGCCTTGATGAAATCCATGATGTCCGGGTGCGCGATGTCGAAGGTGCCCATCTGTGCGCCGCGCCGGCCCCCGGCGGACGAGACCGTGAAGCACATGGCATCGAAAATATCCATAAAAGAGAGGGGACCGGAGGTATAAGCTCCGGCCCCGCTCACAAACGCCCCTTTGGGGCGGAGGGTAGAGAACTCGTAACCGATGCCGCAACCGGCCTTCAGGGTCAGGCCGGCTTCGTGCACGGAGGACAGGATCCCGTCCATGGAGTCCGGGACCGTCCGCGAGACCGTGCAATTGATGGTGCTGGTGGCGGGTTTGTGTTCGAGGGCGCCGGCGTTGGAGATGATGCGCCCGGCCGGAATCGCCCCGTTTTGCAGGGCCCAGAAGAACTTTTCGAACCATTCCTCGCGTTTTTCCGGGGCATCCTCCACGTCAGCGAGGGCCCGGGCCACCCGGGCATAGGTCCCGGCGATGTCCTGGTCGATGACTTCCCCGGTTTTGCTCTTGAGGCGGTACTTTTTATCCCAGATATCCAGCGAAGCCGGTTGTATGGGGATTTCCGTCCTTAGGTCCGCAGACGCGCCATCCCTGCGCGCTTCTCAGTGACAACCGGGTCTTGTGCTTGTAATTGGACGACCTTCATTGATTCCTGTCCTCCGGTGCCTGTCTGGTGGGGCACTTGCCGTGCCAGTTTTTAGTGAAATACTAGGTATCGGGCCTATGACCTTGGCCAACCACAATATGTTGTAGTTTTAGACCCATAAGGTGGGTGATGTCAAGATTGCAATTTTTTTATAACCACAGCTCGGAGGGTGGGCGGGAGGGTGGGTGGCTTTACCTTATATATGTTTCGTCGATCCACGCGATGGAGCAACGGTACCGTGTTTTTTGTAAACCTCAAGCATCTGTAGCCGGTTGACTCGGCGCAAGCGGGTGCGAGTCATTCATCCGGGACCGATCAACGCGCGCAGCTTCTGTTGCAGTACCGCGATATTGGGCGACGCTCCGCCATCGACGATCAGCGCGGCACCTTGTTCATCGGCGGTAAGTGGCTCCCGGGTGGATAACTGGCGATCAAGCACGGCCAGGTCCGCCTCGGAAGCTTCGCGCGATTGCCGGCTGCGTTGTTGCAGGCGCGCGCGCAGGATACTTTCCGGAGTCTGTACATCGAGAATCGCGAAATGGGACGCGCATCTGATCGGCCACGACGCGCAGCTGGTCGCGCTGGTGTCGTTTGAGAAAGGCGGCGTCCACGATCACCGGATATCCGGCCCGCAGGATGGTCTGGGCCAGTTCCGCCAGCCGCGCATAAGTGCGGCGGCCGGCCTCGACCGTGTAAATCCCGCTGTCGATCGCCGAGCCACTGCGTGCGTGCGGTGCCAGTCCGTGCAGGCGTTTGCGCTCGACATCGCTGCGCAAGCGGATGGTGCCAAGGCTCTCCAGCAATTGTTGCGAAAGCCAGGTCTTGCCGCTGCCCGACAGACCGTGGGTGATGATGAGCGCAGCACGCTGTGTTTGAGTGTAACGTTCGGCGAGATTCGCGTAACCGAGATACTCCTCGCGTACCCGCCGTTTTTCTTCATCGCTCAGGTCACCCTGACATGAGCGAATACAGGCAACCTTGGCGCGCACCATCGCGCGATAGACCTGGTAGAAGCCAAACACCGCGAGACCATCGTAGTCGCCGGTATGTTCGAGGTAGGCATTGAGCGCGCGGCGGGCAAGATCGACGCGCCCGCGATCGTCGAGATCCATCGTCAGGAAAGCGACTTCGCTCATGGTATCGATCCAGCGCAGGTTGTCGCTGAATTCGAGGCAATCGAAGAACGTCACGCGCTCATCGAGCCATACCATGTTGGCGAGATGGGCGTCGCCGTGACATTCGCGGATAAATCCGAGGCGCTTGCGGTTTTCAAATGTCTCGCGAAGTTCGGCAAAGGCCGTCTCGCTCCAGTTTTCCAGGCGCTGCAACTGCGGCTGATCCGGGGGTTCGAGGCGTGAGCGGATCTGGGTGAAATTCTGTGTTACCGGCTCGCGCACATGTTCCGGATTGCCGAAGGGTTTGTCGTTGCCGGCAATCGCTATCCGGCCGTGAAATGCGGCCAGCTCCTGCGCCAGCAGGTCGATGTGCATCGCTTGCAGTTCGCCGCGCGCGAGCATTCGATCGAGCCGCGCCTCTTCGGAAAACTGGACCATCTTGACGGCGTATTCGATGGCCTCGCCGGAACCGTTGAGCCGGGGGGAAGCGGGCGAGCCGGAAATGGGGATCACGCCAAGATAGAGTGCTTCCGCCAGACGCCGGTTCAGACGCAGTTCCTCCTCGCAATAGAAGCGGCGTTTGTCGAGCGTGCTGAAATCGAGGAACCCGAGATTCACCGGTTTCTTGATTTTGTAGGCGTAGGGGCCGGTGAGGACGACCCAGGAAATATGCGTTTCGACCACGTGAATGTTCCGCACCGCATGGTCGTAGCCGGCGGGATCGAGCAACGCCTGAATCAGGGGCGGAAGTCTGTTATCCACGGCATGGCCTCCCTCCACGAGCCGGCGGAAGGAGCCAGATCCCGCCGGCAGCTACCAACTATATCCGAAGCTGTCGCGGAAGCGGATGGCGAATTCGTCCGGGGTGAAGCGGTGATTCTGGGTGCCGTGATGCGCGATCTTGATGGCACCGATGAGCGACGCGATGCGACAGGTGGTTTCCCAGTCCATGCCGCGCGCCAGGCCATAGAGCAGGCCGGCGCGATAGGCGTCACCACAACCGGTCGGGTCGTTGACTTCGGTTACCGGCACCACCGGGATTTCGATCACGCGCCCGTCGGTATAAACGCAGGAGCCGCGCGCGCCGAGCGTGACGATCATTCCCTTTACGTATTTTGCCAGTTGGCTCAGGGATTTTTCGGTGCGCTCCTGCATCAGCTCGGCCTCGTAGTCATTGAGCGTTACCCACGTGGCCTGTTCGATGAAGGCCATCAGGTCGTCGCCATCGAACAGCGGCATGCCCTGCCCGGGGTCGAAGATGAAGGGAATGCCGGCCTCGGCGAACTGCCGTGCATGCTGGATCATGCCCTCGCGCCCGTCGGGCGAGACGATGCCGAGCTTGACGCCGTTGGCATCGCTCACGCGGGTTTCGTGCGAGCGGTTCATCGCCCCGGGATGGAACGCGGTGATCTGGTTGTCATCCATGTCGGTGGTGATGAAGGCCTGCGCGGTGTAGGTGTCCTCGCAAACCTTGATGTGGCGACGGTTGATGCCGTGTTGGTCCATCCATTCGGCATAGAAACCGAAGTCCTTGCCGACCGTGCCCATGGGCAGCGGCTCGCCGCCGAGGAGCTTGAGACTGTAGGCGATGTTGCCGGCGCAGCCGCCGAACTCGCGGCGCATTTTCGGCACCTGGAACGACACGTTCAGGATATGCACCTTGTCGGGCAGGATGTGATTCTTGAACTGGTCCTGGAAGACCATGATGGTGTCGTAGGCGAACGAACCGCAAATCAGCGCTGACATGGATGTATCCTGTTAATCTCTGTTGAGTGGAAAGACAGCCAATCGGAACGGGATTGTCCGGCGCGCCAAGGCTGTTTGCAAGCCACTGAATATCCGATATTCGGCTCATCCGATCTAGTCGGACGGGGGTGATTTATCCCTGGGTTCCTTGTGCAGAGCGCCCGACATCCGCCGGAGCACTAGCTCAACGCGATCGCGATAGATCATGACGAGCAGAATGACCGCGAGGCTGAAACCGACGACGGTGAAAAGCGCGCCGTAATGCGCGTCGCGGAAGTACGTCCCGCCCATGGTGAGCAGCACCGTACCGAGCAGGCGACCGGTCGCGGAGACGAGCAAAAAGTCGCGCTGGCGCATGTGGCCCAGGCCGAGGAAGTAGCACAGCAAATCTTTGGGAAAGCCCGGAATCAGAAACATGAGAAAGGCGAGCAGCAGCCCCTTGTGCTGCATCACGTAGTCGTAACGTTCGAGTGTCTCGCGGCTGGCCACGCGCTCGACCAGCGGCCGGCCGAGCAGCCGCGCCAGCATGAACGCGATCCACGAGCCGATGGTCAGCCCGATGGTGGAATAGACCACGCCCCACACCGGCCCGAACAGAATGCCGCCCACGAAACCGGTCACCTCGCCGGGTACCGGCGCGGCCACGACCTGCACGATCTGAAGGCCGATGAAAATCGTCGCGGCGTGGGCGCGGTTCTCCTTGATGAATTGCAGCAAGCGGTTTTTGCTCGTCAGCAAGTCGATCATGCCGGTCGCATACAGGACATAGGCCATGCCAGCCATGACCGCGATTGCCAGCAGGAGCAGGAGAACCGTCTTTTTGTCCAGTTTAAACATGTCGGTAGTGCCCGCTGAGCCCCTTTTATTTCATTGTAGGCGGGCCTGAACGCAAGCGGGATGATGCCATCCTAACATGTTCCAGAAAGTGGGGGGCTACAGCGTCAGTCGCCGGTAGATATCCGAGACCTTCAGCGGCAGCTTGCGCACCTCGTCCACCAGCACCCAGTTCACCGCGCCGTACATGTGCGGCAGGTAGTCGCGCGCCTCGCGTGTCGATGGTGATGCAGAACGGATGGATGCCGGCGCGCTTGGCCTCGATCAGGCGCCTGGCGCGTGTCCTCGATGCCGTACTCGCCGCGGTAGCCGTCGTAGTCGTCCGGCTTGCCGTCGGAGAGCGTGATCAGCAGCTTGGTGCGCGCCTCGACGTCGTTCAGCAGTTTGGTGAGATGGCGGATGGTCACGCCCATGCGCGTGTAGTCCTGCGGCCGGATGCCGGCGATGCGGCGGCGCACCTCGTCGCTGTAGGGTTCGTCGAAGCGCTTGATGCGGTACAGCTCGCAGCGCTTGCGCGTCATGCCGGAGAAGCCGTAGATCGCGTAACGGTCGCCGAGCATTTCCAGCGCCTCGCACAGCAGCACCAGCGCCTCGCGCTCGGCGTCGTTGATCCAGCCCTTGGTCGAGCCGCTCATGTCGACCATGAACATCACCGCGATGTTGCGCTCGAACTTGTGCAGCTTGGTGAACAGCCGCTCGGAGAGTTCCATGCCGCTTTGCATGTCGGCCCAGGCCTCGACCAGCGCGTCGAAATCGACGTCGTCGCCGTTCGTCTGTTTCTTGAGCAGCTTGTCCTCGCCGCGCAGCGCCTCGAAGGTCTTGCGCAGCGCCGGCAATACGCCGTGGTACTTGCGCAGCGTGCGCGCCACGAACGGATCGCTGTCCGGGTGCACGTCGAGTTCGCGCAGCACGCACCAGTGCTTGCGATAATGACTGCGCCGGTGATCCCACTCGTTGTAGAGAAACGCGCCTTCCTCGTGATAGGTGCCTTTCCACACGTCCTCGGGACGTTTTTCCTCCGCTGGCCTGGCGGTAGCCGCCGTCGCCCGCCGCCACCAGATAGTCGTCCGGAATATGCCCGAGGTCCTGGACGATGGAACCCATCAGGCCGCGCACGTCGGCCGGCGGCTGTGATCGGCTGGCCGTCGATGCTGAGCGCGAAAATGAATTGTCCCGGGTGATCCGGATCGGGAATCGTCTCGACGCGGTAGCGCTGCGAATTCGGCGTCGTGGCGGTCTCCGTCCCGGCCTGGTTGCCGGCTGCCTCGTCGCCGAGCCTGGCTCAGCGCCTGGCGGAACAGTTCCTTTTCCCGCGCGATGCGTTCTTGCATGACCTGCTGGGCGCGCTCGGCCAGCAACAGGCCTTGATAGCAGAAGGAGTTTGGGACTTCCGTGCCGTGAAGCCGTGTCAGCCAAGCGCGCGTACTCCGCGACCGTGGCGCCGGGTTCTTGCAGCCGCGCGATGGCCGCGTCCCAGGAGGCCGGGTAATGCACGTCGCCGGCGAGCCGCTGGATTTCCCGCATGTCGCGGTACAGACCGGGAAGTTCGCGCGCCAGACAGGCGTTGAGGCGCACGGTCTCGAGCGCGTGAAACCGGCGCGCCGCCGTGTCCGGCGCGTCGAAGCTCGCGAGCCACTCGGCCAGCGGCGCTTCGTTGTCCGGCACGCGAAACGTCCCGTACCAGGTCTGGGCCCACAGGTAGGCCGCCATGATCTTGTAGAGACGGAAATTATCCTGACGTCGCGGCGAAACCGCTGAGCGCGCTCGGGCAGGAACAACGTGGCCGTATCGGTGCCGGTTTCCGCGGCGGCCTCGATCTTGAGCGGCCGTCCGGCCAGCCCCTGGATGAACAGTTCCAGCACGTGGTGGATTTCATCCAGCGCCACGCTGCGATCCGTCTCCGCCGCCTCGGCGGCGAAGGATTGCACCTGACCGAAGGCGGTGCAGCCCGGATACAGTCCCTGTTTGTCGTACACGTCCATGGCGTGGATGATCCACGCCTCGATCGTCGGCGCGGACATGAGGCGAAACGCCTCGGGCGCGCGCGCCGCGAACTGATACGCCATCTCGGCGTTGGTCTTGGCGATGATGTCCACCCAGCGCAGCACGAAATCCTGCTGCGCGCGCGTCGAATTCCGCCAGCGCCTTGGCGAGCGCCGCCGCGGTGCGGCGCGAGGACAACACCGGGTCGAGCGACTCGTCGAGTTTTACTTCGAGTTCGGCGGCGGTGAGTGGTTGATCAGTCATAGATGATTTCAACCGCCAGGACGCCAGGATCGCCAGGAAAATCGGGTTTTAATTTTCAAGAATCCCTGGCGCTTCTGGCGTCCTGGCGGTTCAAAAAATTAAAACAACGACGCGCTGAATTCGTTCACCGCGGCGAGCATCTCGGGATCGTCGGTGAGCGCCTCGGCGATGGCGGTGCGGCAGGCGGCGCGCGGGGCGATGCCCGCGCTCATCAGCTTGCCGGCGTGCACCAGCAGCCGCGTGCTCGCGCCCTCGTCGAGACCGCTGCCCTTCAGGTTGCGCGTCATGGCGGCGAACTTGACCAGCCGCTCGGCCATGGCCTCATCGACGCCGGTTTCGCGCCGGACGATTTTCTTCTCGAGCGCCGCCGCGGGGTAATTGAATTCGAGGCGACGAAGCGCTGGCGCGTGCTCTGCTTCAGGTCCTTGAGCACGCTCTGGTAGCCGGGGTTGTAGGAAATGGCGAGGCAGAACTCGGGGCCGGCGCGTCCAGCAGCTCGCCGGTTTTCTCCATCGGCAGCACGCGCCGGTCGTCGGCGAGCGGATGGATGACCACGGTGGTGTCCTTGCGCGCCTCGACGATCTCGTCGAGATAGCAGATCGCCGCCGCATGCGCACGGCGCGCGCCATCGGCCCGTCGACCCACACGGTTTCGTTGGCGGTGATGAGATAGCGGCCGACCAGGTCGGTGGCGGTCAGATCGTCGTGGCAGGACACGGTGATGAGCGGGCGCTTCAGGCGCCAGGCCATGTGCTCCATGAAGCGCGTCTTGCCGCAGCCGGTCGGACCCTTGAGCAGCACCGGCAGCTGTCTGCCGGAACGCCGCCTCGAACACCGCCACCTCGTCGCCGACCGGCTCGTAGTAAGGCTCATCTTTTATGAGGTATTCCTCGGCCTTGGTCGCGCGCGACGGGGCGGATTTTTTTGATACTGACATGGGTGGCATGGCTATCCGTTAATCGTTGACCGGCCCAGTATGCCAAAATAGCTTGCCGGCACAAGAAAGATATTGACGCTCACGGCGGGCATGCTGAAAATGCGTCTGATAGCGCGTCCGTTTCGTATGCGGATTCCCGCTTTATATATAAGCGTTCTATCCGCGCATACGAAATTTCAATCCAGTATATACTGCCTGGCTTATGGCACCCCGTTCGATTGCGGGGTATTGTTGCCATCCCGTAATTCCGGCGGTAAGTAATTCTAAATAATTCCGCGGTGGAGGCATGTCAATGGCGGATGTAGTCGCAACAAACGAGACCATATTGGTGGTCGGTGGGGGCATCAGCGGCATGACCGCGGCCCTCGAAGCCGCTGAATGCGGCAAGGACGTAGTGCTGGTGGAAAAGAACCCCGTAGCCTCGGCGGCCGCGTCAGCCAGCTCTATAAATATTTCCCCAAGCTGTGCCATCCCACCTGCGGCCTGGAGATCAACCTCAAGCGCCTCAAGGCGAACAAGCGCATCCGCGTGCTGACGCTGGCCGAGGTCAGCGCGATTGCCGGCAAGGCCGGCGACTACACCGCCAGCATCAAAATCATCGCCGCGTTACGTGAACGAAAACTGCACCGCCTGCGGCGAATGCGGCAAAGCCGTCGAGCGCGGAGATTTCGAATCCGTTCAACTACAACATGAACAAGATCAAGGCGCGCGTACCTGCCGTTTTCCATGGCCTATCCGCAGCGCTACGTGATCGACCCCTCGATCATCGGCACGCCGGACGCCGACAAGGCCAAGGCGCGTGCAAGTACGACGCCATCGATCTCGGCATGAAGGAAGAGACGGTCAAGCTCAAGGTCGGCGCCATGGTCTGGGCCACCGGCTGGAAGCCGTACGACGCCGACAAGATCCAGCCCTACGGCTACGACCGTTACAAGAACGTCATCACCAGCGTCGAGTTCGAGCGCATGCTCGACCCGTTCGGCCCGACCGGCGGCAAGCTGGTGCGGCCCTCCGACGGCAAGGAAGCGAAGAACGTCGCCTTCATCCAGTGCGCCGGTTCGCGCGACCGCAATCATCTGAAGCACTGCTCGCGCATCTGCTGCATGGCCTCGCTCAAGCAGACCACCTACGTGCGCGAGAAGTTCGGCGACGACGCCAATGTCGTCGATCTACTACATCGACATCCGCGCCATCGACCGCCTCGAGGACTTCTACAAGAAGGTCCAGGCCGACCCCAAGGTGAAGTTCATCAAGTCCAAGGTCGCGAACATCACCGAGGACAAGGCGATCGGGCGACCCGATCCTGCACGGCGTGGACACCGAAGGCTATCACCGCTACGACAACGAGCATGACCTGGTGGTGCTCGCGATCGGCATGGAGCCGAGCGTGGACGCCAGCAAGATCATGAAGGGCGTGGCCGCGGACGTGAGCGGCTTTATCGATATCAACGCGACCACCGAAGCGGTGTTCGGCGCCGGCTGCGCGTCCAACGCGCTCGACGTCAACCGTGCGGTGCAAAGCGCCACGGCCGGTGCGCTGCGGGCGATTCAAGTGATTAACCGCGTATCGCAGGGCGGAGGCTTAAGACACATGGCGGACATGAAAGATTGGCGCCTACATCTGCAAGGGCTGCGGCATCGGCGAGCGCCTCGACACCGCGCAGCTCGCGATGATCGCCCAGAAAGAGGGTAAGGCGCAGCGTCGTGCGCGAACACGAATTCCTGTGCAACGCCAGCGGCGTGGAGATGATCAAAAACGACATCGCCAACGAAGGCGTGAACCACGTGGTGATCGCCGCCTGCTCGCGCCGCGCCAAGGCCGAGACCTTCAATTTCGAGAATGTCGCGATCTCGCGCGCCAACCTGCGCGAGGGCGTGATCTGGGCCACGCCCGCCGACGACGACAAGAAGGAACTCGTGCAGGAAATGGCGGCGGACTACGTGCGCATGGGCTGCGCCGAATCGATCAAGATGCTGATACCGCGGACCAATCCCAACCTCGGCCACAACAAGCGCATCCTGGTGGTCGGCGGCGGCATCTCCGGCATGACCGCGGCGATCGAGTCCGCCAAGACCGGCTACGACGTGCTGCTGGTGGAGAAGACCGGCAGCCTCGGCGGCTGGGCGGCGAAGCTGCACAAGCGCGTGCCGTCCCGCGAGCCTTACGCCGATCCGGCCGACACCGGCATCGCCGACCTCATCAAGCAGATCGAGTCGGACAAGCACATCAAGGTGTTCCTGAATTCGACCCTCAGCAAGACCAGCGGCGCGCCCGGACAGTTCAGCGTCGACATCTCCACCGAGTCCGGCAGCACCGCCACCGAAAACGTCGGCGGCATCATCATGGCCTCGGGCTTCACGCCGTACGACATGAACAAGCTGCCGTACCTGGGCGCGGCAAGAGCAAGGACGTGGTCGATCAGCTCGGCCTGGAAGCGCTGGCCAAGGCCGCCAACGGCGGACGCGATCAAGCGGCCGTCCGACGGCAAGGAAGTGAAGAGCGTGGTGTTCGTGCAGTGCGCCGGCCAGCGTTCCGACAAGGAAGGCGAACTGCCGTACTGCTCCGGTCACTGCTGCAACACCTCGATCAAGCAGGCGATGTACTTCAAGAATCAGAACCCGGACATCGACACCAACGTCATCTACACCGATCTGCGCACGCCGGGCAACGGCGAGGATTTCTACCGCAGCGCCCAGAAGAAGGGCGTGACCTTCACCAAGGGTAAAGTGGGCGAAGTCGTTCCCGGTGCGCGAGCTTGCAGGTCAAGTTCAAGGATTTGATCCTGAATGACGATGCCGTGGCCAAGGCCGACCTCGTGGTATTGGCGACCGGCCAGGTGGCCAATTCCGGTATCGATATGGAGGCGCAGTTGTTGGCGGAAGCCGCGGAGCGTGACGACGCCAAGAAGGCCAAGGATGCCGGAGAAGCGGTCGCGGAGCATCAGGAAAAGCCCAAGGGGGTTTCCATTCTCAACCTGACCTACCGTCAGGGGCCGGATCTGCCGCACCTCAAGTACGGCTTCAACGATTCGCACTTCATCTGTTTCCCGTACGAAACGCGCCGTACCGGCATCTACTCCTGCGGTCCGGTGCGCCGTCCGATGGACATCGCGCAGGCGATCGAGGACGCGACCGGCGCCGCGCTCAAGGCGATCCAGGCGGTGGAAAACGCCGGCCTCGGCCGCGCCGCGCATCCGCGCTCGGGCGATTTGTCCTTCCCCGAGTTCCGGCGCGAGGGCTGCACCCAGTGCAAGCGTTGCACCGTGGAGTGCCCGTTCGGCGCCATCGACGAAGACGAAGCACGCTACCCGGTGTTCAACGAATCCCGCTGCCGCCGCTGCGGCACCTGCATGGGCGCCTGCCCGGTACGCGTGATCTCATTCGAGAACTACTCGGTGGATACGGTGGGCTCGCAGATCAAGGGCGTGGACATGCCCGACCAGTTCTCCGAGAAGCCGCGCATCCTGGTGCTGGCCTGCGAGAACGACGCCTATCCGGCGCTCGACATGGCGGCCATGAACCACATCCAGTACAGCGCCTTCACGCGTGTCATCCCGGTGCGCTGCCTGGGTTCGATCAACACCATCTGGGTGACGGACGCGCTCAACAGCGGCTACGACGGCGTGATCCTGATGGGCTGTCAGAAGGGCGAGAACTACCAGTGCCACTTCGTGAAGGGCTCGGAGATTGCGCACGTGCGCATGAGCAAGATCGACGACACGCTGAAGCAGCTCTCGCTGGAAGTAGAGCGCGTGAAGACCTACGAGGTGGCGATCACCGACATTCAGCGCGCGCCCGCCCTCATCAACGAGATGGCCGAGACGATCCAGAAGATCGGCATGTCTCCCTTGAAATTTTAGGAGCCATGCCATGCCCGTCCAAGCGAAGCGAGTAGGAGTGATATACGGACGTCTATGAGCGATCTGAACAAGGTGATGGTGGAGAAGTACCGCAACGACTTCCTCAAGGAAGTCGAGGCGAACGTCGAGGAGGGCAACTGGGTCAAGATGTGCATGCAGTGCGGCGTGTGCTCGGGCTCCTGCCCGCTCGGGACCGCCTGGGAACACCCGCCGCAGGAAATCTTCATGATGATCCGCGCCGGCAAGCGCGACGAAGTGCTGAAAAGCGAGTCCATGTGGATGTGCACCTCGTGCTACAACTGCATCGTGCGCTGCCCGCGCGAGCTCCCGATCACCCACATCATGCACGGCCTGGCGAACTACGCGCACCGGATCGGCATTGCGCCGAAGATGAATCCGACACGGCGCTTCGCCAAGCTGTTCTGGCAGAACATCACCAGTGGCGGGCGGGTGAATGAACTGAAGCTGTCCGTCGGCTTGTATTTCATGGATGGCTTCGCCCCCGGCATCAAGAAGGGTCTGGAGATGCTGCCGGTGGGCCTCGGCATGCTCAAGACCGGACGCCTGAACCCCTTCGGCTTTTTCAGCGGCGGCAAATGCAAGGGCGCCGGCGACATCCGCAAGATGATCAAGAAAGCGCAAAGAGATCGAAGACAAGCGCAAAGGTTTTGCGGCGTAAGGAGGATAAGATATGGCGAGAAAAGAATATTCGTTTTATCCGGGCTGTTCCTCGGAGCGCAAGGCCTCGGCCTCCAACTACATGATCTCGGTCGAGTCCATGTGCAAGACGCTGGACATCAAGCTGAACGAGATTCCGGACTGGAACTGCTGCGGCGCCTCCATCGGCTACGCCGAGGGCGGCGAGCTGCCGCGCCACGTCATGAACGCGCGCAACATCGCCCTGTCCGAAAAGCACAACGCTGGTCAGGACATCGTCGCCACCTGCGCCGCCTGCTGGCTGGGCACCAAGGAATCGCAGGAGCGCATCGCCCATTCCGGCCAGCTGCTGGCGGACATCAACGAGCATCCTCACCGAGGTCGGCCTGAAGTACGAAGGCAAGCAGAAGATCCGCCACATGGTCGAGGTGCTGATCGAAGACCTCGGCTACGACGAACTCGGCAAGCCGGTCGTAGAAGCCGCTCGAAGGCATCAAGATCGCCGGCTACGTCGGCTGCCAGACCAACCGCCCGTTCGGCGTGCGACGGCGAGTCCTTCGAGAACCCGAAGTACCTCGACAAGCTGGTCGAGACCGTGGGCGGCGACGCCGCTCGAGAAGTACGAGCAGAAGGTCACCTGCTGCGGCGGCGCGCTCGCCTTCTCCGAACCCGAGAAGAGCCAGGCGCAGATCAAGAAGATCATCGAGTCGGCCTACGACCACGGCGCCGACATGATCGTCACGCCGTGCCCGGTGTGCCAGATGAACGTCGAGGTGTATCAGGGCCAGATCAACAAGAAGTACGGCACCAAGTTCAAGATCCCGGTGGTGTACTACTCCCAGCTCATGGCGGTGGCCTACGGGGCGACTGCCAAGGAAGCCGGCTCTCGACGGCAACATCGTGCGCGCCACCCAGCTCGAAGAGATCGCGGCCAAGCCGGCGAAGAAGTAAAAAATCATCGGCATCACGTAAGCAAAAAGCCCGCGAAAGCGGGCTTTTTTGTTGGCCATGTCAGGTTACCGCCCGGATCCCGTGGTGATGGGTCGTGGTTCGTTCGTGGTGCCGTCCGGTGCCGCGGTGTATGCTGACCCAAAACCGCGAGATGACACGCCTATGTCCGATGAAGCGAGTGAGCGTGGTTCGCTCTCGACCGCACACACCACCTGGGACCAACGCTGGACGAACGCCGCCGGCCGTGCCGACTGGCTGGCGCCCGAGTCTGAGGTCGTGCAGGCGCTGGATTTGCTGAAGACGCGCGGGGCTCGGCGCGCACTCGACCTCGGCTGCGGCGTCGGACGGCATGCGCGCGTGCTCGCGGACGCGGGGCTCGAGGTGCACGCGGCCGACGCCAGCGCGAGCGGTGTGGCGTACGCGCGGGCGCAAGACCCGAGCGGCACAATCTGCTGGGCGCGTTCCGACTTCACGTCGCTGCCGTTCGCGCCGGCGGTCTTCGACTTCGCGCTCGCCTGGAACGTCATCTACCACGGCGATCGGGTTATCGTCGCACGCGCCCTGGCGGAACTCGCCCGCGTGCTGCGCCCGGGCGGGCTGCTGCAGATCACGATGCTCTCCAAGCGCAACGCCCTGTTCGGGCAGGGCACGGCAGTCGCCGCGGACACGTTCGTGGCCGACACCGACGACGAGGAAAAGCGCCACCCGCACTACTACTGCGACGCCGTCGGGCTGCTCGCGCTGCTCGACGCGTTCGAGCCGCTCTATCTGCTGGACCGCGAGCAGACCAAGCCCGGCTCGTACCATTGGGTGGTGCTGGCCGAGCGCCGTCCTTACTGAGTGCAGGGACAATCGCACCCTGGCGGTTTGACAACGGGGCGAGCCGCACGCAAAGATGACCGTCGCCTACGGCGGCAGCGCCGTCGAACGGGCATGCCACGGATGGCATGCCCCGGGTTTTCAAGCGGAGCAGGATAGCGTAGCGCAGAAAGCCGGTCTCGACGGCAACGTCATCCGCGCTACCCAGCTCGAGGAGATCGCGGCCAAGCCGGCGAAGAAGTAAAAAGCCATCGGTATCTCGTAAGCTAAAAGCCCGCGAAAGCGGGCTTTTTTGTTGCCTGGCGGCTTACCACGGTACATGGTCACCCGGCATTACCATTACCCGAGACAGCAAACCCAGAGGCTTTGCCTATACTTTGAAAATGTGCGCCGGCGCTCCCGCGCCCACGGAAATTTTTGAAATGGAATCTCACGATCTCAAAACCCAGGTTCTGGCTTCGCCAGGGTCGGCCGCGGCCGGCCCCGCTCCGGACGTGGCCGCCATCCTCGCGACACGCCACGAAGTGCTGAACTCATTGGGCGAGGGCGGCATGGGGCTGGTTTACCGGGTGCGTGACCGGGAGACCAATGAAATCCTGGCGCTCAAGCTGCTGCGTCCGGAGATCGCTCGCGACCCGGCGATGATGGAACGGTTCAAGGACGAAATCCGGCTGGCGCGCCGGATCACCCACAAGAATGTCTGCCGCATCTACGATTTCAATCGCGTTGACGATCTGGCGTACATCACCATGGAGTTTGTGGATGGCGAAAGCCTGCGTGCCTATCTCAAGCGCGCCGGCAAGTTGTCGCCGGAACGTGTCATTGACCTCGCGCGCCAGATCGCGGCCGGTCTCGGCGAGGCGCACGCGCAGGGCGTGGTGCACCGCGACCTGAAACCCGAAAACGTGCTTCTCGCGCGCGACGGCCTGGTGAAGCTCATGGATTTCGGCATCGCTCGCGCCCTGGAGGGCGCCACCACGACCACGCAGACCGTCATCGGCACGCCCGGCTACATGGCGCCGGAGCAGTCGCAGGGCAAGAGCGTCGATCAGCGCACCGACCTGTACGCGCTGGGCCTCATATTGTACGAATGCCTGACCGGCCGCCGCGCGTTTGCCGGCGCCACGCCGGTGGAAGTCGCGCTCAAGCAGATCAAGGAACGTCCGGTGCCGCCGCGCCAGCTGCTGTCGTCCACGCCTCTCCATCTCGAGGCCATCGTGATGCGTTGCCTGGAGAAGGAACCGTCGCGGCGCTTCGCCAGCGCCGCCGAGCTGCAACGCGCCCTGACACCGCCGAGTGAACCCTCCCGACAGGATGCGCCACGCTGGCGCAAGCTGGCGGCGATTTCGGCCGCCGCCCTGCTGGCGGTTGTGGTGGTGCACAAGACCGTGAAGCAGGAAAGCTCCTCGTCGCAGGCGGCGTCGTCGGTTCAGACGGAGTCGGCGTCCACGGATTTTCAGGACCAGCAACAGGTGCCGGAGGAATTAGTCAAATTGTTCCGGGCCGCGAAGCAGGGCGATGCGGCGGCGCAGGAGCGCGTCGGCCGCTTGTATCTCGATGGACCCGAACGCGCGCGCGACGAGCGCAAGGCGTTTTACTGGACCCGGCGCGCGGCCCTCAGCGGCGATCACAATGCGCAGTTTACCGTCGCCCGGATGTATGAAAGCGGCCGCGGTGTTACGCAAAATCAAATCGGCGCCTACGTCTGGTACAGCGTCGCGGCCACTTCCGGCAGCCAGCCGGCGAGCGAGGCACTCAACCGCGTGAAGCGCAATCTTTCCAGCGATGAGATTGCCGCGGCGGAACAACGCCTGCGTCTGCTGCGGGGCGAACGGTAGGTTCGGCAACAGCGCCATCCCTAAACCTTTCACGTCTGATGACCGGTGCCGTCGAGAATTCTTGGCAGCCTTCTATATACAAGGTCTTACAGTTTGGATTTGAGTGAAAGCGTTACCATAAACATAAAAACCATGGGGAAGATTTTTTTAACTTAAGCTTAATGTAGCTAATGTAGCTATCGCTACCCCGTATCTTTTATAGTGGTACATGACCATGTCGGTTTGCGCAGTGTGTCTCTGCGGCCGACGGGGTAAACTAACAAGAAAAACCAGACTTGCCCGACCTGATATCTCCTGTTGTACCTGTGGTCGTGCATGTATTGGTGGAATCAATCGGGAAACCGAAATTCGCTCGTACACGTGTCTGCGCGCGAGAACAATGCACAACAATCGCAAGAGGAGAAAAATATGAACCTTCATCGAAATCATGAGACTAGGCCCGCGTTGTACACCAATTTCCAGCGTTTTTTGCTGATGATCGCCATGACATATGTCTTTTCAGGCAATCTGTTCGCCGGAGACGAGCGCGAATCCACGAACGCGAGTGATGATCATGGACCGGCCCAGCAGAATTTTCCGGACACCAGCGGAACAATCTCGACGTTTACGACCAACAAATTCATCGATACCAAGAATCCTTTCTTTCAGGTTCTGGGAACCAACGGGCGTTCCTGCGGTACCTGCCATCAGGCAAGTGACGCCTGGACCGTGACGCCGGCGCATTTGCGTGAACGTTTTGAGCGTAGCTGACGGGCGTGACCCGATCTTCCGCCTGAATGACGGAGCAAATTGTTCGTCGGCGGATGTTTCATCCGTGCGTGCGCGCCGTTCGGCCTACAGCCTTTTGCTAAGCAAAGGCCTGATCCGTGTCGCGATGCCCATGCCGGCCAATGCCGAGTTCGACCGTCGTATCGATTGACGATCCTTATCATTGTTCGTCAGCTTCGGAGCTGTCCATGTACCGGCGTCCATTGCCGTCCGCGAATCTCAGGTTTCTCAGTGTCGTGATGTGGGACGGCCGTGAAACGGTCCCCGGTCAACCGATCGTGGCTGATCTGAAAACACAGGCGAAGGACGCGACCCTGGGACATGCCCAGGGTGCGGCTGCCCCGACTGATCAGCAGCTGGATGAAATCGTGGCGTTTGAAATGGGACTGTTTACCGCCCAGTCACGAGACGTGGACGCAGGCAGGCTGGATAGCGACGGTGGACGTGGCGGCCCGTACATTCTGTCGAGCCAGGAATTTTTCATCGGAATCAACGACCCGTTGGGCCTCAATCCGACGGCGGCGGCGTTCGATCCCGAGGCATTTACGATCTTCAAGAAGTGGGAATACCTCGGCAGTTTTGAGTCCGGAAAGTCAGACCGCCGCGCGCGAGTCCGTGGCCCGGGGCGAGAAGATATTCAATACCAAGCCGATTTCGATCACGGGCGTCGGTGGGCTCAATGACAACCTTCATCTGCCGGTAATCACGGGCACATGCACGACATGCCATGACAGTCCGAATGTCGGCGATCATTCCGTGGTCGCGCCGCTTAATATCGGCGTCAGCGACGCCTCGCGTCGCACAAACGATTTGCCGCTTTTCACGCTCCACTGCAACACCACTGGCGTGGATGTGCAGACTTCGGATCCGGGCCGCGCCATGGTCACGGGCAAATGCTCCGATATCGGCAAGGTTAAAGGTCCGATCCTGCGTGGTCTGGCCGCGCGACCGCCGTACTTCCATAATGGATCGGCCGCTACTCTTCTGGATGCGGTGAATTTCTATGACAGCCGATTTGCACTCGGTCTGACGCCGACGGAAAAACAGGATCTGGTGGCTTTTTTGAAGTCACTCTAGTTCGGGCGACGCCTCGTCATTGAGATGTTTCAAAGCTATAAACGCCCGCGCACGCGGGCGTTTTGTTTCATGGTCGAAGGCTTGGCTAGTGACTGCGCACGAGATTGCGCCCCTCCTGTTTGGCGGCATACAGCGCTTCGTCGGCGGCCTTGACGAGTCCGGGACCGGTGTCGCCGTCCCGGGGAAAGGTGGCAAAGCCGATACTGACCGTGACCTGGATCTCGTCTCCCTGGGGGGTAGTGGTGAGCGACTCCGCGACGCTGGCACGGATGCGCTCGGCCACGATCCCGGCGCCGGTTGCATCCGTCTCGGGCAGGATCACGGCCAGTTCCTCGCCGCCGTAGCGACACACCGCGTCCATGGGGCGGGCGCTCAGACGAATCAGGTCCGCCACGGCGATCAGCGTTTCATCGCCGGCCTGATGTCCATAGCGATCGTTGACGTTCTTGAAGTGGTCGATATCCAATAGCATCACCGACAAGGGCTTGTTGTAACGTCGCGCCCGCTGCGTCTCTTCGCGCAACCGGGTCTTCGAATTCACGGCGGTTGTAAAGACCGGTCAGCCCGTCGCGGCTGGACAATTCCTCCAGCCGGGCCTTGTGCTCCATCAGGCTCTCGGCCATGGTGTTGAAGTCGCGCGCCAGCCGGCCGATTTCATCGTTGTTCTTCAGGTCCAGCCGGTAGGTAAGATTGTCGTTGGCGAAATGCGTCATGCCTTTTTCGAATTCGCGCAACGGCACCAGCACCGAACGCGCCAGCCACATCGCCCCCGCCACGGCGCTGACCAGACCGAAACCGATGGCCGTGGCGATGATCAGCAGAAAGCGCTTTTCCGCCTCGTTGATTTGCGCGCGCTGCGCGCTGATCTCGCCGTAGTAGGTCGCGTACATCTGATCCAGGGCAGACAGGACGCTGATTCACACCGTGGTCCAGCTGGGAAAGCGTGGCCTTGGATGGGTTGGAGGCCAGGATAAGGTCGGCGAGCACCAGGCTGTCTTTCCAATCCTGTCGCGCGTTTGCCAGCAACGTGTATTCCCGTGGCCCGACAAAAGGTTTTCCCAGGATTTCGACGAAGATATTTTCCACGGTCTGCGCTTCGGTGGCGAACTGTTCGCGCAGCGTTGATTGTGGTGTGCTGGCGTAATTATTCACCAGCGCGTAGGCGCTGCGGATCTGGTTTTGCAGATGCGAGGTTGTCTGGAGTTTATAAATGGGTTGTTCCGTCAGCCGGTTGAACTGCTCGGCCGCGTGTTGCAGAAAAACGCCCGAACCGATCGCTACCACGACGAGGGGGATGAAAACGACGCCCATGGTGACCAGAAGACGGGTTCGCAGCGACAGATTTGTGAAGGAGAACAGATTCACCCGATACGGTCCCTCGCCGGTGTTCGCGCTGCCGCGCATCATGCCACCCTTGCCGTTTCTCTGTATAGCCCCATGACATGGCGCGTATTTCGCCGCCCGGACGGGAAGAAGAAATATCTCCCGGCAGAACAATCTGTTAATCAAGACCCGTCCGGATTCTGAGGGATGTCATTGACAGATATTGGCGACGGGAGTAGGTGTATAGGCGCCGATAATGATGTAGCTGCGTGATTTTTTATCTTAAGTAAAGGAGCATGCTATGCGTATTTCGACAACCGATCCCATCTCCGGAGCCGACGTCAAGAATCCCGAAGGACGTCCGTTCGTCATCGAGGGAAAAGGGGAAAACGCTCTCAAAATCTTTTTTGAGAACGAGGACAACAAGAAAGCGTACCTGGAAATCCAGACCGAGCATCCGGGAGAAGACTTCACCACGAATCTCAATAACCCGGTGTAAGCCGGTCAGGACCGTGCGTGTCGCTCGCGGCGCCGGAGCGAATCGTACGGCGCGCGCGGCGCTGAGTCGTGCTAGTCGATTGGGAAGGGGCGACCGTTACAGCTTGTCCGCCCCGTGGGCGTCTTGTCCAGCCGTCGGGCGCCAGCAGCTTAATTTGCCGTTTGAGGAATGCTGCGTTTGCTTTCCAGCCATTTGAGCAGCGGTTCCCACTGCTCGGTATCGCGCTCGACCTGCGAGCGGTTGAGGTCGAAAATCCCCAGCCCGCGCGCGTCCGCCACCAGATAGTTCTGGCTCTCGCGCAGGGTGGCGATGAACGGAATCCGCAGGCGCGACAGAAACCGTTCGAGATTGTGATAGATCTGGGTGTTGAGCGTGCTGTAGGAAATGCTCATGCGGTTCAGCACGTTTTCCATGGTGTTCTGGATCGAAGTATTTTCGCGCACGCGATTGGCGACCACCGCGAGACGCGTCTCGTCCCGCACGATTTTCCCGACCAGCAATGCCTCGTGTATGAAATGCGCCGCGGCGCGAATGTCGGTCGGCGACGGCAACACCGGGATGATCACCGTCTGCGCGCGCCGCACCAGCGCCGTCAAATCCGCGCCGTGGGCTCCCGCCGGTACATCCATGATGACGTAATCCGTGGAACGCGGCACCCGCACCGGGTCGCGCCACGCGGCGATGCCACGAATCGGCGGACGGTCCTGCGGACGCTGCTCGAGCCATTCCATGCTCGATCCCTGCCGATCGAAGTCAGCGATCACCACCGATTTCCCCTGTGAGGCGTAATAACTCGCGAGATTGGTCGCGAGCGTGCTCTTCCCGCAGCCGCCCTTGGCGTTAAGCAGCATGATCTTGCGCATGGTCTCTCCTTGAGGGTGGGGTCACGGTGGCGCGCGTTAATGTCGTCCTGCCTTGTTCGTCTTGTCGTTT
>CAVVRV010000010.1:0-12370 GCA_963750625.1 uncultured Gammaproteobacteria bacterium | reverse complement strand
CGTACCAGCGTGCGCTGCCCGCAGCCGCCGCCCAGCGTCATGCCCACGCCGAAGAGGAAACCGCCGAGAAGATGCCCGAGCCAGCCGAAGTTGGCGGACAGATAAATGGATTTGTTGAGATCGATGTAACCCAGCGCCTGCAACAGTTGCGAGCCGAGGATGGCGACACCGATCGCCAGAAACCAGGCGCGCAGACGATTCTTGTCGCCCATGTTCACCCAATCGCTCACCGCGCCCATGGTGCAGAAGTTCGTCTTGTTGGCGATGGCGCCGAACGCCACGGCCACCAGAAATCCCCACATGGCTACGTTATGAACATTACTGAGTTCCATAAATCCCCCTGCTTGCTCTCTTACGGCGAAAAACACATGACCGCTCTAGACGCGAATATCCGGAGCTTTATTCCTGGGACACCCCATGGATTATTTTGCGCGGCTTTGACGTCTAGCGCCATAGCCACCGGTCACTGAATCCCGGCGCTCGCGATGACATTTTGACGTACGCGACAGGGCTTACCCGAAGATACCGGGGGCGTTAGAATAACCATCCAGCATTCACCATGAGGTACAACCGATGCCGACCTTTGACAAAGAACTGGACACCAGCGGGCTTAACTGTCCCATGCCCGTCATGAAGTGCAAAAAAATGTTGCAATCACTGGCGCCCGGACAGGTACTGCATCTGCTGGCCACCGACGTCGGCACCAAGAGCGATATTCCCGCCCTGGTGAGCAAGACCGGCGATCAGATCGTGGAATCCAGCGAAGCGAACGGAAAGTTTCACTACTATATCAAGAAAGGGGGATAAAACCCGTCCCTGGATTATTATCTTACAACCAGGCGTGGACCGGGTGCTTTTCCACCAGGTCCACGAAATCGCCGTAACTCGCGACGCGGACTTCTTTGACGAGCTTGTCCAGGCCGCGGGCCTTCAGATCCGCCTCGATGGCATAAACCGCGTGCCGCTTCACCGCCTGCTCGATCAGCGATGATTTGACAGTGCCCGCCGCGGCGGCGTACACGCCGTCCTCCAGCAACAGAATGACATCGCTGTCGCGCGCGAGACGCAGGCAGTTTTCCAGCGCGCTGTTCTGGAACGGTGACTTGTTGACGGTATGGAGCATGGGCGGGTCCTAGAAGGAAACAATGCTGTGTTGTTCGTTCATCATCGCGGCAAGTTCGGCGGTGTCCAGCACCTTGGGACGGATCGGTGCGCCGCTGTCATCGTCCTTGCCGATCGCAATGATCGCGTCTTCGGGAATTCCGCGGTCTTTCAGCGATTGCCGGTCCACGTAGACCTTCGTGACTTCCCAGTCCACGAGCGCGCCAAGCGAGGCCATGAAACCCTTGATGCCGAGCCCCTTCGTGTCCTGGCCCGCGTGCAGCGCGAGCACGCCATCGTCGAGGAACACCACGGAAAGATCCATCTCGTAGGTCGCGAAAATGAACATGACCTCGATGGACTCCTGCACATAGATGCTGCCGTGTGGCGCCTTGCGCACCGTCACCATGACCTTCTTGCCTTTCTCCGTCATGAACCCCGCCTCGTGTCTTGATGCCTGAATAATCAATCGCCGAACGTCACGATCCGGTCGGACTCATGGATCATGCTCGCGAGCTGTCCCAGTCCCGAGATGCGGATATTCGGCGCCAGCACCTCGTTGGTGATGCCGCGGCGCTTGGCCGCGGCCACGCATACCACCATGTCGATGCCGGTCGCGCCCAGTTCCGACCAGCGCCTGGAAATATGCCGGTCATCCTGCGGCGGGTCCATGAGTTTGGTGGCGTTGTACACGCCATCGTCGTAGAAAAAGATGCCCCGGATGGTGTGGCCCTTGGCGAGGGCGGCCTGGATGAAGTGGTAAGCGCTGTCGGAGGCTTCGTGATTATAGGGGCCTTCCAGAACCAGAATTGAAATTATCATTTATTATTTCTCCAAAATTCCTGGGTGTTCTGGTCGTGCCGTTCCGAAAGTTCGTCCCCTTGAAGAATAGTCCAATATTGCCAAAACGGGGAAAAATTTCCAGTGCCTGACGGGCCTCATCGCCGGTAACGGGTGGGATCGGTGACACCGGCCTCGGCGAAGCCCTGGGCGCGCAGGCGGCAGGAATCGCAACGTCCGCAGGCGAGCCCGGCCGCATCCGGGTCGTAGCACGACAGCGTCAGCGAATAATCCACGCCCAGGCGCACCCCCTCGCGAATGATCTCGTGCTTGCGCAGCTGCATCAGCGGCGCCTGCACGCGGAACCCGCGTCCCTCGACCCCGGCGCGCGTGGCCAGGTTCGCGAGCCGTTCGAACGCCTGGATGAATTCCGGACGGCAGTCGGGATAGCCGGAGTAGTCCACGGCATTGGCGCCGATATAGATATCGGCGGCGCCGAGCACCTCGGCCCAGCCGAGCGCGATGGAAAGAAACACCGTGTTGCGCGCCGGCACGTAGGTCACCGGGATGCCGGCGGAAAATTCCTGTGGCACGGGGATCGCCGCGTCGGTCAGCGCCGAGCCGCCCATCCAGCCGATGTCGAGTTTGACCACGCGATGATCGGCCGCCCGCTGCGCCTGCGTCACGCGGCGTGCGGCATCGAGTTCCACGCGGTGTCGCTGCCCGTAGTCGAAAGTGAGCGCATAACAGCGCGCGCCCGTGCGCCGCGGCGAGCGCGAGCACGGTGGCCGAATCGAGACCGCCGGAGACCAGCACCACGGCTTTTCCGCCGGCGTCAGTGTCCGCGGGCATCGTTCCACAGAATTTTGTGCAGTTGAACCTGCAGGCGCACCGGCAAGCGGTCGGCGAGAATCCATTCGGCGAGATCGGTCGGATTCAGCTGCCCGTGACAGGGAGAAAACAGCACCTCGCCGATCCGGTCGAGCTTGTATTCGGCGAGCTTTGCGCGGCTCCATTCGTAATCGGCGCGGTCGCAGATCACGAACTTGATCTGATCTTTTTTCGCCAGCTGCGCGATGTTGGCGTACAGGTTGCGCTTTTCCTCCCCGGACCCGGGCGTTTTGAGATCCATCACGATACTCACCCGGGGATCGATACCGGCGACATCGAGCGCACCGCCGGTCTCGAGCGACACTTCATAGCCCTGATCGCACAGGGCGGTGAGCAGTTCGCGGCAAGGGCGTTGCGCCAGCGGCTCGCCGCCGGTGACGGTGACATAACGCGGGGCATACTCGGCAACGCGGCGCAGGATATCGCCGAACTCCATCCACTGTCCGCCGTAGAAAGCATATTCCGTATCGCAGTAGGAGCAGCGCAGGGGGCAGCCGGTCAAGCGGATGAATACCGTGGGACAACCTACCGTGCGTGCTTCACCCTGGAGGGAAAAAAATATTTCGGTGATGCGCAGCCGGTCTCCGGCGGACGACATCGGCCGGGTGTTTGCGTTTGTTGTGTCGGTCTGCGACACAAGTTAACGCTTCTCTTTTTTCATTTTCGCCAAACGCTGTTCCGCCGATTTCGCCGCCGGCGTACCGGGATAGCGCGCCATCACCTGATTGAGACTCTCGCGCGCCTTGGCCCATTCACCCAGATCGTAATGGCAGTAGCCGGTTTTCAACATCGCGTCCGGCACTTTTGGGCTTTTCGGATGATCGCTCATGAGCTTGCCGAATTCCTCCAGCGCCTGACGGAAATTGCGCGCCACGTAATAAGCCTCGCCCAGCCAGTAGCGGGCGTTGTCACGCAATGCGCTTTGCGGATATTTCGCAAGAAAGTCGCGAAAACCCTTGGCGGCGCGTTCATAGAAACCCTGCTTCATCAGGTTGAACGCCGCGTCGTAATCCTGCTGCTCCTGCGCCGAACCGGCCGACGCCGCTGAACCTGACGCCACGGGAGCGGCATTGGCATCGGGTGAAGGAGCCGCGGTGCCGCGACGTTCAAGCTCACTCACCCGCCGGTCAATATCGGCGAGCAATTCGCGCTGACGTACCTTCAGGCGCTCGATCTCGTTCGCCTGCACTTCCACCTGGCCACGCAGGTTCCGCACTTCCGCCTGCGTCGTCTCCAGCTGCTGCAGGAGGTCGGCCAGCGCCTCACGCGAGGCTGACGGCGAGGCCGGCGTCGAGCCGGCCCCCAGTTCAACCACCGGCGGCAGGTTGCGTGAACCCTCAGCCGCGCCTGCGGTTGGCAAGGCCGGAATCGACACACCGGCCGCCAGTATCCCGGCCAAAGCGATGAAACGCCGGGAAAGCGGCATCGTCGTTATTTATAGACGATCTCTGCGCGGCGATTCTGGCGCCAGCAGGATTCGTTGTGCTCCTGGCACAGCGGCTTTTCCTCGCCGTAGGACACCGTCTTGATGCGGTTGCCGGCCACGCCCAGCACTTTCATCATCTTCTCGACGGCCTGCGCGCGACGCTCGCCCAGCGCCAGGTTGTACTCGCGCGTGCCGCGCTCGTCGCAGTTACCTTCGAGACTCAGCTTGATCTGCGGGTTGGCCACGAGATGGGCGGCATGGGCCTCGATGATGGCACGTGCCTCGTCATCGATGGTGCTGCTGTCAAAGGCGAAGTGCACGCGGCGCTGCGCCAGCAGCTCGGCGCGGCGCTGCTTTTCCCGCTCGGAAAGCGAATCACCGGCCGCGGATTTGTCCGTCGCAGGCGCGGTCTGCGCCGGCGTGGCGCCTTTTTCGTCCCCAGCGGTAGGCTTGGTCGCCTCCTCTCCGGCACAACCGGCTAGGGCCAATGCGATGAGCAACGATACGGCGAGATATTTCCTTTTCTTCATGCTTCACTCCTTATATTGCAGTTCACGGTTGTAAGGCGACCAGGCGGGCTCGCGGATATCGCCCTCCTCGAATTTAAACAGCTGGCGTACTCGCCCGTCAGCGGAGACCGAGGCCAGTACCCCCCGCCCCCGGACCTCGGTGGCATAGATAATCATACGCCCATTGGGGGCAAAACTGGGCGATTCGTCAAGCGAAGTATCGGTCAACACCTGCTGCGTCTTGTTGTCGAGGCGCATAACAGCGATACGAAAAGCTCCCTGGCTGCGACTGACAAACGTGATCGATTTGCCATCTGCCGCATACGAGGCGCGTGCGTTGTAATCGCCGTCAAAGGTCAAGCGCTCGGCCGACCCGCCGGAAGCGTTCATGCGATAGATTTGCGGCGATCCGGCGCGGTCAGAAGTAAAAATTATATCACGCCCGTCAGGCGACCAGGAAGGCTCGGTGTCGATGGCCGGGTCGAATGTCAGCCGCTTCAGTGCCCGTGAGTTGAGAAGCATCACGTAAATTTCGGCATTGCCATCCCGTGACAGGGTCAACGCCAGCCGGGTGCCGTCGGGCGACCAGGCCGGCGCGCTGTTGATGCCGGTGAATTCAGCCAGCAATTCGCGGCGCCCGTCTGTCAGGTTCTGGACATACACCTTCGAGCGCTTGTCTTCAAACGAAACATAAGCCAGACGATTACCGTCGGGCGACCACGCCGGCGACATCAGCGGCTCGGCGGAGCGGACCACCGTCTGGGCGTTGAAGCCATCGGAATCCGCCACTTGCAGCTTGTAGACCGGCGGCAAACCCCGGGGCGGTTCTTCGCGCGTGACATAGGCGATGCGGGTACTGAAGGCGCCGGGTTCTCCCGTGATCTTTTCATAGATGATGTCGCTGATCTGGTGCGCGACCGAACGCAACAGATCGGCGCTGACGTTGTAGCGGAAACCGGCGATCTGGGTCTCCTTGAAAACGTCAAACAACCGGAACTGCACCTGAAACTTGCCCGGCGCCGCCAAGCGCACGCTGCCGATCACCAGCGCCTCGGCCTTGAGGATGCGCCAGTCCTTGAATACCACGTCCTTGTCCTCGTGCGGCGTGGAAATGAAATCCTTGCGGGGCAGCACGGCAAACCGTCCGCTGCGCGCGAGATCAGCTTCGACGATGTCAGATACATTCTGGCCCGGTTTGACCGGTCCTTCCCAGCTGAACGGCACGATGGCAATGGGCGTGCCGGTGTCCACTCCGCGCGTGATCTCGATGGTCAGCACCGCGCGCGCGCTGAAGGACCACAGCAACATTACCGTCACGGCAATCCATTTTAAGGAAATACGCATTATCTTTTCAGCTCCTTATCTGGATCAAATACAAACTCGATTTCACGGAAATTATCGAACAAGGCCGGGTCCTCCGGCAACGGCAACGGCGCGGCCTTGTACACCGCGTATTCCACCGAGCGGTCGAATCTCTCGTTGCCGCTGGAACGCACCACGGCGGCCGAAAGCACCTCGCCAGCCGGCGTGAGACGTACATGCACCACGCATTTCAGCCCTTTGGCGTTACCGACCGGACTATTCCAGCTGCGGCTGACCCGTTGTCGGATCAGCGGAATGTACTTGTCGACGATGCTGGCCGCACGCACTGCTTTCGCGGCGTCGGCACGCTGTTTTTCCTCCGCCGCCAGCTGCTCCTGCAGCGACTGTTCGGTCAGTTTCTGCCGGCGCTTATCTTCATTCTTGCGCTCAAGCTCGGCGGCGCGTTTCTGCTTTTCCTTCTCCTCGGCTTCCTTCTTCTTGCGCTCCACGACGAGACGCTGCTGCGCCTGTTCCTCGTCCTGCTTTTTCTTCAACTCCGCTTGGCGGCGTTTTTCCGCCTCGGCCTTCTTGCGCGCCTCTTCCTCTTCCTGCGCGCGCTTGTCCGCCACCTCGGGCTTGCGCGCTGCCTGCTCCGGCACAGCCACGGCCTGAATCACCTGATCGGTGGAAGGGGCCATGGTCCAGCGGAAACCGATGACGGCAAGTCCGATCACCACCGCATGCACCAGCACGGCATATACAATGGCCCGGATTCTCCCCGGATTGCGGCGCAGCGTCCTGGCAAACACGTTATTTTCTCGGCGGCTCAGTGAGCAGCCCTACGCTCGGCGCTCCGGCCGACTGCAGCAGTGTCATCGCCCTGACCACCTCACCGTAATTGGACTGCCGGTCGCCCCGGATCAGCACCGGCGTCTGCGGCCGTGCCCGCAGGATCGCCGCTACTTTCCTGGTCAATTCCTCGGCGGTGATGCGGCGGTCGTCGAGAAAATACCGGCCCTCGCGATCCACCGTGACCACCAGCGTTTCGCGGTCCTGGCTGTCCACCGGCTGCGCCGCGGCCCTGGGCAGATCCACCTTCACGCCCTGCGAGAGCAAGGGCGCCGTGATCATGAAGATCACGAGCAGCACCAGCATGACGTCGATATACGGCACGACGTTGATCTCGCTCATCAGTTTCTTGCGGCGCTTGCGATAAGCCTCCATGTCAGGCCCTGCGAGGCAAACGCCTGGCGCTGGAGAATGCTGGCAAACTCCTCCATGAAGATTTCGTAGCGCGTCACCAGCCGTTCGACATTGTTGGAATAGCGGTTGTAGGCGATCACCGCCGGGATCGCGGCGAACAGGCCCATGGCGGTGGCGATCAGCGCCTCGGCGATGCCCGGGGCGACATGCGCGATGGTGGCCTGCTGGACCGTGCCCAGCGCGCGGAAGGAATTCATGATGCCCCAGACCGTGCCGAACAGTCCGACATAGGGACTGATCGAACCGACCGTGGCGAGGAACGAAAGATGCGTCTCGAGATAATCGATCTCGCGCGAAAGCCCCACGCGCATGGCGCGCTGCACGCCCACGAGTATGTCCATGGGCTGGATATTGGTCTGCTGATGGAGGCGCTTGTACTCGCGAAACCCGTCGACAAAAATGCCGGCCATGCCGGTGACGTTCGTGTCATTGCGCGACTGTTCGGTGAACATCTGATTGAGATTCGTGCCGGACCAGAACTTGGCCTCGAAGCGGTCGGCCGCGAGCTTGGCGCTCTTCAACGCGAACCATTTGCGAAAAATCATGGTCCAGGAAAGCACCGACGCGGCCAGCAGCAGAAGCATCACCAGCTGCACCGGCAGCGAAGCGTGCTGGACCAGCGACCACATGGCGATGCCTTCGGTGGCGGTGACGTTCACGGTGCCTCTCCGGCATCCAGCTGCGCGCGGACACGCGGCGGAATGGGACAAGGCGCGAACGTGGCGGCATCGAGGCAGGCCACCTTCACTTCGCCCTCGCACAGCGTGAGGCCCTCGCGCCGTACCTGCTGCGCAAAGGTAATACTCGCATTCCCGCATTTCGCGACCTGCGCCGTCGCCTGGAGCAAATCATTGAAACGGGCGGGTTTCAGGAAGTCGAGCTTGACGGAGCGCACGGCAAATAAGATGCCGTCACGGCGGGAAAGTTCATCCTGTTCGAAGCCCAGGGCGCGCAACCATTCGGTGCGTGCCCGCTCCATGAATTTCAAATAGTTGGCGTAATAGACCACGTTGCCGGTGTCCGTATCCTCGTAATAAACCCTGATGGGAATGGAAAAAACGGATTTCATTTTATCCGTGATACCGCAGATAAGCGCAGATTGCGGTTCCAAAATGATTATATTGATTCATTCCTCGAAAATGCCGCGCTGCACCTGATCGGGGGTTTGCGGAGCCCTCAGGCCAAAATGCTTCCACGCCGTGGCGGTGGCCATGCGCCCGCGTGGCGTGCGCATGAGAAAGCCCTGCTGAATCAGAAACGGCTCGATCACGTCCTCAATGGTATCACGCTCTTCGCTGATCGCGGCGGCGAGATTGTCCACCCCCACCGGGCCGCCGGAGAATTTTTCGATCACCGCCAGCAGCAGCTTGCGGTCGAGCATATCGAACCCGCATTGGTCCACTTCTAGCATGTTGAGCGCCAGCTCGGCGATGTCACCCGTCAGGCGTCCATCGCCTTTGATCTGGGCAAAATCGCGCGCGCGCCGCAACAGACGGTTGACGATGCGCGGCGTGCCGCGCGAACGGCGTGCAATCGCCGTCACCGCCTCGGGCTCGATGTGCACGTCCAGAATCCCGGCGGAGCGCTCGACGATCCGGGCCAGTTCCGCCGGGGCGTAAAATTCCAGCCGCTGGACGATACCGAAGCGGTCGCGCAGCGGCGAGGTCAGCAGTCCCGCGCGCGTGGTCGCCCCGACCAGCGTAAACGGCGGCAGGTCGAGCTTGATGGAGCGGGCCGCCGGGCCCTCGCCGATGAGAATGTCGAGCTGGTAGTCCTCCATCGCCGGATAGAGGATTTCCTCGACGATGGGGCTCAGGCGGTGAATCTCGTCGATAAACAGGACGTCGTTCGGCTGCAGGTTGGTCAGGATCGCCGCCAGATCGCCGGGGCGCTCCAGCACCGGCCCCGAGGTCTGGCGCAGGCCCACGCCCATTTCATTGGCGATGATATGGGCCAGCGTGGTCTTGCCGAGGCCCGGCGGGCCGAACAGCAGCACATGGTCCAGCGCCTCATGCCGCCCGCGGGCGGCGGCGATGAAAATCTCCATCTGCCGCCGGATCGGCTCCTGACCGACGTATTCCGCCAGGCGCGCCGGACGCAGCCGGCGCATATCGACGGTTTCGTCGGTCGCTTCCACCGCGTGCGCGGATACCAGTCGGTCGGTCTCAATCATATGATAGATGTTCTCCAACCCCCCTCTCCCGCAAAGCGGGAGAGGGCAAGGGGGAGGGTTCCTTCTTTATACTGCCATGCCCTTTAGGGCCTGACGAATGATTTCTTCCGCGCTCAGCCCCTTGGTGGAAGCGCTGCGCACCGCGCGGCTCGCCTCGTTGGGCTTGTAGCCGAGCGCCACCAGCGCGCTCACCGCTTCGCTTACCGGATCGCCCGGCGCCACCGGACCGGCCGCGGTGGCGGTGGACGCCGGCAGCGGAATATCCTTGGGCAACTTGTCGCGCATCTCGATCACCAGGCGTTCGGCGGTCTTGCGTCCGATGCCCGGCACTTTGGTCAGTCGCGCGATATCCTCTTCCGCCACGCAACGGCTGAACTCCTCGTCCGAGAGTCCCGAGAGCACCGCGAGCGCCACGCGCGGGCCCACGCCATTGACCTTGAGCAGCTCGCGGAACAGCCGCCGCTGCGCCTCGCGGACGAAACCATATAATAGATGCGCGTCCTCGCGCACCACGAGATGGGTATAAAGCGTGACCCTCTCGCCCACCGCCGGAAGTTCGTAAAAGGTGGTCATGGGCGCTTCCAGCTCGTAACCCACGCCGCCCACGTCCAGCATCAGCGCCGGCGGCTCCTTGCGCAACAGCACGCCTTGCAGCCGGCCGATCACAAGGGCAACCTCATCCCGCGCCGCCCCGAGCGTCGCCGTGGGAGCGATTGCAGGCCCACGGCATGGTGCGCGTGGCAGATGGCGCAGGCGAGCGCATCGGCGGCATCGGCCTGCGGCGCGGCGCTGAGCCCGAGCAGCGCCTTCACCATGTGCTGAACCTGCTGCTTGCCGGCATGGCCCTTGCCCACGGCGGCGCGTTTGATCTGCAGGGCGGTGTACTCGGCGACGTCGAGCATCTGGTTGGCGCCGGCGAGAATCGCCGCGCCGCGTGCCTGCCCCAACTTGAGCGCGGAGTCGGCGTTTTTTGCCATGAATACCTTTTCGATGGCCAGCATCGTCGGTTGGTAGGTTTTGATGATCTCGGTCACGCCGTCATAGACGGTCTTCAGCCGGTCGGCGAGTTCGCCCTGGGGCACGCGCACGCAGCCGCTGGCAATGTATTCGATTCGGCCGTTGCGCAATACCTGCACCACGCCGAAGCCGGTAACGCGGGAACCCGGATCAATTCCTAATATTCGCATCACCAATCACTCCCCTCCCCTCCGGGGGGAGAGGCGAGCGGTCGTGGCCATGGCCACGCGCCATGATTTTGGTGCGCCCCGGCAAGGGGTGGGGGTCGGTTGGTTGGGTTGTCGCGAAACCTGACGCATCGCACCCCCATCCTCATTCCTTCCCCCTTTCAGGGGGAAGGAGGCGAGCCGTGCGCGCCACGCGCGATTACGTTGATCTGCATCAGCCGGCCAGCTTGAGTAATTCTTCGGGGAGGTCCGCATTCGAGAATACATTCTGCACATCCTCCAGATCCTCCAGCGCATCGAGAAGCTTGAGCAGTTGTTCCGCGTCCGCGCCACTCACCGGCGCCGAGGTCGAGGCGCGCAGCTGAATCTCGGCATGCTCGGGCTTGAGCCCGCGTTTGCCCATGGCCTCGACCACCGCATGAAATGCCTCGGGCGCGGTCAACACCTCGATCGAGCCGTCCTTGTCGGAAACGACATCGTCGGCACCCGCCTCCAGCGCCGCCTCCATGATCTTGTCTTCGCTCGTGCCCGGCGGATAGTTGAGCACGCCGTTCTTCTTGAAGAGAAACGCCACCGAGCCGTCCTGACCCAGATTGCCCCCATGCTTGGCGAAAGCGTGGCGCACTTCGCCCACGGTGCGCGTGCGGTTGTCGGTGGTGCACTCGACCATGATCGCGACTCCGGCCGGGCCGTAACCTTCATAGTGCACTTCTTCGTAATGCGCGCCTTCGAGCTCGCCGGTGCCGCGCTTGATGGCGCGCTCGATGGTGTCCCGGGTCATGTTCTGATCCAGGGCCTTGTCGATGGCGGTGCGCAGGCGCGGGTTAAGCTTCGGATCGCCTCCGCCACCGGCGCGCGCCGCCACGGTGATTTCGCGGATTATCTTGGTGAAAATCTTGCCGCGCCTGGCGTCCTGCACGCCTTTGCGGTGCTTGATATTGGCCCATTTCGAATGGCCGGCCATGTGGAATCCCGTAATGTTATTCAGGCATCAACCGCCTGCAGCGGTGCGTCCAGTGTAACACTCCCCTCCACCATCCCCCAACCGCGCGCGGGAATCGCCGGTCTCAATGGGCGAATTGTCCGGACCTCAGAAACGCCGCGACCTGTCGCGCCAGCGTGTGCGAGAACAGCATGCCGGTGTGGGAGAGCGGCAGCACCAGATGTTCGCGCGCGGCGGGAAAGGCGCTCTCCTTCACGGTCAGCAGACCGTCGTTCGGTCGCGGCAGGCCGCGATACAGCAGCCGGCCCATGCCGAAGGAACGTGTGCCGCAGATCACGCCGATCTCGCGTGGCGGAGACGACCATTCCCGCGGGGTGCCGGCGAGCAGTTGCGCCACGCCTGACCCCATGAGCCGGCGCCAGAGAGCATGACGGCTCAGGTGCCGGGCCACGCGGCTGCCGCCGTGCGGCGTGCCCAGCGTCACGATGCGCCCGGCTTGGCGCGGCGGCGAATAATGAAACAGTGCCCGGATCAGTATGCCGCCGAGACTGTGACCGACGAGATGCACGGTGTCGGCGTCGAGCGCGTCGAGAAAACGCGCGAGCCGTTCGGCATTCGTGCTCAGATCGGCACGAACCGAAGGATAGGAAAACACATGAACGGTAAATCCCTGGCGCCGCAAACGCCGCGCGAGCACGAACAGGATGTAGCCCGAGAACCACAGTCCGTGGAGCAGAACGACGGTTTGGGGTCTGGCGTTCGTTATGGCAAGACGTCTAGTTTGCGGCGGTTAACACG
>CAVVRV010000009.1:0-22630 GCA_963750625.1 uncultured Gammaproteobacteria bacterium | reverse complement strand
AGGAAAAAGTGCAGGCTGGTTTGTTTCGTGAGCATCGCGGAAACGTCGCCGCCGATATTGAAGTCGTTGCCTTTAGTCAGGCCGAGCTTCGAGTCGGGATAATCGTCTCTGGAATAATCGACCCCGAACCCGAAATTGACGGCGTCCCCGGCGGGCGCATCCACACGGAATCCGACGGTGTTCCGCGTGCGATTCGCCATATTATATTTCGTCATCAGCGGGTTCTCGGGAGGGCTGATCGCCGCGACGGCTGCGTAGTTCGATTGGTCGCGCTGGGCGTGCGCCAGCTTGAACGTCAGATCGATACTTTCCTGGGTCCGCGCGATGACCTTGCCCCAAAAGGTATTCTCGCGGGTCTTGTCGGTTTCCTGGAAGGTACGCTCGATCGTATCGTAATCGTAACCGACAGAGGTCTTGATGTGCGTCGTGGCGCGGTAATCCGCGCTCAGTTTCATGGTGTTTTGCGTGAAGCTGTACGGCAGGTTCGTTCTCGTGGTGTTCACAAAGCTGTCCGTGGTCACCCACGGGTAGGCTGCCTGCGGCGTTTTATTATTGCGGTCGTTATAGGTATACGCCGCGTTCAGCAGCAGCTTGCTTGTGACGGCGGAAACGAGCTTGAGGTTCGCGTTGGTGGTATCCACCTCCCCGTCCAGCGAATTTCTCGGCAGGGCCGGGACGGCCAAGGTGGAATTCAGCGTCGGTGAGAGAAAGTTATCATCCTGGGTCATGCGGCCGAACGCGATGTCAGCCGTGCCACGTGTCCGCTCACCGAACTGGTATCCCAGCGAAGCGAGGATCTGATGAAACTGGTTTTCGGGCGGCAAGGCGAGCTGGCCGGCGCTGGCGCCGAATGCCGGCGTGTAAGGGTTTTGCCAAGTCAGAGAGTCATTGTTGTTGCTGAAAGTTGACGCGTAATAGGCAAATTTGGCCTGTAATTTTCTTCCGGTATATGAGGCAGAAGCGTCCAGCTGATCGGTCACATAATCGATCGGCTCAACCAGTTGTGCCGAATTCAACATGAACGTGCCGGCAATGCGCTGCGTACCTTCCTTGGTTTCATGACGGAAATTGATACCGTACTGCCACAGGGACTCGGGAATCAGCGTTACCCCCATATCCAGTCTTTGCCGTCTCGTGTCGAGATCGGCGCTACGCAGGCTGCCCGGCAGCGCGGTCATTCCGCCCGTCGAGCCTGCCGGAACCCAGCCGGACGGCAGCGTGAGTGAGCTACCGCCGATGCCAAAGAAGGGTGATACGACGCTGTCCGAGATGAAGTGCGGCAACTCTTTATATTTGAAAAACATCTCGTACTTGCCCTGTTTCCCGCCTTCCACGCTCAGCGAGCGCGTAACCAATCCGAGATCCGAGGCATCGACGTTCCAATAGGCGGCGTCCTCGCCGCGAGAACGCACGCTGGCGTTACCGACAAAAAACCCGCCCTTCTGGTTGAGTCCGTTGTACTCGCCGAATTTGTACGAGTCGTCCGAGACGTAACCGAGGCCCGCATCGACCGTCCCGCTCGTCCCCTCCTCGAAAGCGCAGTACTTGCATTTCCACTGCGAGGTATCGACGGAAGCCTCGCTGCTGCCAGTGGAATTGTCCGCTGCCGCGGCGGCGGTGGCTTGTGCCGACAGCGTGAGAAGCAAAAACAGTTGTTTCGAGATTTTCATGTTCATGTCCTGAATTCAGACTGCATCGCCGCCAGCGCTCTCCGTGCACGGGCGCCGGCTATCGCATCAGCTTGACTCCCGACGGATGATTCGACCCGTGAACCTGTGAATGACAATTCGTGCAGCTTCCGGCGAGCAGAAAGCCGGACGGGGGGCTCGTGCCTCCCGGCAACGCATCGGCGGTATGTGCGATGGAGGGATGACCGGCCTGCGAATGACATTGCTGGCAGAGCAGCGGCGGATTTTTCTTCAGTAGCGCCGGATAAACCGACCCGTGCGGCGTGTGACAAAGCGTGCAGTCCTCGGTCACCGGTGCGTGTTCCCACAGGAACGGGCCGCGTTTTTCCGCGTGGCAGGTGTAGCACGTCTGATTCAGTGTCGGTTTCGCCAGCAGGGCGGACGTGTTCGATCCGTGCGGGCGATGACATTCGCTGCACGCCATCTGCTCGAACCGCACGGGATGCGTGGAAGGCTTGTTGAAGTCCGCGCGCTGTTTCTGGTGGCACTGGTAACAAACCTCGGGCTGGCTGGATGTCGCGAGCACAGGGTCGTGCTGGGCGTGCAGCTTGTGGCAACTGACGCACGCGAGGTTGCCGCTCTCGTGCGCGCTCGAGTTCCAACCGATTCGGGCATCGCCCCGATGGCAACCCAGGCAGATCCGGTTTTGCTCCTCGGGCGGTACCGGATTGCGCTTGTCGGACGCGAGCTTGGAACTGGGGCCGAAAGCGATGATCGGGGCCTGTTTCTCGCCGGGCTGGGCCTTCTTGGCATGATTGGCGCCGGGTCCGTGACAGGCCTCGCATTGCAGGTGACCGAAGGGCGTGCGCTTGTCGGCGGGCTGGGCGTGCTTGGTCTTGAAGATCGAGAACACCGGAAATTCGGAATCTTCGTCGTGGCACTTTATGCAGGTATCGGCGCCTTTCTCCGTGTACTCCGAGGTCTGATTACCGGCGGGCGCGGCGGACGCTTCGGCTGACACCGGGGGCGTCTCGGCGAACACGGTCACGCTGAAGACGAGTCCGGACAATAATAACAGTGTGGCGAATAAGGAAGGCTTGTTGTTCATTGTCGTTACCCGATCGCCATGGTTCTTGGTTGATCCATTTTTATGACGCATATCGGCCGTTACACTCTCTCCGTTCCGTGGCCCTTCGCCTACTCCACGACCTGCCGGAAGCGATCTTACCACGTCACAGATGTCGCGCTTGCAGAACGTCATGGCCCAGGGGCGCTGTACCGCTTCGCCCTCTGGGCCATGACATTATCACGAAATGCTATGCTCCTTTTCTTCCTACTTCACGCCATGGACCACCTTGACGTCGGCGATGGCGCCCGGTCCGTGGCAGATAGCGCAGGTTTCATAGGCCGTGTTGATCAGTCCGACTGCGTTGCCGCGAACACCGCGCCGTTCATGTATCATGTGCTGCCTGTGCCAAGCGCACCGTCGTGGCACGACGAGCACACCGCCGCCGTCGGCGTGATGTTCAGGTCGTCGTCCGGATCGCCAGCTGCGTGCATACGTACCCGCATCCACAGCCGTCGGGTCAGTCCTGATGGTGCTCCCCAGAATGCCGCTCTGCGTCGGCGTCTCCCAGATGCCCGTCAGCTCATACGTGGGTGACGTCGTGCCGGTGCACGTGGCAGGTCGTGCAGTCGTTCAGGATGCCCGGGAAACGCACATCGCTGAAGTCGTTCACGCTGCATGCCGAAGCCGTAGACCACGATGCCCTTCTCGCGCATGTCGGCTCGCATGGATGCCGTGGATCATGCGCTTGAAGTCGATCGATTCCTCCTTCTTGCCATCCAGCGCCAGCCGCGTCAGGATACCGCCGAGTCTTGGGACGCCGGGCGGCATCGGTCGCGTTCGGGTTGTGGCAGATGACGCACAGCTGCGGCTCGTCCGTGCGGCTGTCGCCATGCAGGCTCAGCTGATCGTGACACTTGTCGCACTTGGCGATGTCGACCACCGTGCGCCGCGCCTTTAGCGTACCGGTGATCACAAAGTCCTTCACCACGCTCTTGACGGGGACCCTGACCGTATAAGCTGGAGGAACAGCGGTATCCAGAGCTGCCGATGGCCCTCGAAACCCACCCGGCCGGTGCCGGTTGCACCCGCCGGAAGTGCGCTGAGTTTAGTAAGGGTGTAAACGCCCGCCACCGGTCCCGAACAAGACCAATCCGCTGAATCAGGAACACTGGGGGGGTTGGTAGGGCCGCCACACTCCGCCGTCGGGAAGATGGAAATTGGCTGAGCCGGGTTCACGCCGCTGGTGTTGTTTGTAAAGTCGGTCGTGTTCCAGCCAATGACAAGGGCGATACGGCTCACGCCCGACACTACTTGCGTGAATGCCGGATCCGTCGCGATGTCATATGGCGCATCGGCATTGGTCGGATCAAGACCGAGAATTCAATGACTGGCGTGTTTCCTCCCGTGACGCTGACGATGTTGAACTTGAACTTGGCCCCTTGGTTGGGCAGGTCATGTTTCACGGCCACGTCCTCGGGTTTCCCGGCACCATGGCACAGGGTGCACGTGCTGTCCGCGGGATCCGCGACCCCCGACGGCGTTGCGTGCGAGACTGTCTGATACGGCTTGAGCGGATCGGGAGCTGCTCCGAAATAAACATCGTCATGGCAGGAGCTGCAGGCCGCCTTGCTTGGCTGGGTTCTTCCAGTTGTCGCCCTGCGCGGTCGCATGCGCCGTCGTGGCACTTGGTGCAGTTGCGAATGTCCTGCGGGAAAGCAACGTCCGAGAAGTCGGCGTTGCCGATCTTGTATGGCACGTCCAGCAACGACGCTCGGCAGTTCATCGCCCTGATGGATCTTGTGGATCATCACCTTGAAGTCCACCGGAGTGTTGGGGGTTCCGCTTCACCCAGGAACCCGGGTTGTGGCAGGTGACGCACAGCTTGGTCTCGATGCGGGCTGCCATGCGCGGTGAGCTGGTTGTGGCACTCGTTGCACGTTCGCCGTGCTGACGATGTCGCGCGTGGTGGTGACTGCGCCGCCGGCCGGCACGAAATCGTATACGTCGCGTTGTATCTGCGGATAGGCGGTGTTGCCCTGCTGAATCGTGACGCGGTGCGTCAGGCCCGGTTGATAGCTGATGTCGAGCGCGTTGCCGTCCGCATCGGTGCACGGCGCCGGGCAGGGTTCGCGCGCGGCGTTGGTGATATCGGTGGCAAAAGTATAGGTGTAGGTGCCATCTTTGTTATCGACCAGGGTTCCCCCCGGTGGACGTGCGCTCCTGTGTTGCCTTGTACGGCGCCACTGCTGGCCCGGTTGATGTAGTTCTGCCACTTGCTCGGGCCGCCGCTCGTACCCGGCACCAGCTTGGCGATGTTGAAGCGCAGATCGGCAGCGGCAAAACCGGTTACCGCAACGCCGTCCTGGTTGGTGACGGTGAAATTCACCACCGGCGGGCTGTTGATGGTCACGCTGGTAATGTTGATCGTCAGCGACGTCGCAGCTGGCACTGATACGACGCCACGTTCCGGCGTGGTTCCCGGCGGTCCCGGCGGGCCTTGGCTGCCATCGTCGCCACTGCAACCCGTCAACGCGATTGCCAGCATGCTCGCTAACGCAACAAGGCTGGACCATTGATACGCAGATCGATTTATTTTCATAACTTCCCCGCTTGTGGACAGACGGTTACACGCGTTTGGTCATTCATACTACGCCAAGCTACCGAATTGGAGAATTTCATTTATTGATATATATCAATCCAGCGTTGAGATTATTTCGAATACCATGCGCCTCTACTTCACTTCATTAATCCTGGTAAATAGCTGACTTTAATCAATTTTTCATCCAGCGAAACTGGTTTAACACGATTGATCATTTAGGTCATCAAAGCTAGCGCGTTAAAAAATTTCATCATTGATGTAGATCAACTCAGCGACGAGACAATTCCCGTTTACTTTGTGCAAATCAAGCACTTCATCAGGCTTGCTGAACAGTTGACGACGATCATCAGCGTAAGGATGATCATCTACGAGTCACATGCCCGAGTTTCAAAAATATATTCATTCAATAAGAATGAGAACGTATCAATGAAACGGGAAAGTCAGCAGACGAATCAGCACAAGCGCGTACCGCACGCGCGGAGCAACGGTGCCCGTCTGTTATCACCAAGCCAGATGCGACAGACGAAGCTGGAATCCTGTTCCTGTCAAGATGATGAGGAATGCCGGTTCTGTGAGGCCAAGCTTTACTCGGGTCTCCCCAAGATGCAGGTGCGCGATATCCGGGCACTGCTCAGCCTCTGCAACACCGGTCCGGGCGAAACGCTGTTTCGCGCCGGCGACCCGTCGACATACCTGTATGTAATCCGTGAAGGACAGATCAAGCTCACGAGATCGGACGTCAATGGACATGAGCACCTTATTGGCTTGGTCGGACCAGGCTATCTCCTCGGGTTCGATGCCATCGGTAACCCGATGTACGGTTACAGCGCCAAGACCCTCACACCGTCGGTGTTCTGTCGGATCAAGCACGGCGATATCATGAAAGTGCTGGCGAAAAACTCAAAGGTATCCCTTAACGTGCTGTTGGCGATCACTGAACAACTGGCACAGGCACGAACCCTGATACAAGTGTTGGGTCAAAAAACAGCACTGGAAAAGGTTGCCGCGCTCCTGTTGAACCTGCTACCACATAAGACAGATGACAAAGCCGGGAAAACGCAGAAGCTGCATTTGTCGCGCAACGAGATGGCGGAAATCCTGGGCATTACCGTGGAGACGGTCAGCCGCATCATGGCCCAATTCAAACGCGAAGCGATTATTAAAGCGCCGCGCGGTTCCATCTCCATTCGCAAGCGCAAGCGGCTGGAAGCGCTGGCCGGCAGTCCTCTGCAGTTTGGACCACCCGGCGGTATCAGGACGCGACGCGCCCTTATGCCGCCAGATATGCGCGTAAGGAATGTAAACTGACGCACACCGGTGCGCGCGGAACACGCCGACGCACTACCGTGCCACCAATGCACCCCGGTACATGCGCATCTGGCAGGTGAACTCGTATTCACCCGGTTGCGGCGGCGTCACAATCACATCCGTGGGTTTTCCTATTGGCAGATCAGCGCTTACGCTGAGACTGTCAAACAACGCCTTCTCTGCGCAGGGACTGGGATCCTTGCGAATGAAACGCAATGTCACGGGTTTGCCCGCCGGGACTTCGATACGGGCCGGCGTGTAAACGCCGTCGGCGACGATGATTTCAATCGGCTGCGGTCCGGCGGCGCGCAGCGCCTGCGGGCGGTACAGCCAGAACCACCAGACGATCAGACCGATCAGACCCAGTCCAGCCAGATTGATGGTCCACGCGTTCATGTGCGGGTCTGTCCCGATTGAAACCATCGCAAGCGGTTGGCGTTGCTCACCACCGTCACCGACGACATCGCCATCGCCGCCCCGGCGATGATCGGATTGAGCAACAAGCCGGTGAACGGATACAGCGCGCCGGCGGCGATGGGAATGCCGAGTACATTGTAAATAAACGCGCCGAACAGATTCTGCTTGATGTTGCGCACCGTGGCGCGCGAGATGGCGATGGCGTCGGCCACGCCATGCAGCGAACCGCGCATCAGCGTCACGTCCGCGGACTCGATGGCCACGTCGGTGCCGGTGCCGATGGCGTAACCCACGTCGGCCTGCGCCAGCGCCGGCGCGTCGTTGATGCCGTCGCCCACCATGCCGACGATCTCGCCGCGCGCCTGAAGCTCGGAAACTTTCGCCGCCTTGTCGCCCGGCAGTACCTCGGCCATGACCTCGTCCATGCCCACCTCGCGTGCCACGGCCTCGGCGGTGGCGCGGTTGTCGCCGGTGATCATCACCACCTTGAGACCGATCGCGTGCAGCCGCGCGATGGCGGCTTTCGAATCCGGCTTGATCGGATCGGCCACGGCCACGATGCCGGCGACGCTGTCGCCAACGGCAAGGAACATCGGTGTTTGTGCCTGCGCCGCGAGTTGTTCCGCGCGGCTGCGGAAGATTTCCAAGATCGATCTTGTGTTTCGCCATCAGGCGCGCGTTGCCGAACAATACTTTCTTGCCCTCGATCGTCGCCGACACGCCGTGACCCGTGATGGCCTCGAAACCGCTGACGGCGGAAAGCTTGATGCCTTTGGCCTTGGCCGCCGCGACGATTGCCTCGGCGAGCGGATGCTCCGAACCGGTCTCGATGCTCGCCGCCACGTGAGCAATTTCTGCTCGTCCCAGCCCGTCGCCGGCACCAGCGCGGTCACCGTGGGCCGGCCTTCGGTGACGGTGCCGGTCTTGTCGAGCACGATGGTGGTAAGTTTGCCCGCCTGCTGCAACGCCTCGCCGTTGCGGATGAGAATGCCGTATTCCGCCGCCTTGCCCACGCCTACCATAATAGAGATGGGCGTGGCCAATCCTAGCGCGCACGGACAGGCGATCATCAGCACCGTCATCGTGGCCACCAGCGAGTAGGAAAGCCTGGGCTCGGGGCCGAAGTTGTGCCACACCAGAAACGTGAACACCGCAATGATCAAGACCGACGGCACGAACACGGCGGAAATTTTATCCGCCAGTCTCCCGATCGCGGGCTTGGAGCTCTGCGCGCGGCGCACCATTTCGATGATGCGCGCGAGCGCGGTGTCCGCGCCGATGTGCTTGGCCTGAAACAGGAAACTGCCGGACTTGTTGAACGTGGCGCCGACCACTTCATCGCCGGTCTTTTTTTCCACCGGCATCGGCTCGCCGGTGAGCATGGACTCGTCCACGGAGGAATGGCCTTCGATGATGACGCCATCGACCGGAATTTTTTCGCCGGGTCGCACACGGATGGTTTCATCGAGACCGACCTCGGAAATCGGGATGTCCAGTTCCTGCCCGTCGCGGATCACGCGCGCGGTTTTGGGCTGAAGACCGATGAGGCGCTTGATCGCCTCCGAGGTCTTGCCGCGGGCGCGCATTTCGAGCGCCTGGCCGAGATTGATCAGGGCGATGATGATCGCGGCGGCCTCGAAATAGGCGTGGCGCGCGAGACTCGGCACGATGCCCGGGAAGACCACCACCAGCATCGAGTACACCCACGCCGCGCCGGTGCCGAGCGCGATCAGCGTGTCCATGTTGGCGTTGTGCGCGCGGAAGGATTTCCACGCGCCGCGGAAGAAATGGCCGCCGGCATAGACCAGCACGAACAGCGTCGCCGCGCCGATCGCGAGCCAGAAGACCCGGCCCGACGGCGTATCGAGCATCGGCATGAGGCCCAGCGGCTCGGCGAGCATCAGCGGCAGGCCGACGACGCCGGCGACGATGAACTTACGCAGCAGCGCGCGGTAGTGACCCAGCTCGGCGGCTTCTTTTTCGGTCTCGTCCTCGAGGCCGCGCAGCTCGGCCGCGCCGTAACCGGACGCGGTGACCGCTTCGATCAGCTTTCCGGCTTCGACGTTACCGCGCACCGTCGCGGTGTGTTCGGCAAAATTGACCGTGGACTCGACCACGCCCGGCACATTCTTCAGCGCGTTTTCGACCGTCGCCACGCATCCGGCGCAGCTCATGCCGGAGATGGACAGCCGGTGCGTGTTCGCTTCCGCCGGAATCGCCGCGGTCATGATTGAAGTCCTAATAAACCGGCGGGTCAGTCTTGCTTCACTTCCGCCGGATAACCGACTTTGGTCAGGGCATTGACCACGGCTTGCGGGTCCACGCTGCCTTTTACCACGGCCGTGCCGCCTCTTCAGATCGAACTCGGCGCTGACAAAGCCGGGCAGGTTAGACACCGCCTCGGTGGCCTTGGCGATGCAGCCGCCGCATTTCATGCCCCGCACGGAATAATGTGTCTCGCCTGTCGCGCTCATATTGCCTCCTCGCAACGAATTGGATGTACAGATTTGTTGGCCCTGGGATCAATTACTGCAAGCAGGCCTCCGCGTCGATCAGCCGGCGTATAACCCAGTAATACGCTAAAGAATACCGGATGCCAGCTTTGATGAGAACCAATTTAAGAAGGGCTCCTCTGTGACCACCTGGCCCGATCATTGCAAACTCATAACTATACTTAATGCACGACATCCAGCTATCCGGGAACCCACAATGGCTGACAGGTCGGCAGTCTTTACCAGCTACGCCACAATCACCGTATCCTCGAAAAACAGGATGGTATAGCCATGACTTGGGCAAGACGCTTCACGCCCGTCGCCGCCGGCTTCAGCATCGTACTCGGACTGCTCGTGCTGGTCGGCTGGTACACGCACACCCTCGCCCTGATACAGATCCATCCGATGTTCGCCGGGATGCAATACAACACCGCGCTCGGTTTTCTGTCCTGCGGCTTGGGGTTGCTTGCTCTGCATCAAGGATGGTCGCGGACGGCAATCGCCGCGGCGGCCGTGGCACTGAGCCTGGGAGCAGCCACCTCCATCGAATACCTCTTTACGATCGATCTCGGCATCGATCAGCTGATCATGTCCGCGGATGCGCCGATTGAAAACCCTTACCCGGGCCGTATGGGCCTGAACACGGCCGTATGTTTTTCGCTGTTGAACTTGGCGCTGTTGCTGCTGGCGGCGCGCAGGCCGTCTAAATGGCATCGGCACGCGGCCGGCGTCTCCGCCGCGGCTGTTTTGATCCTGGCATTGACGGTTGTGTTAGCCTACCTGACTCGCCTGTTCCTCGCGACCGGGTGGGGCATGTTTACCCAAATGGCATTTCACACGTCGATCGGCTTCGTGGTCCTGGCGCTGGGAACACTTGGCTACGCTTGGCGCGGCCCGGTGGATCCGGTCAATAACGGCACGATCCGATCCAGCGGCACCACGGCATCGATCGGTGCCCCGTTGGCCTGGGTGGTTCTGACCGGCTCGCTGACGCTCAGCCTGTGGATCTGGTACGCCTCCATCGAGGAAATGCAGAAGGACGGATCGCAACGCTTCGAAAAACGGACGCAGCAGATCGAGTCAGCAATCCAGTTCCACATGCAGCAACACGAACAACTTCTGCTCGGTGCGAGCGGCCTGTTCGCCGCATCGCAACACGTGGATCGCCATGATTGGCGCGCCTTCATGGAAGCACAGCATATCAACGAACGCTACCCCGGTATCCTGGGCGTGGGCTTCAGCCAGCGCATTCTTCCCAAAGACCTCGCCGCCCATGTCCGGCGTATTCGCGCCGAGGGCTTTCCCCATTACACCCTTTGGCCAGGCGGACAACGCGAGGAATATCACTCCATCGTTTATCTCGAATCCTTCGATGACAGCCACCGCCGCGCCTTCGGTTACGACATGTATACCGAATCGATCCGCCGCGCGGCCATGGCACAGGCGCGCGACACAGGCCGACCGATGCTTTCAGGCAAGGTGGCACTGATTCAGGAAACGGGGAAGGACACACAGGCCGGCTTCCTCCTGTATGCCCCGGTCTACCGCCACGACTTGCCGACGGTCACGGTCGCGCAACGACGCGCGGCATTGATTGGATTCACCTACAGTCCCTACCGCGCGAACGACCTGATGCGAAGCATTCTCGGCCAGAGGGAGCCCGATATCGCACTGTGGATATTCGACGACATGACTTCGGCGCCAGAAACCCTGCTTTACGACGATACCCGCGACAATCCCTTGCCGACGGGTTATCGACCACGGTTTACCCGCTCACGGGTCATCGAGCTGGCCGGCCGCTCCTGGACACTGCAGTTTGCGAGCCGCCCTGCTTTCGATGCCACGGTGCTGCATTACTATCCGACCGCGGCGCTGCTGACAGGGATCGTGATCAGTTTCCTGTTGTTCGGCATCGTCTGGTCGCTGTCGACCACGCGTACCCGCGCCGTGGCGCTGGCCGAGGCCATGACCGGCAAACTGCGCGAAAGCGAACAGCGCTGGCATTTCGCGCTGGAGGGGTCCCAGAACGGGGTCTGGGACTGGAACATGCAAACTAATGAAGTCTTTTTCTCCAAACGCTGGAAGGAAATGCTCGGATTCGGGGAGCATGAAATCTCCAACCGGCTCGAGGAATGGGACAAGCGCGTTCACCCCGATGACAAGGCACGCGTCTATGCCGACGTTGAAAAACACATGAAAGCCGAGACGGCCTATTACGAGAACGAACACCGCGTTCTGTGCAAGGACGGGGCCTACAAATGGATACTGGACCGCGGAATGATCGTAGAGCGCGATGGCAACGGCAAAGCCACACGCATGATCGGCACGCACACCGATATTACCGGGCGCAAACGCGACGAGGAAGCCATTCGCGAGATGTCGCACACTGACGAACTGACCGGTCTCAGGAACCGGCGTGGTTTTTTCGCCCTGGCAGAACAGCAATTCAAGCTGACGTATCGCAACAAACAAGAATTGTTTATGTTTTTTCTCGATCTGGATGGATTGAAAACAATCAACGATGCCCTGGGCCATGGGGTGGGCGACGAAGCGCTGGTTGAAGCATCGGGTGTCTTGCGCAAAACCTTCTGGGAATCGGACATTATTGCCCGTCTGGGCGGTGATGAGTTTGCGGTGTTGGTCCTGAACTGCAACTTAGAGGGCGCCAAAGTCGTAATGGCACGTTTGCATAACAATATCAAAGCCCAAAATGACATGGCCGGGCGGCGCTACCCATTAGCGTTCAGCGTAGGCATGGAGCATTTCGATCCGGAGGCACCTTGTACAGTAGATGAGCTAGTCGTGCGCGCGGATAAAACAATGTATCAGGACAAGAAAAATAAACGTCGGGCGTAACGTTCGTTCACATTCCACCTGGCGGGCGAAAATAAACGATTTATTCGATTAATAATCATGCCTTCAGCAAATCGCGCACGCGCTCCAGCTTGCCGCGCACAGCTTTCGCCATTTCCGTAATCGCGGGATTGTCGGTAAGTTTCAGAACCGCGATCGGGTCCATGAATCCGACGTTGATTTTCTTGTCCGGCTGCTCGCGCACCACCACGTTGCACGGCAGCAGCAGGCCGATGTCCGGATCGGCGGTGATGGCCTTGTGCGCCAGCGGCGGATTGCACGCGCCGAGGATGCGGTAAGGCGCGCCGTCGACATTGAGCTTGGCCTTCATCGTCGCCTGCACGTCGATGTCGGTGAGCACGCCGAAGCCCTCGGTCTTCAGCGCCTCGGTGACGCGCTTGACAGTGTTGTCGAAACTGTCTGTCAGGATAATGTTGAATCCATACATGTTGCCTCCTATTTCTTGTCCGAATCATTCAACAGATACTTGATGAGCGCGGCAATGATCAGAATAATGATGATCCAGATGGCAATACCCATTAGTGACTCTCCTTCAGAAATAGTTCGCGGTTATGATCGGCGACCGCGGTTCAACGCTTCGACGCGGCCGTCCGGGCCTCGGTCTCGCGCCAGCGTTGATAGACCTCCGCCGGCCACAGCGCCTGATACCAGGCGATGATGTCCTCGATGTCCTGATCGCTCAGCCGCCCCTTCCACGCCGGCATCACCGGCTCCCCGTGGCGCGTCGCGCCGTTCCGGATGATCGCGATCATGTCCTGCTTGCGCCGCTTCCAATCGTTGCCGGTGCCGTTCAGCGGCGGCGCGGCGACCACCTGGGGATTCTGCCAGTCGGGATGTCCCTGCGCCTCCGGCCCGTGACACAGGGCGCAGTGCTCCTGATACAGGCGCACGCCGCGAAACAGGCTTTCCGTGGAGAAAGGCCGGTTGGCTTGATCCTTGACGGCCGGCGCCTCCGGTTCTTTTTTGCCGCAAGCGCCGACCAACAGCGCTGCCGCCATCATCAGTACAATTTTTTTCATGCCCCTGGAATCGGTATGCCCGCCACCGTTGCCGCAATGATAATTGTTGCGCGCGGCAAAGAAAATCGTTGCGCCCGTCAAGGGTTCAATGCCGATGATCGTGCTGATGGTTTTTCTTCGGCCCGGCGAGGCTCTGAATGAAATTCACCAGATCCCAGATATTTTTTTCACTCAGTTGGCCGTTCCACGCCGGCATCGGCCCGCGGCCGTTGGCGATCTTCCAGGCGAAATCCCCGTCCGGATGCTGCCCGGCCATGACCGTCAAATCGGCCGGCCTGGGATTGAGCGCCGCACCCGCGGGTCCGTCGCCGCGCGCGCTTGCGCCATGACAGCTGGCGCAGTTCGCCGCGAACAGTTTCTTGCCACGCGCCCGCGAGGCGTTATTGGCCTTCACCGGATTGGGCCGCTTGGCCGCTTCTTCCGGCGCCATCCAGTGACCACCGGTTGCCATGATGGCTCCGTGTTCATGCATTTTATCGTGGTCCGTCTCCGGCTCGCTGGCGCAGAGCGAAACAAGGCAGGCCGATCAACGCCAACAGAATCATTCCCCGGCGAAAAACTTTTGCGGCTGTCATTCGTTCTGGTTCCTCCGAAGCTGAAACTTGATATCAGCGATGATCCTGAACTTCGCGCCCATTGTGCCATAATACGGCGCAAGCCATTCATGCCGATCATCCCGACCTGCCGTAATACTCCATGCTGCGTCTGACCGAAATAAGGCTCGGCCTCGACCACCGCGAGCCCGAACTCAAGGCCGCGATCCTGCGCGCGCTGGGAATATCCGAACCGGAACTGCTCGGCTACCACGTGCGCCGCCGCGGCTACGACGCGCGCAAGGCCAGCGAGGTCGTGTTCGTCTACACACTCGACGCCGAGGTCAAAGACGAGCCGGCACTGCTGGCGCGCTTCAGGCACAGCCAGCACATCCGCCAAGCGCCGGATGAGACCTATCATTACCCGGTCCAGGCGCCGGCGAATTTCGGCAAACGGCCGGTGGTCATCGGCACCGGCCCCTGCGGCCTGTTCGCCGGGTTGTCGCTGGCGCGCATGGGCTTCCGGCCGCTGATCCTGGAACGCGGCAAGGACGTGCGCGAACGCAGCCAGGACGTGTGGGGATTCTGGCGCCAGGGCCGCCTCAATCCCGAGTCCAACGTGCAGTTCGGCGAGGGCGGCGCCGGAACGTTTTCCGACGGCAAGCTGCACACCGGCATCAAGGACCGTGGGCACCATATAAAAAGGATTCTTCAGGATTTCGTCGACGCCGGCGCGCCCGAGGAAATTCTCTACATCAGCAAGCCGCACATCGGCACGCTGCGGCTGGTGAAGGTCGTCGAAAATCTGCGGCACAAGATTGTCGAGCTCGGCGGCGAGATCCGCTTCGGGAGTCACGTCACGGATATCGTGATCGAAAACGGCGCGGTGCGCGGCGTGACGCTCGCGAATGGCGAATCCATCGACGCCGATCAGGTCATCCTGGCCCTGGGCCACAGCGCGCGCGACACGTTTGAAATGCTGCACCGCCGCGGCGTGCACATCGAACCCAAGCCGTTTTCCATCGGCTTTCGCATCGAGCATCCGCAGACGCTGATCAACCGCTGCCGTCTCGGCTCGGAGGCGGCGCATCCGGTGCTCGGCGCCGCCGATTACAAGCTGGTGCACCACTGCAAAAATGGCCGCTCGGTGTACAGCTTCTGCATGTGTCCGGGCGGACAAGTCGTGGCGGCGACCTCCGAGGAAGGACGCGTGGTCACCAACGGCATGAGCCATTACTCGCGCAGCGAGCGCAACGCCAACGCCGGCATCGTCGTCGACATTACGCCACAGGACTTTGGGAGCGATGATCCGCTTGCGGGCATTGCGCTGCAGCGCGAGCTCGAGGAACAAGCGTTTGAACTGGGCGGGAAAAATTACAACGCGCCGGCCCAGCGCGTCGGCGATTTTCTCGCCGGCCGGCCTTCGACCGGGCCGGGTTCGGTTATTCCTTCTTATACTCCCGGCGTGACCTGGACCGACCTGGGCACGGCGCTGCCGGACTACGCCATCGCCGCCATCCGCGAGGCGATTCCGGTATTCGACAAAATGCTGAAGGGTTTCGCCATGGACGACGCCGTGCTCACCGCCGTCGAGACGCGCACCTCCGCGCCGATCCGCATCACGCGCGATGAAAACTTTCGAAAGCACGAATACCAAGGGCTTATTTCCCGCCGGCGAGGGCGCGGGCTTTGCCGGCGGCATCATCTCCGCCGCCGTGGACGGGATGAAAGTCGCCGAGGCGGTGGCGCAAAAACTTCAGGCTACGTCTGGATGACGGGTTATCGCTCAACCCCGGCCCAAGCCTCAGGCACCGGTGAGGCGCGTGAGCGCCTCGCGGTATTTCTCCGCGGTCTTCGCCAGCACCTCCGGCGGCAGTTTCGGTGCCGGCGGTTTCTTGTTCCAGCCGCTCGCCTCCAGCCAGTCGCGCACGAACTGCTTGTCGTAGCTCGGCGGGTTGGCGCCGGGCTTGTATTGGTCGGCCGGCCAGAAGCGCGAGGAGTCCGGCGTCAGCACCTCGTCGATCAGTGTCAGCGTGCCCTTGCTCGTCCAGGCCGAACTCGAACTTGGTGTCGGCGATGATGATCCCGCGCGTGAGCGCGTAGGCGGCGCACTCCTTATAGATGGCGAGCGTGGCCTGCTTCACTTTCGCGGCGATGTCCTGGCCGAGGAGTTCCGCCGCCTTCTCGAAGCTGATGTTCTCGTCGTGCTGGCCGACGGCCGCCTTGGTGGACGGCGTGAACAGCGGTTCCGGCAGGCGGTCGGCCTCCTTCAGGCCCGCGGGCAGCTTGATGCCGCAAACCGTGCCGCTCTGCTTGTATTCCTTCCAGCCGCTGCCGACGAGATAGCCGCGCACGATGGCCTCGACCGGCAGCGCCTTGAGTTTGCGCACCACGATCGCGCGGCCTTCGACCTGTTTGCGTTCGGCCGGATCCTTCAGCACCTGTTCGAGCGGAATATCCGTCAACTGGTTGGCGATGAGCTGGCGCGTGCGGTCGAACCAGAAATTCGACATCGCGGTGAGCACCGCGCCCTTGCCGGGGATGGGATCGGGCAGCACCACGTCGAAGGCCGAGAGCCGGTCGGTGGTGACGATGAGCATATGGCCGTCGTCGATATCGTAAATGTCGCGCACCTTGCCGCGGTGGCGCAGGTGCAGACTCTTGATGTCCGATTGATACAGTGTCTCTGGCATGAAGGCACTCCAGGCAATGTGTCGAATGGCCGCGATTTTAACCGCTGCCGCCACCGGGCACTATAGCGGCGACATTATTTGAATTTGATCTTGAAAAACAGAATCGTCAGCGACAGCCCCAGCGTGATGGCGTTGGCGACGATGACCGGCATGGCGTCGATCTCGATGCCATAGAACAGCCACAGCAGCACGCCGCAGCTGAAAATCGCGAACATGCCCAGGGAGATGTCGGTCGCGTGTTTTGTTTTCCAGATTTTGATCACCTGGGGAACAAAGGCCACCGTGGTAAGCGCACCGGCGATGAGGCCCAAGGTATTGGCGGATTCCATGCGGTTAATTTCTCATGATGCGATCGTTATAGACTGTCCGCATACTTTATCATCCAATGGCGAGACAGATCGCTGCCGCCGGTTTTGCATTATGGAAACCGGCTGGCTTATCCTGACGTCCGTATGGAGAAATCCCGCATGACCGGTGATCGAAAAGGCTCGCGGAGTGGCGCCCTGCTGCTTCGGGCTGTGCTCGTCGATTCTCTCGGCCGGCAGGATGCATCGGCACAGACCTACGAGCTGCCGCCGGCGGGAGAGGACGTGATCGGTCAGGTCAGCGTGGTGCGGGCGCGCCACCAGGATACGCTCTCCGATATTGCCCGCGCGTACCATCTTGGTTACGAGGAGATCCTGCGCGCCAACCCGCGCGTCGATCCGTGGCTGCCCGGTGAAGGCACGCGCGTCATTCTGCCGACGCAGCACATCCTGCCGGACGCGCCGCGCGTGGGTCTGGTGCTCAACCTGCCCGAGATGCGGCTCTATTATTATCCCAAACCATCAACGGGCAAGCCGCCGACGGTCGTGACCTTTCCCGTAAGCATCGGTCGCATGGACTGGACCACGCCGCTGGGTCTCACGCGCGTGACGGCCAAGGTCATCAATCCCGTGTGGTACCCGCCGGCCTCGATCCGCGCCGAACATGAGCAGGAAGGCCAAGCGCTGCCGCCCGAGGTCGCCGCCGGTCCGGACAATCCCCTCGGACAGTACGCGCTGCAACTCGGGCGGCCCGGCTATCTCATCCACGGAACTGACCGGCCGTACGGCATCGGCATGCGCGCGACGCACGGATGCATTCGTCTTTACCCGGAGGATATCCAGCGCCTGTTCGAGGAAGTGCCGGTCGGTACGCCGGTACGCATCGTCAATCAGCCGTACAAGGCCGGGTGGTACCGCGGCGTGCTCTACTTCGAGGCCCACCCGCCGCTCGAAGAAAACCTGGCGGAGGCGAAGGACAACCTCACACCCGCGGTGCGCGCAGTGGTCAACGGCCACGAGCGGACGCACCGCACGCGTGGATTGGGACCGCGTCACTCCGCGAGGCCGTTAGACTGAACGGCATTCCGGTGGCGGTCTCGGACTGATTACTTCTGAACCGCCTTCTTGAACGCGCGGTCGATCTTCTCGTTCGTCATCTGCGAGGCCGCCTTGGCCTCCTCGGCAGAGCGTTGCGCCGCCGTCGCCGCGGCCCGCGCGGCAGCGGCCTCGTCCTTCGCTTCTTTCGCAGCCGTCGCTGCTTCCGCCGCGGTGCGATTTGCCTGGTCAGCCGAGTCCTTGGCGTCCTGGGCCAGCTTTCTCACGGCGTCGACATCACCACTCGTGGCGCAGCCGGCGCCGAGTGTAAGAACCAGAAGCGCCGCGGGAAGTCCCGCGACACGCAGTGCGTTATGTTTCATGGCAGGTTTCTCCTTGTTAACGGAAAAAAATACTAGCAATCCTTCCGTATTATGACTCTGACCGGCGTCAAAATTTCCCGTTCAATTCCCGTACCGGAACTGATGGATTCGCTAGTGAATACGCGGATTATTTATGAGCGCGGTTATATACTCGTTCTAAACCCGGAACCTGGCAGAAGAACGGCGTCACGCGTGCGGTTCGCGGCCCCTGTCGAATGACTACGAAGATGAATTACGGGGTGAAACGAGATGCTGGCATCTGGTCGGGACCACTTCCGGGTTCATGCCAGACTCTGATATAGATAGATTCTCGCGCCAGCAGGGATTCGAATCACGGAAGAATGCTAATCGGCGTGCCGTCCGGCACCGCCGACCAGATCTCATCCATCTCCGCGTTGCTCACGGCGATGCATCCATCCGTCCAGTCGCGGTCCTCATAGAGGGCGCGAATCCAGCCGGTCCAATTGGGACGCCCGTGAATCATGATGGCGCCGCCGGGAACGCGGCCGTCGCGTTCCCGCCTGAATTTTGTCCTGCGGACCGGGATAGGAAATATGCAGCGCCAAGTGGAATTTACTGCGCGGGTTGCGCCCATCGATGATGTAATCGCCCTCCGGCGTTTTCGAGTCGCCCGCCTTTTCCTTGGGGCCGACCGGTTCACGACCCAGTGAAACCTTGTACGTCTTTATCATCTTCCCCTGGCGCATCAGCGTAAGCGTCCTCGCGCCCTTTATGACGACGACATGATCGGCCTGGGGAAGCGCCTGCGTGATCGCTTGCGCATGGACGTCGTCAACGACGCCAAGACTGCTTATTAAAGACAGAAGTATGGCGGCCGTGGTGATATAGCGCTTCATGTCAGAACACTGAAAAATATTGCTGCTGCCTGATCGGTTGCGATTGCCCTTTCATGCCGGGAAATTCCGGGGTCCATGTTGCATGAACCCTGTCATTAAAAAAGATAGCAGGTTTTGGCGCCGCTGCCCGGCGTGGCTGAAAAGATTAGAGAATTAAGGAGCCGGGGTAATTTATTTTCAGTCACTTCGGCCTTTATATCAGCCGAAGCTTCCTCAGCACTCAAGGCACAATCGCTGATGCCACTCGGCGATGGATTCTTCCGGGTATTCGTCGAACTTCTGGTCGCGCGGGCCGGCGAGGACCGGCACCCAGTTCGCCTTCGATGCCAGCATCAGGTGCGTGCGCTCGGGCGGAACCGGAAGATCGGTGTCGATCGCCGAGGCAAAGGGATGCACCAGCTCCGGCCAACCCGGGTCCCAGAGCCACAACGCGCTGCCGCATTTCTTGCAGAAATGCCGGCGCGCCGTGCTCTTGGTGATTTTCCCGGTCGCTTCGTCGCGCAACCGCACACGGTAGACTGAAATATTTGTCTTGCCCTTAACCTTCAGTGTCTTGTACCGGCCACTCAGATTGATGGCATATCCGCCCCCGCCCGCGGTCTTGCGGCAGATCGAGCAATAACAAAGATTGAACGGATACGGGTGCGGCGACTGGACGGTGAATTTCACGCTCCCGCAGTGACATGATCCCTTGAGTTCCATCGGCGATCTCCCGAGATTTGGTCCGTCAAAACCAGGACTTTAGCCTACACCCCCAAGGGTTAATTTCGTATGGCTAACCGAACAGGCGCCACGAAAAAGCCAAGTCATTGCGGACGTTTTAAATAATACTCACAAAAAAATTAGGCCTGTCGATTTCAACCTTCCTCATTCGTCGTACAGTAGAGCGAGAATACATACCCGGTCGCGATTGTCCGGAAGCCCTGCTCCAAACCCGAAACCTGAAAGGAGACACGACCATGCGATTCATGATTATTGTCAAAGCCACCAAGGACTCCGAGGCCGGCGTCATGCCGGAGGAGAAACTCCTCGCCGACATGGCGAACTTCCACGAGGAGTTGCAGAAGGCCGGGGTGCTGCTCGATGGCTCCGGGTTGCAGCCGAGCAAGAAGGGCTGGCGCATCAAGTATTCCGGCTCGAAGCGCAGCGTGGTCGACGGACCCTTCACCGAGACGAAGGAACTGATCGCCGGCTACACGATGATCCAGGTGAAGTCGCGGGAAGAAGCGATGGAATGGACCCGGCGCTTCCCCAACCCCGCCGGCGACGGCAAGGAAGGCGAGATCGAGGTGCGCCAGCTGTTCGAGCTGGAAGACTTCGGGCCCAGCGAGAGCGGTCGAGCGCTTTCGCGAGATGGAGATCGGGACGAAGAAGTAATTGCGCCACTCCTGCACCGCCCGGTGCCAACGCCAACCTTACTTGCAGCTTGCGCGTCGACGGATCGATGGGCTGGAGACATACCAATGAGCAATTTTAATCGGCCGGAAAGTGCCGCAAACCGAAACTAACCCAGGAGCACACCATGAAATACCTATGCCTGATCTGTGCCGAGAAGGTGATGGAGCATATGCCGGAAGCGGAGGCGAAGCGGCATTTCCAGGAGTACGCCAGCTTCACTGAAAGCATCAAAAACAGCGGTCATTTTATCGGCGCCAACCGGCTGCTGCCCCCGGCCATGGCCGCCACGGTGCGCGTGCGCGACGGCAAGATCGCCGTCACCGACGGGCCTTTCGCCGAAACCAAGGAACTGCTCGGCGGCTATTACCTGATCGAAGCAGCGGATATGGATGAGGCCATCCGTGTGGCATCGATGATCCCGGGCGCACGCTGGGATGCGTCGAGGTCCGGCCGGTCGCGGAAGACGCGCAAACGCGCGCGCTTAAATTCGACGTCCAGTATGCCTGACCATCGCCGAGGAATTGCCGGAGCGAGCAATGACGTCGCTCCGAACCCAAAATCACAAGGAGATATGAAAATGACTGAACCGCAAGTAAAACCAGTTCCCGATGGAATGCATCACGGTCACGCCGCACCTGGTCTGCAACGGGGCCGCCGATGCCATCACGTTTTACAAGCAAGCCTTCGGCGCCGTTGAATTGGGTCGGCTGCCCGGCCCGCAGGGCAAACTCATGCACGCGATGCTCCGCATCGGCGATTCGGCCGTCATGCTGGCGGACGAATTTCCCGACTTCGGCTCGTTCGGACCGAAGTCGCTCAAAGGCTCGCCGGTCACGATCCATCTGTATGTCGAGGACGTCGACGCGACCGTCAAACGCGCCGTCGCTGCCGGGGCGAAGATCACCATGCCGGTCGACGACATGTTCTGGGGCGACCGTTACGGCAAGATCGAAGACCCCTTCGGTCATCATTGGTCGATCGCCACGCACATCCGCGACGTGAGTCCGGAAGAAATGCAGGCCGCGATGAATGCCGGCGTCCACGGCTGACGATGCCTTCACCGCCATGACGAAGCGAAATATCCAAATGGAATACAGCGGTTTTCCGCGCCAGGATTCGCAGCGCGCCCTCGTCATCACGCGGGTTTTCGACGCGCCGCGCGAACTGGTCTGGAAGGCCTGGACCGACCCGGCGCACGCGCCGCGCTGGATGGGTCCGCGGTGGTTTCACCGCGACCCATCTGAAAAGCGACTCGTGTCCGCGCGGCGCTTGGCGCGTTGTGCCTGCGGCGAGACGACGACGGCGAGGAACTACCGGCAGGGCGGCGTCTATCTCGAGATCGCCGCGCCGGAACGGATGGTCTATTCTTCGCCTGCGGACGGCGCCGACGATCGCCGTGATCATGTCACCCGAGTCACCCTGAGCTTTACCGAGTGCCGTCCGGGGAAGACGACAATGAGCTTCCGCCAGGAGATGTTCGAGACCGTCGCAGAACGTGACGGGCATCAGCTCGGATGGAACAGCTACCTTCGACCGCCTCGCGGAGAACTCCTCGCGGAGATCCAACGCAAATGAACCCAGAGGAAACCACATGGCTTATCTGCTCTTGATCGTGGAACCCCGGGGCCACGTGCCGAACGCACGCCGGAAGAGGGTCAACAAGCCTACGCACAGATGGTCCGCTTCGGCGAAGGCCTCAAGGCCCGTGGCCTGCTCAAGGCCGTTGAATCCCTGCAATCCGACGTCACCGGCGTGCGGGTGTCGGTGCGCGGCGGCAAACGCGCGCTGCTCGACGGTCGCTTCGCCGAAGCCAAGGAAATGGTCGGCGGCTTTTTCTGATAGATAACGTGACCCGGGAACAGGCCATCGCCATCGCCGGCGAGTGCCCCGCGGCCTGGGTGGTCCACCGTCGAGGTGCGCGAGGTCGGCCCCTGTTTCACCGGTTGATGCCGTAACAACGTTTCGCGTGTCGATTCGGGTTGAGCCCATTCGTCGTAGAGGAAGCAACCCAACATTAATA